>NZ_JBVJRL010000006.1:0-368636 GCF_055607665.1 Streptomyces sp. NPDC036984
CACGCTGTTGAGTTCTCAAGGAACGGTCGCTTCCTTTGTACTCACCCTCTCGGGCTTTCCTCCGGGCGCTTCCCTTCGGTCTTGCGTTTCCGACTCTATCAGATCTTCTCTCGATCCGATTTCCTCGGCGCTTTCCAGGTTCCCGCTTTCGCGTTTCCCTTTCCGGCGGCTCAAACTCTATCAGGGTTTTTCCGCCTCCCTGACCACCCCCTGCGGGCATGCAGAAGGAGACCCAGAGATAGGATCTGACAAGTTTGGATGCTGTCGAGCGAGGACGCTGTTGCGCGCCACTCCGTCCCGAGCAGGAGTACGACTGTACACGGAGCCTTGAAGAGGGTGCAAATCCGCTGGGTTGGTGGTCTAGACCACTTACTGGTAGCTTCCATACGGAACCGCCACTTCACATGACATACCCTGCTGCTCAGTGCCGTCCGGGACTGCTGGTGACGGCCAAAGCAGCTCCACTCCTTGGAGGCTTCCCATGACCACCGTGACGTCCCCTCTCGCTGGACGGGCCATTGGACTGGCCGCCGTGCCGGATCCGGTCTTCTCCGGGGCCATGGTCGGACCGGGCACCGCGATCGACCCCGTGCGTGAGGCTTCCGAGGCCGTGTCGCCCGTGGACGGCGTCATCGTCTCCCTGCACCCGCACGCGTTCGTCGTGGTCGACGAGAGCGGGCACGGCGTGCTCACCCACCTCGGCATCGACACTGTGCAGCTCAACGGCGAGGGCTTCGAGCTGCTCGTCAACAAGGGCGACACCGTGCAGCGTGGCCAGGCCATCGTCCGCTGGAACCCCGCCGCCGTGGAGGCCGCCGGCAAGTCCCCGGTGTGCCCCGTCGTCGCGCTGGAAGCCACTGCCGAGTCCCTTTCCGACCTGCGTGACAGCGGTGACGTGAAGGCCGGCGACAGCCTCTTCTCCTGGAACTGACAGCCGTGCCGTCGTAAGGCGGCCAAGTGGACAACCATCGCGGCGGCGGGACCCGCCGCACTATCGGAGACGGGTGAGATGGAGACAACGCTGCGAGGCGTCGGCGTGAGCCATGGCGTGGCGATCGGCGAGGTTCGGCACATGGGCACGGCGGTGCTGGAGCCGCCGGCCAAGCAGATCCCCGCCGAGGAGGCGGAGCGGGAGCAGGGGCGCGCCCGCCAGGCCGTGGACGCCGTGGCCGCCGACCTGATGGCGCGCGGCAACCTGGCGGGGGGCGAAGCCCAGGCCGTGCTCGAGGCACAGGCCATGATGGCTCAGGATCCCGAGCTGATGGCGGACGTGGACCGGCGGATCGCCGTCGGCAGCACCGCCGAGCGTGCCGTGTACGACGCCTTCGCGGCGTACCGGGAGCTGCTGGCCGGTGCCGGTGAGTATCTCGCCGGTCGCGTGGCCGACCTCGATGATGTGCGGAATCGTATCGTCGCGCGGCTGCTGGGCGTCCCGATGCCGGGTGTGCCGGACAGCGACCAGCCCTATGTGCTCGTGGCCCGGGATCTCGCTCCTGCCGACACCGCGCTGCTGGACCCGTCTCTGGTCCTCGGCTTCGTGACCGAGGAAGGTGGTCCGACCAGCCACAGCGCCATCCTGGCGCGGGCGCTGGGCGTGCCGGCCGTCGTGGCGCTGCCGGGTGCCGGTGAGCTGGCCGAGGGCACGGTGATCGCCGTGGACGGCAGCACCGGCGATGTCTTCGTGAACCCCACCGCGGAGAAGAAGGCGGAGCTGGAGGCCGCGGCTGCCGAACGCAAGGCCGCGCTGGCCGCTTCGACGGGTCCTGGTGCGACCGCGGACGGCCACAAGGTGCCGCTGCTGGCCAACGTGGGCGGGCCGGCGGACGTACCGGCGGCGGTCGAGGCGGGGGCCGAGGGTGTCGGTCTGTTCCGTACCGAGTTCCTGTTCCTGGACGACAGCAAGAACGCTCCTTCCGAGGAGAAGCAGGTGGAGGCCTACCGGCAGGTGCTGGAGGCGTTCCCCGAGGGCCGTGTGGTCGTGCGTGTGCTGGACGCGGGCGCGGACAAGCCGCTGGCCTTCCTGACGCCGGCGGACGAGCCGAACCCCGCGCTGGGCGTGCGTGGGCTGCGGACGCTGCTCGACCACCCCGAGGTGCTGCGCACCCAGCTGACGGCGCTGGCGAAGGCCGCCGAGGGGCTGCCCGTCTACCTCGAGGTCATGGCGCCCATGGTGGCGGACCGCCAGGACGCGAAGGCGTTCGCGGACGCGTGCCGTGCGGCGGGGCTCCGGGCCAAGTTCGGCGCGATGGTCGAGATCCCGTCGGCCGCGCTGCGGGCGCGCTCGATCCTCCAGGAGGTCGAGTTCCTGTCCCTTGGGACCAACGACCTTGCGCAGTACACGTTCGCGGCGGACCGGCAGGTGGGTGCCGTGTCGCGGCTCCAGGACCCGTGGCAGCCGGCGCTGCTCGACCTGGTCGCGCTGTCCGCCGAGGCGGCCAGGGCCGAGGGCAAGAGCTGCGGGGTGTGCGGCGAGGCCGCGTCCGATCCGCTGCTGGCCTGTGTGCTGACCGGTCTGGGTGTCACCTCCCTGTCCATGGGTTCGGCGTCGATTCCCTATGTCCGGGCCACACTGGCGAAGTACACGCTGGCGCAGTGCGAGCGGGCCGCGGCGGCGGCGCGTGCGGCGGACAGCGCCGAGGAGGCGCGCAGCGCGGCGCAGGCGGTGCTGTCCGGCGAGTAGCCGTACCGGGTCGTGGCGACGCCGTCGGGGTGTCGGTTCAGGGGCGTCCTGCCTTCGGGCGGGACGCCCCTGGTGCGTTCCGCCGCGGGTTTCAGTGGCGGTGGTCCGGTGCCGTGTCCTCCTCTCCGAGGTCGGGGGGCTCGCGGTAGTCCACGCCGGACTCCGGGGAGATGAGGTCACCGGATTCGACGTCGGTGCAGTAGGCGTCGAAGACCTCGGATGCCGTCAGCGGTTCGAGGGTGCCGCCGCGCAGTCGCCAGCCGAAGACGCGGTCGGCCGTGCCGGCGGCGCTCGTGCGCATGACGAGGCCGCCGGGGCTGCGGGTGGCGAGGCCGAGGGCGAGGACGCTGGTGAATTCCAGGGCCTCGGCCTCGTCCAGGCGCGTTGCCCCGTGTGGGTCCTGGTCGCCGTGCAGGACGGAGACGAGAGTGTCCGGCGGTCCGGAGACGGAGCAGACGAGGTGCCGGTCGCCGGGCGGGGCGGTGTCGAGAATGCGGACCAGGAGGTCCGAGGCGCGGGTGAAGGCCGCCCTGCCGATGTCCTCACCGCAGGTCGGGCAGGGTCCCAGCCGCGTCAGGAGGATGGTGGCGTACTCCCAGGTGGCCTGGCGTACGGCTTCGTCGACGAGGGCGGGCAGGAGGACGGCGAGCGGGCGGCCGTCGTAGGGGATGGTGGGGCCGGTGGCCGCGATTTGCGCGGTGAACCGGGTCCGGCTGGCCGGGGCTTCCGGGTCGAGACCGGTGTCCGCGCAGTAGGCGGCGTAGTCCTCGGGGTCGAACAGGGCGAGTGTGGTGTGGCTGCCCTGGGCGGCACGGGTCCTGAGGACGGCCTCCAGTTGCCGGAGGTACGTCGCGTGGTCGTGGAAGGTGAAGCTGCGGTAGCGCCGCATGGCGCGGAAGTCGTGTTCGTCGGTGAGCACGCCGATGGTGCCGGCGATCTCGCGGCGCAGGACGCGTCGCATGGTCTGGTGGTCGGTGTGCGCCATCGTTTCCCCCAGTGCGCAGTCGATCAGTGCTCACTCACCGTAACCGCCGGCACTGACAATGGCCGGGTCGTCAGCGCTGGCGGATCCGGCGGTGGGGGTGTCTGCGCAGGTCACGAGAGTGCCCCGGACGGCGCCGATGGGTTCGGTGGGCTCCGGGGCACGGTGCGGAGGGTGATCCTCCGGTCGGTCAGGCCCGCTTGCGGGCGAGTTCCTCGTAGAAGCCGAGCAGGGCGAGGTTGTCGATGGAGCCGGGGTTGACCGCCTTTTCCAGGGGGGTGCCCTGGAGGAGGCGCTTGACCGGGACCTCGATGCGCTTGCCGGTGAGGGTGTGCGGGATTCCGGGTACCTCGATGATCTCGTCGGGGACGTGCCGTGGTGAGAGCTGTTCGCGGATGGCCTGCTTGACGCGGTTCAGGAGTGCTTCGTCGAGGACGGCGCCGGGTGCGAGGTGCACGAACAGCGGCATCCAGTAGCCGCCGTCGGGCTGTTCGATGCCGATGACGAGGGATTCCTTGATCTCGGGCAGCCGCTCCACGACCTCGTAGATGTCGGCCGAGCCCATGCGCACGCCCTGCCGGTTGAGGGTGGAGTCGGAGCGGCCGTGGATGATCACGGTCCCGCGGGAGGTGACGGTGATCCAGTCGCCGTGGCGCCACGCGCCGGGGTAGGTGTCGAAGTAGCTGTCGTGGTACCGGCTGCCCTCGGGGTCGTTCCAGAAGTGGATCGGCATGGACGGCATGGGGTTGGTGACGACCAGCTCGCCGACCTCGTCCGTGAGGGGCTTGCCGCTGGGGTCCCAGGACTGGAGGTCGGTGCCGAGACCGGGAGCCTGGAGTTCGCCGGTGTACACCGGGAGGGTGGGCACGGCTCCGGCGAAGCAGGAGCAGACGTCGGTGCCGCCGCTGACGGAGGCGATCCACAGGTCGTCCCGCACCTCGTCGTGCAGCCAGCGGAACCCGTCGGGCGGCAGGGGCGAGCCGGTGGTGGCCACGCACTGCACCTTGCCGAGGTCGTAGTCGCGGGCCGGGTGGACGCCGGCCTTGCGGCAGGCCATGACGTAGGCGGCGGAGGTGCCGTAGAGGGTGGCTCCGGTGCGTTCGGCGACCCGCCACTGGGCGCCTGTGTCCGGATAGCCGGGGCTGCCGTCGTACAGGACGATCGTGGTGCCCGTCAGCAGGCCGGAGACGAGGAAGTTCCACATCATCCAGCCGGTCGAGGTGTACCAGAAGAAACGGTCCTCGGGGCCGAGGTCACAGTGCAGCCCGAGCTGCTTGAGGTGTTCGACGAGGATGCCGCCCTGGGACTGGACGATGGCCTTGGGCAGGCCGGTCGTGCCGGAGGAGTACAGCACCCACAGCGGATGGTCGAACGGGACCTGTTCGAAGACCGGCTCGGCGTGGCCGGCCGTGAGCGCCGACCACTCCAGGGCACCCTCGGGGGCCGCGGTGCCCAGCAGCGGGATGTGCACGACGGCGCGCAGGGTGGGCAGCTCGCGGCGCAGTTCGGCGACGATCTCGCGGCGGTCGTGCTCCTTGCCTCCGTAGCGGTAGCCGTCGACGGTGAACAGGACGACGGGCTCGACCTGCTGGAAGCGGTCGAGGACGCTGCGGGCGCCGAAGTCGGGGGCGCAGGAGGTCCAGACGGCGCCGACGGCGGCGGTGGCGAGGAGGGCGACGACGGCTTGGGGGATGTTCGGGAGGTAGCCGCTGACACGGTCACCGGGCCTCACGCCGAGGGCGCGCAGTTCGGCGGCCAGGCAGCCGACCTCGCGGCGCAGCTCGGACCAGGTCACCGGGCGCGGTTCCTGGCTCTCGTCCACGTACAGGAGGGCGGGCTCGTCCGCGCGGTCGGCCGCGGCGCGCAGGGCGTGCTCGGCGTAGTTCAGGGTGGCTCCGGGGAACCACTGGGCGCCGGGCATGGCGCGATCGCCGAGCACGCGCGCGTAGGGGGTCGAGAACCGTACGTCGAACCATTCGGTGACGGCTTTCCAGAAGGTGTCCAGCTGGTCCACGGACCACCGGTGCAGGGCCGGATAGCCGCCCTCGGCGGGGGCGCCGTGGTGTTCGGCGGCCCATGCCTGGAACTGGGTGATGCGGGCCTGGGCGATCCGCTCGGGATCGGGCTGCCAGAGCGGCTGGGGGTTCGCGGTCGACATGGGAGGCTCCCGGGCTGTGCGCGTCGTGTGCGTCGGTCCGCGCACGGCTGGGGTGTGCGCGTGACGCGGCTGACAGGGACGATGCCATGTGATCGACTTCCGCACCAGGGTGCGCCCCACATAGTCCATGTCATGAAGATGTGGCCTCGGCACGAGGTGAACGGCAGTTGAACGACACGCGCGTGTGGGGCGCTCAATGGCAGTGTGAGCAGCATGGACGGTCGTGACCTGGTGCGTTCGGTGAGTGTGGTCGGTTCGGGGAGAGCGGCTCGGGGGTTGCGTACCGTGCGGGCGGCATGGCGCAGGAGGCGTATCGACGCCGTCGGGCTGCCGCGGCGGGGACCCGAGCGGGCCCGGGTGCCGGGTCAGGTGCAGGACGTGGAGCCGGGCCCTGGCGGCGGTCTGATCCGGTTCGGCCGCTCCGAGCTGCGGATCGTCGTGGCGGTGAACGGCGCGGTCTTCTGGGGTTGGGACGGGGCGGGTCCGCAGCCGTCGTACGCGCTCGCCGGGAGCGGTCCCGAACCGGATCCGCGGGCGGTGCTGGAGCCGGACAAGGACGGCGGCTGGCGCGTGGTGGCCGAGCGGGTGACGGTCGTCGTCTCACGGCACGGCGCGGTGGAGGTGCGTACGCCGGGCGGGGTGATGCTGCGGCGGGATCTGCCGCCGCGCTGGTGGGAGCCGGTGGGCGGGGGTTCGGCGCGGTGGATGCAGCGCTCGGAGGTGGCGGCGGACGCCCGGTTCTTCGGCCTGGGCGGGCGCGCGTCCGGGCCCCGGCTGCGGGACGGCGCCTACCGACTGTGGAACACCGATCCCGGCCGTGCTTTCGGGCCCGGCGCGGATCCGCTGTATCTGACGATGCCGGTGCAGCTGGTGGTGGCGGACGCCGGCACGCATCTGTTGTTCCACGACAGCACCTGGGACGGCACGGTGATCCTGCGCGAGGGCGAGGAGGGTGCCGGATCCGGGCACGACCGGGCGGGCCGCTGCGAGGTGCGGATGGACGGCGGCCCGCTGCGCTGCTGGGTGATGGTGGGCGCCCCCGCGCGCGTGCTGCACACGTGGGCCTCGCTGACCGGCGCGCCCGCGCTGCCGCCCGCCTGGGCGCTGGGTCACCATCACGCGCGGTGGGGCTTCGGCAGCGAGCAGGAGGTGCGCGGGATCGTCGCGGGCTACCAGGAACACGGGCTGCCGCTGGATGTCGTGCACCTGGACATCGACCACTACGACGAGCACCGGGTGTTCACCGTGGACCAGGAGCGTTTTCCCAAGCTGCCGGGGCTGGCGGAGGAGCTGGGCCGGGACGGGATCCGGTTGGTGTCGATCGTCGACGCTGCGGTGCGGGCGGAGCCGGGCGACGCCGTGTACGACGGCGGTGCGGCCGTGGACGCGTTCGTGCGGGACGCGCAGGGCCGCACGGTGCGGGGTGAGGCGTGGGCCGGCGAGTCAGTCTTTCCGGATTTCACGGACGCACGCGTGCGTGCGTGGTGGGGCGGGCTCTACGAGGAGCGGCTGGGACGGGGCTTCGCCGGCTTCTGGCACGACATGAACGAGCCGACGTCGTTCAACGCCTTCGGTGAGACGACGCTGCCGCGGTCGGCCCGGCACGCTCTGGAAGGGCGCGGCGGCGACCACCGCGAGGCGCACAACGTGTACGCCCTGTGCATGGCCCGGGCGGCCTACGAAGGGCTGCGCGAGCTGGTGCCCGAGGAGCGGCCCTTCCTGTTCTCCCGCTCGGGCTGGGCGGGGCTCCAGCGGTACGGGGGCACCTGGTCGGGGGACGTGGCGACGGGCTGGCCGGGGCTGCGGGCGTCGCTGTCGCTGGTGCTGGGGCTCGGGCTGTGCGGGGTGCCGTACTCCGGTCCGGACGTGGGTGGTTTCGACGGCAGTCCGTCGCCCGAGCTGTATCTGCGGTGGTTCCAGCTGGGCGCGTATCTGCCGCTGTTCCGCACCCATGCGAGTCTGGGGGCGGGGCGCAGGGAGCCCTGGGAGTTCGGTGCCGAGGTGTTGGAGCACGCGCGCGTGGCGCTGCTCGAACGCCGGCGGCTGCTGCCGTACTTCCTGACGCTGGCGCACCTGGCCCGGCGGACCGGCGCGCCCTATGTGCGGCCGCTGTGGTGGGGGGCGCCGGAGGACCGGGCTCTGCGCGACTGCGAGGACACGTTTCTGCTGGGCGACAGCCTTCTGGTGGCGCCGGTCCTGGACCCCGGTGCCGAGCGACGGGCGGTGCAGCTGCCGCGCGGTCGCTGGTACGACACGGTGACGGGGGAGGTCTACGAGGGGCCGGCACAGGTTCTCGTGGACGCGCCGCTGTCCCGTATACCGGTGCTCGCGCGCGCGGGGGCGGTGGTGCCCGTGCGCGGCGCCGACGGCAGGCTCGAGCTGGAGGTGTGGGCGCCCCCGCGCGGACGCACGGGGGGCGGTCTGGTCGTGCCGGACGCGGGCGACGGCTGGGACGTACCGGAGATCGAGCGCTACGTCGCCCGTCGGCAGGGCGGCCGGGTGGTCGTCATCCGGGAGCGGGAGCACGGTGCGGCCGAGCCGCCCTATCCGGTGCGGGTGCGGGGGCTCGGCTGAACCGACCCGCTCACACGTAACGGCCCTCGAACCACGCCTTGACGGCGACCGTGTGCAGCGGGAAGGCGAGTTCCTCGGGCCTGCGCAGCAGCTTCCAGCCCTCGGTCTCGTCGGTGGGGCCGGAGGCCGGCAGGCCGTCGGCCGGGCGTTCCGGCAGCAGTCCGAACAGCAGCAGGTGTCCGTCGGGTGAGCTCATGGCGTCCACGAGCCGCACATCGCGTGCGGCCGCGTCGATACCGGTCTCTTCCTTGAGCTCGCGTACGACGGCCTGCTTCCAGTCCTCGCGGTCGTCGATGTAGCCCCCGGGCAGGGCCGTGCCTCCGCGCGCGGGGGCGACGGTCCGGGTGATGACGACCAGGGCGGTGCCTGTGGTGTCGTACACGGGCTGGAGCGCGATCGCGACCGGCAGCGGGTTGCGGTAGGCGACGGTCCCGCAGGAGGGGCAGGTGCGGGGCCAGCCGGAAACACCCTCTCCATAGGGCACTCCGCAGCTCGAACAGTGGGAGTCCGGCGCGGAGTTGGCAGTTGAGTGCTGAGTTTCGGACACGCGCGGACTGTATCCGATCACGGGAGGGACGTGTTCCGTCAGGGATGCATCACGAACGAGCGGACGAGAAGAGGCGGCCGGAATCACCCCCGTCGGTCCCGGCCGCCTCTTCGTGTACCACGACGCCGTGCGGAGCCATTCGGTTCACAGAAACGGCCTGCCCATTTCCGGTTGCCCGTGCCAGACTTCTGACGATCCGTCAGATCAGGTCACCGGGAGGGGTTTTGCCGCACACACGCACACCCGCGGCCGCCGGCTGGTTCACCGGCGAGGGTGACGACTTCCGACTGCTGGGCACCCGCTGCGCGGCCTGCGCATCGGTCTTCTTCCCGCGCGAGGACGTCCACTGCCGCAACCCGCACTGCACCGGCGACGGCGCCCTGGAGGAGATTCCGTTGTCACGAAAGGGGCGTATCTGGTCGTACACCGACAGCCGGTACCGTCCACCGTCACCCTATGTGAGCAATCGGGAACTTCCCTGGGTGCCGTACGCGTTGATCGCGGTGGAGCTGGAGGCCGAACGGATCGTGGTGCTGGGGCAGGCGGCTCCCGGGATCACCGTCGCCGATCTGACGGTGGGCATGGAGGTGGAGGCCGTCCCCGGTGTGCTGCACGAGGACACGGAGACGGCCTGGACGGTCTGGCACTGGCGGCCGACGGGGGTGACGGCATGACGGCCGATGTGGCGGTGCTGGGTGCGGGCATGCACCCCTGGGGCAAGTGGGGCCGTGGCTTCGTGGAGTACGGGGCGGCGGCGGCCCGCGCGGCACTCGCCGACGCGGGTCTGGACTGGCCGGACATCGGCTCCGTCGTGGGCGCGGACACGGTGCGCGGCGGATATCCGGGGTACGTCGCGGGAGCGACGTTCGCCAAGGCCCTGGGATGGCAGGGAGCCAGGGTGAGCAGCGTGTACGCGGCATGCGCGTCCGGGGCCCAGGCCATCGCCGCGGCCCGGGCGCAGATACTCGCCGGCCTCGCGGACGTCGTCCTCGTGGTGGGCGCGGACGCCGCGCCGAAGGGATTCTTCCGGCCGGCGGGCGGGGACCGTCCCGACGATCCGGACTGGCTGCGTTTCCGGCTGCTGGGCGCGACGAATCCGGCGTACTTCGGGCTGTACGCGCGGCGTCGGATGGCCGTGCACGGGGACACACCGGAGGACTTCGCGCTCGTCAAGGTGAAGAACGCCGCGCTCGGGGCGCTCAATCCGTACGCCCGCTACCGCAAGCGGGTCACCGCCGAGGAGGTGGCCGCCTCCGCGGTGGTCGCCGATCCGCTGCGGCTGCTGGACATCTGCGCCACGTCCGACGGCGGGGCCGCCCTGGTGCTGTCCAGCCTGGACTTCGCGCACCGGCACGGTGCCGCCCGGCCGGTGCGGATCCGCGCGGTGTCGACGGTGACCCCCCGCTTCCCGAACACGGTGCTGGACCTGCCGGACATCGCCACGGACTCCGCCGTCTCGGTACCGCCCCCGGCTGAGACGTTCCGGGCGTCCATCGCCCGGGCCGCCTACGAAGAGGCGGGCATCGGCCCCGAGGACCTGTCCCTGGCCGAGGTGTACGACCTGTCCACCGCGCTGGAGCTGCAGTGGTACGAGGACCTGGGGCTGTGCGGCGAGGGCGAGGGCGCGAAGCTGCTCCGGGAGGGTGCGACCGCCCCGGGCGGCCGGATACCCGTGAACACCAGCGGCGGGCTGGCCTCCTTCGGCGAGGCGGTGCCCGCACAGGCGATCGCCCAGGTCTGCGAGCTGACCTGGCAGCTGAGAGGCGCGGCGGGCGACCGTCAGGTCGCCGGGGCACGGGTGGGCATCACCGCCAACCAAGGGCTGTTCGGGCACGGTTCCTCGGTGGTCGCCGTGCGGTGACCGATGCGCGGTGGCCGACGCCCGATGAGAGCGCCCTGCCGCAGGAGTGAGGCGGGGCCCCGTGCACGCTGTGTGACCGGCCCGGAATGCTGCGTGAACGTCTCATGAACTGGGCCTGGGCGTGCGCGGGCAGCGCCATCATGCTCCCGTGCACTCCTGGACGGATACTCTCCGCTTCGCCTTCCAGCCGGTGGTCAACATGAGGACGGGCGCAGTCGCCGCACTGGAGACACTCGCCCGCCCGGAGACCGGCGACATCCTGGCCGAGGCCCGCCGGGATCCGATACTGGACGGCAGGCTGGTCGTGCTGGCGTTCCGGGCGGCCGTACGCAAGGAGACGTTGCTGCCGCTGCACCTGAACGTGTTCGCGGCCACGCTCGCCGACCTGGGCGGCCTCACGCCGCTGCACGACGCCGTGCGCGCGGCGGGGCGCATGCCCTGGGAGGTGACGCTCGACATCGTCCCGCCCTGCACCCACGTGCCGCAGCGGGCCCTGCTGGAGGCGGTGGCCGCACTGCGCGGGCAGGGCTTCCGGATCAGCGCGGACGGCATCGGCGACGGCGACGTACCGCTCCGGCTGCTCACCGACCTCTCCCCCGACCTGGTCAAGCTCGACGCCTCGCTGTTGGCGCGGCCGGCCGCGGTGCGGGCGATGCGGACGCTGTGCGAGGAGCTGGGTGCCTTGGTCGCGGTGGAGGGTGTGGAGACCGAAATGCAGTACGCGACGGCGCTGTCGGCGGGCGCGCAGCTGGCCCAGGGAGAGCTGTTCGCGCCGCCGGCCCGGATTCCCGCAGCGGACGTATACGTTCCGCCCCATGCTTCCGGCGCCGTGCCCGCGCCCCGCTCGGGGCCGTCGGTGCGGGAGTTCGTGCGGCCCGCCGCCGTACTGCCGTTGACCGCTTCGGCCGGGCAGGTACGAGCGCTGCTGACCGGTTCTGAGGACGTCTCCGGCGTGCTGCTGGTGGACCAGGCCGGCCGGCCCGTGCGGTCGGTGCACCGTTCGCGCTTCCTGCTGTCGATGTCCGGCCGCTACGGACACGCCCTGTACGCCGACCGGCCGGCCGTGAAGCTGGGTGACGCGCCCCGCACGGTCGGCGTCGACGCGACGGCCTGGGAGGTGCTGGACGTGGTGGCGGTCGGCGACCGGGACCGGACCTCCGACGACGTGGCGGTGGTCGACGCACACGGCCGCTGTGTGGGGGTCGTACGGCTGGCGGACTTGGTGCGGGCGCTTGCCGAGAGCCGGGTCGAGGAGGCGGCCGGGCTCAATCCACTGACCCGGCTGCCCGGTTCCGACGCGATCGTGAGCGAGGTGGACCGGCGGATCTCCGACGGGCGGGCGTTCACGCTCAGTTGGCTGGACATCGATCAGTTCAAGCAGGTCAACGACGGCGCCGGGTTCGCCGCGGGCGACGAGCTGATCCGCTCGGTGGGCCGGGCGCTGCAGCAGGCCGTCGCGGGGCACGCGCGCGTGGGGCACATCGGCGGTGACGACTTCCTGGTCCTGGCCGACGAGGAGGCGCTCGGTCCGCTGGTGGCCGCCGTGCTGGACGCTCCCTGGACGGCGGGCGCCCGGCCGGTCACGCTCTCCGTGGCGACCGTCGTCTGCGGCCCGGGCAGCGTGAGCGACCACCACCAGGCGGCCGCCCAGCTCGCTCCGCTGAAGAAGGCGGCCAAGCAACTGAGCGGTGCCAGCTGGGTGCTCGGGCGCGCCGGGTTTCCCGGCCACGAGGTGCGGCGCGGCGGCCCGGGTCCGGCCCCGGCGCAGGCCGGGTACGCGGCCGCCGAGCCAGGGTGGTGAACGGCCTTCCCGCGAACGTCCGTTGCGGTTGCATCCGCATCGCCGAGGCAACGACGTGCGTCGGTGTCACCGTCGCCGTCGGCAACCTTGACGCCCCCGGGACGCCGGTGAACACTTCCCGGTGTCAGCCGACATCGCCATACATTCTCGGTGTTATCAGGCACCGCGGCGCGGGTCTGTCCTGCTCCACCGCCCGTCCCTCCTGGGCGATCCGGCTGCGACGGCACGCTCGTCACGGACGCCGGGCGGGGCGCGGGGCCCTCCCTGCCTTCGGCTGGAGTCGCCAAGGGAACCGTCCTGCACGACAGGGCCGGGGCCGATCGCCCCCTACCGGCGCCAAGGGAGCCGCCATGAGCAACGGAGACATTTTCGTCGGCGAGGTCATCGGCACGGCGATTCTGATCCTGTTCGGTGCCGGTGTCTGCGCCGCGGTCACCCTCAGACACTCCAAGGCGCGAGCCTCGGGCTGGGTCGTGATCGCCTTCGGCTGGGGCTTCGGTGTGCTCGCGGGGGCCTACACCGCCGCTCCCCTCTCCGGCGGTCAGCTCAATCCCGCGGTCACCATCGGCATCGCCGTGGACACCGGGGAATGGGGCAAGGTCTGGGTGTATCTGCTGGGCCAGATCGTGGGCGCGATGCTCGGCGCCGTGCTGGCCTATCTGGTGTATCTCGCCCAGTTCCAGGCCAACGTCCGCACGGAAGGCACCACCGAGGGCACCGCCGGCGAACCCGTGCCGACCCTTGGCATCTTCTCGACCATCCCGGAGATCCGGAACCCGGTCGCCAACCTCGTCACCGAGATCATCGCGACCGTCGCGCTCGTCCTGCCGGTCCTCGCCTTCGGGCTCACCAAGGGTCTCGGCGAGTCCGGCACCACCGTGCTGATCGTCTCCTTGCTCGTCGTGGGCATCGGTCTCTCCCTCGGCGGGCCCACCGGCTACGCCATCAACCCGGCCCGCGACCTCGGCCCGCGCATCGTGCACACCTTCCTGCCGATCCCCGAGAAGGGCACGTCCGACTGGGGGTACGCCTGGATCCCGGTCGCCGGCCCGCTGATCGGCGGAGCACTCGCCGGACTCCTCTACAACGCGGCCTTCTGACCCACAGGCTGCCGCACCTCCCGGCTCTCGAACACCCCGGCTCCCGATCCCCACGCGGGCCTCCGGCCAGCGATCCGACCCAGCGACCCAGGGACAGCCATGACGGACACCGCCGACACGTACGTCGCCGCCATCGACCAGGGCACCACGTCCAGCCGCTGCATCGTCTTCGACCACAGCGGCACGATCGTCGCCGTCGACCAGCGCGAGCACCGCCAGATCTTTCCCAAGCCGGGCTGGGTGGAGCACGATGCCACCGAGATCTGGTCCAAGGTGCAGGCCGTGGTGGCCGGGGCGCTCGCCAGAGCCGGGCTGCGCGCCGACCAGTTGAGCGCCCTGGGCATCACCAACCAGCGGGAGACCACGGTCCTGTGGGACCGCGCCACCGGCAAGCCCGTGCACAACGCGATCGTCTGGCAGGACACCCGTACCGCGGCGCTGTGCGGCGAACTGGGCGGCACGGACGGCCAGGACCGCTTCCGTGAACAGACCGGACTCCCGCTCGCCAGCTATTTCTCCGGCCCCAAGGCGGCCTGGCTGCTGGACCACGTGCCCGGTCTGCGGCGGCGGGCCGAACGCGGCGAGATCGCCTTCGGAACGATCGACTCCTGGCTGATCTGGAATCTCACGGGCGGCACCGACGGCGGCCGGCACGTCACGGACGTCACGAACGCCGGCCGGACCATGCTGATGAACCTGGACACCCTCCAGTGGGATCCCTCCATCCTGTCCGCGATGGACGTGCCCGAGGCCGTGCTGCCCGAGATCAGGTCCTCCGCCGAGGTGTACGGCACCGCGGTCGGGCAGCTGTCCGGGGTGCCCGTGGCCTCGGCGCTGGGCGACCAGCAGGCCGCCGTGTTCGGGCAGGCCTGCTACGACCTCGGCACCGCGAAGAACACCTACGGCACCGGCAGTTTCCTGCTGCTGAACACCGGCAACCGGCCGGTGCCGTCCAAGAGCGGGCTGCTGACGACGATGGGCTACAAGATCGGCGGGGAGGCGCCGGTGTACTGCCTGGAGGGGTCCATAGCGATAACGGGCGCGCTGGTCCAGTGGTTCCGCGACCAGCTCGGGATCATCCGGACCGCCGGTGAGATCGAGACGCTGGCGGCGAGCGTCGACGACAACGGCGGCGCCTACATCGTGCCCGCCTTCTCCGGGCTGTTCGCGCCCTACTGGCGCGCCGACGCGCGCGGAGTCGTCACCGGACTCACCCGGTACGTGACGAAGGCGCACCTCGCGCGCGCGGTGCTGGAGGCGACGAGCTGGCAGACCCGCGAGGTCGTGGACGCCATGTACCAGGACTCCGGGGTGCGGATCAGCACCCTGAAGGTGGACGGCGGCATGACCGGGAACAACCTCCTGATGCAGCATCAGGCGGACGTTCTCGGCATTCCGGTGATCCGGCCCCGGGTCTCGGAGACGACCTGCCTGGGGGCCGCCTACGCGGCCGGTCTGGCCACGGGCGTGTGGAACGACCTGGACGAGCTGAAGTCGCACTGGCAGAAGGACGCGGAGTGGACACCGGCGATGGAGACGTCGGTGCGCGAGCGCGAGTACCGGAACTGGCGCAGGGCCGTGGAGAAGAGCTTCGGCTGGCTGGAGGACGACGGGGCGTAGCAGCGTGGAAGCCGCCGCACGCGCGCGTGGACGCTCCGCCCGCACAGAACCACGGCCCGTACCCCGGTCGGCGGGGGTACGGGCCGTGCCTGTCGGCCGTCGGCGGTGGGGAACGGTCCGTGCCGGCCGGTCAGCCGACGACGGCCTGACGGCGGTCGGCCGCGTAGTCCATCGCGTGCTGGACGAGCCCGATGAGCACCTCCTTGACCGACTCCCGGTCACGGGCGTCGCAGAGCAGGACGGGCACGTCGTCATCCAGGTCGAGGGCCTGGCGGACCGTCTCGGCGGGGTACCGGGCGGCTCCGTCGAAGCAGTTGACCCCGACCAGGAAGGGTATGGAACGCCGCTCGAAGTAGTCGACGGCGGCGAAGCAGTCCTCCAGGCGGCGCGTGTCGGCGAGGACGACGGCGCCGAGCGCGCCCTCGGACAGCTCGTCCCACATGAACCAGAACCGTTCCTGCCCGGGCGTGCCGAAGAGGTAGAGCACCAGGTCCTCGCGCAGGGTGATGCGGCCGAAGTCCATGGCCACCGTGGTGGTGTGCTTGCCCTCCACACCGCTGGTGTCGTCGACGGGCCGCCCGGCCTCGGTGAGCAGCTCCTCGGTGCGCAGCGGCCTGATCTCGCTGACCGCTGCGACGAGGGTCGTCTTGCCCACGCCGAAGCCGCCGGCCACCAGGATCTTGAGCGTGACGGGCTCGACCGGGGGTTTGCCGCGCTCAGAACGCCCGAAGATCATCGATCTCTTCTCCTGCTTGATGGGGGTCGGGCGACGGTCGGCCGTAGCCGCCGCCACCGGGGGTCTCGATGACGAGTACGTCGCCGGGACCGACGTCGGCCGAGCCGCTGCCGCCGAGGTCGGTGACCGTGCCGTCGGCACGCTCCACCCGGTTGGCGCCGAGCGCGCCGGGGGCGCCGCCGGCCATGCCGTACGGGGGCACGCGGCGGTGCTGGGAGAGCGTGGAGACGGTCATCGGTTCGAGGAACCGGATGCGGCGCACGGCGCCGGCGCCGCCGCGCCACCGTCCGGCGCCGCCGCTGCCCCGCCGGACGGCGAACTCCTCGAGCCTGACCGGCAGCCGCCACTCCAGAATCTCCGGGTCGGTGAGCCGGGAGTTGGTCATATGGGTCTGCACGACGTCGGCGCCGGGGAATCCGTCGCCCGCTCCGGATCCGGAGGCCACGGTTTCGTAGTACTGGTGGTGTTCGTTGCCGAAGGTGACGTTGTTCATGGTGCCGGAGCCCTCGGCCTGAACGCCGAGCGCGGCATAGAGGGCGCCGGTGATGGCCTGCGAGGTCTCGACGTTTCCGGCGACGACGGCGGCGGGCGGCTCGGGAGCGAGCATCGAGCCGGGCGGAACGATGATGTCCAGTGGGCGCAGGCAGCCGTCGTTGAGCGGGATGTCGTCGGCGACCAGCGTGCGGAAGACGTACAGGACGGCCGCGTTGACGACCGCGAACGGCGCGTTGAAGTTGGTGGAGAGCTGCGCGGAGGTGCCGGTGAAGTCGATGGTCGCCCGGCGCTCGGTGCGGTCGACACGGACGCGGACCCGGATGACGGCACCGGCGTCGGTCTCGTAGGCGTACTCCCCGTCGTCCAGGACGTCGATGACGCGGCGGACGGCCTCCTCGGCGTTGTCCTGTACGTGCTGCATGTAGGCCTGGACGACGTCGAGGCCGAACTCCTCGATCATCCGGCGGACCTCGTCGACGCCCTTTTGATTGGCGGCGATCTGGGCGCGCAGGTCGGCGAGGTTGGTGCGCGGGTTCCTGGACGGGTACGCGGCCTCGGTGAGCAGACGGCGTGTCTCCTCCTCGCGGAAGCGGCCGTTCTCGGCGAGGAGCCAGTTGTCGAAGAGGACGCCCTCCTCCTCGATGGTGCGGCTGTGGGCCGGCATCGAGCCGGGGGCGATGCCGCCGATCTCGGCGTGGTGGCCGCGTGAGGCCACGTAGAAGAGGATCCGCGGCTCACTGCGGGTGTCCGTCGCCCGGTCGGCGTCGAAGACGGGGGTGATCACGGTGACGTCCGGCAGGTGCGTGCCGCCGTGGTACGGGTCGTTGACGGCGTAGGTGTCGCCCGGCCGGATGGCGCTGCCGCGGCGGCGGATGACCTCTTTGACGCTGGTGCCCATGGAGCCCAGGTGGACGGGGATGTGGGGCGCGTTGGCCACCAGGTTTCCGTCCGGGTCGAACAGCGCGCAGGAGAAGTCCAGCCGCTCCTTGATGTTCACGGACTGGGCAGTGGACTCCAGCCGGGCGCCCATCTGTTCGGCGATCGACATGAAGAGGTTGTTGAAGACCTCGAGCAGAACGGGATCGGCTTCTGTGTCGAGATCGGAACTCTGCGTAATCGCCGTGCGTTCCATGAGCAGATGCCCGTCATCGGTCGCGGCGGCCCGCCAGCCGTCGTCGACGACGGTCGTCGCGCCGGCCTCCGTGATGATCGCGGGTCCGGTGACGGTCTCGCCGGGGGGAAGGGCCTCCCGGCGGTGGAGGGGTACGTCGCGCCAGGCGCCGCCGGTGTGGAGGCGGACGGTGCCGGGCGGGCAGGGGCGGCCCTCGTACGGGGCGAGGGCGGAGAGATCGGGGGGTGCGGTGATGCCGGTGGCTTCGACGGAGAGGGCTTCCACGACGACGGGGCGGTCGAGGGTGAAGGAGTACGTGGCGCGATGACGTTCTTCGAAGGCATGGCGCATGGCGTCGGGCTCGGTCAGCTCGACGGTGAGGGTGGTGTCGGTGCCGTCGTAGCGGAGCTGGGCGCGGCGGGTGACGTGGATCCGGTCCTGCGGGACGTCCTCGGCGCGGAGTTCGGCCCGCGCGGCGGCTTCCAGGTCGTCGGCCGTCTTGCGGATGCCGGGCAGGGCAGCGGCTTCCAGGGGTGCCTCTACGGAGTGTTCGCGCATGGCCGTTGTGTCGGCGAGGCCGATGCCGAGCGCGGAGAGGACGCCGGCCATGGGGGGTACGAGGACGGTGCGGATACCGAGGGATTCGGCGACCCGGCACGCGTGCTGGCCGCCCGCCCCGCCGAACGTGGTGAGGGCGTAGCGGGTGACGTCGTGGCCTTTCTGGACGGAGATCCGTTTCACGGCGTTGGCGATGTTGGCGACGGCGATCCGGAGGTAGCCCTCGGCCACCTGTTCCGGGGTGCGGTCGTCGCCGGTGCGTTCGTGGATCTCGCGCGCGAGGGCGGTGAACCGGTCACCGACGAGGGCGGCGTCCAGTGGCTGGTCGCCGCCGGGTCCGAACACGGCGGGAAAGTGGCCGGGCTGGATGCGGCCGAGCATGACGTTGGCGTCGGTGACGGTGAGCGGGCCGCCGGCGCGGTAGCAGGCGGGACCGGGGTCGGCGCCGGCCGAGTCGGGGCCGACCCGGTAACGGGAGCCGTCGAAGTGCAGGACGGAGCCGCCGCCGGCGGCGACCGTGTGGATGTCCAGCATGGGGGCGCGCAGCCGGACTCCCGCGATCTGCGTGGTGAACACGCGCTCGTACTCACCGGCGAAGTGCGAGACGTCGGTGGACGTGCCGCCCATGTCGAAGCCGATGACGCGGTCGAAGCCGGCGCGCTGCGACATGCGGGCCATGCCGACGATGCCGCCGGCCGGCCCGGAGAGGATGGCGTCCTTGCCGCGGAACTGGCCGGCCTCCGTCAGCCCGCCGTTGGACTGCATGAACATCAGCCGCACGCCTCGCAGTTCGTCGGCGATGTGCCGCACGTAGCGGCGCAGCACGGGCGAGAGGTAGGCGTCCACCACGGCGGTGTCCCCGCGCGGGACGAGCTTCATCAGCGGGCTGACCTCGCTGGAGAGCGAGATCTGCGGGAAGCCGATACGGGCGGCGAGTTCACCGACGGCGCGTTCGTGGGCGGGGTGGAGGTGGCTGTGCAGGCAGACGACGGCGACCGCGCGGATCCCGTCGTCGTACGCCTCCCGGAGCGGTCCGGCGAGGGCGTCCAGGTCCGGGACGCGCAGAACGGTGCCGTCGGCGGCGAGGCGTTCGTCCACCTCCACGACCCGTTCGTGGAGCAGTCCGGGCAGCTCGATACGGCGGGCGAAGATGCGGGGGCGGTTCTGGTAGGCGATGCGCAGGGCGTCGCGGAAGCCGCGGGTGACGACCAGGACGGTGCGCTCGCCCTTGTGCTCCAGCAGGGCGTTGGTGGCGACCGTGGTGCCCATGCGGACGGCCTCGATGGGCTCCCGGGAGCCGCCGAGGAGTGCGCGCACACCGGCCACGGCCGCGTCGGAGTACCGGGCCGGGTTCTCCGACAGCAGCTTGTGTGTGAGCAGCCGGCCGTCCGGGCGGCGCGCGACGATGTCGGTGAAGGTGCCGCCCCGGTCGACCCAGAACTGCCAGCCAGTCACGTCGCTACCCCGCTTCCGCGCCGGTCACAGCGCCCGGAGGCCGTTGATCACGTCGCGCAGAATACTCTCGTCCGGCAGCTCGGCCGGGGGGACCGGACGGTTCACATGGACGAGTTCCGCGTGCACGAGGTCGCCGACGAGGACGCGGACCACGCCGATGGGCAGGTCGAGTTCCGCGGCGAGTTCGGCGACCGACTGCGGTGCGTCCTGGCAGAGTCCGACGATCTCCATGTGTTCGGGGGCCAGCGTCGGATCCGATTCCGGGTCGCCGGCATCGGGCTCGGTGACGACCACCGCGATCAGATCGAGGCGGTGCTGGGCCGCACTCGTGGTGCGGCCGCGCGTCATGGCGTACGGACGGACGACCGGTCCGGCCTCGTCGTCGAACCAGTGGCTTCTTTCCTGACCGTCTCCGCTCATGACATCCCACTACCCGCCTGCGGGCAGATCGGTGCGCGGAGCGGTGCCCAGATGCACGCCGACCCGCTTGACCAGGAGCGTCATCTCGTAGGCGACCTGTCCGACGTCGGAGTCGGCGTCCGAGAGGACGGCGAGGCAGCTGCCGTCCCCGGCGGCGGTGACGAAGAGGAAGGCGTCGTCCAGCTCGACCACCGTCTGCCGGACGCTGCCCGCGTCGAAGTGGCGGCCCACGCCCTTGGCGAGGCTGTGGAAGCCGGACGCCACGGCGGCCAGATGCTCGCTGTCCTCCCTGGTCAGGTCCTTGGACACGCCCGTGGGCAGTCCGTCGCCGGACAGGATGACGGCCTTGCGGATGCTGGCGACCCGGTCGACCAGGTCGTCCAGGAGCCAGTTCAGTTCCCCGTTGTTCGTCGCCGTGTGGCCGGTCGCCTTCGGTGCGGTCATCGACCGTCCCCCTTAGTCGTTCCCTGTGCTGTGCCGTTGCGGGCCCCGTCGCCCGCGGCGTTCTCCTCCCGGCCGCGCTGCCAGCCGCGCTGGAGGGAGGCCATCCGGCTGCGGACCTCGTCGGCATCGCGGTCGGCGGGCTCGGCCGCGCGCTCAGCGCGCCGTTCGGTGTCGCGCTTGAGCTGGGGGGCCAGACTGGCCTGGCGTATGCGCCGGGGCAACGTCCCGGTGTCCGGTTCGGGGGCCCTGTCACCGGCGGGTGCGGCCGTGCCGCGGCGGGACGGTGCTGTGTCCGTCGGGATGCCGGCGCCGGGTGCCTCGGGCCGGGTCCGCCTCGGCAGGGCCGGAGCTCCGGGTGTCTCGGCGGCGCCGTCGGCCGGGCGCGCGGTGCGGTCCTCGGCGCGGTCGGTGAGTCCGGCGCTGCGCCGGGAGGCCGTACCCCGGCGGCGAGCCGGCAGCGGGGCCGGCCCGCTCGTGTCGGAGGTGGGCGCGGCGGCGTCGGGCTCCGGGTCCGGTTCACCGCGGCGGGACCGCTGGTCGGTGACGGGCTTGCCGTGCGAGCTGACCAGCTTGGGCGTCTGCCGCCGGGGCAGGGGTACGGGTCCGCGAGCAGCGGTCTCGTCGCGGGGCAGCCGGTCGGCCGACGGAGCGGCCGGCTGGTCGTCGCCCGGACGGGGGCGGCGAGCGCGGAACAGACCGCCGCGTTCGCTGTCCTCGTCCCCGAGCGCGCCGGTGAAGTCGTCCAGCGCGTCGAGATCCACGGGCGCCTCCAGCTCGACCGGGCCGTCCAGCAGGGAGGTCGGCAGGCCGGGCAGCTGCAATGGTGCCTGGGACCGCCCACGGCCCACCGCCTGCTCGGTGCCCTTCGCCGGGCGCTCCCGGTCGAGCCGGAAGCCGATGCCGTTGGTGTCCGGGACGTCGTCGCTCAGCAGCGCGTCGGGGATGAACACGACGGCGGTGGTGCCGCCGTACGGCGACGGCTGGAGGGAGACCCGGACGTTCTGGCGCTGGGCGAGACGGCTGACCACGAACAGGCCGAGCCGGTCGGTGTCGGAGAGTTCGAACTCGGGGGTCTCGGCGAGGCGCAGATTGGCGTCCAGGAGTGCCTCGGCCGTCATGCCGAGCCCCCGGTCGTGGATCTCCAGGGTGAAGCCGTTGGCGACCCGCTCGCCGAGGACCTGGACGGCGGTGTGCGGGGGTGAGAAGACGGTGGCGTTCTCCAGGAGTTCGGCCACGAGATGGGTGAGGTCGGCGACGGCGGGTCCGGTGACGGCGATACGCGGCAGGCGCCTGACCTCGATGCGCTCGTAGTCCTCGACCTCCGCGACGGAGGCGCGGACGACGTCCATCAGCTGTACGGGTCGGCGCCACTGCCGGGAGGGGGCGGCGCCGGAGAGGATCACCAGGCCCTCGGCGTGCCGGCGCATGCGGGTGGTGAGGTGGTCCAGGCGGAACAGATCGGCGAGTTCGTCGGTGTCCTCGGTCCTGCGCTCCATGGTGTCGAGCAGCGTGAGCTGCTTGTGCAGCAGCACCTGGCTGCGGCGGGCGAGGTTGACGAAGACCTCGGAGACGCCGGCCCGCAGCTCGGCCTGCTTGACGGCGGCCTCGACGGCCGCGCGCTGGAGGGTGTTGAGAGCCTGCCCGACCTCGCCGATCTCGTTCTTGTCGTACTCCAGGCGCGGGACTTCGGTCTCGACGTCGACCTGTTCCCCTGCGGACAGCCTGCGCATCACGCTGGGCAGCCGGACGCCGGATGCCTCGTGGGCCTCCAGGCGCAGCTGGCGCAGGTCACGGATGAGGGAGCGGCCGACCCGGATGGAGAGGACGACGGAGAGCAGCAGTGCGACCAGTCCGAGCAGACCCGCGACGGCCGCCTGCACGATGACGCCCACGGCCACGGGGCGCACGCGGTCCTGGAGGCGGTCACCCGCCTGGTCGTCCAGGTCGCCGAGTTCGTCCAGGACGGTTGCCGCGGCGGAGTCCCAGCGCTTCGCGCTGACCTCGCGGGGGGTGCCGGAGTCCGCGGCGATGACGGCCTGTTCGGCCTCGCGCAGCGGGGCGGTGGTGGCGTCGCGCCAGAAGCGTTCGTAGCGTTCGCGCTCCGCGGCGGGCAGCAGCGGCAGGCTGATGTCGTAGAGGAGGGTGCGCTGGGCGACGAGGTCGGAGATGGCGCGCGTCTCGCCGTGGGTGAGCCGGCCGACGACGAGGGAGGAGCCGAGGAGGGCGTCCTCGCGGGAGAGGAGTTCGCGGGCGCGGGTGATGTCGACCAGGGCGCGGGCCTGCTTGTCGACCTCGATGTCGTCGATGCCTTCGAGGGAGGCGAGCAGCGCGTAACAGGGGTCGACGAGGCGGTTGTAGCGGTCGAGCGCCTGGGCGCGGGTGACGGTGCCCTGTTCGACGCTGCGGCGCAGGGAGTCGAGTCCGTCGAAGGCGTCCAGGACGGTGGTCAGGTGCTCACTGTCCTCCGCGTCCATGCCGGCCCGGAGGTCATGGTCCCTGGCGTTGTCGCGGATCGTGGTGATCGCCCGGTCGGTGGCGGTGCGGGTGCGGTGCAGCCCGGAAAGAGCCGTGGAGGCCCGGGGGTCGGCGAGGTAGACGAGGGTCTGGCGGCGCTCCTGCTGCAGGACGCGGACGGTGTCCTCGGTGGGGTAGCCGATGTCCTCGACGACGTCGGAGACGCGGAACAGCTGGGTGACTTCACGCCCGGTGAGTACCGTGGCGAAGCCCCAGACGGCGGTCAGGGACACCAGCGGCACGAGAAGCAGCGCCACGATCTTCCGGCGGATCGACTTTCCGCGAAAGCGCATGGCCTCCCCCAGCTCGACCCCCGCCGGCGGGGGTGTTCATGTCCGTCTACAAACGGCGCGAGCCTACTACCGCCTCACAGTTAACTCGAAGACATGTCCGGAGGGTGAACTTCCGCACCGGCGGCGAGACATGGCGAGTTGTCCGGGCATTGGGGGAGATTGCCACCGCGATCCGGGCGCCCCCACCGGCCCCCGCGGCAGCCTCGCCGAGAGGCGGTTGGCCGGAACTTTTCGCCGGTTGGGAATCTTCGCGCCGTCTCGTTCGTCCTTCTCTGTGGGAGATGGGGGCGGAATGGGCCACAGGAGCCGCGTGCCGCACCCGGGCGGCGTAAAACAGCGCATGCCGGGCAGCCACTGGGGAGTCGGGGTCGTCGATTGCCGGGGGCGAGCGGTCTGCTGGCGGTGGGGAGTGACACGGTGATGGGCACGGCGGAGCGGCGCAGGGCGCCCGACGAGAGCGTGGCGGAGCGCTCACAGGCGCGGTGGGACAAGGAGGAGTTGGATCGGGACATTCCGGTGGCCGAGCACGCCGGGGAGTCCGCCGGCGGTGAACAGCGGCAGGGCTACCGACCACTGTGGGTGGAGGAGCCCGCGCGCCGGCATCCGATGCCCGATCCGGTGCGTACGGCGGCGGTGCGGGCGGTCCTCGTCATAGCGGTGACGCTGATTCAGGCGATGGTCGCGTTCCTGTGCACGCTGGCCGGGTCCTGGCTGGCGTTCCCGATGGTGATCAGCGGTGTGGCGAGCACGGTGGTGGCCACTTGGGCCGTGGTCGATGTGTGGGTGACCCGCCAGGTGTGGAACCAGCGGTACGGGGTGGTCTCAGAGCCGAGCAGCACGGCCCGGGCCCTCCGCCGCGAGCGCCGGTCCCGCCGGCGCCAGGAGCGGTCGGCCCTGCGGAAGCAGGAGCGGATACGCCGCCGCGGCGGCGCCGGACAGCTGTCGCACTCCTGACCCGGCGGACGGCCCGTCACAGCGCGGCCGGTTCCACCGGCTGCCGTTCCTCTCGCCGCCGTTGGTCCTCTTGGAGTTCGCGCCGGGCCCGCAGGAACGCGCGGGACCGGTCCACTGCGAGGACGGCGACGGTACGGCCGTCCCGTTCGTAGCGGGCGAGGAAGCCGGCCTCACCGGGGACGCTGTCGTCGGTGATCTCGCCCTCGGCGAGGTGGACGGTGTCGCCCTCGCGGTACCGGCCCGCGAACTGGATCCGGGAGCCGTACTGGTCGGACCAGAAGTACGGCACCGTGCGGGCGGTCGCGCGGGTACGGCCGGCCAGCAGGTTGGTCACGGCGGCGCGGGGCTGCTCGGTGGCGGAGGTCCAGTGCTCGGCCCGGGTGCCGCCGACACGGGCGACGTCACCGACCGCGACCACCTGGGGCAGCGCGGTCACACAGCCGTCGTCGCACAGCACACCGTCGTGCAGAGCGAGGGTGGAGCCCGCCAGCCAGGCCGTGTTGGGCTGGGCGCCGATGCCGACGATCACGATGTCGGCGGGCAGGGTGCGGCCGTCGGTGAGGTCGACTCCGGTGACGGTGGGGGTGCCCCGGAGCGCGGCCACGCCGGTTCCGGTGACCAGCTCCGCACCGCCCCGGCGGTGCAGGGCGGCGCACACCGCCGCCATCCGGGTGCCGAGTTGGGGCACGAGCGGCAGCGGGGCGGCCTCGACCACCGTGACCGTGTGGCCGAGCCGGGCGCACGAGGAGGCGGTCTCGGCGCCGATGAAGCCGCCGCCGATGACGACGACGCGGCGGGGTCCTCGGGCGAGGTCGGCGCGCAGGGCGCGGGCGTCGTCCAGGGTGCGCAGGGTGTGGACACCGGCGAGGCTGTCGCCCGGCAGCCGGCGGGCGGCGGCTCCGGTGGCGATGACGACGCCGTCGGTGGACACCGTACGGCCGTCGCCGAGGAGGACGGTGCGGCCGCGGGGGTCGAGCCCGCGGGCGCGGGTGCCGAGCAGCCACTCGGCGTCGAGTCCGGCGGTGTCGTCGGCGTCGGTGAGGGCCAGCCGGTCCTCGTCGGCGTGGCCGGTGAGGAAGTCCTTGGAGAGAGGAGGGCGGTCATAGGGGCGGTGGGGTTCCTCGCCGACGATCACGAGTCTGCCGTCGAAGCCCTGGGCGCGTAGTTCCCGGGCGGCGTAGAGCCCGGAGAGGGAGGCGCCGACGATGGTCACGGTCCTCATACGGCGCGGCTCCCGGCGTCGGGGGTGGGGCGGTGGGGGCGGGCCGGTGCCGCAGCGGGCGGGCGGACGGGGCCGGTGGAGGCGGCGGGCCGATGCTTGGCGGTGTTCATGCGGCCGTGCCTTCCTCCGCGGTGAGGTGGACGTGGACGACGCCGTCCTCCACGGTGACGCGATGGGTCCGGACGGGGCGCCGGGCCGGCAGGCAGGTCGGTTCACCGGTGCGCAGGTCGAAGGAGGCCGCGTGCAGCGGGCACTCGACCAGGCAGCCCTCCAGCCAGCCCTCGGAGAGGGACGCGTCCTGGTGGGTACAGGTGTCGTCGATGGCGTACAACTCACCGTCGTCGGTGCGGAACACGGCGAT
The DNA here is from genome assembly GCF_055607665.1 of Streptomyces sp. NPDC036984. NCBI lineage: Bacteria > Bacillati > Actinomycetota > Actinomycetes > Kitasatosporales > Streptomycetaceae > Streptomyces > Streptomyces sp. NPDC036984. Next base: position 25,887 of record NZ_JBVJRL010000006.1, read on the forward strand.
CGGCGGCGTGGTCGCGACGCGGACGGACTCGCCCTCGGGGAGGTCTTCGAGGCGGCAGACGGGAATCACGGGCCCCCCTCTCGGTCCGGGACACTCGGTCCGGGACCTGCTCGATGCAGGCGTCAGGGATGCTGCCGGGCGCGTGGAGCCTCGTCGGTCCGGCCCGGTGAAGCGGTAAGGGAGTGGCGGACCGTCATCGGTCCGGGTGATCCGGCACCCTTTCGGGATCCGGACGCTTCGATAACATGATGTTTCGTATGGCGCACGATCCAGCGCTATGCGCAACAGAATCCGGGCGGGACGACCGTCGCGTCAAGGGCTTCCCGCAGATGCGGCCCGAACCGGGCCGACAGGTGGTGAGAGTTGAGCCATGAGCCGCACGCAGAAGCAGTCTGACCGCAGCGCAGAGACCACGGAGAACCCAGGGACCCCGAGGCAGAACGGCCGCGGAGCGGCCAGTGCGGTGCAGTCGGTGGACCGCGCCGTGAGCGTGCTGGAGATCCTCGCCCGCCACGGCGAGGCCGGCGTCACCGAGATCGCCGAGGAACTGGACGTCCACAAGTCCACGGCGTTCCGGCTGCTCGGCGTCCTGGAGAACCGCGGCCTGGTGGCCCAGGCCAAGGACCGCGGGAAGTACTACCTGGGGGCCGGCGTACTGCGTCTGGCGGGGGCGGCGGCAGTGCGTCTCGACATCTCCCAGGAGGGCGTCCCGGTCTGCCGGGAGGTCGCCGACGAACTGGGCGAGACCGTCAACATCGCCGTGCTCGACGACGACGCGGCCGTCAACATCATGCAGGCCCGCGGCACCGCGTCCGTGACCGCGCAGAACTGGCTGGGCAGACGCACCCCGCTGCACGCCACCTCCAGCGGCAAGGTGCTCCTCGCGCACATGCCGCCGACCCTGCGAGAGGGCCTGCTGGCACGGCCGTTGCCGCGGTTCACGGACCGTACGATCACCGGCGCCGGCATGCTGCGCGCCGAGCTGACGGCCGTGGTCGAGCAGGGCTACGGCGTCACGGACGAGGAGCTGGAGCTGGGCCTCGCGGCCGTCGCGGCTCCGGTGCGCGCGCACGACGGCAAGGTGATCGCTGCGATCAGCGTCTCGGGGCCGGTCTACCGGCTCAACGCCGACCGGCTGCCGGAGGTGGCCAAGCGGACCGTCGCGGCGGGCGCCGAGCTCTCCCGGCGGATGGGGTACGGATTCTGATCTCCTGACGCACGGCTGCGCGCCACGCCTGACCCCGCGTTCGGCACGCACGCGGTGCGCATCACGCGCGAACCATGGCGCGGGACCGGGCGGTTCCGGTCCCGCGCCGTCGTGTGTCCGAGAGGTTTCGCCCCACAGGTTCCTTTCACCAAGGGTTGACGCGCACCCCTTGACGGCTCCGTGACGCGGTTCTCAAGATGTTCCCCACCACGCAACCCATCGTGCAATGCGCAACAGCAGAGGAGCTTGTCGTGCCACACGAGGTCCGTGCCGTAGTCGCTGTGAAGAAGGGCGCACCCGTGGAGGTGCGGACGATCGTCGTCCCCGATCCGGGACCCGGTGAGGTGCTCGTCGACGTGCAGGCCTGCGGGGTGTGCCACACGGATCTCCACTACCGGGACGGGGCGATCACCGACGACTTCCCGTTCCTGCTGGGCCACGAGGCGGCCGGCACGATCTCGGCGGTCGGTCCGGGCGTCACCGACCTGAAGCCCGGCGACTACGTCGTACTGGCCTGGCGGGCGCCCTGCGGCGGCTGCCGCTCCTGCCGCCGTGGGCGGCCCTGGTACTGCTTCGACTCCCGCAACGCCGCCCAGCCCATGACACTCCCGGACGGCACCCCGCTCACCAACGCCCTCGGCATCGGCGCCTTCGCCGAGAAGACGTTGGTCGCGGCGGGCCAGGCGGTGAAGATCGACCCGGCCGCACGGCCCGAGGCGGCCGGCCTCATCGGCTGCGGGGTGATGGCCGGTTACGGCGCGGCCGTCAACACCGGCAACGTCGGCCGCGGTGACTCGGTCGCCGTCATCGGCTGCGGCGGCGTCGGCAACGCGGCCATCGCGGGCGCCTGCCTGAACGGCGCGATGAAGGTGATCGCCGTCGACATCGACGACAAGAAGCTGGACCAGGCGGAGAAGTTCGGCGCCACGCACACCGTCAACTCCCGGGGCACCGATCCGGTCGAGGCGGTCCGGGAGCTGACCGACGGTCACGGGGTGGACCTCGCGATCGACGCGGTGGGCCGTCCCGAGACGTTCCTCCATGCCTTCTACATGCGCGACCACGCGGGCCTGCTGGTCCAGGTCGGGGTCCCCGCACCCGAGACGAAGGTCGAACTCCCGCTGATCGACGTCTTCTCGCGCGGCGGCGCCGTCAAGTCCTCCTGGTACGGCGACTGTCTGCCGAGCCGGGACTTCCCTTTCCTGATCGACCAGTACCTCTACGGTCTGCTCGACCTCAACGCGTTCGTGTCCGAGACGATCGCCCTGGACCAGGTGGAGGAGGCGTTCGGCAAGATGCACCGCGGTGAGGTGCTGCGCTCGGTGGTGGTCCTGTGAGCGTGCACGGGAGCGTACAGGCCGAACGGGTCGTCACCTCCGGCACCTTCAGCCTGGACGGTCGGACGTTCGACGTCGACAACAACGTCTGGCTGGTCGGTGACGACGAGGAGGTGCTGGTGGTCGACGCCGCGCACGACGCCGAGGCGCTCCACCGCGCCCTCGTCGTCCGCACCGGCCACGGCCCCGACACGTCGATCGCCGCCGAGCGGCCGAGCGTCCCCGCCGCCTGAGCGGCTGCCCCGGCATCCGCGTCCCCGCCCGAGGGGGCTCCCCCGCACCTGCCATCCCCGCCACCACAAGGAGGGGCATGTCCAGCACGCCCGAAGACCACGCCGGCCCGCCGGAAGCCCACCCCCGCCCGGCCGACGACCACTCCCACACGCCCGAAGCCCGCCCGCGCCCCGCCCAAGACCACCGCCGCACACCCGACACCCACCCCCGCCCCGCCGAAGACCACCCCCGCTCGCCCGCAAGCGGCCCCCGCACGCCCGACGCCCACCCCCGAGTCCCCCGCGTCGTCGTCATCGGCGCCGGCATCGTCGGCTGTTCGCTCGCCGACGAGCTGACCGCGCGCGGCTGGACGGACGTGACCGTCCTGGAACAGGGCCCACTGCCCGCCCCCGGCGGCTCCACCTCGCACGCCCCCGGGCTCGTCTTCCAGACCAGCCCGTCGAAGACCCTCGCGGAGTTCGCCAAGTACACCGTCGAGAAGTTCCGCTCCCTGGAGGTCGACGGCGTCTCCTGCTTCGCCCAGGTCGGCGGCCTCGAGCTCGCGACCACTCCCGAGCGCCTGGCCGACCTGCACCGCAGGGCCGGCTACGCGGCCTCCTGGGGCATCCGCGGCGAGGTCGTGAGCACGGCCCGGTGCAAGGAACTCTGGCCGCTGCTGGACGAGTCGGTGGTCCTCGGCGGCTTCCACACCCCGGACGACGGCCTGGCCCGAGCCCTGCTCGCGGCTCGCGCCCAGATGGACCGGGCCATCGCCCGCGGCGCGCGCTTCCTGGACCGGCACACGGTCACCGGCATCGAGCAGCAGGACGGCCGGGTCACCGCGGTCGTCACCGGCCGGGGCGTCTTCCCGGCCGACCACGTCGTCTCGGCGGCCGGATTCTGGGGGCCCGTCATCGGCCGCATGGCCGGCGTCGACGTACCGCTCCAGCCCCTCGCGCACCAGTACGCCAAGACCGGGCCGCTGCCCGAGCTGAGCGGCGCCACGGCCGAGGCCACGCGGCCGATCCTCCGCTTCCAGGACCGTGATCTGTACTTCCGCGAGCACACCGACCGCATCGGGATCGGCTCGTACGCGCACCGGCCGATGCCGGTGGATCCGTTCGCGGTCCTGGCGTACGACGAGGCGCGCGCCCGGGAGATGGAGATGCCGTCCTCGTATCCGTTCACCGTCGAGGACTGGGCGCCGAGCTGGGAGGACTGCCGGCGGCTGCTGCCCGCGCTGCGGGCGTCCGGGATCGAGACCGGGTTCAACGGGGTGTTCGCCTTCACGCCGGACGGCATGCCCGTGCTCGGCGAGGCCCGGCGGCTGCGGGGCTTCTGGCTGGCCGAGGCGGTCTGGGTGACCCACTCGGCCGGAGTGGCGAAGGCGGTGGCCGAGTGGATGGTGGACGGGCGGCCGGCCATCGACGTACACGAGTGCGACCACACGCGATTCGAGGAAGCGCAGCGTTCACCGTCGTACGTCCGTGAACGCGGTTCACAACAGTTCGTCGAGGTGTACGACGTCCTGCACCCTCTCCAGCCCATGGAACAGCCCCGCCCGCTCCGGGTCAGCCCGTTCCACGCCCGCCAGCAGCAGCTCGGCGCCTTCTTCCTGGAGGGCACCGGCTGGGAGCGCCCGCACTGGTACGAGGCGAACGCGCCGCTCGTGGACACCCTCGGCAACCTGCCCGAGCGCGACGCCTGGTCGGCCCGCTACTGGTCCCCCATCGCCGCCGCCGAGGCGAAGGCCACCCGCGAGAGAGTCGCCCTGTACGACATGACCCCGCTGCGCCGCCTGGAGGTGACCGGCCCAGGTGCCCTTGCCTTCCTCGACCGCATGACCACCAACAACCTCCGCAAGAAACCCGGCGCGGTCACCTACACCCTGCTCCTGGACGACACCGGAGGCATCCGCTCCGACCTCACCGTCGCCCGTCTCGCCCCCGACCGCTTCCAGATCGGCGCCAACTCCCCCGCCGACCTGGACTGGCTGCTGCGCCACGCGCCCACCGACGTCCAGATCCGCGACATCACCTCCGGCACCTGCTGCATCGGCGTCTGGGGCCCCCTCGCCCGCGCCCTCGTCCAGCCCCTGACCGGCGACGACTTCTCCCACGAGGGTTTCGGCTACTTCCGGGCGAAGCAGACGTACCTCGGTCATGTGCCGGTGACGGCGATGCGCCTGAGCTACGTCGGTGAGCTGGGCTGGGAGCTGTACACCAGCGCCGACCTGGGCCTCAGGCTCTGGGACACGCTGTGGGAGGCCGGGCGGGAGCTGGGGGTGGTCGCCGCGGGCCGCTCCGCCTTCAACTCCCTGCGGCTGGAGAAGGGGTACCGGGCCTGGGGCACCGACATGACCGACGAGCACACCCCCTTCGAGGCGGGCCTCGGCTTCGCGGTCCGCATGGACAAGGAGGACTTCGTCGGCAAGGCGGCACTCCAGCGCGCGGGAGACCCTTCCCGCCGGCTCACCCCGCTGCTCCTGGACGACCCCGCCGCCGTGGTCCTCGGCAAGGAGCCGGTCCACTCCCCCGCTCTCGGCTCGGCTCGACCGGGAGGCGGCCCCCTCGGCGCCCCGGCCGGTTACGTGACCAGCGCGTCGTACGGCTACACGCTGGGCCGGTGTGTCGCGTACGCCTGGCTGCCGGCCGGCCTCGCCACCGGTACCGGCGTGCACATCGAGTACTTCGGCGAGAAGATCCCGGCCACGGTCGCCGACGAGCCGCTGTTCGACCCGAAGATGACCCGCATCCGTCGCTAGGAGGCGCCCGTGTCACCGTCTTACGACGTCATCGTCATCGGTCTGGGCGGCATGGGCAGCGCGGCCGCCCACCATCTGTCCGCGCGCGGCGCCCGGGCCCTCGGCCTGGAGAAGTTCGGTCCGGTGCACAACCGCGGCTCCAGCCACGGCGGTTCACGGGTCACCCGGCAGTCGTACTTCGAGGACCCGGCGTACGTTCCGCTGCTGCTGCGCTCCTACGAGCTGTACGCGGACCTGGAGCGGGCCACCGGCCGCGACATCGCCATCCTGTCCGGCGGGGTCATGGTCGGCCCGCCCCGGTCGAGGACCGTCTCCGGCGCGCTGCGCTCGGCGACCGAGTGGGACCTGCCCCACGAGATGCTGGACGCGAAGGAGATCCGCCGCCGGTTTCCCACGCTCAACCCGTACGACGACGAAGTCGCCCTGTACGAGGAGAAGGCGGGCCTGGTCCGGCCCGAGAACATGGTCGCCGCGCACCTCCAGCTGGCCACCCGGCAGGGCGCCGAGCTGCACTTCGAGGAGCCGATGCTGCGCTGGGAGCCGTACCGGGACGGGGTGCGCGTCCATACGGCGGAGAACACCTACACGGCCGGCCATCTGGTGGTCTGCCCCGGTGCCTGGGCGCCGCGGCTGCTCACCGACCTCGGGGTGCCGTTCACGATCGAGCGGCAGGTCATGTACTGGTTCCAGCCGAGGGGCGGCACCGGGCCGTTCCGGCCCGAGAACCATCCGATCTACGTCTGGGAGGACGCGGCCGGCGTCCAGGTGTACGGCTTCCCGGCCATCGACGGCCCCGCTCTGGGCGCCAAGGTCGCCTTCTTCCGCAAGGGCCGGGTGACGACTCCGGAGACCATCGACCGGACCGTGCACGAGGACGAGGTCCGGGCCATGGCGGACCACATGTCCCGCTGCATCCCGGACCTGCCGGGCACCTTCGTCAAGGCCGCCACCTGCATGTACTCCAACACCCCGGACGAGCACTTCGTCATCGCCCGGCACCCCGCGCACCCGGAGTCGGTGACCGTGGCCTGCGGTTTCTCCGGGCACGGCTTCAAGTTCGTGCCGGTCGTCGGCGAGATCCTGGCCGACCTGGCGCTGACCGGCTCCACCGCGCACCCGATCGGCCTGTTCGACCCCGCCCGGCTCGCCGCCGCGCCCACCTCAGCCGTGGGGGCGCGGCGGTACCGAGAGGCCGAGCCCGCGGAGGCGAACCCGATGACACGAGGAGCCCGCCCATGACGGCGACCCCGACCTCCCGGAGCCCGATCTCCCCGAGCCTCATCGCGACACTTCCGGGCCACTACTACACCGACCCCGAGGTCTTCCGGCGGGAGCAGGAGCTGCTCTTCGAGTCCCTGTGGCTCTGCGCCGTCCGCAGTGCCGATCTGGACCGGCCGGGTGCCTTCCGCACGGTCCAGGTGGGCCGCGAGAACGTCGTCATCACCCGGACCCGCACCGGCGAGCTGCGCGCCTTCCTCAATGTCTGCCGGCACCGCGGGGCGCGGCTGTGCACCGAGGAGTCGGGCGAGGTGCGGCGCAGCCTCCAGTGCCCGTACCACGCATGGACGTACGACCTTGACGGCACGTTGATCGCCGCCCCCAACTTGATCAAGATGCCTGACGTTGATCGAGTCGAGTACGGGTTGATCACGGTGGCTCTGCGCGAGTGGCTGGGCTACGCCTGGGTGTGCCTCGCCGACGAACCCCCCTCCTTCGAGGACACGGTGATGTACGCGGCCGTGGAGCGGCTCGGCGACGCCGCCGCCATCGAGACTTACGGCACCGAGCGGCTGGCCCTCGGCAAGCGCATCGCCTACGACGTGAAGGCCAACTGGAAGCTGATCGTCGAGAACTTCATGGAGTGCTACCACTGCGCGACCATCCACCCGGAACTGACCGAAGTCCTGCCGGAGTTCGCCGACGGCTACGCGGCCCAGTACTACGTCGGCCACGGCGCGGAGTTCGGCGTGGAGATCAAGGGCTTCACGGTGGACGGCAGCGAGGGCTTCGCCAAGCTCCCCGAGGTGACCGCCGACCAGGACCGTCGCTACTACGCCATCACGGTCAAGCCCACCGTGTTCGTCAACCTCGTCCCCGACCACGTCATCCTGCACCGCATGTTCCCGCTGGCCGAGGACCGCACGGTGGTGGAGTGCGACTGGCTGTACGCGCCGGAGGTGGTGGCGTCGGGCGCGGACGTGTCCCGGTCCGTGGAGCTGTTCCACCGCGTCAACGTCCAGGACTTCGAGGCGTGCGAGCGCACCCAGCCGGCGATGTCCTCGCGCGCGTACCGCCGGGGCGGGGTGCTGGTGCCGAACGAGCACCACATCGGCATCTTCCACGAGTGGCTGCTGACCCGGCTGGGGGACGCCGATGCCTGACCTGTTCATCGACGGCGAGTGGCGGGGCGCCCTGGACGAGCGCACCCGCGAGATCCGCTGTCCCGCCGACGGCTCCCTGGTCGGGGTCGTGGACGAGGCCGGCGGCAAGGACACCGTGGAGGCCATCGGGGCGGCCCGGCGCGCCTTCGACACCGGCCCCTGGCCGCGCACGCCCGCCGCCGAGCGCGGTGACCTGCTCCTGCGGGTGGCCGGCCTCCTCGCCAGGGACAAGGACGCCCTCGCGCGGGCCGAGTCACTGGACACGGGCAAGCGGCTGGTGGAGAGCGCGTACGACATCGACGACGTCGTCGACTGCTTCCGCTGGTTCGGGCGGCTGGTCGCCGCCGAGACCGGGCGTGTGATCGACACCGGGCGGGAGGACGTCGACAGCCGGGTGGTGTACGAGCCGGTCGGTGTCTGTGCCCTGATCACGCCCTGGAACTATCCGCTGCTGCAGACCGCGTGGAAGGTCGCGCCCGCGCTCGCGGCCGGCAACACCTTCGTGCTGAAGCCCAGCGAGCTCACCCCGCACACCGCGATCCACCTGATCCGGCTGCTGGCGGAGGCGGGGCTGCCGCCGGGTGTGGCCAATCTGGTGCTGGGCGCCGGTCCGGAAGCGGGCGCCCCGCTCGGCGACCACCCGGACGTCGACCTGGTGTCCTTCACCGGCGGGCTGCACACGGGCCGCCGGTTGATGGCCGCGGCGGCCGGCACGGTCAAGAAGGTGGCGCTCGAACTCGGCGGGAAGAACCCCAACATCGTCTTCGCGGACGCCGACTTCGACGCGGCCGTCGACATGGCGCTGACGGCGGTGTTCCTGCACTCCGGGCAGGTGTGCTCGGCCGGGGCCCGGCTGCTGGTCGAGGACGCGCTGCACGACCGGTTCGTGGACGAGGTCGTACGGCGGGCGCGGCTGATCCGGCTGGGCGGGCCGTTCGACGAGCGGGCGCAGACCGGTCCGCTGATCTCGGCGGCCCACCGGGCGAAGGTGGAGGCGTATGTGGCGCGGGGACTCGCGGAGGGCGCGGTGCTGCGCTGCGGTGGCGCCCGGCCCGCCGGCCCCGGCTACGACGAGGGCTTCTACTACCTGCCGACCGTCCTGGACGCGTGCACGAGCGGCATGTCCGTCGTCCGAGAGGAGTCCTTCGGGCCGGTGCTGACCGTCGAACGGTTCACCTCCGAGGAGGAGGCCGTCCGGCGGGCCGATGACACGGTCTACGGCCTCGCGGGAGCCGTGTGGACCGGCGACGAGGCCCGGGCCGCGCGGGTCGCGGGACGGCTGCGGCTCGGCACGGTCTGGATCAACGACTACCACCCGTACGTGCCGCAGGCCGAGTGGGGCGGGTACAAGCAGTCCGGGTTCGGGCGCGAACTCGGACCGGCCGGGCTCGCCGAGTACCGCGAGACGAAGCACATCTGGCGCAACACCGCGCCGGCACCCCAGCGCTGGTTCGGCTGACCGGCCCAGCGTCCTCCAGTCCCCGGCACCCGCAACGGGCCGTTGCCGCCCCTTCCCCAGGCCCACGAGGAGTCCGCTCATGACGACCACCGAGCAATCGCCAGGACCGCACCACCACGACGACGCCGAACTGGCCGAGTTCGGCTACAAGCCCGAACTCAGGCGCACCCTCGGCAACTTCCACACCTTCGCCGCCGGGATCAGCTACATCTCGATCCTGACCGGCACCTTCCAGCTGTTCTACTTCGGCTACGGCAGCGGCGGTCCGGCCTACTGGTGGTCGTGGCCGATGGTGTTCGTCGGCCAGTTCATGGTGGCCCTGTGCTTCGCCGAACTGGCCGCCCGCTATCCGGTGGCCGGCTCGGTCTACAACTGGTCGAAGAAGATCGGCAATCCGCATCTCGGCTGGCTCGCCGGTTGGATGATGTTGATCGCGTCCATCGTGTCCGTCTCGGCCGTAGCGCTCGCCTACCAGTTGACGCTTCCGCAGATCTCGTCCGCCTTCCAGTTCGTGGGTGACGGCACGGGCAAGTACGACGTGGCGACCAACGCGGTCGTCCTGGCGGCCGTGTTGATCCTGTTCACGACGCTGGTCAATGCGTTCGGCGTCAAGCTGATGGCCACGATCAACACCGCAGGCGTGTTCATCGAGTTGATCGCGACCGTTGTATTGATCATCCTCTTCGCCGTCCACATCACCCGTGGTCCTCACGTCGTCATGCAGACGAACCACACGGGATCGGGCTACTCAACGGGTTACCTGGGCGCCTTCCTGGTGGCCTCGCTGGCGTCCGCCTACGTCATGTACGGCTTCGACACCGCCGCCTCGCTGGGCGAGGAGTCCCTGGATCCGTCCCGCAACGCCCCGCGCGCGATCATCCGCGCCATCGTCGCCTCCTTCGTCCTCGGCGGTCTCGTCCTGCTGCTGGCCCTGATGAGCGTCTCCAGCCTCAAGGGCGACAAGCTGTCCACCGACGGCCTCCAGTACGTCGTGCTCGACGTACTCGGCCCGACGGCCGGCAAGGCGATGCTCTGGTGCGTGCTGATCGCGGTCACGGTGTGCGCGCTGGCCGTGCACACGGCGGCGATCCGGCTGGCCTTCGCCATGGCCCGGGACAACAACCTGCCGGCATCCGCCCTCATGGCCCGGGTCAGCCCCCGCTTCCAGACCCCCGTGCTGCCGGCCGTGATCATCGGCGTGCTGGCACTGGCGATCCTCGTGGTCAACATCCGCCAGCCGCAGATCTTCACGGTCGTCACCAGCATCGGCATCATCATGATCTACCTCGCCTATCTGGGCGTCACCGCGCCGATGCTGGTGGCCCGGCTGCGCGGAAAGTGGCAGCCGGCGGGCGAGGGCAGGTTCTCGCTGGGCCGCTGGGGACTGCTCGTCAACATCGTCGCGGTCGTCTGGGGCGCCGCCATGACGGTCAACCTGATCTGGCCGCGCGCCTCGGTCTACAACGCGTCCGCGCCGTACCACTGGTACCTGCGCTGGGGTGCGGTCCTCTTCGTCGCGGTCATCGCGGGCGGTGGCTTCGCCTACTACTGGTTCGTCCAGCGGCACCGCACCGGCGTGCTCGCCGAGCACCGGCTGGACACGGCGGACACCGCGGCCACCGCGCCGACCGCTCCCCTCGCCGCCCCGGCGGCCGAGTGATTCCGCCTGATTCGGCCGGCCAGGAGGTCATATGAGCATCGATGAGTTCGACTACGTCGTGGTCGGCGGCGGCACCGCGGGCAACGTCGTGGCGGCCCGGCTCTCCGAGGACCCCTCGGTGACGGTGTGCGTGCTGGAGGCGGGTCCCAGCGACGTCGGCGACGACGACGTCCTCAGGCTGGAGCGCTGGATGGGGCTGCTGGAGTCCGGGTACGACTGGGACTACCCGGTGGAGCCGCAGACCAGCGGGAACAGTTTTATGCGGCACGCGCGCGCGAAGGTGCTGGGCGGCTGCTCGTCGCACAACTCCTGTATCGCCTTCTGGGCGCCCGCCGAGGACCTGGACGACTGGGCGGCCCAGGGCTGCACCGGCTGGAGCGCGGCCGACCTGTTCCCGCTCTACCGGCGGCTGGAGAACAACGACGCGCCCGGCGACCACCACGGCCGCACCGGCCCGGTCAGGCTGCGCACGCTGAAGGGCGCCGATCCGTGCGGCGCGGCCCTGCTGGAGGCGTGTACGCAGGCCGGGATACCGACGGTCCCGTTCAACACCGGCACGACGGTGGTGCGCGGGGCCAACTGGTTCCAGATCAACTCCGACGAGAACAACATCCGCCAGTCCTCGTCCGTGGCCTATCTCCACCCGGTGCTGGGCAAACGGCCGAACCTGGACGTGCGGACCGGGGTGCGGGCCAAGAAGCTCGTGCTGGAGGGACGGCGGTGCGTGGGCGCCGAGTACCTCGACCCCGACCTGGTGCACACGCGCACGGTACGGGCCCGGCGCGAGGTGATCGTCTCCTGTGGCTCGATCGACTCCCCGAAGCTGCTGATGCTGTCGGGCATCGGCCCCGCCGGGCATCTGCGCGAGCTCGGCGTCGAGGTCGTGGTGGACGCCCCGGGCGTCGGCGAGAACCTCCAGGACCACCCCGAAGGCGTGATCATGTGGGAGGCCCGGCAGCCGATGCCCACCACGTCCAGCCAGTGGTGGGAGGCGGGCATCTTCTACGACACCCAGCCCGGCCTGGACCGGCCCGACCTGATGTTCCACTACGGATCGGTGCCGTTCGACATGAACACCGCACGCTGGGGCTACCCGACCTCGGAGAACGCGTTCTGCCTGACGCCCAACGTGACGAAGGCGAAGTCGCGCGGCACGGTACGGCTGCGGACGCGGGACTACCGGGACAAGCCGAAGGTGGATCCGCGGTACTTCACGCACGAGCACGACGTACGGGTGATGACGTACGGGCTGAAGCTGGCCCGTCGTATCGCCGCACAGCCGGCGCTGAGCGGCTGGGCGGGCGCGGAACTGGCCCCGGGGCCGGAGGTGCGGACGGACGACGAGTTCGTGGACTACATCCGCAAGACCCACAACACCGTCTACCACCCGTCCTGCACGGTGAGGATGGGTGCGGACGACGACCCCTCGGCCCCGCTCGACGCGCGGTTGCGGGTCAAGGGGGTCGAGGGGCTGCGGGTCGCCGACGGGTCGGTGATGCCGGACTTGATCGCCGTCAACCCGTGCATCACGACGATGATGATCGGCGAGAAGTGCGCGGACCTCCTGAGAGAGGACGCCTGAAACACCCTGGGGGCGCCGGGAACTGCGCGGCAGGCCGCGAACGGCCCGCAGTTCCCCATCGCCTTGCTTCTACGGCGCGCTCGAAACCGGTTTCTTGTACATCCGCGTGGCGGTGATCTCGCTGTGCACGGCTTCCCCGGCGGGAGCCTCACGCGGCAGGCCGGGCCGGAGGTGTTCCTCCACGCTGATGTACTTCAGGCCCGCCCTGAGGTCGGCGTCGTTGCGCAGCCGGATGACCAGCGGGAACTCGGCCAACGCGGTCGTGTCGAACAGGCCGGTGGTGTAAAGCAGCTGGACGCCCAGCGCGTCGGAGACGGCCCGCTGGAGCTCCAGCAGATACGTCGCGTTGGCGCGGCCGATCGGGTTGTCCAGGAACAGCGTTCCGGCGTGCCGCTGCTTGTCCCGGCCCCGGTCGTTGGAGCGGAGCGCGGCCATCGTGCAGTACAGGGCGATGGCCGCGGTGAGCAGCTGACCGCCGGAGAACACGTCCCCCATCTGCCCGACGGGGACGCGCTCGGCGCGCAGCACCGCGTCGGGCTTGAGGATCTCGACGGCCACGCCCTTCGGCTGGAGGGCGGCCGCGACCCCGCGCAGCAGCAGGGACATGCCGTCCCGGCGCAGGTCGGAGTTCTTCTTGACGGCCGCGCGCGTGGCCTCGCCGATGACCTCGCCGAGCCGTTCGGTGAGCGTGGCCTGGTCGGGCTCCTCGAAGCGGATGCGCAGGAACTCCTGGCCGGACCACTCGCCGAGCCCCTCGGGCAGCCGGGAGAGCCGCTGTGCGGACCTGAGTGTCGCCAGGGCCGACTCCACCAGACCGCGCAGCCGGTCCACGATCGACTCGCGGTTGCGTTCCAGCTGAGCCAGTTCGTCGGTGAGGACGCGCAGCCGGGGCGCGAACGCGTCCGCCCACTTCTGGGCGTGCTCGGGCAGCGCGGAGGCCGGCAGCTCGCGGATCTGCTGCCGGGCGGGGGTGCGGACCTGCTCGTAGCGCGTGGAGTTGGCGTGCCGGACGAGAATGTCGCTCGCCTCGCGCACGGCCGCCTCGGCGGCGGACAGGTCGGCGGCGCAGCCGCGCAGCGAACGGCGGGCCTCTGCGGCGGAGTGCCGGGCCTCCTCCAGGCTGCCGGGGTACGGCTCCGGCTCCTCCTGCTCCTCCTCGGGGGCGTGTTCGCGCAGCAGGTCGCGGAGCATGGCGCCGATCTCGTCGAAGCCGCCGGCCGCGTCCTCGGCGGCGCGGTGGGCGTCCAGCAGCTCCGCGTGCGCCTCGCGGGCCTCGGCCAGCGCCTCGGTGCGGGCGGCGAGTTCGGTCGTGGCGGTGCGCAGCAGCCCCTGGGCGTGCTCGGCGTCGCGCGGGACGAGTTCCTCGGGCAGCTCGGTGTGCGCCTCACCGTCCTCGGGCGCGAGCCGCTCGGCCTCGCCGCGCAGCCTGCCGAGCTGCTCGCTCGCGGTCGACACGCGGGTCTCCAGGAGCTGCACCAGTTCCTCCGCACGTGCGGCGGCGGCCTGCCGGGAGGGCCCGTCGGAGCCGTCGGGGGACTCCAGCAGCTGTTCGGCGCGGGTGCGGACCTTGTTGCTGAGCCGGTCCAGTTCGGCGCGGGCGGCGCTCTCGTCGCTCTCCGCGCGGGCCTGCTCGGCGCGCAGGTCGGCGCCGACGCCGACCTTCTCGTACACCTGGGACGCGGCCCGGTACGCCTCACGGAGGGCGGGCAGGGACGCCTTCGGGGCCCCCGCGTCTTCGACCGGTACGTCGTCGGGGGCGCCGGCGATCTCGGAGCGCTCGGCGCGCAGGGCGCGGGCGGTGCGGCGGGCGTCGTCGGCGGCGCGCTGGGCGGCGCGGCGGTCCTCGTCGGCGGCGCGGGCGCGCTCCAGGCAGACCTGGGCGCGGGCCTCGCACTCGGCGGCCTCGTCGGCGAGTTCGCGCAGTTTCACCTGCCAGCCGGCGCGCTCGCGCAGCCGGAAGGCGAGGCCGGCGAGTGCGTCGGCGGCACGGCGGGCCCTCTGCGCGGCCTCCTGCCGCTCGTCGCGGACCTGTGCGGCCTCGGTGGCGGTCTCGTCGGCCTCCGCGCGCGCGGTCCGGGCCTCGGCGAGTTCGGCCTCGGCCTCCTCGGCGAAGGCTCGGGCCTCCTGGGCGGCCCGAGCCAGTTCGGTGAGGCGCCCGGCGGGGCAGCCGGTGCGCCAGGAGGCGAGCCGTGCGGCGAGCTCGCGGTCCTTGCCGAGGCGGGCGGCGAGGGTGCGGATCTCCTCGTCGCGCTCGGTGGCCCGCGCGCGCAGCGCCTGGCGTTCCTCGTCGGCGGCGTGCTCGTCGTGCATGGCCGGGTTCGGCGGCACGAGGAACACGTCACCGGCGGTGCTGCCCGCGGCGGGCGGCGGGGCGAGCAGCGCGGCGGCGGTGCCGACGGCGACGGCGGAGCGGGGCAGCAGGGCGGCGTCCCCGAGGGCCTCGCGGGCACGCGCGTGCGTGTCCGGGTCGGTGATGATCACGCCGTCGACGAGTTCGGGGCGGGCGGCGAGCACGCGCGCGTGGTCGGCGGGGTCGACGGCCTGCGCCAGGTAACGCCAGCCGGGCAGCGCCGGGATGCCGTGCTCGCCGAGGAACTCGACGGTGGCCAGCACGTCCGGGCCGGGCGGCAGCAGTCCGCCGTCGCCGAGGGCGCCGAGGATCCGGGCGTCGTCGGCGGCGGCCGTCCGCAGATCGAACAGGTGCCGTTCGGCGGTCGACACGGCGTCGTCGAGGAGTTCGCGCAACTCGTCGGCGAAGCGGTCCAGTTCCGCGGGGCTGAGCGGGCCCTCGGCGTCGGTGCGGGGGCTGCTGCCCCCGGGGGCGGCGTCGTCCGCCCCCGTCCGGGGACCGGGCACGCCCACGCGTGCCGCCACCGCGGCGCCCGGCAGGCTCAGCAGCTCCGCCAGCCGCTCCTCGGCGGCCAGCGACTCGGCGAGGCGCCGCTCGGCCTCGTACGCCCGCTCGGCGGCGGTCGCAGCGTCCGCCGCGCGGGCCGCCGTCAGCTCCGCGCGGGACTCGGCGGCGGCCGCCTCGCGCGCCTGCTCGGTGGCCTTGCGGGCGGCCTCGCGGGCCGCGTCCCAGGCGGCCACGGCGGTCTTCTCGGCGTCGCTGGCGGCGAGCGCGGCCCGCGCCGGGTCGGCGTCCGGGGCGCTGTCGTCCAGCCAGCCCGCGCGGACCGCCTCGGCGGTCTCCTGCTCGACCTCGGCGAGCCGCTGGCGCAGGTGCCCGGCCTCGCTGCGGGCGCGCTGCGCCTCGGTGGCGGCGGTGGTGGAGTCCCGGTGGGCGACGTCGCCCGTCTCCTGGAGGGCGGCGGAGCGCTCCTCCTCCTCGTTGGCGAGGGCCTCGGCGCTCTCGGCGGCGGCGTGCAGGGCCCGGACGAGGTCCACGGCGGCCTTGGCGCGGGCGGCGAGGGCGGGGGCCGCGTCCCGTTCGGCCTCCTGGATGGCGGCGGACACGCGCGCGACGCGGTCGGCGGCGGCGCGGTGGCGCAGCACGGCCTCGGCGGCCTGCCAGGCGGAGTGCAGGGTGCGGGCGTCGGCCAGCTCGCGCTTCTGCGCGGCGGCGGACTTCTCGGCGGCGGCGAGCGCCAGGGAGGCGTGCCGGTAGGCCAGTTCGGCGGCGATCAGGGCGCTGCGCTCGCGGGCGCCCTCGGAGTGCGTGACGGCGTACGCGGCGGCGGTGACCCGCTGGGCCAGGTCGGCGGCCCGGACCCGCTCCCGCACCGCCCGCGCGGACAGCCGCCGGGCCAGCGTGCGGGTACGGCGCTCGGCGCCGGTGTGGATGTCACGCGCGCGTGACCGCGCCTCGGCGGCCTCGACGATCCGCCCGAGCAGGTCCACGGAACCGGCGGTGAAGTCCCGTTCGGCGATCAGTTCGGCGCGCCGGCCGAGCTTGTTGCCGAAGCCGCTGACGAGGTCGGCGAGGCCGTCGGTGTCGCGGGTGTCGGTGACGGCGCGCAGCAGCAGGTCGGTGAAGTCGGAGTCCTTCTTGACCGCGAAGAGACCGGCCGCCTCACCCTCGTCGGCGTTCATCTCGCGCTGGTAGCGGAAGAGTTCGGGGTCGAGGCCGAGGTCGCCGAGGTGCTCGATCCAGCGGTCGTGGATCTCCTCCCAGTGCACCTCCAGGTGCGGGTATGCCTTGCCGGCCTCCATGAGGGCGTCGCGGAAGCCCTTCATGGTGCGGCGGCGGCCCTGCGCGCCGGAGGTGCCCTCGGCGGGCGGCCGTACGGCGGTGGCCTCGGCGACGGGCAGGTTGTCCAGGCTGAGGCCGGGGCCGGGCCGGAAGGAGTACCACGCCTCGGCGAACTTGCGCGGGTCGTTGGAGACCTGCCGTCCGCGCCACTCGCTGACCTTGCCGACGACCACGCACTCGCCGGTCTGTACGTGCTGCCACTCCAGGGCCACATGGCCGCAGTCGTCGGCGAGCAGGAACTTGCGGAGCACGCCGGAGCTGGCGCCGCCGAGGGTGTTGCGGTGGCCCGGCAGCATCACCGAGAAGATCAGTTTGAGCAGGACGGACTTGCCGCCGCCGTTCTCCAGGAACAGCACGCCCGCGGGCGCGGGCCGGCGCGGCGGACCGGACGGCTCCTCCTCGAAGAACTCCGCCTGCGTGGGCGCCGGGTCGGGCACGGGCTCGCCGACACCCCGCAGGTCAAGCACGGTGTCGGCGTAACGAGCACCGGCTGGACCGATGGAGTAGAGGCGGACCCGGGACAGCTCGTACATGGCGGACTCTCGTAAGTCTGGTGAAGGTGCGGTGGTTCAGGGGTCTTCCGGGGCTACGGGAGCTGCCGGCGTCAGGAGTGGAACGGCAGCCCGGCGTCGGCCACCAGGTCCAGGTCGTCGGTGTCCTCCGGAGGCAGCAGGCTGGCCGTGCCGTCGGTGACCGGGACGACGCCCAGCTCGAGCAGCTCGGCCATGGCGGCGCTGCCGGCCATGTCGCGGACCTGGAGCTGGTAGCGGGCCGTGGTGCGGTACGTGCCGCCGTTGTCGTCGCCGGTGCGCTGGAGGAAGCCCGAGTCGGTGAGGAAGGCCAGGGCCTTCGCCACGATGCCGGTGGTGGAGGCGGCCGGCCGGCGGGCGTCCTTGGTGGCGCCGGTGGCGCTGCGCCGGGCCCAGATCCGCCAGGCGGCCTCCAGGCCGGGCGCGTCGGTCGCCGGGTCGGTGTTCTCGCCCTGTTCCTCGGCGCGCTCCTCCAGGCGACGGCAGGCCTGGCGGACGAAGGTGTCGACGCCGTTGACGGTGACCCGGCCGATGTAGGAGTCGTCGGCGAGGTCCTCCGGGCGCGGGAACGCGAGCGCGGCGGTGGCGAGATGGGCGAGCCCGTGCAGGAAGCGGTCGCCGGAGTCGGCGGCGGTGCGACGCGCGTAGTCGCCCATGCGGACGGCGAACACCGAGTCCTCGGCGGCGGTCACGGCCATGCCCGCGCGCGGGGACACCTCCAGCACGACGAGTCCGAGCCCGGCGGCGACGGCGTCCGCGAGCCGGGCGAACGCCGGTTCGTCGCGGTAGCGGCGCAGCAGCTCGGTGTACTCCTGGTCGCGCGCGGGCGCCAGCTTGGGCTGGAGCCCGAAGGCGACGAGCCGCGCCGCGTCGGCGGCGTCGGCGGGGGTGACGGCGGAGCTCGCCGGCGCGGCGGCAGGCTCGGGCTCACTCCACTCGACGTGCTCGGTCACGGGTTCGGCTCCTTGTCGCACTCTTGCTCACTCATGCTGCTTCCGTCCGGTCCGCCGCCATCCCGGCGGCGTCCAGCAGGGCGGTCCCCACGATCAGGTCCGCCCCGCCGAACTCGGGATCGTCCAGCTCGGTCCCGTCGTCCACGGCGAACAGCAGCTTCTGCTCGCCCTGCCGGTAGGCGGTGCCGACGGCCGGGCTGGCCGCGTGGACCGCCAGCAGGGCCACCAGGTAGGCCAGATCGGGGTCGCCGGTGCGGCGGGCTTCGGCCAGCAGCCCGGACAGTCTCCGCGGCGCGTCCGCCGGCAGGTCCAGCAGCTCCATCGCGGCGGCCAGCTGCTCCTCGCTGAACCGGCTGTCGTCCGGAGTCGCGATCAGGTCGGGCTCGGGCATCTCCGCGCCGAGGTGCTCCCGCTCCACGGGCGGCGTCAGCAGTATGTCGACGAGGTCGCCGACCCGCACCGACACCGGCGTGCGCAGGCCCGTGCCCTGCGCGAAGAACGCGTCCGTGACGCGGATCGCCTGCTCCAGGGGCAGCGGCAGGACGGGGGCGACGAGATGCCCGTAGAGGTCTATCCCGGACGTCGTCGCCGGCGCGGCGAAGGCCTGCCGGTCCTGTTCGGCGCGGAACAGCGGGCCGGCCTCCAGCAGGCGCGACTGGAGCTGGGTGTGCCGCCGGATGCAGTCCTTGACGATGTCGACCAGTTCGGCGGCGCGGCGCTTGTGCTCGGGGTCCTCGGTCTCGTCGCGGGCCTTGCGGATGTTGGTCAGGATGGCGTTCTCGTGGCGGTAGCGCTCGGCCACGTGGTCCAGGGCCTCGGCGATCATGTCGGGGACGGCCTTGAGCCAGTCGACCGCGCGGACGTTGCGCCGGGTGGCGTCCAGGGCCCGGCGGAGCGTCTCGGAGTACTGCACCGTGCGGTAGCGGGCCTGCTCGGCGGCGAGCTGGGCGTCGGCGAGCCGGCCGCGGTTGATCAGCACCTCCAGCTTGACCTCGGCGGCGATCTGGGCGCTGGTGACGTCGGTGTCGAGGGCGCCGACCAGGACGTTGACCGCCTCGTCCGTCGTGCGCAGGTAGACCGTGCCGCCCGGGCCCGGGACCTCCTCGATCAGCTTGAAGTCGTAGTCACGCCGGACGTACGTGCCGTCCGGTGCGAAGGTGCCGTAGACCGCGCGGAAGCCGCGGTCTACGCTGCCGACGTTGATCAGGTTCTCCAGGACCCAGCGGGCCACGCGCTCGTGCTCGGCGGCGGGCCGGTGCGGGGCCTGGGCGGCGATGCGCGGGACCAGCCGGGCCACGATCTGCTCGTGGTCGGCGCCCGTGTCGAAATCCATGTTCAGCGTGACCAGATCGATGGCGGCCAGCGCCACCTCGGCCATCCCGTACACCGAGTACTCGCCTGCCAGGTTGGCCTTGCGCGCGTCCAGGTCGTGCAGCGGCGCGGTGCAGGCGAGCGCGCGCAGCCGACGCGCCAGTCCCTCGTCGGCGGCCGGACCCGGAGCCGGGCGCGGCCCCGCGCTGAGCTGGGGCGGAACGCTGTCCGTCGATGCAGGCGAAGTCACGGTGCACAGACTAGGTCCTGGGTCTGACATCGGCCCAAACGACTCAGAAGCGACGGCCGTCACAGAAGCTCAAGAGGAGCTGATCGCGTCCTCGCCCACCCGTCGCCGGTACACCTCGACGACCCGCTCCAGTGAGTCCGCGAGATACGTCTCCAGCAGCCGTTCCGCGCCGCGCCGGTCCCCGGCCCGGAGCGCCTGGAGGATCTGGCCGTTGCGGGCGAGGTACGGCTCGTGCAGCCGGCGCGGGTCGTCCACGACGTGGAAGGCCAGGCGCAGCTCGGCGAAGACGCTGCGCATCAGCTCGTCGGTGCGTTCGCTGCCGGCCAGGGCGACGAGTTCCCGGTGGAAGTGGATGTTGGCCGTACCCAGCCCTTTCCAGTCATTCTCGGCGGCCGCCGTCCGCCCTTCCTCGACCGCCGAGATCAGCCCTCCCAACCGGTAGGGCGGCTCCCCCAGGCCGCGCACGACGGCGCACTCGACGAGGGAGCGTGTGCGGTAGATGTCCTCCACGTCCTCGACGGTCAGGACCCGGACGAACACCCCGCGGTTGAGCTCGTGGATCAGCAGACGTTCATGGGTGAGCAGCCGGAACGCCTCGCGCAGGGTGTTGCGGGAGACGCCGAGCGCCCCGCCGATGCTGTCCTCCGAGAGCCGGGTGCCAGGCGGGAAGTAGCCCTCGGAGATGCGGCTTCTGAGGATGTCCGAAACCCGCTCCGCGGTGCTCGTACGGCCCAGAAGGACACGGTCGCCGGCCAGTCCCGTCAGCTGCTCTGCCATGCCCGGAATTCAATCGCAGACACCAGAACGAAACAACACGGGTATTGAAGGATCGTTGAACGATCCCCTACGGTGCTCCGCACGGCTCGACCCCAGCACCCTCCGTCCCCTTGTCTGCGAGGTGCCCATGAGCACGACCCCGCCGCCCAAGTCCGCGCCCGCCTCCGACCTAGGGCAGGCGCGTGGCGAACGCGCCCCCGAGGACGGCGCGTTCGGCTGGCTGCACGCCCTCGGCCCGAGCGGCCGGCGTGCGTTCGCCGGTGCTTTCGGTGGATATGCCCTGGATTCGTACGACTATTTCACCCTGCCGCTGAGCATGGTGGCCCTCGCGGCGTACTTCGGCCTGGACAGCGGCCAGACCGGCCTGTTCACCACCGTCACCCTGGTGGTCTCGGCGGTCGGCGGCGCCGCGGCGGGTGTGATCGCGGACCGGGTGGGCCGGGTCCGGGCCCTGATGATCACGGTGATCACCTACGCCGTGTTCACGGTGGCGTGCGGCTTCGCGCCCACCTACGAGACCCTGCTGGTCTTCCGTGCCCTCCAGGGGCTCGGTTTCGGCGGCGAGTGGGCGGTCGGCGCGATCCTGGTCGCCGAGTACGCGAGCGCGCGTCACCGGGGCCGTACGCTCGGCGCGATCCAGAGTTCCTGGGCCGTCGGCTGGGCTCTGGCGGCGATCGTCTACACGCTGGTCTTCTCCTTCGTCGGCGAGGACCTGGCCTGGCGGGTGATGTTCTGGACCGGCGCGCTGCCCGCGCTGCTCGTGGTGTGGCTGCGCCGCCGGGTGCACGACGCTCCCACGGCGACGGCGGCCCGCGAACAGGTCCCGGAGCGGGGCTCCTTCGCGGCGATCTTCCGCCCGGCCCGGGAGGGCACCCCGGGCCTGCTGCGCACCACGGTCTTCGCGAGTCTGCTGTCCACGGGCGTGCAGGGCGGCTACTACACGCTGGCGACCTGGGTGCCGACGTACCTGAAGTCGGAGCGCGGCCTGTCGGTCGTCGGCACCGGCGGCTATCTGACCTTCCTGATCTCCGGTGCCTTCCTCGGCTACCTGACCGGCGGGCACCTGACCGACCG
The DNA here is from genome assembly GCF_055607665.1 of Streptomyces sp. NPDC036984. NCBI lineage: Bacteria > Bacillati > Actinomycetota > Actinomycetes > Kitasatosporales > Streptomycetaceae > Streptomyces > Streptomyces sp. NPDC036984. Next base: position 47,577 of record NZ_JBVJRL010000006.1, read on the forward strand.
GCTCGGCCGGCGCACCAACATCTGGCTGTTCGCGGCGCTGTCGGCGCTGTGCATCCTGGCGTACGCGAACATCCCGCACGGCGCCGACACCCTGCTGCTGGTGCTCGGCTTCCCGCTCGGCTTCTGCATGTCGGCCATCTTCAGCGGCTTCGGCTCCTATCTGAGCGAGCTGTACCCGACGGCGGTGCGCGGCACCGGGCAGGGCTTCACGTACAACACGGGCCGCGCGGTGGGCGCGGTCTTCCCGACCCTGGTGGGCTTCCTCGCGGACAGCTGGGGCGTCGGCGGAGCGCTGGTCTTCGGCGCGATCGGCTACGGCCTCGCCGCGCTGGCGCTGCTCGGGCTGCCGGAGACACGCGGGAAGGAGCTGGCGTGACGCGGGTGAAACGTACCGAGGACCCTCCCGTCACCACGGTCGACGCCCACGCGCACGCGTGGAGCCCGAAAACCGCGCGGGCCCGTTTCCGCGAGGGCCTGGCCGGCCCCACCGCCGGAGTCACGGCGGGGCACGCGCAGGCCCACCTGATCGCGGTGCCCGCCGACCGGTCCTACGACATGCTGCCGTACCGGCTGGTCGGCATCGACTGAGGCCACTTCCGAGCGCCCGCACGCGTCATTTCGCACGAGAACCGGAGACACGACGACACCATGACCGCGATCGATCTGAACGCCGACCTCGGCGAGGGCTTCGGCCGCTGGCGGCTGACCGACGACGAACAGTTGCTGTCCGTCGTCACCAGCGCAAACGTGGCCTGCGGCTTCCACGCCGGGGACGCGGCCACCATGCGCCGGGTGTGCGAACTCGCGGCCGCGCGCGGGGTGACGATCGGCGCGCAGGTCTCCTACCGGGACCTCGCCGGCTTCGGCCGGCGCGCGATGGATGTGCCACCCGCCGAGCTGGCCGCGGAAGTGGCCTACCAGATCGGCGCCCTGGAGGTGTTCGCGCGGGCGGCGGGGGCGCGCGTGGCGTACGTGAAGCCGCACGGCGCCCTCTACAACCGTGTGGTGCACGACGAGGAGCAGGCCGCCGCCGTGATCGAGGGCGTGCGGCTGGCGGACGCGGCGCTGCCCGTGCTGGGCCTGCCCGGCTCGCGGCTGCTGGAGCTGGCCGGGAAGGCGGAGCTGCCGGCCGTCACGGAGGCGTTCGCGGACCGCGCGTACACCGACGAGGGCACGCTGGTGCCGCGCGGCCGGGAGGGCGCCGTGGTGACCGACCCGGACGCCGTCGTGGAGCGCTCGGTGAGCCTCGCACGGTCCGGCGCGGTCGTCGCGCACTCCGGCGTGCGCATCCAGATGCGCGCCCGGTCGCTGTGCCTGCACGGCGACACGCCCGGCGCGGTCGGGCTGGCCCGCCGGGTGCGCGAGCGGCTGGTGGCGGCGGGCGTGCGGGTGGAGGCGTTCGCGTGAGGGTGCTTCCCGTCGGCGACGACGCGCTGCTCCTCGAAGTGGCCTCGGGAGCGGAGGCGCAGGCCCTGCACGCTGAGCTGGTACGCCGCCGCGCCGAGGGCACGCTGACCGTCCGCGAGATCGTCCCGGCGGCCCGTACGGTCCTGCTCGACGGGCTGGACGACCCGGCCCGCCGGGCGGCGGAACTGACCGCCGCACCGGTGCCGCAGGTGCCCCCACGCGCGCGCGAGCTGGTCGAACTGCCCGTGCGCTACGACGGCCCGGACCTCGCGGCGGTCGCCGCACAATGGCAGGTGCCCGAGCGGGAGGTGGCCCGCATCCACGCGGGCACCGAGTTCACGGTGGCCTTCTGCGGCTTCGCCCCAGGCTTCGGCTATCTCACCGGGCTCCCCGACCACCGGCACGTACCGCGCCGCGCCACCCCGCGCACGGCGGTCCCGGCCGGCGCCGTGGCGCTGGCCGGGCCGTACACGGGCGTGTACCCGCGCTCCTCGCCGGGCGGCTGGCAGCTGATCGGTACGACGGACGCGGTGCTGTGGGACCACGCGCGCGTGCCGGCCGCGCTGCTGGCACCGGGGACACGCGTGCGGTTCGTACCGGTGGAGGACGCATGACAGCCCCCTGCGCGCGCGTGGGCGTCGTACCCGCGCGCAACGCCGCATGCGGGGAGGGCGCATGACCGACCGTGCGCTCGTCGTGGTGCGCGCCGGGGCGCTGACCACCGTGCAGGACCGCGGGCGCCCGGGGTACGCGCATCTCGGCGTGCCCCGCTCAGGGGCGCTGGATCCGTCCGCGGCGGCGCTGGTGAACCGGCTCGTCGGGAACCCGCCGGACGCCGCCGTCCTGGAGACCACGCTCAACGGCTGTGCGGTGCGCCCCCGTTCGACGGTGACCGTCGCGGTCGGCGGCGCGCCCTGCCCCGTGACGGTGGGCGGCCGCCCGGCCGCCTGGGGTGCCCCGGTCGTGGTGCCGGCCGGTGAGCTGCTGGAGGTGGGCGCGGCCACGGCCGGCGTACGCGGCTACGTGGCCGTCTCCGGCGGTGTCGCCGTGGAGCCCGTGCTCGGCAGCCGCGCCACCGACCTGCTGTCGGGCCTGGGTCCGGCCCCGCTCGCGGACGGCATGGTGCTGCCGCTGGGGGCGCCGGGCGGGCCTCCCGCGCGCGTGGACGGCGCACCGCAGCCGGGTCCGCCGGCCGAACTCGTGCTGCGGGTGGCGGCGGGCCCGCGCGAGGACTGGTTCACGGCGCGGGCGGTCCGGGATCTCACCACGCGCGGGTACCGGGTCTCCGCGGCGAGCAACCGCATCGGCCTGCGCACCGAGGGGCCCGCGCTGGAGCGGGCCCGGACCGGTGAGCTGCCCAGCGAGGGCATGGTCCTCGGCGCGGTCCAGGTGCCACCGGACGGGCGCCCGGTGGTCTTCCTGGCGGACCATCCGACGACCGGCGGCTACCCGGTGATCGCGGTGGTCCGCGCCGCCGACCTGCCGGCCGCCGCGCAGGCGCCGCCGGGCACCCCGCTCCGGTTCGTGCCGGTGCGGCGCCGCTGAGCCTCGGTGCCGACACGCATACGGGTGTTGTCGCCGTGCCGTACGTGCCCGCGTCGCCTTCGACCTTTCCGCCCGGGGAACGCCTATGAGCGTCGGGCTTGCACACCCGCGCAGTTCAGGCGGCCGTCATGGCCGCCTGACCTGCGGGTCACCCGGTGTTCACACGGCGGGCGGCCGTCTGCCCGGGCGGAGATGCGGTGAGGTCAGCCGAGGGCGGCGTCCGGTCCGAAGCGGCTTCGTACGGCGGTCTGCACCTCGGCCTCCTCGGCCGGATCGGCGGCCAGGCGGCGCAGCCGCTCCACGACCCGGGTGTCGCCGGTCTCGGCGTGCCGGGCGGCGAGTTCGCGGGTGGTCTCCTCGCAGTCCCACAGACATTCGACGGCGAAGCCGGTGGCGAAGGAGGGGTCGGTGGCGGCCAGCGCGCGGGCGGCACGGCCGCGGAGGTGGGAGGAGGCCGTCTCGCGGTAGATGTGGCGCAGGACGGGGGCCGCGCAGGCGATGCCGAGGCGTCCGGTGCCGTCGACCAGGGTCCACAGGGTGGGTGCGTCCGGCCCCTCGCCACGTACGGCCTCGCGGAGGGCGCCGAGGACCAGGTCGCGGTCCTGGGTGCCGCCGCGGCAGGCGAGCATGCGTCCGGCGGCGGCGCCGAGGGCGTCGGGGCGCTGGGCCCAGCCACGCGCCCGGTCGACGGCGGCGACGCTGCGCATGCGTTCGAAGGCGTCGACGGCGGCCTCCACGACGACCGTGGAGCCGTCGGCCACCGCGGCCTCGATCAGGTCGAGGGCGTCGCGATCATTGCTGTCGGCGAGGTAGCGCAGTGCGGTGCAGCGGGCTCCGTCGATGCCGTTCCGGGCGGCCTGGAGGATCTCGGGCCGGTCCTCGGGGCCGGCTACGGCGACCAGGCAGCGGGCGGCGGGCACATGGAGGGCGGCGCCGCGGTCCATGCCCTGCTGGGCCCACTCGAAGACGGCACGCACGCTCCACCCCGGCCGGGGCCCGGTGGGTCGCATCTGCCGCTGCCAGCGGTCGAAGCAGCCGGTCTCCTGAGCGGCACGCACACGCGTGGCGATCGATTCCCGCGGGTCGTCGGCCCACAGCCGCCAGGGCCGTGGCTCGAAGGCGTCGCGTACGACGGCGGCCAGTTCGGCCTCGCCCTCGGGGTCGGTGGTGAAGCGGGCCAGGACGGGGGCGGCGAGGGCGCGCAGGCCCGCGTCGTCGTCCCTGAGGGCCAGCTCGTCCAGGGCCCAGGCCCAGTTGGAGCCGTGCGCGGCGTACCTGCGCAGCAGTGCGAGCGCGTCGCGCCGGCCGTAGGAGGCGAGGTGCCCGAGCACGGCCAGAGCCAGGCCGGTGCGGGACTCGTCGGTGTCGAGGATGTCCTCGGGGTCGAAGAGGTGCGCCTCGATGGCGTCCAGCTCGCCGTTCAGGTCGAGGTAGAGCCGGGCGTAGTAGAGGGAGCGGTTCTCCACCTGCCAGTCGTGGCGGGGGTCGCGCAGCACACAGTGGTTCAGCGCCGCGAGCGCTTCGGCACGCGGAGCGGTGAGCGCGTGCAGCGTGCCGTCGCCGCGACCCCTCTGGAGCAGGCCGAGCAGCGTACCGCTGGGCGCTATGACCGGATCGAACATGGGAAACAGCCTCACATCAAGCGTCGACACAACCGGGAAACACGCATTACCTGGCCGCGTGACACAACGTCGGAGCGCCCGCCGTCTCTTGCTTGCTGAAGCCCATCTCTCTCTGCCTCTCGTCGGTGGCCCATGCGGACCGCATCACGGCCCGCGCGGTGCGGCAACACCTGCCCAGCCATCGCGTCCGTGAATCACGTCGTCATGATGACCCGCGGTGTGTGCTGCCGCGACCGTATTTCCGGCGGCCCTGTACCGCCTCCCCCGTTTTCCGTGTCGACCTGGTCAGGACACTCGGCTCAGTGCGCGCCGAACAGTTCCAGGAGTTCTGTCTTGCCGAACATCCGGGCCGTGTCGACGGCCGACGGCGTGCCGGCGGAAGGATCGGCTCCGCCTTCCAGGAGAGCCTTGATCACGTCCGTCTCACCCTTGAAGACGGCACCGGCGAGCGGGGTCTGGCCCCGGTCGTTGACCTGGTCCGCCGCCGCGCCGCGCGCGAGCAGCGCACGTACCGCGTCGGCGTGGCCGTGATAGGCGGCGAGCATCACCAGGGAGTCGCCGCGGTCGTTGGTGAGGTTGGCCGGAACACCCGCGTCCACATACGCCACGAGCGCCTCGGTCTGCCCCTGCCGGGCCAGATCGAAGATCTTGGTCGCCAGCTCCACGACCTCGGGGTCGGGGGCTTCACTCATCGGCCGGACCACCTCTTCCTTGCGCATCCGGGAACTGCTTCGGGGACTGAGGGAGCGTACGGCAGCGAGCGGAACGCAGCCGTACGAGTGAATCGCCAGCGTACTGGCTCTCGCGGCACATGACCCGATGTGCCCGAGGTAAAGATCACCAACACACCCCGCCGAAGGCAACAGACCTGGTCAACCGGGTGCACACCGCTTCCGCCGGTTGAGGGAAATCAACCGATTTTCACCCAGTTGCACCTTTAATCGTATGGATACATCCTGTGATCCTGGAAGAACTCATGGTGACTGTCCCCCACCTTCGACACCAGGAGGCCCGAAATGATCCTCTCCCTCTCAGGCGTGCTGCTGCTCGGCATCGTCGTCTTCCTGTTCTTCCGCAAGGACGGGCTGAAGGGCTCGCACGCCACGGTGTCGGCCCTGTTCGGCTTCTACCTCTCGACCACAGGCATCGCCCCGGGCATCAAAGCCGGAGGGGAGAGCCTGGCCAGCCTCCTAGGCGGCATCAAGTTCTGATCCCGCCCGTCCCGCCCGTACGCACCACCAGGAGACAGCAGTGGCCCGGCGCCCTCTCCCCCGCATTCTGAGCAAGGACAGCGCCCAGATCGCCCGGACGCAGATCGCCCGGAGCAGGGAGCTGGCCCGGACGGCGGCCGACAGCGCCACCGACGTCCTCCACCCGCTGATCACCGTCACGCGCGGACTGCGCCGGCTGGCCTCGGCCGGGCGGCGCAGGTGGGCGGACACGCCCAAGGACAAACGCGGGCCACTGCTGTTCCTGGTGGCCTCGGTCATCCTGGTCGTGGCCCTGGTTCCGTACGGACCGCTGCTCGCCGCCATCACCGTGATGGCGGCGGCGGGCTGGCAGGGCCGCGACCGCACCCCGTCGGCGCCCGAGGGGCCCGACGAGTCCCAGACCGAACGGCTCCAGGCGCTGTACGAGGCGCTGGTGCCGTACTTCTCCGCCCCCGAGGACCCGACGCCGCTGTACGCGCACGGCGGGGAGTGGGAAAAGGCCTTCGCGGTGCACGAGTTCGACGACTCCGGGCGCTTCGGGCACCTCGTGATCCGCTACCCCGCGTACTTCCCGGACGGCGAGCCCGCGGCCCGCGCGCGGATCGAGCAGTTGCTCACCGTGAAGGCCGGGCGGGGCCGCGAGTACCACTTCGCGTGGGACGAGGAGGGCAACCAGCTCACGGTGACCGTCCTGCCCCCGCTGCCCGCCGACATCCCCGCGCAGCACTTCGTCACCGCGCCCGGCGAGACCGTCCTGGGCTTCACCGACCCCAGCGAGGTGCAGCGCACGCTCCCCCTGTCCTACGGGGAGGAGGAGATCGACGTCCCGCCGGTCGTCTGGCGCACCGGCATCCGCTCCACCGAGCCGCACCTGCTGGCCCTGGGCCACCCCGGCAGCGGCACCTCCACACTGCTGCGTTCCATCACCCTCCAGGCCCTCCGCCACGGCGATGTGCTGATCGTCGACGGCGGCGGCACCGGCGAGTACGCGTGCCTGACCGGACGGGACGGCGTGCTGGCCGTGGAGTGCGCCCTCGCCGGGGCGCTGGCCAGCCTGGAGTGGGCCGCACAGGAGACCGAGCGGCGGCTCATCGCGATCAACCTGGCCCGGCAGGCGGGCGACCCGCCGCCCGCGGACACCCGGCGCCCGCTGTGGATCATGCTGGACCGGCCGAGCGTCTTCGCGCACCTCGCCGCGGCGGACGGCCGCAAGGACCCGCAGACGCTGCTCCAGGTGCCGCTGCGGCACGGCCGCGCGGCGAACGTGACCGTGGTCGTGGCCGAGCAGCTCGACAGCGCGGAGACGTTGACCGACGCGGTACGGCAGCACACGCGCGCGCGTGTCGTGCTCGGGCATGCGGCGGCGCAGCAGGTGGAGGCGGTGCTGGGAGTGCCGCCGCACACGACGCCGCTGACGCACGTGCCGCCCGGGCGGGGGTACGCCCGGCTGGGGTCCGGTCCGGTGTACCGGCTTCAGGTGCCACGGACGCCGGATCCGTACGACGACGCCACGAGCGATGCCGACCGGCAGGCGGTGCTGGAACTGCTGCCGCCCCGGACCGGCGCCGGGGTCGCGGAGCCGACGGATCTTTCGAAGCCGGCGGCGGAGAAGCCGGCGATGCCTGCGGAGGCCTTGGCGGCGGAGCCTTCATAGCCCCTGTGCTGCGGCTGGACGAGGGGGGTCCCCCACGACACCCCTCTACGCCACAAACGTACGAGGAGACTCCCCCGCCCCCGTCGCCCCCGACTCCACCAGCCGAGCCGCGGCGGCCAGCCGTGCCACCGCCTCATCCGCCACCGCTCCCCCGACGGTGAACGGAAGCCGGACATAGCCTTCGAAGGCGCCGTCGACGCCGAAGCGGGGGCCGGACGGGACGCGGACGCCGGTCCGTTCGCCCGCTTCCGCGAGGCGGGAACCGGAGAGGCCGCCCGCGCGGACCCAGAGGGTCAGGCCGCCCCGGGGCACCTCGAACTCCCAGTCGGGCAGCTCGCGGCGGAGGGCGGCCACCAGGGCATCGCGGTTCTCGCGGGCCTGGGCGCGGCGCAGTTCGACCGCCTGCTCCCAGCCCCCGGTGCTGAGGAGCCAGGTCACGGCGAGCTGTTCCAGGACGGGCGTGCCCAGGTCGGCGTACGCGCGCGCCGCGACCAGGCTGCGGATGACGTCCGGCGCCGCGCGCACCCAGCCGATGCGCATCCCCGCCCAGAACGCCTTGCTGGCCGAGCCGACCGTGATCACCGTGGAGCCGGCCGGGTCGAACCCGCAGACCTGCCGGGGCATCCCGCCGTCCCGGAACTCCTCCTCCAGCCACAGCTCCGTCATCGTCTCGTCGGCGACGAGCACCGTGCCGGCCGAGCGGGCCGCGTCCACCAGCCGGCGCCGCTGGTCCTCGTCGGCGAGCGCTCCGGTGGGGTTGTGGAAGTCGGCGACCACGTAGGCGATGCGCGGCGCGGCCTCGCGCAGGATCTGGCGCCAGCGGTCCATGTCCCAGCCGGACAGGCCCTCGGCCATCGCGACGGGGACGAGGCGGGCGCCGGCCTCCCGCATGAGCTGGAGGATGTTGGCGTAGGACGGGGACTCGACCGCGATGCGCTCGCCGCGGCCCGCGAAGAGGTGGCAGATCGCGTCGATGGCGCCCATCGCGCCGGTCGTGACCATGATCTGTTCCGGCATGGTGGGAATGCCGCGCGCGGTGTAGCGCTCGGCGATCATCGAGCGCAGGGCCGGCAGTCCGGCCGGGTAGTCGCCGTGCGTGTGGGCGTACGGCGGCAGTTCCTCCAGGGCGCCCCGCACGGCCCGGGTGAGCCACGGCTCGGGCGCCGGGAGCGAGGCACAGCCCAGATCGATCACCGAGCCGAGGGCCTCCGGGGGCAGCGGTTCCAGACCGCGGGCCGGGATCGGGTTGCCGGCCGGTACGGCGGTCCAGCTGCCCGATCCGCGCCGTGATTCCAGGAAGCCCTCGCTGCGCAGCGCCTCGTAGGCGGCCGCGACGGTGGTGCGGCTGACGGAGAGGGCCAGGGCCAGTTCGCGTTCCGCGGGGAGGCGGGCGGCGACCGGGACGCGGCCCTCCAGCACGAGCAGCCGGATGCCGTCGGCGAGGGCGCGATAGGCGGGGGGACGCCGGGTGCCGGGGCCGGCCGGACGGTCCTGCTGCGAGTTGAGGAGCCGGGCGAGCTGCGCGGCCCCCACGGCCGAGGTCCACTGCGCCATGAAGATCAGTCCACCTTCCCCGAATTGGCCATGGATGGCGATTCATCCCAAGCCACAGAGTGTCATGCGTCAGGCCACCGCCACCACCCAGGGGGTATGTCGTGTCCACTCGGGGCCACCTCGGACACCGGTTGATCCAGCTGTACGCCGGACTCGCGCTCTATGGAGCGAGTTCGGCGCTGCTCGTGGCGGCGGGGCTGGGGCTGGAGCCCTGGAACGTGCTGCACCAGGGGCTCGCGGAGCTGACCGGGCTGAGCATCGGGGTCGTGTCGATCGTCGTGGGCGCGGCGGTGCTGCTGCTGTGGATCCCGCTGCGTCAGCGGCCCGGGCTCGGCACGGTCTCCAACGTCTTCGTGGTCGGCCTCGCCATGGACGGCACGCTCGCACTGCTCCCGGACGCCCGTTCCCTCGCCGTACGCGTCCCGCTGCTGCTCGCGGGAATCGTGCTGAACGGCGTGGCGACCGGCCTGTACATCGCGGCGAGCTTCGGGCCGGGTCCGCGCGACGGGCTGATGACGGGCCTGCACCGGCGCACCGGCCGGTCCGTCCGGCTGATGCGGACGGCGATCGAGGTGGGGGTGGTGGTCACCGGGTTCCTGCTGGGCGGCACCATCGGCGTGGGCACCGTGCTGTACGCCGTGTCCATCGGCCCGCTGGCGCAGGTGTTCCTGCGGGTGTTCGCCCTGCCGTCGGCACCGGCGGGCAGCACGGTCGTTGCCGTCGCGACACCGGAGCGAGCCATACTGCGTCCGTGAGCCTCACGACACCGCCCATACGTCACCCGTACCTGGACCACCCCGGCCCGATCGCCTTCGCCCACCGCGGCGGGGCGGCCGACGGCCTGGAGAACACCGTGGCGCAGTTCCGGCGCGCGGTGGAGCTGGGCTACCGGTACATCGAGACCGATGTGCACGCCACGGCGGACGGCCTGCTGGTTGCCTTCCACGACGCCACCCTGGACCGGGTCACCGGCGGGGCGGGCCGGATCGCCGACCTGCCGTGGGCGGAGATGCAGCACGCGCGCGTGGGCGGCCGAGAACCGGTACCGCTGTTCGAGGAGTTGCTGGAGACCTTCCCCGAGGTGCGGTGGAACGTCGACGTCAAGGCGGAGCCCGCGCTGCGCCCGCTGCTGGAGCTGATCGAGCGCACGGACGCCTGGGACCGGGTCTGCGTGGGCTCCTTCTCCGAGGCGCGAGTGCTGCGGGCGCAGCGACTGGCCGGTCCCCGGCTGGCCACCTCGTTCGGCACGCGCGGAGTGCTCAACCTGCGGCTGCGCTCGTGGGGGCTGCCGGCCGCGGTGCGCCGGTCGGCCGTGGCCGCGCAGGTTCCCGAGGCCCAGTCGGGCGTGCCCGTGGTCGACCACCGCTTCGTCCGCGCCGCCCACGCGCGCGGACTCCAGGTGCATGTGTGGACCGTCAACGAAGCGGAGCGGATGCACCGGCTCCTGGATCTGGGCGTGGATGGCATCATGACCGATCACATCGACATGTTGCGCAAGGTCATGGAGGACCGCGGCGTCTGGGCCTGACCGCCCGGCCGCCTCGGCCGGAGCCTTCGCAGTTGAACGGGGAAGCGAGGGCACGGGTGAGCACCGACACCGTGCGTACACAGGCGGCCGACCAGGCCGGCCTCAAGCGGGAGCAGCGCGGCTGGTACGTCTACGACTGGGCGTGCTCGGTCTATTCGACGAGCGTCCTCACGGTGTTCCTGGGCCCGTACCTCACCTCGGTCGCCGAGCACGCGGCGGACGGCGACGGCTATGTGCACCCGCTGGGCGTCCCGGTCCGCGCGGGCTCCTTCTTCGCCTACTCGGTGTCCCTGTCGGTGGTCCTGGCGGTCGTGCTCATGCCCCTGGTGGGCAGCGCGGCCGACCGCACGGGCCGCAAGAAGCCGCTGCTCGCCGCGGCGGCCTACACCGGTGCGGCGGCGACCATGGGGATGTTCTTCCTGGACGGCGACCGGTATCTGCTCGGCGGGGCGCTGCTCGTCGTGGCCAACGCGGCGCAGTCCGTCGCGATGATGCTCTACAACTCCTACCTGCCGCAGATCGCCCCGCCCGAGCAGCGCGACGCGGTCTCCTCCCGGGGCTGGGCCCTCGGGTACGCGGCGGGCTCCCTGGTCCTCGTCGCGAACCTGGTGCTGTACTCGGCGCACGACTCCTTCGGCCTCTCCTCGACCGCCGCGGTCCGCGTCTGCCTGGGCTCGGCGGGCCTGTGGTGGGGCGCCTTCACGCTCGTACCGCTGAGCAGGCTGCGCGACCGCCACACGCGCGTGGAACGCGCCACGGCGCCGGGGCTGCGCCAGCTCGCGGCGACGGTCCGCGACATGCGCCGGCACCCGCTGACGCTGGCGTTCCTGCTGGCGTACCTCGTCTACAACGACGGCATCCAGACGGTGATCACCCAGGCCTCGGTCTACGGCTCCGAGGAGCTGGGGCTCGGGCAGTCGACCCTCATCGTGGCGGTGCTGCTGGTGCAGGTACTGGCCGTGGCGGGGGCGCTGGCGATGGGCCGGCTGGCGCGGACCTACGGGGCGCAGCGGACGATCCTCGGCTCGCTGGTGGCGTGGACGATCACGCTGGCGCTGGGCTACTTCCTGCCCGCGCACACGCCCGTGTGGTTCTTCGTGCTGGCCGCCGGGATCGGCGTGGTCCTCGGCGGCAGCCAGGCGCTGTCCCGGTCGCTGTTCTCCCACCTGGTGCCGCCGGGCAAGGAGGCCGAGTACTTCTCCGCGTACGAGGTGAGCGACCGCGGAATGAGCTGGCTCGGGCCGCTGCTGTTCGGCGTGACCTACCAGCTGACCGGGAGCTACCGGTCCGCGATCGTCTCGCTCGTGGCCTTCTTCGTCCTGGGTTTCGCCCTGCTCGCCCGGGTGCCGGTTCGGCGGGCGATCGCGGAGGCGGGCAACCCGGTTCCGGAAAAGATCTAGCGCCGATTTAGCACTCGGCGTGAAAGGGCGGTAGTGTACGCCTTTGGCCTGCCAGGCGTACCGTTACTGCGCGTCAAAGATGCCGAAACGCTGGGTGACATCTGCTAGCAGATGTGACAAACCGGGCGCCTGTGGGTAGAACAAGGGGCGGCTACGACGGCGACGCATGACCCGGAACGGGAATCTTTACCGCCGACCGGACGTTGACCGGATGACGACGACAGCGACACCTGTCCTGTGGGCGACAAGCCCGGGAGGCACGATTCATGAGTGAGCGAGCTCTTCGCGGTACGCGCCTCGTGGTGACCAGCTACGAGACGGACCGCGGTATCGACCTGGCTCCGCGCCAGGCCGTGGAGTACGCATGTGAGAAGGGGCATCGCTTCGAGATGCCCTTCTCGGTCGAGGCGGAAATTCCGCCGGAGTGGGAGTGCAAGGTCTGCGGGGCCCCGGCACTCCTCGTTGACGGCGACGGCCCGGAGGAGAAGAAGGCCAAGCCCGCGCGTACCCATTGGGACATGCTGATGGAGCGACGCACCCGTGAGGAGCTCGAAGAGGTCCTCGAGGAGCGTCTGGCGGTGCTGCGTTCGGGCGCGATGAACATCGCGGTCCACCCGAGGGACAGCCGCAAGAGCGCGTAACGCGCACAACAGCACGAGTAACCGCGGGCGCCGTACGTGAAGACGTACGGCGCCCGCGGTTTCTTGCGTGCGGCCCGGACCGTGCGGCCCGGGGCGGGTCGTGCCGTTCGGCCGCCCGCCCGGGCCCGGCAGGTTCAGTGGGTGAGCGGGGGCCGCGGCTCACGCGGCTCCGAGCGGTCCTCCCTGATGACCTCGCCCTGCACCACCTTGCCGTCGGGCCGGCGGATACGCGCCTGCTGGAAGGCATCGCCCAGGCTGCCAGGGGCGGCCTGGCGCAGCCTTCTGTCCAGGGCGTTCTCCGTGAAGCGGCTCACCGCCTTCTGGACCGGCGGCAGCAGCAGGAGCAGACCCACCACGTCCGAGACCAGACCGGGGAGTATCAGCAGCAGGCCGCCGAGCATCATCAGGCCGTTGCCGCCGCCCCGGGCCGGCGAGCCGCCCTGCTGGAGCGCCTCGTTCAGGCTCTGGAAGGCGCGGCGGCCCGCCCGCTTGATGATCACGGAGCCGGCCACGAGGCCCGCGACGAGCAGCAGGAACACCGCGAGACCGCCCGCCGCGTCCGCGACCAGGGTCAGCAGCCAGATCTCCAGCACCAGCCACGCGACGATGCCCAGCGGCAGATACCTGCGCAGCCTGGAGCGCCGGCGGCGGGCGGTGTACGGAGAGGTCGGAACGCCAGTCGTCATGCTCCCAGTGTGCCTGGGCGCGGCTCAGCGCGGGATAAGGGAGTGATCAGCCGGACTCTCCACGGCTGCTAGTCGTGCTTGTCCTTGCCGGTGAGCTTGCCGAGGCGGTCCCCGACGCCCCAGGCGGTGACCCGCCACAGCGCCTCGACCACGATGTCCCGGCTCATCTTGGAGTCGCCCAGTTCACGCTCGACGAAGGTGATGGGGACCTCGACGACGTGGTAGCCGGCCTTCACCGCGCGGCGGGCCAGGTCGACCTGGAAGCAGTAGCCCTGCGAGGCGACCTCGCCGAGGCCGAGGCCCTCCAGGGTCTCGCGGCGGAAGGCGCGGAAGCCGCCGGTCACGTCCCGGATCGGCACGTCGAGCATGAGCCGCGAGTAGGTGGAGCCGCCCCGCGAGAGGAACTCCCGCGACTTGGGCCAGTTCACCACCCGGCCGCCGGGCACCCAGCGGGAGCCGAGGACCAGGTCGGCGCCCTTGAGGGCGGTGAGCAGCCGGGGCAGCTCCTCGGGCTGGTGGGAGCCGTCGGCGTCCATCTCGATCAGCACGCCGTAGTCGCGCTCGATGCCCCAGCGGAAGCCCGCGAGGTAGGCGGCGCCCAGGCCCTCCTTGCCCTTGCGGTGCAGCACCTGGACGTGGTCGTCCTCGGCGGCCAGCTCGTCGGCGAGCTTGCCGGTGCCGTCGGGGCTGTTGTCGTCCGCGATCAGTACGTGTGCCTCGGGGACGGCCCTGCGCACCCGGCCGACGATGGCCTTGATGTTCTCCGCCTCGTTGTAGGTGGGGATGATCACCAAGGCCGTGCCGAGCGGGCCGAACTGCCTCCCCTGGGCCTTGGCCGCGAGGGTCCCGTCGCCGTCGTTCACTGCTGCCCCTTCATGTCGTACGCAGGGGTCCACCATAGTGGCCGCGGCCTGGGAAGACGTGACAGCTCGTGCGTATGGTGGTGTCGATTCCACAAGAGCGGGGTAAGAGTGAGCTTTTCGGCCACTCGCCGCCGCCCTCCCGGCACCTTCGTACCACGACGGATGGGGGCCCGGCGCCCTTCGGGCCGACCTGGGACCCGCTGGCTGCGGGTCGACCGAAAGCCGTTGTCTACTGAGCGCCCGGGCCCCACCCGGGTCACACCTGGCCGACCAGCTCGAACGTTCCCTCGCGGGCGCGGGCGCTGAGCCTGGCTCCCAGTGGCGGTGCCCCGGTGCGGCACACCGTCCCTGACCCAGCGGCGCTGCGACGCGTCGTCTGAACGTCCCCCGGTCGGGCGTCCGGTGGTGGACTCGGACGAACCTACCGGCCCCCGGCCGCCGACTGTCAACAGCCGTCTGACCTGGCTCGACGGTCGCGGCGATGCGGACGGTGCGGAGGATGCGCAGGTCGGGCGGCGGGGCCGCGGCGGCCGGGGCCCGCCGCGCCACCCCGGGAGATCACTCGCCCGGCCGTACGAACACCGTGCGCCCGCCCACCACGGTGCGCAGGCAGACCGGCAGGTCGCGGCCCGGGGTCAGGTCGGGCAGGCCGGGAGTGCCGGAGCGCGGGTCGGTCGACCAGCGCGCCACCCGGTCGTCGGGGGCCTGCACGATCAGCTCGTCGGTGCGCCAGACGGCGTAGTCGGCGGGCGCGCCCGGAACCAGGACGCCCGCGTCGTCCCGTCCGACGGCCCGCCAGCCGCCGCGGGTGTGCGCGGTGAACGCGGCCCGCACGGAGATCCGGTGCTCGGGGGTGTGGTGGAAGGCGGCGGCGCGCACCGTGCCCCACGGGTCGAGCGGAGTGACCGGGCTGTCGGAGCCGAAGGCGAGCGGTACGCCGGCGCGGAGCAGCGCGGCGAACGGGTTGAGGGTACGGGCCCGCTCGGCCCCCAGACGCCGGGCGTACATGCCCTGCTCGCCGCCCCACAGCGCGTCGAAGGCGGGCTGGACGGAGGCGATCAGGCCCAGTTCGGCGAAGCCGGCGACGGTCTCGGGGGTGAGCATCTCGGCGTGCTCGACGCGGTGCCGGGCGGCGCGGATCCGGGCGAGGCCCACCTTCTCGGCGGCGGCGCGCACCCCTTCGACCACGGCGGCGACGGCGGCGTCGCCGATGGCGTGGAAGCCGGCCTGGAGACCCGCCTCGGTGCAGGCCACGACGTGCGCGGCGACGGCGTCGGCGTCCAGGTAGGCGGTGCCGGTGTGGCCGGCGTCGGCGTACGGCTCGTGCAGGCAGGCGGTGTGCGAGCCGAGGGCGCCGTCGGCGAAGAGGTCGCCCGCGGCGCCGGCCGCGCCCAGCTCGCGGGCCTTGGCCACACCTTCATCGGCCTGCTCGGCCCAGTATCCGACCACCCGCGGGCCCGGCACCTCGGCCGCGAGCCGCAGCAGGCCGGTGAAGTCGTCCTCGGAGGAGATCTGCGGGCCGCCGCACTCGTGCACGGTGCCGATGCCGAGGGAGGCGGCGTGGGCCAGGGCGGTGCGCTGGGCCTCGGCGCGCTGGGCGGGGGTGACGGCGGCGAGGGCGGCCGCGCGTACGGTGTGGTGGGCGTCCCGGGTGAGCGGGGCGTCCTCGCGCGGGACGTCGCCGGGGACCAGGTCGAGCAGGGCGGTGGTGACGACCGCCGAGTGGACGTCGATGCGGGACAGGTAGAGGGGGCGTCCGCCGGTGGCCTCGTCCAGCTCCGCGCGGGTCGGCGGGCGGCCGCCGGGCCAGCGGGCCGCGTCCCAGCCGTGGCCCAGCAGGACCCGGTCGTCGGGGCGGGCGGCGGCGAACTCGCGGATCCGCGCCAGGGCCGCCTCCAGGGAGGCGGTGCCGGACAGGTCGAGGCCGGTCAGGGCCAGGCCGGTGGCGGTGGTGTGCACATGGGCGTCGGTGAAGGCCGGGGTGACCAGGGCGCCGTCGAGGTCCACCACCTCGTCCACGCCGTCGGCGAAGGCGTCGGCGGCACCCTCGGAGCCGACCCAGGCGACCTGGCCGCGCTCCACCACCATCGCGGTGGCGAAGGGGTCGGCGGGGCTGTGCACCTCCCCGCGGCGCAGGAGGACGGTCTGGGGCTCGGCGGACTGCTCACTCATGAGGCACAGTCTCTCGCGCGCGGGGGGCGCGCCGGGCACCGGGGCGGCCGGTTCAGATCTTCGGGGGACGCGCCTCGTACGGGGTCGACAGCACCACGGTGGTGCGGGTGGAGACGCCGGCCAGCGAGCGCAGCCGGGCCAGCAGTTCCTCCAGCTCGTGCGGGGTGGCCACACGCACCTTGAGGATGTAGTTCTCGTCGCCGGCCACGCTGTGGCAGGCCTCGATCTCGGGGACGCCGGCGAGGCGGTCCGCGATGTCGTCGGGGGCGCTGGGATCGAACGGCTTCACCGAGATGAACGCGGTCAGCGGCAGCCCGACGGACTCGGGGTCGACCACCGCCGCGTAGCCGCGGATGACGCCACGCTGCTCCAGCCGGCGCACCCTCTGGTGCACGGCCGATGTGGACAGGCCCGTGGCCTTGCCCAGGTCTGTGTAGCTCATCCGCCCGTCCTTGACGAGCAGCTGCACGATCTGACGGTCCAGCTCCTCCATGCCGCCACAACCTACAGTGCACCTGATCTCCTCGGATACCCGAGAGGCGCAGGTCACTCCGCGTTCGCCGGAAAGACCACCGGGACGGGCACCTGCATGCGGCATGTGACGAACACCACACACCCCGAACAGGCTCCGTGATGTTCTCGTGATTACCGCCGAGACGGGACGGGAAGTGCTTGCTGTGGTCGAGGCCGCAGAGCCTTACGGCCCAGCCTTAGGGGGAGTTTCCATGCAGAGTGTCAATCGCCCTGTCCGGTCCGCGTCCATGAACCGGCAGCCGGTCGCCGAGCCCGAGCCGGAGGGCGTCGAACCCGACGCCTTCGACGAGGAACTGGACGCCTACGACACCTTCGAGATGTACCGGGTGATCTGCCCGGACTGCGCGCAGCCGATCGCGCTGCTGGCGGACGAGGAGTTCCTGCCGGAGCACGCGCTGTGTGCCTCGCCGTGGAACCCGTTCGGGCTCACGGTGTGCGCGGGCACGGGCCGTTCGGCGACGGACGCCCGCCCCGCGGACGAGTCCTTCGAACCGCAGGAGCAGGACACCGCCCTGCTGCTGACGCTCCCCCAGGGTCTGGACTGGCGGACGCAGCCCTTCTCGCACGTCGGCGGCCCGGGCTCACGCCCGATGCGCGTGCCGGCGATGCGCCGCCAGGCGGCCTGAGCGGCCTCACCGCATCCAGTACGTGCCCTGCACCATGGCGCGCAGGCCGCCATGGTGCAGGACCGGCGTGTCCGGATCCGCCGGTGCGGCGCCGGTCGCGAGGTCGCGGGAGAAGCGGTGCAGAGAGACGGTCCAGCCGAGGTCGACCTCGCGCGGGGCGCGCGTGCCGCCAGGTCCCAGTCCGGCACCAGAGCGCTGCGTCGGCCGCCGACACCCCCTGGACGACGGTCGGCTGACAGTACGTCAGCCGGCGCGCGGAGATCGGAGAGGGGACCGGACGTCCGTGAACTGACGCGCGATTTCGCCAGGCGGTGACCTGTCCGGCCGTCACCGCGTTACCCAGACATGACCCCCATGTACTCGGCAACCGGGCGTCAGCGCCGTGTCTTCGTGCCGCGCCCCGCAGAATCGGTTCCGCCGCCTGCGCCGCAGGACCCGCCCATCTACCGCGATCTCATGCGGACCTGGGCCGACCGGGGCCGGACCCTGCCGGGCCGCCACGACCCGGAGTGGATCAGGCTGGCAGCCCCGACGGTCCTCAGGGGGCAGTTCAGCGACCCTCGGGTCCCGCCACGTGACGGGCGATGACCATCCGCTGGATCTGGTTGGTGCCCTCCACGATCTGGAGCACCTTGGCCTCGCGCATGTAGCGCTCGGCCGGGAAGTCGGCGGTGTAGCCGTAGCCGCCGAGTATCTGCACGGCGTCCGTGGTGACCTTCATGGCCGTGTCGGTGCAGTGCAGCTTGGCCATGGCGGCCTGCTTGGCGAACGGCCTGCCCGCGTCCCGCAGCCGGGCCGCGGCGAGGTACAGCGCGCGGCCGGCCTCGATCTGGGTGGCCATGTCGGCGAGCATGAAGCGCAGCCCCTGGAAGTCGGCGATGGGCCGGCCGAACTGCCGGCGCTGGGTGGCGTAGCGCACCGCCTCGTCCAGTGCGGCCTGGGCGAGGCCGATGGCGCAGGCCGCGATGCCGAGCCGGCCGGAGTCCAGCGCCGACAGGGCGATGGTGAAGCCCTGGCCCTCTTCGCCGATGCGCCGGTCGTCGCCGACGCGGACGCCGTCGAAGTGGACCTGGGCGGTGGGCGAGCCCTTCATGCCCATCTTCTTCTCGGGGGCCGCACCGCTCAGGCCGGGCGCGTCGCCGGGCACGAGGAAGGCGGTGATCCCGCGCGGGCCGTCCTCACCGGTGCGGGCCATCACGGTGTAGAAGTCGGCGATGCCGCCGTGCGTGATCCAGGCCTTGGTGCCGGTGATCACCCACTGGTCGCCTTCCCGGACGGCCTTGGTGCGCAGGGAGGCCGCGTCGGAACCGGAGGACGGCTCGGACAGGCAGTAGGCGCCGAGCAGGCCGCCGCCGAGCATCGCGGGCAGGTGCTCGACCTGCTGCTGCTTGGTGCCGTAGGCGGCGAGCGCGTACGAGGCGAGGGTGTGGACGCTGACGCCCAGGCCGACGGTGAGCCGGGCCGCGGCCAGTTCCTCCAGGACCTGGAGGTAGACCTCGTAGGGCTGGTCTCCGCCGCCGTGCTCCGCCGCGTACGGCAGGCCCAGCAGGCCGGATTCGGAGAGCAGGGTGAAGATCTCGCGCGGGAAGCGCCCCGCGTCCTCCTCCTCCGCGGCCTTCGGCGCGATCTCGCGCTGGGCGATCTCCCGGACGAGGACGAGCAGATCCCTCGCCTCTTCCGTCGGCAGTTGGCGCTCCACCGGCTGCGGGTCGCGGTCGGACATGGCGCGGGCTCCTCCCTGTTCGGACACCGGCGGCAGGACCCGGGATGGGGGCGGCTCCGCCTGATCGTTCCGCTCTGCCAAAGGCACCCGCTCCCGGGTCTCGGAAGCTGCTGACCAGCGGCATGCGCTGTGAGTATGCCCGATCGGCGACCTCCAGTCACCAGTTAACGACCGCTCACTTCAAGATTCCAGTCGAGCCCTTCCCGGGCGGGGGAAATTGGTCCGAACCATTGACCTAGTGGTCTAGTCCTCCTACTGTGCATGACCAACGCTTTACCGCGTTCATGCCAATCGGCGCGCGTTCCCCTCTCCCCCACGAGGAGACACCCGAATGCACACTCCCCACCGCTCCCTCGTCCGGGCGCTCGTCTCGGCCGCGTGTACCGCCGCCCTCGGCGCCGGACTGCTCGCCGGCACCGGCACGGCGACCGCGGCGGCGCCGAGCGCCCCGCAGGTGACGGCCGGCTCCAAGGTCGTCGGCTACTTCACCGAATGGGGCACCTACGACCGCAAGTACTACGTCAAGAACATCGAGACCTCGGGCTCCGCGGCCGAGCTGACCCACATCAACTACGCCTTCGGCAACGTCACCGGCGGCAAGTGCGCCATGGGCGACTCCTACGCGGCCACCGACCGCGCCTACACCGCCGCCGAGTCCGTCGACGGCGTCGCCGACACCTGGGACCAGCCGCTGCGCGGCAACTTCAACCAGCTGCTGAAGCTGAAGAAGAAGCACCCCGGGCTGAGGATCCTGTGGTCCTTCGGCGGCTGGACCTGGTCCGGCGGCTTCGGCGAGGCCGCGAAGAACCCGGCCGCGTTCGCCCAGTCCTGCTACGACCTGGTGAAGAACTCCAAGTGGGCCGGCGTCTTCGACGGCATCGACATCGACTGGGAGTACCCGAACGCCTGCGGCAACACCTGCGACACCAGCGGGCGGGAGGCGTTCAAGAAGCTGATGGCCGCCCTGCGGTCGAAGTTCGGCTCCGGGAACCTGGTGACCGCGGCGATCACCGCCGACGCCACCGGCGGTGGCAAGATCGACGCGGCGGACTACGCGGGCGCCGCCCCGTACGTCGACTGGTACAACCCGATGACCTACGACTACTTCGGCGCCTGGGACACGACGGGCCCGACCGCTCCGCACTCCCCCCTGAACTCCTACTCGGGCATCCCGAAGGCGAACTACCACACCTCGGCGACCATCGCCAAGCTCAAGGGCCTCGGCATCCCCGCCACCAAGCTGCTGCTCGGCATCGGCTTCTACGGGCGCGGCTGGACCGGCGTCACCCGGACGGCGCCCGGCGGTACGGCCACGGGCCCGGCGGCCGGCACGTACGAGCAGGGCATCGACGACTACAAGGTGCTCAAGACCAAATGCCCGGCGACCGGCACGGTGGGCGGCACCGCCTACGCCAAGTGCGGCAACGACTGGTGGAGTTACGACACCCCGGCGACCATCGCCACGAAGATGACGTACAAGAACCAGCAGGGCCTGGGCGGCACCTTCTTCTGGGAGCTGAGCGGCGACACCGCGAACGGTGAGCTGATCAAGGCGATCAACTAGCCCCGCACCGGGGGGAACGGGAGCGGAGGACCACGAGCCTCCGCTCCCTCGCCGTTCAGCTCTCCCGGCGGGCGGGCGGCGGGGCCGGGTAGGCGGGGTCGAGTTCCTCGACGGCGCGCAGGGTCCCACCGAGCGTCTTCACCAGCAGCTCGCGCAGGGTGTCGCGGGAGAGCCCGGGGCGGTCGATCCAGTCCAGGGTGGCGCCCTCCACGCTGCACACCCAGGAGAGCAGGCCCATCCGGGCCAGCGGGGAGATGTCGCCGCGGCCGTAGGCCCCTTCGGCAATGGTGGCGATGATCGCTTCGCGCACGCCGTCGCGTATCGCGTGCACCTCGGCGTCGAAGCCGACGCCGCCGCTGACGATGGTGCGGTAGGCGGCCTGGTGGTGTTCGGCGTACCGCAGATAGCCGTCGATCGTGCGGTGCACACGGTCCACCGCGGGCAGCCGGAGGCCGCCGGCGGCGGAGGTGACCAGGTCGGCGACGGAGTCCTGGATGATCGCCAGGTAGTAGCCGCGCTTGGACCGGAAGTAGTAGTAGATCAGGCCCTTGGCGACCCGGGCGTGGCGGGCGATGTCGTCCATGGACAGCGCGTCGTAGGACGTGTCGGCGAACAACTTCCGCCCGATGGCGATGAGCTCGGCGCGACGCGCCACGGAGCGCTCGGTGCCGCGCACCTGGGTGGCGGCACGCTGCTGCGGCATGTTCACGGTCGACCCCGGTTTAGGCGCGGCGGGACATCCGCAGTATGTCAGAACATGCCGCACGTGTGAGCGGTCGGTTCAGAGCAGTCCGAGCTGGGTCACGAGCATCGCGAGCACCGCGACGAGGACCCAGCCCATGATGTGCTCGACGATCTTCGGGCCGTCTTCCTGGGGGCCGCCGGTGCGGACGCGGGTGGCGGTGGCGGTGTGTGCGGTCATGCTGTCACTCGCAGAGATCGAACGTACGAAAAAGGACTCCCCCGCCCATTCGTCCACCTTGCCACCCGCGACGGCGTTCGCGGCGATGAGCTTGGTCACACGCCTCAGTGCACGCCCACCGCGGCGAGCGCCTTGCACTGCTGCGGCGTCGGGTGGGCCGGGAAGTAGAGGTAGCAGACCCCTCCGGTGCCGGAGACGACCTTGCCGGAGGCGTTGTACCGCTTGGTCCTGAGCCAGATGTTCTCGAACTCCCGGCGCAGATAGACCCGCCGTACCGCCGGGTCGTCGGGCGAGGCCGGGTCGTTCGCGATCACGTCGCCGTCCGCCGTGAAACCGATCACCGTCATCAGGTGCCCGGAGGTGCCGTACCCCGCGCCGGTCAGCTCGGTCTTGAGGAAGGACTGGGACGTTATGGCCGGGATGCCGGCCGCGATCAGCGTCTCCAGGTCGGTGAGGGAGGCGAGCCGGGTGACCACGCCCTGGAGGCCCGCGAAGGTGGCCGCGTAGGCCGCGTTGAAGGGCCAGTTGCCGCAGCCCTGGTACTGGTGGTCGTAGGTGAACCGGGCCGCGTGGTCGACCTGCGGATCGGCGTAGGACGGGTCGACCCAGGACAGCTGCTCGGGGGTGAGCCGGCCGCCCCAGTACTCGATGATCATCTGCGAGGAGGTGGGGCTGCACCAGGCCTCGCCGCCGTTGTCGTACTCCGGATACTGACCCTTGTGGATCTCCTGCGAGTAGCGGGGCACGGCCAGCTCCTGGGCGAGGCCGGGGGTGGAGGCCGGGACGGTGAAGCGGTCGGGGATGTCGGAGCCCATCGCGCCGAGCCGCCAGACGGTCGGCGTGAGGTGCGTGCCGGGCCGGCGGTAGAGGGTGAGGCGCAGCCGGTACGACGTCAGGCGCAGGCCGGTGCTCGCGTCGTCGATCGCGAACGTGTCGGTCCAGACGGTGCTCCTGCCGTCGGTCTGGTCGTCCACCGAGGTCCGCTTGATGTCCTGGTCGCCCGCCGCCCAGCGGCCCATCACGTACCAGGGCGTGTCGGTGCCGTCGTGGTACGTGCCCCGCAGCTCGACCTGGAGCCAGGTGCCGTCGGGGGTGTGCGCGTTCCAGGAGGCGACGACCTCGGTCGCGGGCACGGTGAGCCGGTGCACCGGGGAGGTCCAGGTGGCGTACTCCCAAGTGGCGGTGGTGCCGGTGTGCGGATCGGTGTAGTCGCTGCGGCCGGCGGGGGCGCCGATCACGACACCGGGGCGCCGGCCGGAGACGGGCCGGGCGCCCAGGGCGGCGCCGCGGCGCCAGTCGCGGTACGTGGTCCAGGCGTGGTAATCGATCGGGCGGGCCTGCACCTGGCCGGGATCGCCGGTGCCGGCGGCGGTTCCCGGCGCCGCGGCGGCCGTGGGCGCCGCCGTGCCGGTCACCGCGGCGGCGACGGCGACGGCCAGGACGGTTCTGCGGGACGGCTGTTGGGCTCTGCTCATGGGCGCGATGACCCCCAGGTGTCCGAGTCGGGCTGGTCCGGTGCGCCAACTATGGAGCAGCTGGCAGGGCCCTGCCAGCACTTCGGCGTGTGCCGCGGGAACCAATATTGGTCTGGACCGCTGGAAGAGCGACCCCGGGGTGCGGGGCTCTGCCGCTGTGCGGCTCCGCCGCGTGGGCGCGACCGGCTCCCGCGCACCCGCCCGATCCGGACCCTGGCCCGTGGCGCCGGCTCGCTCAGACCAGGTCCATCGCCGCGACCTCGTCGGGGCGGCCGTAGCTCACCGGGCCCTGGAAGCGGCGGCGGGCCGTGGCGAACCACCACACCGTGGCGACCAGCAGGACGACGGCGAGCGCGATCGGCGCGTAGTTGAAGGAGTCGACGGTGATCGGCGAGGCCTGCGGCAGCATGAACAGGACGCTGCTGAGCACGATCCAGGTCACCGCGAGCCAGCCGACCGGCCTGCCCCAGCGGCCCAGATGCCAGGGGCCGGGCTGGAACGCGTCGCCGAGCCGCAGCCGCAGGAAGATCGGTACGGCGTAGGCGAGGAAGAGGCCGACCACGTTGACGCTGACGATGGCGGTGAACGCCGTGTGCGACCACCAGCCCGGCACCACCAGGGCCAGCGAGCAGGCGACCGCGAGCCAGACCGCCTTCACCGGCGTACGGGTGCGCAGGGATACCGAGTGCCACCAGCGGGAGCCGGGCATGGCGCCGTCCCGGGAGAAGGCGAAGATCTGCCGGGTGTTGCTGGTGAGGTTGGCGAGGCCGCAGAAGAGCATCGCGCCGATGACGATGAGCAGCATCAGCTTGGCGGTGCCCAGGCCGAGGCCGTCGATGAGGATCTGGACGGGCGGCGCGGCCGCGCCGGCCACCTTCCCGTAGTCGCCGATGCTCCAGACCAGTGCCAGCATCAGGATGAGGCCGGTGAGCGCCGAATAGCCGATGGCACGGGTGATCCCCTTCGGGGCGCTGACCGTCGCGCGGACCGTTTCCTCGGACATGTGGAAGCTGCCGTCGAACCCGGTGAAGGTCCAGCTCGTGACCAGCAGGCCGAGCATGCCGCCGTAAAGTCCGCTCGTGAAGCCGGTGTTGTTTTCGAAATGTGTGACGAAGGACGCCGGCTGATGCTGGTCGGGCATCACTATGAGTGCGCCCACGATCACGACGAGTCCGATCAGCAGCCACCACACGGAAATACGGTTCAGTACGGCGACGAGCTGGACGGTGTAGGTGTTGGCGAGTCCCTGGAGGACGATGATCAGGGTCGTGATCAAGACGGTCTGGTGCGCGGTCGGCCGGTAGGAGGACCACTGCAGCTGTACGAAGACCTGGATGAACGTGGCGGCCGCGTAGCCGGTGGCAGCCGTGCCGCCGATCTGGCCCACGAAATTCAGCCAGCCCGTGAACCAGGACCAGGCGCCCTTGTGCCGCTTGGCGAGTTTGCCCGCCGAGAAATACAGGGCACCGCTCGTCGGATAGGCGGAGGCGACTTCCGCCATGGCCGCGCCGATGAGCAGCACCATGACGGAGACACCGATCCAGCCGAACACGAGAATGCGGGGGCCGCCCGCGTTCATACCGAATCCGAAGGACGAGAAAATACCCGAGAGGACATTGATGATGGTGAAGGAGATGGCGAAATTGTCGAACGCCTGGAAGCGCCGGGTGAGCTTCCGCGGATAACCCATCGCGTGCAGGGTCGCGTCGTCGTCGAGCACGACGGCGTCCGCCGCACGGGCCCGCGCCCGGGAAGTCGACATCCGTTCCGGCACAGATCGGCCTTTCTCTCGATGGGGGGAAGGGGGGACGAGCGGGGTCAGGCGGGTCCCGGGACGGGCAGCCCGCAGACGCGCCGGGCCCGGGTGAGCTGCTCTGCGGGGTCGCCGAAGGCGCTCCAGGGCATGCGCGACGCGTACGGGCCCAGCGCCGCGAACACCGCCCGGGCCTCGAACTCGCGCTGGGCCATGACCAGCGCGTGCGCGAGGTAGGCGAGGTCCAGGACCGGGGTGAAGCGGTAACCGGCCACGGTGGGCAGCCAGTTGTGATAGATCGCCAGCGCGGTGGAGCGCCACTGGGGCTGTTCCCAGACCCGGTCGGCGAGCAGCTGGGTGGGGTTGTAGCTCTCCACCAGGGCCACCAGGGGCAGCAGCCGGAGGGCGGAGTCGACGGGCGCCCGCTGGCTGAGGAAGGCGGCCACGTCCCAGGCCGCGTTGACCGAGCCGCCGTGGCGCGTGAAGAAGAAGGACAGGAAGCGGTGGTGGGCCTCGCGGTGCCAGGGGTCCAGGGACAGGATGTGCGCGAACAGCCGCCAGGGGCCGGGCGGGGCGGTGAGCAGGCCCTGCGGGGCCGGGTCGCGCAGCCGGTGCAGCCGGGCCATGGCGAGCCTGGCCACCCAGGGGGTGGGGTCCGCGGGAGCCGCTTCGGCGGCCCGGTCGCAGGCCGTCAGCGCGATCCGCTCCAGCGCCTCGGCGCGGTCGTCGCGCGCGTCGGCGGCCCGCAGGGCGCGCTGCACCGCGACCCGGGCATACATCAGCGCGGCCTCGGGCGTCGGCTCCTCGGCCAGCCAGCGTTCCACGAGGTCGGTGCCGGCCGCCTCGGAGGCGAGTACCAGCGAGCGGTGGGCGCGCAGGGCGAAGTCGGAGCGGGTCTCGGCCAGCGCCTCGTACGCGTATCGATATCGCCCGGCCCGCACATCGACGCATACGCTCGCCAGGACGCGGTCGTCGGCCGCCGGATGCCATACATAGTGCCCTTCGAATAAGTCCGCGGCCATGCTCCCCCTGTCATCCCCGTTCGACGCATCGCGGTTGCGCAGGAGGCACCTTACTCAGCAGGAGCCACACCCGGAACGCCGAATTCGACATATCGGTCAGGGGATTCGGAATGTTTATTCACACCATTGACTGGCTGCCAGCCGATGGTTCAAGGCGCGACTTTCCCGTCCGATGGATCCCGTCGGTCCGGCCTCGATCGGCCGCCACTACACTGTCCCGCAGAAAACCCTTACACCGCACCACACCTCGGGAATCGTCATTCACGACCTCGCCGCCCGGCTGCGCGGGCTGCCCCCTTCGCTGGGACCGGTCCGGCTGATCGGCGTCGACGGACATGCCGGCTCCGGCAAGTCCACCTTCGCCGGGCGGCTCGCCGGGGCGCTGGGCGGGGCGCCGGTGCTCCATCTCGACGACCTCGCCAGCCACGAGCAGCTCTTCGCATGGACCGGCCGGCTCATGGCCCAGGTGATCGAACCGCTGGCGCGCGGCGAGAGCGCGCACTACACCCCCTACGACTGGCGGGCCCGCACCTTCGGCGCCCCGCGTCCGCTGCCGCCCGCGCCCGTCGTCCTGATCGAGGGTGTCGGCGCCGGCCGCCGGGCGCTGCGGCCGTATCTGGCCCGGCTGCTGTGGATGGAACTGCCCCGCGAGGAGTCCTGGGCACGCGGCCGGCTGCGGGACGGGGCGGAGCAACGGGAGTTCTGGGACGGCTGGGTCGCGGCGGAGCAGGCGCACTTCGCCGCCGATCCCTCACGCCCCCACGCCGATCTCCTGGTGCTGCAGGGGCCGGAGGGGTACGAGGTGCTGCCGGGACCCGGCCCGGCCTCCGGTGTGACGCAGAATATGACGCACAGTGATGGGCCGTCCGCGATGTGGTGAAGCTGTGAAGACTCTTGCGAGCCAAGTTCTCCGAGTGCCTCAACTCCGCTTGACCCGGGGGCGGTACAGGACTTACGTTCTCAATGTGCGGCTTTCGGAGCCGCCCCACCGACGCGAAGCCCCCGGTTGTTCCCCCGTGACCGGGGGCTTCGTTCTGTCCGCGGCCCGTTCTCCCGGCGCCCCGCGCACCCGCTCTCTCACCCTCGGTCACGAGAAGCCGTGCGCCCCGTCTGCTCCCACCTCGCCGAACGCCCTGTGCGGCACCCTTCGGCGGGCGGCGGTGGCGCGGGTACGATGCCCTCGGTGCGACCTCGAGCTGCTGCCTCGCGCACCGGCAACTCCGGTCCGCGGCACAGCGGTTCGACCGCGGCGGCCGTCGGGCGACTGCCCGGTGGTGAACCACGGGGGCACGGTCTGTGGGGGGACGTGATGGACTTCGGCACGCAGGGCCCCGAGGCCCCGGCCGACCTCGCCTGGCTGCGGGGTGTGGACGCCTACACGATGGGTGCCTATCCGCAGGCGGAGGAGGAGTTCCGCGCCGCGGTGCGGATGGACCCGGGCATGGCGGACGCCTGGCTCGGGCTGCACGCGCTCCGGATCGACACGACGACCGCGCTGCTGCGGATGTTCCGGCACCGTGACCGCTTCGGCGACCAGCGCGCCCGGCACCGCCGTGCCCTCAACTCCTGGTACTGGCTGGGCTGGTGGGTGCAGCCGGTGCTGGAGAGCCCGCGTGATCTGCTGCTCGCGCACGCCTCGCACTGGCTGGACGGCCGGCATGTGCCCGAGCTGGACCGCGCCCTCGCCGGGCTGCCGCCCGTCGACACCGATCCGCAGGTCCGCTTCCTGCACGCGTGCCGCGCCTATCTGGTCAAGGACTGGGAGCAGCTGGTGCGGCACACCGACCCGCTGCTGGACGATCCCATGCTCGGCATCGAGGCCGGCCTGTTCGGCGGCATGGCCCGGGTCCGGCTGGAGATGTACGGACAGGCCGAGCCGCTGCTGTCGGCGGCGCTGATGCGGTGCCGCAGCGAGCAGCCGCAGCGCAAGGAGCTGCGCTACTGGCTGGCCCGGGCCCACGAGGGCACCGGCCGCAGCGCCGCCGCGCTCCCCCTGTACCGGGCCGTGCACCGGGCCGACCCGGCCTTCATGGACACCTCCGCCCGGCTCGCCGCGATCGCCGCGGGCGACGGGTACGACGACACGGCCGACCTCGCCGCGATCACGCTGACCGGCATGGGGCAGGACACGATGGACGGGCCCGACGGGTTCGATCCGCTGTTCGGCACCGAGGGCCGGGACCTGCGGCTGCCGGAACCGGACCTGCCGACCGGGCCGCTGCCGTCGGCGGCCGATCCCTCGGTACGGCTGAAGACCGGTGTCTCCGCCTCACCGGTCCCGGCCGGGCCGACCGACCCCGCGTTACTCGAGGAGGCGCTCGCCGAGTTGGAGCGCATGGTGGGGCTCGAACCGGTGAAGCGCCAGGTCAAGGCGTTGTCGGCACAGCTGAACATGGCCCGGCTGCGGGCCGGGCAGGGGCTGCCGGTGCAGCCGCCCAAGCGGCACTTCGTCTTCTCCGGCCCGTCCGGGACCGGCAAGACCACGGTCGCGCGCATCCTGGGCCGGGTGTTCTACGCCCTCGGCCTGCTCGGCGGCGACCACCTCGTGGAGGCCCAGCGGGCCGACCTGGTCGGCGAGTATCTGGGGCAGACGGCCGTGAAGGCCAACGAGCTGATCGACTCCGCGATCGGCGGGGTGCTGTTCGTGGACGAGGCGTACTCGCTGTCCAACTCCGGATACGGCAAGGGCGACGCGTACGGGGACGAGGCGCTCCAGGTGCTGCTGAAGCGGGCCGAGGACAACCGGGACCACCTGGTGGTGATCCTGGCCGGCTATCCGGAGGGCATGGACCGCCTGCTCGCCGCCAACCCCGGCCTCTCCTCCCGCTTCACGACCCGCGTGGACTTCCCCTCCTACCGGCCGCTGGAGCTCACCGAGATCGGCAAGGTGCTCGCGGCGGAGAACGGGGATCTGTGGGACGGGGAGGCGCTGGAGGAGCTGCGTTCCATCGCCGGGCATGTGGTCGATCAGGGGTGGATCGACGAACTGGGCAACGGGCGGTTCTTGCGGACGCTGTACGAGAAGAGCTGCGCGTACCGGGATCTGCGGTTGTCGACGTACCCGGGAGCCTTGTCCCGGGAGGACCTGGCGACGCTCCGGCTGCCTGACCTGATGCAGGCGTACGGCGAGGTGCTGTCGGGGCGCGGGCCGCAGGATCCGTCGGGTATGTAGAGCGCCCGACGGGGCGCGGGGGCTGTGCCGAGTGCGGCTCCGCCACGCGGGCGCGACCAGCCCCCGCGCACCCGCGGGCGACAACGGTCTACGTGGCCAGCACTCCCTCCGGCTCCCCACTGGCCCTCGGTTCCGTGAGCCTCACGTCGGCCGTTTCCCGGTGCGCCGGATCCCGGACCTCGCCCACCAGCAGCTCCAGTACGTCCTCCAGGGCCACCAGCCCCAGCACCCTGCCGCCCGCGTCCGCCACCTGGGCCAGATGCGTGGCCGCCCGGCGCATCACCGTGAGCGCGTCGTCGAGCGGCAGCTCGGAGCGGAGCGTGGCCATCGGGCGCCAGACGTGCTGTGGGACGGCCCGGTCGGAGTCCTCCAGGTCGAGGACGTCCTTCACGTGCACGTACCCCATGAAGGGGCCCTTCTCGGTCGCCGCGACCGGGAAGCGGGAGTAGCCCGTGCGGGCCGTCAGCTCGACGATCTCCCCCGGGGTGACCGACGGGGCCACCGTGACCAGGGACTCCCGGCGCAGCAGGACGTCCGTCACCGGGCGGGAGCCCAGCTCCAGGGCGTCCTCCAGCCGCTCCCGCTCCTCGGGATCGAGCAGGCCCGCCTGACCGGAGTCCTCCAGCAGACGGTTGAGCTGCTCGGTGGTGACGACCGCCTCCACCTCGTCCTTCGGCTCGACCCGGAACAGCCGCAGGATGCCCTGGGCGCAGGCGCCGAGGGACACCGTGATCGGCCTGCACAGGCGGGCGAAGTAGACCAGGCCGGGGCTGAGCCAGAGTGCCGCCTTCTCGGGCGCCGCCATGGCGAGGTTCTTCGGGACCATCTCGCCGATGACCAGGTGGAAGAAGACCACTGCGGCCAGGGCGATGACGTACCCGAGGGGGTGGATCATGCCGTGCGGGAGGTGGATCCACTCGAAGACCGGTTCCAGCAGCTGCGCCACCGTCGGCTCGGCGACCGCGCCGAGCGTCAGGGAGCAGACGGTGATGCCGAACTGGGCGGCGGCCATCATCTGCGGCAGGCGCTCCAGGCCGTACAGCACCTGGCGGGCGCGGGCCGTGCCGAGCGGTTCGATCTGGCTTCGGCGGACGGAGACGAGGGCGAACTCGGCGCCGACGAAGAAGCCGTTGGCGAGCACGAGCAGCGCGGCGAAGACCAGTTGGAGGGCGCTCATCGGGTGGCCTCCACGACACCCGCCGCCGGGGCCGTCCTGACCAGGCGGACCCGTTCGGCGCGGTAGTGGCCGACCTGGCGGACCGAGAGCCGCCAGCCGGGCAGTTCGGTCCGGTCGCCGGGGGCGGGGATCCGGCCGAGCAGATCGGCGACCAGGCCCGCGACGGTCTCGTACGGTCCCTCGGGCACGTCGAGGCCTATGCGCTGGAGGATGTCGACGCGGCAGCTGCCGTCCACGTCCCAGGCGGGCCTGCCGTCCTCCGGCGGGGCGGGGGCCAGCTCGGGCGTGTCCTTGGCGTCGTGCTCGTCGCGGACCTCTCCGACCAGTTCCTCGACGATGTCCTCCAGGGTGACCACGCCGGCCGTGCCGCCGTACTCGTCGACGACGACCGCGATGGGCTGCTCGCTGCGCAGCCGGGCGAGCAGGGGCTGGACGGGCAGGGTCTCGGGAACGAGGAGCGCCTTGCGGGCGATGCGGCCGACCGGGGTGCGCAGCCGGTCGTGGACCGGGACGGCCAGCGCGTCCTTGAGGTGGGCCATGCCGACGATCTCGTCGATCTTCTCCCGGTAGACGGGGAAGCGGGACAGGCCCGTGGCCCGGGTGAGGTTGACCACGTCCTCGGCGGTGGCCGAGTCCTGGAGGGCGCTCACCTTCACGCGGGGGGTCATGACGTGCTGTGCGGTCAGCTCGCCCAGGGACAGGGTGCGCACGAACAGGTCGGCCGTGTCCTGCTCCAGGGCGCCGGCCCGCGCGGAGTGCCGGGCCAGGGAGACCAGCTCGCCCGGGGTGCGGGCGGAGGCCAGTTCCTCGGCGGGCTCGACGCCGAGCGCGCGGACGAGCCGGTTGGCGACCGTGTTCAGCGCGGAGATCACCGGGCGGAACAGGCGGGAGAAGTGGTGCTGGGGGCCGGCGACGAAGCGCGCGACGTGCAGCGGCCGGGACACCGCCCAGTTCTTGGGCACGAGTTCACCGATCACCATCTGGACCGCGGAGGCCAGCAGCATGCCGACGACCACGGCGACGCCGGAGGCGGCGCCCTCGGGGACGCCGAGCGCGGCGAACGGGCCGTGCAGCAGCGCGGCCAGGGCCGGCTCGGCGAGCATGCCGACGACCAGGGAGGTGATGGTGATGCCGAGCTGGGTGCCGGAGAGCTGGAAGGACAGCTCCTTCAGCGACTCCACGACCGTACGGGCGCGGGCGTCGCCGTCGGCGGCGGCCTTCTCGGCGTCCGGGCGCTCTACCGTCACCAGGCCGAACTCTGCCGCGACGAAGAAGCCGTTGGCGAGAATCAGCAGGAACGCCGCTCCGAGGAGCAGCAGGGGGATGGTCACGCTGCCACCGCCTTCCCGTGCTGTCGGGCAGGGGTGGCGCGGGTACTACAGGACGATCCGTCCATCGCCGGGGGGAGTCACTCCTCGGGTAGCAGGAACCCCTGTGCACCGGGCGGCACGCAGGGGCGGAGGCGCAGCGAAACGCCCTCCGCCCACCAGATTAATCAAGATCTGGGCTCGTGCGGCAGGGCGGACGGCTCCGAGTGGGCCTCGGCGAGCGCGCGCAGGGCCCTGGCGTCGGCGATGGCCCGCTGCTTGGCGATGCCCGGCTGGATGCCGAGCGCGGGCAGGCTGGTGCCGTCGCTGAGGTTGAGGAACACCCAGGGGTCGCCCGGCCGGAGGTTCACCTGGACGATCTCCGCCCAGGCGAGGTGCCGCTTGCCGGCGATGTTGACCACCGTGACGCCGGAGTCGTCGGCGACCACCTTCACCCGGGCCAGCCGGGCCAGGAACCAGAAGCTGAGCGCCCCGGTGAGGACGAAGCTGAGCCGCTCCCCCGGGCCGAGGTCCAGCAGCATCGCGATCCCGGAGATCACCACGAAGATCACGACACCGGCGGTGAGCAGGATGGCCCGGGTGTGGCCCGGCCGGAAGGTGACGGGGAGGTCGGGAAGGGGGGTCGGGTCGGACATCGGTCGGCGTACCCCTCAGAGGCGGCAGGCGTGGATGGCCGTGGTCAGGATGGCGCGGGCGCCGATCCCGTAGAGGTCGTCCATGATCCGCTGGGCCTCCTTGGCGGGGACCATGGCACGGACCGCGACCCAGCCCTCGTTGTGCAGCGGGGAGACGGTCGGGGACTCCAGGCCGGGGGTGAGCGCGACGGCCTTCTCCAGCTGCTCGACCCGGCAGTCGTAGTCCATCATCACGTAGGTCCGGGCGACCAGGACGCCCTGGAGGCGGCGCAGGAACTGCTGGACCTTCGGCTCAGCATCCTCGTCGGCGTCGGCGCCGGTGCGCCGGACGACGATGGCCTCGGACTTCATGATCGGCTCGCCGAAGACCTCCAGGCCCGCGTTGCGCAGGCTGGTGCCGGTCTCCACGACGTCCGCGATGACCTCGGCGACGCCCAGCTCGATCGCGGTCTCCACGGCGCCGTCCAGGTGGACGACGGAGGCGTCGACGCCGCTGTCGGCGAGGTGCCGGGCGACGATCCCCTCGTACGACGTGGCGACCGTCCGGCCCTTGAGGTCCTCGACGCCGTGCGCCGTGCCGGGCTTGGCGGCGAAGCGGAAGGTGGAGCGGGCGAAGCCCAGCGGCAGGATCTCCTCGGCCTCGGCACCGGAGTCGATCAGCAGGTCACGTCCGGTGATGCCGATGTCGAGGCGGCCGGAGGAGACGTAGATCGCGATGTCGCGGGGGCGGAGGTAGAAGAACTCGACCTCGTTCTCCGGGTCGACGATGCGCAGCTCTTTGGACTCGCGACGCTGCAGGTAGCCGGCCTCATGCAGCATCTCCGCCGCAGGGCCGGACAGTGAACCCTTGTTGGGGACGGCGATGCGCAGCATGAGGTCGGCTTCCTTTGCTCGTTCTCTACGGGGTGGTGGGCGGGATCGGGCTTACAGGTGGGCGTAGACGTCGTCCAGGGAGATCCCGCGGGCGACCATCATCACCTGGACGTGGTACAGCAGCTGCGAGATCTCCTCGGCGGCCGCTTCCCTGCCCTCGTACTCGGCGGCCATCCAGACCTCGGCGGCCTCCTCGACGACCTTCTTGCCGATGGCATGGACGCCCTTGCCGACCAGCTCTGCGGTACGGGAGGTGGCGGGATCGCCGTGGGCGGCCTTGTGCTGGAGCTCGGTGAAGAGCTCCTCGAACGTCTTCTTGGACATGGTGAGCCCCACCCTAGCCGTTGCGGCGGCTTGCCTAGTGCCAGGGTTCGGATACTGAGCGCAGCGTGGCCGCCGTCGCCACCGCGGCCGTGACCGCCTCGTGGCCCTTGTCCTCGTTGGAGCCCTCCAGGCCGGCCCGGTCCAGGGCCTGCTCCTCGGTGTCGCAGGTGAGCACGCCGAAGCCGACGGGGACGCCGGTCTCGATGGAGACCTGGGTGAGGCCCTGGGTGACGCCCTGGCACACGTAGTCGAAGTGGGGGGTGCCGCCCCGGATGACGACGCCGAGGGCGACCACGGCGTCGTAGCCGCGGCCCGCGAGGACCTTGGCGGCGACCGGGAGCTCGAAGCTGCCCGGGACCCGGATCAGGGTCGGCTCGTCGATGCCCAGGTCGTGCAGGGCGCGCAGGGCGCCGTTCACCAGTCCGTCCATCACCTTCTCGTGCCACTGCGCCGCGATGACGGCGACCCTGAGGTCGCTCGCGTTGCGTACGGACAGCTCCGGTGCACCCTTGCCGCTCACGTCTCTCCTAAGTGCTGTTCTGCTTACTGGTTGCCACAGGCCGACACGGCGGGCGCGTCGAGCCAGGGCAGGTCGTGCCCCATCCGGTCCCGCTTGGTGCGCAGGTAGCGGAGGTTGTGCTCGCCGGCCTGGACGGGCATGGGCTCGCGGCCGGCCACCCGCAGGCCGTGGCGCAGCAGCGCGTCGGTCTTGTCGGGGTTGTTGGTCATCAGCCGGACGCCGCGCACACCGAGGTCGGCGAGGATCTGCGCGCCGGCGCCGTAGTCGCGGGCGTCGGCGGGCAGGCCGAGTTCCAGGTTGGCGTCCAGGGTGTCGTGGCCCTGCTCCTGGAGCTCGTAGGCGCGCAGCTTGGACAGCAGTCCGATGCCGCGTCCCTCGTGTCCGCGCAGGTAGACGACGACTCCCCGGCCCTCGGCCTGGATGCGCTCCAGGGCGGCGTCCAGCTGGGGGCCGCAGTCGCAGCGCTGGGAGCCGAAGACGTCGCCGGTGAGGCACTCGGAGTGCATCCGGACCAGGACGTCCTCGCCGTCGCCGATCTCGCCGTGGACGAGCGCGATGTGCTCGACGCCGTCGACGGTGGACCGGTAGCCGTAGGCGGTGAAGGTGCCGTGCCGCGTGGGCAGGCGGGTCTCGGCCTCGCGGCGGACGGTGGGCTCGCTGCTGCGGCGGTAGGCGATCAGGTCCTCGATGGAGATGATCGTCAGGCCGTGCTTGCGGGCGAACGGGATCAGCTCGGGCAGCCGGAGCATCCGGCCGTCCTCGCCTGCGATCTCCACGATGGCGCCGGCCGGGCGGAGCCCTGCGAGCCGGGCGAGGTCGACGGCGGCCTCGGTGTGGCCGTTGCGGACCAGGACGCCGCCGGGCTTGGCGCGCAGCGGGAACACATGGCCGGGTCGCACCAGGTCGGTGGGCTCGGCCGCGCCGCCCGCCAGCAGCCGGAGCGTGGTGGCGCGGTCGGCGGCCGAGATGCCGGTGCTCACCCCGTGCGCGGCCGAGGCGTCCACGGAGACCGTGAACGCGGTCTTCATCGACTCGGTGTTGTCCTCGACCATCTGCGGCAGCCGCAGCCGGTCGAGTTCCTCGCCCTCCATGGGGGCGCAGATCAGGCCGCGGCACTCGCTCATCATGAAGGCGACGATCTCGGGGGTCGCCTTCTCGGCGGCGATGACGAGGTCGCCCTCGTTCTCCCGGTCCTCGTCGTCCACGACGACCACCGGGCGGCCGGCCGCGATGTCGGCGATGGCCTGCTCGACCGGGTCGAGCCGGAAGTCCTCGATGTCGTCGGTGCCGTACAGCAGCGGTGCCGAGGTCATGCCGGCACTCCTTCCAGTGCGGGCCGCGGGTCCTTGCGGGAGCGCAGCCACCAGTCGCGCATGCCCCACAGGACCAGTGCGCCGTAGATGACGTAGACGAAGCCGGAGAAGGCGTAGCCGTTGGCGAAGTTGAGGGGGACGCCGACGAGGTCGACGAGCAGCCAGGCGAACCAGAACTCGACCATGCCCTTGGCCTGGGCGTACATCGCGACGATGGTGCCGACGAAGATGTAGGCGTCGGGCCAGGGGTCCCAGGACAGGCTCGGGTAGGCCGTGAAGAGCAGGGCCACCGCGACCGTGCCGGCGGCGGCCGCCGCGAGCATCGCCGCGCGCTCGGGCCAGGTGGCGAACCGGGGGGCGATGTGGCCGTCCTCGGCGCGGCCCTTGGTGCGCTGCCACTGCCACCAGCCGTAGAGCGCGACGGCCATGACGACGGCCTGCTTGCCGGCGCTGCCGGTCAGGTGGCCGTAGAAGGCGGCGAACAGGACGAGGCCGGACAGGAACTGGACGGGCCAGGTCCACAGGGAGCGGCGCCAGCCGAGGGCGAGGGCGATGAGGCCGAGGATGTTGCCGACCATGTCCGACCAGATGATGTGCTGGCCGAAGGCGGTGAAGGCCTCGGAGTTCAACCAGCTCACCGGCCGGCCCCCTGTCCGGCCGCGAGCAGCCGCTCCACGTACTTGGCGATGACGTCCACTTCGAGGTTGACCGGGTCGCCGGGCTGCTTGTGGCCGAGCGTGGTCAGGTCGAGGGTCGTCGGGATGAGGCTGACGGTGAAGTGGTCCGGGCCGGCCTCCACGACCGTGAGGCTGATGCCGTCGACGGTGATGGAGCCCTTCTCCACGACATACCGGGAAAGGTCGGCCGGCAGCGAGATCTTGACGATCTCCCAGTTGTCGGAGGGCGTGCGCTCCAGGATCTCGCCGGTGCCGTCCACGTGCCCCTGCACGATGTGTCCGCCGAGGCGGGCGCCGACGGCCGTGGGGCGTTCGAGGTTGACCCGGGAGCCGACGGTGAGCGCGCCCAGGCTGGAGCGCTTCAGGGTCTCGGCCATGACGTCTGCGGTGAACTCGTCGCCCTCGTGCTCGACGACGGTCAGACAGACCCCGTTCACGGCGATGGAGTCGCCGTGCTGCGCGCCCTCGGTCACGACGGGGCCGCGGAGCCGGAAGCGAGAGGCGTCGCCGAGGTTCTCGACGGCGGTGACCTCACCCAGCTCTTCGACGATTCCGGTGAACACTTCCCGGGTCCTCCTGCCTCATTGGGGCACGGACTCCGGGGCCTGTCGATGACGACAGAATGTACGGATGAGCACACACCGGGGGCGTCGCCGGAACGGACGCGTCCGCACACGGACACGTCCAGATACGGCGGCGCGCACACGGATACGCATGCCCGCCCGCCGCGCACTGCCTCCCATCCGGACTTTAACCGTCGGTCCAGGAATTTCACCTGGTCAACCGGCCGCTGGAAGCGACCGGGTCGCGGACTGTAACCGCCGGTTCGGACTTTCACCGACCCCGGAGTGCGCTGCTTCTGGTACAGGGCCAGTGTGCCACGGCCGGTGCTCGCCCAGACAGGTGACGGGTGTGGGTTCGCTCACAGCACGTGCCGCGGGTATCGCGCCCGCAGCCGCCCTGGTCAACTGGGCGGCCTGGGGCGCGGGTTGACCTTGGTCCGGACCTATTGACCGTACTGGTCTAGTCCTTTTAGGGTGCGGACGGGCCCGGCGGCGGTGACGACGGCCCTTGCCCGCCGCCGGGCCGCCAGGGGGCGCGGGAGCCGCCACAAGAAGAGTCCGCGGGGGATGTCACATTTCCCGGGTGCCGTCCGGTCTCACTCGGTGCGGGGCACTCCAGAGGGGGTGCCCCGGAACCCGAGAGACGGAGAACAGCATGACCACGATCCTGGTGACCGGCGGAACCGGAACGCTCGGCCGGCTCGTCACCGAGCGGCTGCGGGCGGACGGGCACGAGGTCCGGGTGCTCAGCAGGCACACCCAGCCGTACGCCGTCGACCTGCGCGCGGGCGGGGACGGCCTGGACGCGGCCGTGGCCGGTGCGGCGACGGTCGTGCACTGCGCGAGCTCGCCCCGGGGCGGGGACGAGCAGGCGGCCCGGAATCTGATCGCGGCCGCGCGGCGGGCCGGGGTGGGCCATCTCGTGTACATCTCCATCGTCGGTGTCGACCGGGTGCCGTTCGGCTACTACCGGACCAAGTTCGCGGTGGAGCGGATGATCGAGGAGTCGGGGCTCGGCTGGACCGTGCTGCGTACGACGCAGTTCCACGATCTGCTGGTCACGCTCTTCCAGGCCCTGGGCAAGCCGCCGGTGCTGGCGGTCCCGGCGGGCGTGCCGGACCAGCCGGTCGAGGTCGCCGAGGTGGCCGAACGGCTGGCGGAGCTGGCGCTCGCGGCACCGGCCGGGCGGGTGCCGGACCTAGGCGGCCCCGAGGTCCGTACGCTCGACTCGCTGGCCCGCGCCTATCTGCGGGCGACCGGCCGGGGGCGCCCGGTGGTGCGGGTGCCTCTGTTCGGGAAGTCGTACCGCGCCTTCCGCGCGGGCGGCCACCTGGTGCCGGACCGGGCGGTGGGCAAGCTGACCTTCGAGGAGCACCTGGCGCGGCGGTTCGGACGGGGCTGAGCCGCACGAGGCCCCTACGCCCGGTCAGCTCCCAGTCTGCGCCGGCGGCACGCGGGGCCCTAGGGGGCTTCGTTTGGATCAGCCCGGGTCCGCGACGCCCGGCACGGCACCTCGCCGCGTTGTCGGACCACCCGAGTACGCCCAGTACGCGGGTGATCCTCCGCCTTGCGATGCACCGCACCATGCGCCGCGGCCTGATCC
Organism: Streptomyces sp. NPDC036984; assembly: GCF_055607665.1. Lineage (NCBI taxonomy): Bacteria > Bacillati > Actinomycetota > Actinomycetes > Kitasatosporales > Streptomycetaceae > Streptomyces > Streptomyces sp. NPDC036984. The sequence goes on from NZ_JBVJRL010000006.1 coordinate 85,664, forward strand.
GACCTGATCCAAACGAAACCCCCTAGCGCTCCGGCGGGGCGAACAGCTCGTCCTGCGCGCGTTCCCGGGCGGTGAGCAGCGCCCCGCGCAGCACGGCCGTACCACCCAGGCCGCTCGCCCGTACCTCGGTGGCCAGGGGCGAGATACGGCGCAGCCGCTCCGCCACCAGCCCGGCGAGCACCGTTCCCCCGGCCTGGCCGATCTCCCCGCCGAGCACCACGCAGCCCGGGTCCAGGACGGCCACGACGGACGCGGCGCCGACGGCGATGCGGTCGGCCAGGGTGCCGAGGAAGCGGTGGGCGGGCGAAGCCGTCGCCGGCCCGGCGCTCCCGGCCGGCCCCCGCTCCGCCTCGGCCGCGGCGCCCCGCACCACCGCCGCCATCCCCGCCCCGTCCACCGTCTGCGGCTCCGGCAGTCCGCACTCCGCCGCCAGGGACGCGATCGCGGCCGCCCCGGCCAGCGCGTGGAATCCCCCGCCGCAGTCGGTCGCCGAGGGCAGCGCGCCGGTTCCGGGGACCGGCAGGAAACCGATCTCGCCCGTGCCGCCGGAGGCGCCGCGGCGGAGGGTGCCGTCCAGGACGACCGCGGCGCCGACGCCGTGACCGAGCCAGAGCAGGACGAAGGTGTCCCGGTCCTGGGCGACCCCCTCGCGCTGTTCGGCCAGCGCGGCCAGATTGGTCTCGTTCTCGACGGTGACCCGGGCGCCGGGCAGGCGTTCCTGAAGTGCGGCGGCCAGGCTGCGGTGCCAGGCGGGCAGCCCCGCCGAGTCACGGAGGTCGCCGGTGGCCGGGTCGATCAGGCCCGGCGCGCCGATGCCGACGGTGTGCAGCCTCCCCCACACCCGGTCGCCCTCGCGCGGGGGCGCCCCCATCGCGCCGGCCTCCTTCGCGGTCTTCTCCACCGCGGCCACCGCCTGCTCCACCGCGGGCCCGGTCCCGGTGCGCTCGTCGATCGGCACGGACGCCTCGGCGAGCACCCGGCCCACCAGGTCGGAGACCAGGACGAGGACGCCCTCGGTACGGACGTCGAGCGCGGCGAGGTGGGCGCGGTCGGCCACGATGCCGTAGAGCCGGGCGTTGGGGCCGCGCCGCTGTTCGCCGGACTCGCCGACCACCGTGATCAGCCCGGAGACCGTGAGCCGGTCGACCAGGTCGGCGACCGTCGGCCGGGACAGTCCGGTCAGCTGCTTCAACTGCCCTGCGGTGAGCGGGCCTTCCTGCTGAAGCAGCCGCAGGGCCAGCCGGTCGTTGATGGCCCGGGCGGTGCTGGGTGATGCGGGCATGACGGGAATCCTCCCAGATCGGCGGGGACCGCCCGGCCAGATGTGACGCGTACTCCGCTATCTATCAGGCAGGGTCCCTGATAGTTTACGGCGCGTTGCAGCGGAGCGGGCGGGGAACCTCCCGGGGAGGGGCAGGACATGAGGGACACGAGTCATGCGCGCGACGAGGTCAGGCGCGCCCGGTACGCCGTGGCGGCCGTGTTCGCCGTGCACGGGGCCGTGACCGGTTCGTTCGCGACGCGCGTGCCGTGGGTCCAGGAGCACACCTCGCTCGGCGCGGGCCGGCTGGGTTTCGCGCTGGCCTTCACGGCGTTCGGCGCCTCGTGCGCGATGCCGCTCGCGGGCCGGATCAGCCACCGCTACGGCAGCCGTACGGCGCTGCGCGGCCTGCTGGCGCTGTGGACGCTGTCGCTGGTGCTGCCGTCCCTCGCGCCGAACCTGGTCACCCTGTGCCTGGCGATGTTCACCTACGGCGCGACCGCGGGCATGGCCGACGTCGCGATGAACGCGCTCGGTGTCGAGGTCGAGCGGCTGCTGGAGAAGTCGGTCATGTCGGGGCTGCACGGCATGTGGAGCGCGGGCGCCCTGATCGGCTCGGCTGCCGGCACGCTCGCCGCGCATCTCGGCTCGGACGCGCGGGTGCACTTCGCCCTCGCCTCGGCCGTGCTCACCGTGCTCGGGTTCGTGGCCTGCGGCTGGGTGCTGGACCTCCAGCCCGCCGAGGACGAGGAGCCGCCCCCGCGGTTCGCGCTGCCGCCGCGCTCGGCGCTGCTCATCGGCGCGGTCGGCTTCTGCGCGGTGTTCGCGGAGGGCGCGAGCCTGGACTGGTCGGCGGTGTTCCTGCGGGACCGGCTGGACAGTTCGGCCGGGCTGGCGGCGGCCTCCACGACCGGTTTCATGCTGACCATGGCCGTGGCCCGGATCGCCGGGGACGCGGTGGTGAACCGTTTCGGTGCGGTCCGCACCGTGCGGGCCGGCGGCGTGCTGGCCGTGCTGGGCGGGCTGCTGATCGTCTTCGCCGGGCATCCGGCGGTGGCGATGGCCGGGTTCGCGCTGATGGGGCTCGGCATCGCGGTGGTCGTACCGCTGTGCTTCGCGGCGGCCGGGCACGCCGGCCCCAACCCGAGCCAGGCCATAGCGGGTGTCGCGACCATCACCTACACCTCGGGGCTGATCGCGCCGAGCCTGATCGGCGGGGTGGCCCAGGCGACCAGCCTGACGGTGTCCTTCTGCGTGGTGACGGCGCTGGCGTGCGGGCTCACGGTGTTCGCGGGCGTGCTGCGCACCGCCGAGCGCGGCAGTCGGCGGGAGGTCAGCCGGCAGGCCGCAGCAGTTCCCGACCCGCGGTCCTGAAGGTCTCGCTCCAGGGCGCAGGGCGCATGGTCGCCGGGTCCAGCCGGACCAGCACCCGGGTGCCCTGGGCGTAGGTCTCGGCGCCGTCGGCCGAGCAGAACCGGAAGCCGTAGGTGGCGCCGGTGGTGCCGAGCCGTTCCAGCCAGAGGTGGACGGCGTAGAGGCCGGGGCGGGTGACCGGCGCCTCGTAGCCGATGCGCAGTTCACGGACCGCGTTGCACGCGTCGCCGGCCGCCGCCCAGTCGCCGTCGAAGCGGACCCCGTACCCGTTCCACAGCTCGGTCCAGGCACGCTCGACCATCAGCGGGTAGCGGGCGTTGTGCAGCAGCCCGAGCGCGTCGAGGTCGTCGAAGTGGACGGTGACGGGGATCAGCCGGCCGTAGGCGACGGCGGGCGCGATCGGGGCGTGGGCGGTCACGGGTCGGGCTCCTGAACATCGCTGCTGGGACGTTTCCATACTAAGCGACCGCTCAGAACCCCTGCCCGGGAGGCCCGTCACCCCGATCACGGATCACCGCAGGTCATGTACATGAATCGCATTCACGGGCGGGACCACGCGAGCGTCGAGCGGCCGGATACCCCTGACAATGGTGCGGACCGTCTTCACGTACGTAAGAAAGCGAAACCCCACCATGGACCTCGGCGTGCGCTGGAAGCTGCACGGTGACGGGCGCACGCCCGCGCCCGGAGCGGTGGTACGCCCCGACGAACGGCTCTCCTGGCCCCGTACCGTGGGCCTGGGAGCCCAGCACGTGGTCGCGATGTTCGGCGCCTCCTTCGTAGCCCCGGTGCTGATGGGCCTGGACCCGAACCTGGCGATCATGATGTCGGGCGTGGCGACCGTGATCTTCCTGCTCGCCACCCGGGGCCGGGTGCCCAGCTACCTCGGCTGTTCCCTGTCGTTCGTGGGTGTGGCCGCCGTCATCCGCGCCCAGGGCGGTACGAGCGCGACCGTGACCGGCGCCGTCCTCGTGGTCGGTGCCGCGCTGTTCCTGGTGGGGCTCGCCGTGCAGCGCTTCGGCGCGCGGATCATCCACGCCGCCATGCCGCCGATCGTCACCGGCGCGGTCGTCATGCTGATCGGCTTCAACCTGGCCCCGGTGACCGCCTCCACCTACTGGCCGCAGGACCAGTGGACGGCCCTGCTGGTGATGCTCTTCACCGGTCTGGCGGTGGTCTGTCTGCGTGGCTTCTGGTCCCGCATCGCGATCTTCCTGGGCCTGGTCTTCGGGTACGGCATCTCCTGGGCGTTCGACCGGATCTTCGGGAAGATCCACTCGGTGGACGCGAGCGGCAAGCTCACCGACCACTGGCGGCTGGACCTCTCCGGCGTCTCCCAGGCCGACTGGATCGGCCTGCCCTCCCTCCACGGGCCGTCCTTCCAGTGGTCGGCGGTCCTGGTCGCGCTCCCGGTGGTCATCGCCCTGGTCGCCGAGAACGCGGGCCACGTCAAGGCGGTCGGCGAGATGACCGGCGACCCGCTGGACGACAAGCTCGGCACGGCGATCTCGGCGGACGGCGTCGCCTCCATGCTCTCGACGGCCGTCGGCGGCCCGCCGAACACCACCTACTCGGAGAACATCGGCGTGATGGCCGCGACCCGGGTGTACTCGACCGCCGCCTACTGGGCCGCCGCCGGCTTCGCGCTGTTCTTCGGTGTCTGCCCGAAGTTCGGCGCGATCGTGGCCGCGATCCCGGGCGGGGTGCTCGGCGGCATCACGGTCATCCTGTACGGCATGATCGGCCTGCTCGGCGCCCAGATCTGGCTCAACGCCAAGGTGGACCTGCGCAACCCGCTGAACCTGGTGCCGGCCGCCGCGGGCATCATCATCGGCGTCGGCAACGTCACCATGAAGTTCACCGACACCTTCTCGCTCAGCGGCATCGCCCTCGGCACCCTGGTCGTCATCACCGGCTACCACGCGCTGCGCGCCTTCGCCCCGGCCCACCTGAAGCAGCAGGAGCCGCTGCTGGACGAGGGCACGTCCTCCTACGACCCGGAGACGGGCACGGAGACGGGCACGGAGGCAGGCGCGGAGGCAGGCGCGGAGACGGACACGAAGACGCCGCGCGCCACGTCGTAGTCCGGCGTTCCCCCGTTCCGGCGAAGCACCGGGCCGGTCGGCGCGCCGGCCGGCCCCGGGCTGGGACCCTTCCCCTCATGGTGCAGCTGGAACACCTCACCGCCCCCGTCGACGCCGTCGTCGCGCGGATGCGCGCGCTCGACGCGGCCCTGCCCGCACGGGACGGCGTCGCCGTGTTCAACCGCGTCTACCTCGCCGTCACCGAGGAGGTCGACCGCCGCCTGGACGCCGGGGGGTTCGCGGACCCGCGCGCGGCGGCCGCGCTGGACGTGCGGTTCGCCGAGCGCTATCTGGCGGCGGTCGACGCGGCCGCAGCGGACCGGCGCCCGCCCGCCTGCTGGCGGCCTCTGTTCCAGCTCCGCCGCCATCCCGGGGTACGGCCGCTCCAGTTCGCCCTGGCGGGCATCAACGCCCACATCGGGCACGACCTGGCCCTGGCCGTGCTCGACACCTGCCGCATGCTCGGCTGCGAACCGGCTGATCTGGAAGACGAGTTCGACCGCGTGGGCGATCTCCTGGTGTCGCTGGAGGAGCGCATCCGCGAGGATCTGATGCCGGGCCCCGACCTGCTCCAGATCGCCGACCCGCTCACCCATCTGCTGGGCTCCTGGAGCCTGGAGCGGGCGCGCGACGCGACCTGGGCCGCGGCCCGGGCCCTGTGGGCGCTGCGCCACTGCGGCGAGGTCGCCGGGGAGTTCACCGAACGGCTGGACGCCGCGGTGGGGTTCGCGGGCCGGATGCTGCTGACCCCGCTCCCCGACTGAGGGCGGGCGTTGGAAAAGGCGCGGGCGGCCGGAGTCCGAGCCGGCCGCCCGCGCCTTCGTCTGCTCCCGGGTCAGTCCTCGGGAAGCTCCACCGGCGCGATCTCGTCGTAGACGTCACCCGGGCCCGGGTTCGTCGTGTCGGTCTCGCCGCCGAAGTGGTGCATGACGCCCCAGACCGCGTTCAGCGCGGTCTGCACGGCACCCTCGGCCCAGCCGGCCGTCCAGGAGATGTCGTCGCCGGCGAGGAAGATGCCCCGCTTGTCCTCGGGCAGCCGGTCCTGCATGAAGTGGGTGAACAGGCGCCGCTGGTAGCGGTAGTGGCCGGGCAGGTTGGCCTTGAACGCGCCCATGAAGTAGGGCTCGTTCTCCCAGGAGACCGTCACCGGGTTGCCGATGATGTGCTTGCGGATGTCGACCTTCGGGTAGATCTCGCCGAGCGACTTCAGCATGACCTCCATCCGCTCGTTCGCGGACAGCGGCAGCCACTTCAGGCTGTCGTCGCACCAGGTGTACGACAGGCAGATGACGGCGGGCTTGTCCGGGCCGTCGTCCAGCAGGTAGGTGCCGCGGGTCATGCGGTCGGTGAGCGTCATCGACATGACGTCCCGGCCGGTCTCCTCGTCCTTGTCCAGCCAGAACGGCCGGTCCACGGGCACGAAGAGCTTGGAGGACTCCATGTAGTGGGTGCGCTCGATCGCCGTCCAGTGGTCGATCGGGAACAGCGAGTCGTCGCAGGCGATCTTGGACAGCAGCATCCAGGACTGGGCGGTGAAGATGGCCGCCTTGTACGTGCGGATGTCGCCGTTCGCGTCCGTCACGGTGATCTGGTTGCCCGCGGTGCGGTGCAGCCGGGTCACGGCCGGGCGGGGCTCGCCGTCCACGTGCAGGGACTTCAGCGAGGTGCCGTAAGGCCAGTGGACGATCTTCTCCGGCTCGCGGTCCCACAGGCGCAGCGGCAGCTGCTGGGAGCCGCCGACGATACCGCGGTGGTGGTCGTCGGCCTCGGTGTAGACGACGCGGAGGATCTCCAGGATGGAGTTCGGGAAGTCGGTGTCCCAGCCGCCGGTGCCGAAGCCGACCTGGCCGAAGATCTCGCGGTGCCGGAAGGACTTGAAGGCCTCGGAGTCGCAGAGGAAGCCGTAGAAGGTCTGGTTGTCGAGCTTCTCGACCAGCTTCGCCCAGATCTCGCGGATGCGTGGGACGTCCCGCTCGCGCATCGCGCGGTTCATGTCGGAGAAGTCGGCGCCCTCTTCGAGGCACTTGTTCCAGGCCTCGGCGACGTCCCGGTAGACCTGGGGCAGGTCGTCGATGGTCTCGGCGTAGTGCGACTCGCCCTTGAGGTCGACGACGGTCGAGGGGGTGGCCTCGGCGAGGGGGTTCGGGAAGGGCTGGGTCTCCAGGCCGACCAGGTCGATGTAGTGCTGGAGGGCGGTGGAGGACGGCGGGAAGCGCATCGCGCCCATCTCGGCGGTCAGCGAGTCGTCGCACCCCTCGAAGCCGACCGTGCGGAGTCGGCCGCCGATCTGGTCGGCCTCGTAGACGACGGGCTTGAGACCCATCTTCATCAGCTCGTAGGCGGCCACGATGCCGGACAGACCGCCGCCGATGATCGCGACCTCGGTGCCGTGCTCGGTCGCGGGGATCTGGCCGAGGCCCGCCGGGTGGGCGAGGAAGTCGTCGTAGGCGTAGGGGAAGTCCGGGCCGAACATGGTGATCGGCGGCTGCTGCTCGTCGGTGTGCTCGACGGCATTGGGCACCGTGGACGTCATGGGGTACGGACTCCTTGCGCGGGGGTGGTTCGGGGGAAGACTCGGGTGGTTCAGACGAGGGACCCGTACAGACCGGGGCGGCGGTCCTTCAGGTACGGGTTGTTCTCGCGGGAGGCGGCCAGGAAGGCGGGGTCGGCGTCGGCGAGCACCAGCTGCTCGGCGCGGCCGGCGCGGGTGCGGGCGACACCGTCGGGACCGGCGAGGACGGAGAGGCCGACGAACTCGAACTCCCCTTCCTGCCCGGCCCGGTTGACGTAGGCGACGTACATCTGGTTCTCGAAGGCGCGCACCGGGATCATCGACTCGGCGACGAACTGGAAGGGGTGCATCTGCGCGGTCGGGACGACGAGGAGGTCGGTGCCGGCCAGGGCGTGGGCGCGGACGTTCTCCGGGAACTCGACGTCGTAGCAGATCAGCAGGCCCACGGTGAGGCCGTTCAGCTCGGCCTGCACGATGTGCTGCTCACCCGGTGTGAAGTGGTCGCGCTCGAAGCAGCCGAAGAGGTGGGTCTTGCGGTAGTTCGCGAGCCGGGTGCCGTCGGCGGAGATCAGCTGGGCGGAGTTGTAGACGGTCTCGCCGTCGCGCTCCGGGTAGCCGTAGACGACCGCCAGGCCGTGCCGCGTGGCGATCTCGGCGATCGCGTCGGCGGAGTCCCCGTCGGCGGGCTCGGCGAGGCGGGCGATGTCGTCGCCGATCGCGTACCCGGTGAGGAACATCTCCGGCGCTGCCAGCAGGCCGGCCCCAGCGGCGGCGGCCCGGCCCGCGGCCTCGTCGAGAACCTTGAGGTTCCCGGCGATCGAGCCGGGGCGGCCGGAGCTCTGGAGCAGGGCGGTGCGCATGCGGGATCCTCACCGGACAGGGGATTTTTGGGGGCCACGAAGAAGGTACGGTCGGCGCGCTCGGCCGGACAAGCAGGAGCCGTTGCGCGCCTGTGCGCGGTTCGTTGCGTGGAGGTCGGGTCGGGCGGCGATTCGTTGCGCACCCCCGGACACGGTTCCCGGCCTCCCTGAGGCGCAGGTCACGGCCGGTGCCCCACCGTGGTCCCGCGCCTACGGAGCGCTGTGCGGGCGGCTCGCCGCCGGGCGAGTGGTGATCGTGGGTCCACGCCGCCCCGAGGCCCTGCCCCGTACCTGTCCCCCGCCCCGTTCGCGCAGGTCAGGAAGGGCACGGACGACGTCAGGGCCCTGCCCCGGCGGCCGCAGGGGCGGTCGGCGGCCGGCCGGGCTCAGATCTCCCGGAGCCGCGCCACGATCTCCTTCAGCAGCGCGGGGTCGGCGGCCGGTCCGGTGGCCGGCACCCGGCGGGGCGCGTCGATGCGGACCAGCCGGGCCTCGGCCAGGTCGCCGAGCAGCACGCGGACGACGGTCAGGGGCAGGTCGGCGTCCGCGGCCAGCTCCACCACGGGACGGGGGCCGCGCCGGACCAGGTCGAGCAGCGCGGCACCGGCGTGGTCGAGGGCGGGGCCCGGACCGCCGGCGTCCAGCGCGGTGACCCGGGACATCAGGTCGATGGTGTGCCGGCCGTCGGGCCGGGTACGGCCGCGGGTCACCGTGTAGGGGCGCACCATCGGCCCGGTCTCGTCCTCGTACCAGTGCTCGTCGCTCACCGTGCGATCACGAGGTGGTGCGGGCGGCTGCGTCCAGATGGCGGCCGAGGCGGCGGACGAGCAGCGCCATCTCGTGGGCGAGCTGGCCGACGTCGGTGCGGGCCTCGCTGAGCACGGCGAGCCGGCTGCCGTGCCCGGCCGGGGTGACGAAGAGGTAGGCGTCGTCCAGCATCACCATGGTCTGGCGCACCTCGCCGAGGGCGAACCGCTCCCCCGCCGAGCGGGCCAGGCCGTGGAAGCCGGAGCAGACGGCGGCCAGGTGCTCGATGTCCCGCCGGCGCATGCCGTCCGAGCTGCTGAGCGGGAGGCCGTCGGCGGTGAGCAGCACGGCCTGCCGGACGTGCTCGGTGCGGGAGACGAGGTCGTCCAGCAGCCAGCCGAGGTCCGTACCGGGCGCTCCGGCGGGCACGGCGGTCCGCTCCGGGGTCTGCTCGTCAGCGGGCATCGTCGGTGTCCGTCCCTTCGTCGGTGGGGGTGATGGTGGCGTCCGGGGCGGCGCCGGCGGCGTCCTGGCCGGCACGCGGCGCGGGCAGGCCCTTGCGGCCCCGGTCCAGGCCGCGCTGGAAGGCGCCGAAGATCGCCCGCATCTCCTCGGCGTCGACCTGGCGCTCGGGCGGGGTGTCGCGCGGTGGCGGGTCGGCACGCAGCTCCGGGACGAGACGGGCCTGGCGGACACGGGTGGGCAGGGCGGGGGCGGGCTCCGGCGCGGCGCCGGAGGACACCGGGTCCTGCCGCTTCCGCGACGGCAGCTCCAGGACGACACCGGAGACGTCGGCGATCCCACGCTCGACGGACGCCCGGTCTCCCCGCGCTCCGCCGCCGCCGTCCCGTGAGCCACCGCGGACCGACACCGGCTCCGTCCCCGCGGACACCGACTCCGTCCCGGCCGACACCGACTCCGTCCCCGCGGACACCGGCTGTGCTCCCGTCGGCACCGACTCCGTACGCGCCTTCACCGGATCCGCCTTCGTCAACACGGGCTCGTCCCCCGCCGATACCGGCTCTGGGTCCGCGGACACGGACTCCGCCCCCGCCGGCACCACCTCCGAACGCGCCTTCACCCGATCCGGCTCCGCCGGCACCGACTCTGTGCCCACCGGCACCGGCTCTGCGCCCGCCGCCTCCGCCCCCGCCAACACCGCCGAAGGCAGTCGCACCACCGCCGTAGTCCCCCCGTAGGGGGAGTCCCGGAGGGTGACCTCGACGGCGTGGCGGGCGGCGAGGCGGCCGACGACGTAGAGGCCGAGCCGGTCGTGCCGGGTGGGGTCGAAGGCGTCGGGGTCGGTGAGGGTGCGCTGGGCGTCGGCGCGGGCCTCGGCGTCGAGGCCGAGCCCGCGGTCGTCGATCTCCAGGACGAAGCCGCTGCCGACCCACCCCGTGCGCAGCGTGACCTGGGTCTGTGGCGGCGAGAACACCGTGGCGTTCTCAAGCAGTTCGGCGATCAGATGGACGACGTCGGCGACCGCGTCCGCCGCCACGCCCACCTCGGGCATCGGCGGCACGACCACGCGCGCGTAGTCCTCGATCTCGCCGACGGCCGAGGCCACGACGTCCGCGAGCAGGACGGGCCGGCGCCAGCGGCGGCCGGGCACGGCCCCGGAGAGGATGATCAGGCTCTCGGCGTGCCGGCGCATGCGCGTGGTCAGATGGTCGATGCGGAACAGCTCGCGCAGCACGTCCGGATCCTCGGTGCGCCGCTCCAGCGTGTCGACGAGCTTCAACTGCCGGTGCACCAGCGCCTGGTTGCGGCGGGCGATGGTGAGCAGCACCGCGAACTGCCCCCGGCGCAGGGTCGCCTGCCGGACGGCGGCCTCCACGGCGGCCAGCCGAGCGGTGTTGAACGACCGGCCGACCTGCCCGATCTCGTCGTCGCGGACCTCGTCGGCGGCGAGCGGCGGCGCCTCGGCCACCGCGTCCACCTCCTCGCCCGCGCTCAGCCTGCGCATGACGTCGGGCAGTTGCTGCCGCGTCAGCACGTCGGCCGCGTCCCGCAGGGTCTCCAGGCGCCGCGAGATCCGCCGGGCGCCGCGCACCGCGAACCACAGCGACAGGGCGACGGCGGCCAGCCCGACCGCGCCCACGACGGCGGCCTTGGTCAGCTCGCGGTAGGCGAACGCCCGTCCGCGGACGGCGGAGTTCTCGGCGGCACGGGTGCACAGCTCCCGGTAGCGGACGACCCCCCGGTCGGTCGTCGACCGCCAGGTGCCGGCCGCGACGCCCCTCCCGGCCCCGCCGGCCCCGGCCCGCAGCAGCGCGTCCTCGTCCCGCACCAGCGAGCGGTGCAGGTCCCCGCGCTGGAACTCCTCGAACAGGGCGCGCGAGTCGGCGGGCAGGTCGGGCACGTAGGTCCGCTCGAAGACCCGCCGGTCCTCGATGGTCGCGGTGAGGGTGTCGTACTGCCGGTCGGTCAGCGTGCCGGCCGCCCGCGCCCCGGCGACCAGAGCGTCCTCCCGGGAGACGAACTCCCGTACCCGGACCAGTTCGATGACGACCTGTGCCTCGCGGGCGAGCTGGCCTGCCTGGAGAGCGGTGAGCGTGGACTGCACGTCGAAGCCGGGTTCCACGAGCGCGTTGTACGCGTCGACGGCCTGGTCCCAGCTGATGTCCCGGGACAGCACGCGTGCGCGCAGCCGCTCCAGCCTGCCGGTGGACGCGGCCATGGCGTCCAGGGCCTGCCGTTGCCGGTGCGTGAGCCGGTCCCGGTCGCCGTTCCGGATCGCCTCCCGCATGGCCTCGACGGCCCGGTCGGTACGGCGCTGCTGCCCCAGCAGGTTCCCGGCGGCGGCCGGGTCGAGGCGGGCGCCGAGATAGGCGGCGGACATCCGGCGCTCGATCTGGATCTGCCCGACGGCGGTGTCCACCGGGGTGCCGAAGTCGTCGTACACCCCCTGGAGCCGGACCAGCGCGCGCAGTTCGGCGGTGACGGACACCATGGCGAAGCTCCACAGGGCCATCAGGGCGACGGACGGGGCGAGCGCGAGCGCCACGATCCGCGCGCGGACGGTGCTGGGACGGCCGAGGGGCCAGCGCATGGGGTACCTGCCGGTGTTACCAGTCAGTAGAAAGTGCGGGACAACCTACGGGATCGCCGCCCCGCACCGCAACGGTGACCTGCGGTAACCCGGAGTCACCCCGGGGCAGGGCGAAGGTGGTGAGCACCGCCGCGTGGTCGGAGGGCCATTCGTTGCCCGCCACGTCCGGCCAGGGGCGCGGGCTGCCGGTGACGACGGTCGGCCATTCGTTGCCCGCCACCTCCGGCCAAGGGCGCCGGCTGCCGGTGACGACGGTCCGCGCGTCGAGCACGGTGGGTCCGCGGCGCAGCACGTGGTCGATCCGGTCCTGCGCCTCGGGCCGCCCGCTGCCGCCCTCAGGGGCGCGGGAAACTGCGCGACCAGCCGAGGACGACCCGCATCCGGCACACGACGAGGCGCCCCGAGCCGGAAGCCGCCCTACCCCGGCGCCCCGGAAGAAAAGCGGCGCAGCAGCGGCGACAGCACCAGCACCGACTTGGTCCGCTCCACGAACGGCTCGCCGGCGATCCGCTCCAGCACCCGCTCGAAGTGACGCATGTCGGAGGCGAAGACCTGGGCGATCGCGTCCGCGTCACCGGTGACGGTCGACGCGGCCACGACCTCCTGGTACCGCTCCAGCCCCCGCTGGATGGTCTCCGGAGACGTGTTGCTCCGGCAGTAGATCTCGATGTAGCCCTCGGTCTCCCAGCCGAGCGCCGCCGGATCCACCCGGACGGTGAATCCGGTGATGGCTCCGGTGGCCCTCAGCCGGTCCACGCGCCGCTTCACGGCGGGCGCGGACAGGCCGACCATCTGCCCGATGTCCGCGTAGGAGCGGCGGGCGTCCTCGGCGAGGGCGTGCACGATGCGTTCGTCGAGATCGTTCAGCACAGGGGGTGGTTCACTTCTTCGGTTCGGTCACTTCTCTGCCGTCACCGCGAGATCCTCACCGGTCGCGAGACGGGAACGGCGATAGCCGTACACGAAGTAGAACACGAGCCCGACGGCCATCCAGCATCCGAAGACGACCCAGGTGACGGTGTCGAGGCTGAACATGTTGTAGGCGCAGAACAGGAAGCCCAGCACCGGCAGTACCGGCCCGAACGGCACCCGGAACGTGCGCTCCAGTCCCGGCCGCTTGTACCGCAGGACGACGACCGCGATGTTGACCAGGGCGAAGGCGAACAGCGTGCCGATGCTGGTGGCGTCGACGAGCTTGCCCAGCGGGATGAGGGCGGCGAGCACACCGCAGAAGAGGGACACGATCACCGTGTTGAGGCGGGGAGCGCCGGTCTTCGAGTGGACCTTGCCGAGCGCCTTCGGCACCAGGCCGTCGCGGGACATCGCGAAGAGGATGCGGGTCTGGCCGTAGAGCACGGTGAGCACGACGCTCGCGATGGAGATGACGGCGCCCAGCGCGAGCAGGGTGCCCCAGAACGTCTGGCCGGTGACATCGTTCATGATCGCGGCGAGGGTGGCCTCCGAGCCGTCGAACTTCTTCCAGTTCCAGGCACCGACGGCGACACCCGCGACGAGCACGTACAGCGCGGTCACGATGATCAGCGAGAGCATGATCGCCCGCGGCAGGTCCCGCTTGGGGTCCTTCGCCTCCTCACCGGCGGTGGAGGCGGCGTCGAAGCCGATGTACGAGAAGAACAGCGTGGCACCGGCGGCGCTGACCCCGGACATGCCCAGCGGCATGAAGTCGCGGTAGTTGCCGGACTTGAAGCCCATGAAACCGACCGTGCAGAACAGCACCAGGGCGGCGATCTTCACACAGACCATGATCGTGTTGGCGCGGGCGGACTCACGGGCTCCGCCGAGCAGGAACACCATCGCCAGGAGGACGACGATCAGGGCGGGCAGGTTGATGATGCCGCCCTCGCCCGGCGCCGAGGACAGCGCGGCGGGGATGGTGACGCCGATGGTGCCGTCGAGCAGCTCGTTCAGGTACTCGCCCCAGCCGACGGCAACCGCGGCCACCGACACGCCGTACTCGAGCACGAGGCACCAGCCGCAGACCCAGGCGACCAGCTCGCCCAGCGTTGCGTACGCATACGAGTAGGAGGAGCCGGCGACCGGGATGCTGCCCGCCAGCTCGGCGTACGACAGGGCCGAGAAGAGAGCCGTGAGACCGGCGATCACGAAGGCCAGGGTGACCGCGGGGCCGGCCTCCGGAACGGCGTCGCCGAGGACGACGAAGATGCCGGTGCCGAGGGTGGCACCGATGCTGATCATGGTCAGCTGCCACAGCCCGAGGGAGCGCCGAAGCTGCCCTCCCTCGCCCTGGCCGCCCTCCGCGACCAGGCGTTCCACGGGCTTGCGACGCATCAGGCGCGCGGCGACGCCCGGGGACGCGGGGGCGGCCGATATCTGGTTCTGCGGGGGTGCGCCTTGGTCGAGCACGCGTTGGCTCCTTATCGCTGCCGGTCTGTCGGGGGTGCGGACCGGCATGACCGCCGGCCCTCGTGGAGGGGGACCGGTGAGCCTGCGAGGGCAGGCACCCACCGAGCGGGGTCCCCGCCACACCACGTACTAGCGAAGCACCCTACGAGGCAGGGCTTCACGGGCGTAATGCAGCAACCTTGCGCACCCCCGCATGATCATTGCGTTCCTCGGGCCGGAATGACAAATCGTTGCGCACGGGCTGTCGACCGTTGCACGGGCACCTCATCCGTCCCTTTCGCGGCTCTTGGCCGACGCAGCGGTGACGTGGACACGTGAGGCGGATTCGTGGGCGCTGACTCGTGGCGCGGACTCGTGACACGGATTCGTGACGCCGCCTCGTGACGCTGACTTTGACGCGGATATGCCGACGACCGGATATGCCGACGACCCCCGCCGTTCCCGGGCTCGGGAACGGCGGGGGCCGTCGGTTCGGAAGGGGGGTCAGCTCCAGCTGGCGTGCAGCGGCTTGCCCTCGGCGTAGCCGGCCGCGCTCTGGATGCCGACGATGGCCTTCTCGGCGAACTCCTCCAGCGAGCCGGCACCGGCGTAGGTGCAGGAGGAGCGGACGCCCGCGATGATCGAGTCGATCAGGTCCTCGACGCCCGGGCGGGCCGGGTCGAGGAACATGCGGGAGGTGGAGATGCCCTCCTCGAACAGCGCCTTGCGGGCGCGGTCGTACGCCGACTCGTCCGAGGTGCGGTTGGCCACGGCACGCGCGGAGGCCATCCCGAACGACTCCTTGTAGGCACGGCCGTTGGCGTCGTGGTGGAGGTCGCCCGGCGACTCGTACGTGCCCGCGAACCAGGAGCCGACCATCACGTTGGACGCGCCGGCGGCCAGCGCCATGGCGACGTCGCGCGGGTGGCGGACACCGCCGTCGGCCCACACGTGCTTGCCGTACTTCTTCGCCTCGGCGGCGCACTCCAGCACGGCGGAGAACTGCGGGCGGCCCACACCGGTCATCATGCGGGTGGTGCACATCGCGCCCGGGCCGACACCGACCTTGATGATGTCCGCGCCGGCGTCGACCAGGTCCTTCACGCCCTCGGCGGAGACGATGTTGCCCGCGGCGATCGGCACCTGCGGGTCGAGCGCGCGCACCGTCCTGATGGCGCTGATCATCGACTCCTGGTGGCCGTGCGCGGTGTCGATGACGAGCGTGTCCACGCCCGCGTCGAGCAGCTGCTTGGCCTTGCCCGCGACGTCGCCGTTGATGCCGACGGCGGCGGCGATGCGCAGCTTGCCGTTCGCGTCCACGGCCGGGGTGTACAGCGTGGCGCGCAGGGCGCCCTTGCGGGTCAGGATGCCGGCGAGCCTGCCGTCCTCGTCGACGGCCGGGGCGTAGCGGCGGTTGTGGTGGTCGAGGGTGTTGAAGGCCTCACGCGGGTCGATGTCGGCGTCCAGCAGGAGCAGGTCCTTGGACATGACGACCTCGAGCTGGGTGAAGCGGTCGACGCCGGACAGGTCGGCGTCGGTGACGACACCGACGGGCCGGTGGTTCTCGTCCACGACGACACCGGCGTTGTGCGCCCGCTTGGGCAGCAGCGCCAGGGCGTCGGCGACGGTCTGGTGCGGGGCCAGCACGATCGGGGTGTCCAGCACCAGGTGACGGCTCTTCACCCAGGAGATCACGTCGGTGACGACGTCGATCGGGATGTCCTGCGGGATGACCACGAGACCACCGCGGCGGGCCATCGTCTCGGCCATGCGGCGGCCGGCGATGGCGGTCATGTTGGCGACGACGAGCGGGATGGTGGTGCCCGTTCCGTCCGGCGAGCTGAGGTCCACGCCCTGACGCGAGCCCACCGCGGAGCGGCTCGGCACCATGAACACGTCGTCGTACGTCAGGTCGTACGCGGGCTGGATGTCATTGAGGAAACGCACGTGCTGCACATCCCAGTCGATCAGAGGTGACCCCCGGACAGGTGTGCCAGGGGGAAAGAGCACGTACTTCATTCTCCCATGACGGAACCGCTGTCATGCCCTCACAAAACATCCAGGCTGGTCGGAGCCCCCTTAGGAGGATCCTCCGAGAGCGAGGACGACGGTGAGGGCGGGCGTCCGGTCATCCGCCTCCGCGAGCACGTCCTCGGCGATCCGCCACTCGCCCGGCGCGCTGTCCGCGTACGACCGCCAGCCCCGGACGACGATCAGCAGCCCCCGTTCCACCGCGCCCTCGGGCCAGACCGTCCGGTCGCTGAGGGAGTCGGCCAGCGCGTCCCAGTTGCGCCCGAACCAGTCGGGCAGCGCGAGGGCCCGGGCCACGCGGTCCATCAGGCCGGCCTTGTCCGTGACACCGTCCAGATCCAGGGTGACCGGGTACGGGCCGCCCGGGTCCTCCGTCATCTCAGCACCGCCCGGAACGACTCGTAGTGATCATCGGTACGGAAAGGGGCCCGGCGGTCGATCAGGCCGTCCGGGTACGCGGGAGACCAACCGCGGCAGCATGCCGCGGATGCTGCCACGGCCGTCTCGTCACGCATCCCGGCGGCCGGCGTGACGCCGTCCGCCGGGTCCACGGCGCCACGCCCCGCGGTCAGACCCCGTCCGGGTCCGCACGGCTGAGCGCCGGCTTCGGCGTCGGGCCCGCCGTCATCAGGTAGTCGGCGGCCGAGGTGTCCGTCACCAGGCTGGTGACCAGCCCGGAGCGCAGCACCGCGTCGATCGCGGAGGCCTTGCGCTGCCCGCCCGCGATCGCCACGACCTCCGGGATACGGCGCAGCTGGTCGGCCTTGACCGTGATGCACCGCTCCCCCAGGTCCCGCCCGATCCGGCGCCCCTCGGAGTCGAAGAGGTGCGCCGACATCTCGGCGGCGACACCGAGCGAGGCGTAGTGCGCGCGCTCCTCGTCGCTGAGCATGTCGTGCACGGTCGAGATGCCCGGCTCCCAGGACCCGATGGAGACACAGGCGACCGTGACCTTGTCGAAGTACTCGAAGGCCCGGGCGAGCCCGGTCTGGTTGCGCAGCGCCGCCGCGGTGGCCGCGTCCGGCAGCAGCATCGGCGCGTAGATGGGGTGCGCGTCGCCGCCCGACACCTGCGCGGCCCGGCGGACGGCCTCCACCGAGCCGCGCTCGGCGGTCCCGGCGTCGTACACGCCCGTCAGCTGCACCACCGTGCACGGCGGCAGCCGGTCGAGCGCCGCCGCCATGTGGATGGTGGACCGGCCCCAGGCCAGCCCGAGCACGTCCCCCTCGTTGACGAGTTCGCCGAGCAGGTCGGCGGCGACCTCGCCGAGGTTCTCGGGGTCGGGGGTCTCCTCGGACTCGGGCGGGGACTCGACCACGACGGCGTGCCTCAGGCCGTAGCGGGCGCGGAGCGCGTCGGAGCGCTCGGCGTCCAGTTCGGCCGGCACACGGATCTCGATGCGTACGAGATCCCGTTCGAGGGCGGTCTCCAGGACCCGGGCCACCTTGAAGCGGCTGACGCCGAACTCCTCCGCGATCTGGATCTTGGATTTGCCCTCGAGGTAGAAGCGGCGGGCCATGGCCGCCGCCTGCACCAGCTCAGCGGGTCCCATCCGCATGGCTGACCGGCCCGCCGACATACCCGACACGGCGATCTCCTCACTGCTGTTCACACTCTGGATTCGCCGTTCATCCTTGCAGATTCGGGGCGACTGATCTGCCCTGATGGGCGCCGTTCACTTAACCGTTCACTTGGCTGTGGCTCAGTGGTCGCATGCCCAGGACGCCTTGGCGGTGGCGGCCTCCGCCTGCGTGCGCAGCGCGCGTACGGCCTCCGCGGGGTCCTGGGCGCCGTAGACGGCCGAGCCGGCGACGAACACATCCGCTCCCGCGTCCGCGCACCGCTCGATCGTCGAGGCCGAGACACCGCCGTCGACCTGGAGCCACAGCTGGAGGCCGTGCTTGCTGATCAGCTCACGGGTGCGGCGGATCTTGGGCAGCATGATGTCGAGGAACGCCTGGCCGCCGAAGCCGGGCTCGACCGTCATGATCAGCAGCATGTCGAGTTCCGGCAGCAGGTCCTCGAACGGCTCGATCGGCGTGGCGGGCTTGAGTGCCATGGAGGCCCGGGCGCCCTTGGCACGGATCTCCCGGGCGAGCCGCACCGGCGCCGCGGCGGCCTCCACATGGAAGGTGACGGACGAAGCCCCCGCCTCCACGTACTGCGGCGCCCAGCGGTCGGGGTCCTCGATCATCAGATGGCAGTCCAGCGGGGTCTCCGTCGCACGGGACAGGGACTCCACGACCGGCACGCCGAGCGTGAGGTTCGGGACGAAGTGGTTGTCCATGACGTCGACGTGAAGCCAGTCGGCGCCTTGGACCGCCTTGGCCTCCTCCGCCAGTCGGGCGAAGTCGGCGGACAGGATGCTGGGGTTGATCTGCGCGGCCATGACCCAAGCCTGCCATGCCCTGCCGGGGTGGGCCGAGCGGGGTTCGGGGGTGGTTGCTGCCGTGCGTGAGCTGCGGGCCGGCGGACGGCCGGTCGCGCAGTCCCCGCGCCCTGGGTCTGCTGCTGCCGGCGGCGTCAGGCAGTTCTGCGGATCAGGGCCAGGTACATCGCGTCCGTGCCGTGGAGGTGGGGCCACAGCTGCACGTCCGGCCCGTCGCCGAGGTCGGGTACGCCGGGCAGCAGCGGGCGGGCGTCGATCAGTTCCGTGTCCGGGTGCTGCTTGAGCACGTCGGCGACGACCGCGCGGGTCTCGGCGAGGTGCGGGGAGCAGGTGGCATAGCCGACGACGCCGCCGACGCGCACGGAGTCGAGGGCGGTACGCAGCAGCCCGCGCTGGAGCGGAGCGAAGTTGTCCAGGTCCTCGGGGCGGCGGCGCCAGCGGGCCTCGGGGCGGCGGCGGAGGGCGCCGAGACCGGTGCACGGCACGTCCACCAGGATCCGGTCGAAGCTGGCGGAGCGCCAGGGCGGGCGGGTGCCGTCGGCGGCGATGACCTGGTACGGCCCCGGATTGCCGTGCAGGGCCTTGGCCACCAGCCCGGCCCGGTGCGGCTGCTTCTCGGAGGCGAGCAGGACGGCCCCGCGCTCGGCGGCGAGGGCGCCGAGCAGCGCGGCCTTGCCGCCGGGCCCGGCGCATCCGTCGAGCCACTTCTCGTCGGGCCCGTCGAGCGGGGCGTTCGCCAGCGCGAGCGCGACCAGCTGGCTGCCCTCGTCCTGCACGCCGGCCCGTCCCTCGCGCACGGCGTCGACCGCGCCCGGCTCGCCGCCCTCGGCGAGCCGCACGGCGTAGGGCGACCAGCGCCCGGGTACGGCGGCGTCCTCGCGCAGCAGCTCCTCGGTGGTGGCCCGGCCGGGCCGGGCGACGAGCGTCACCTCGGGCCGCTCGTTGTCCGCCGCCAGCAGTTCCTCGATGCCGGCCCGGCCGCCGCCGAGGGAGTCCCAGAGCGCGGAGACGACCCACCGGGGGTGCGAGTGCACGACGGCGAGATGGTCCTCGGGATCCTCGTCGTACGGCGGCGCGACCTTCTCGATCCACCCCTGGAGGTCGTCCTGCGCGATCTTGCGGAGCACGGCGTTGACGAACTTGGCCCGCCCGTCCCCGAGTACCACCCGCGCCAGCTCCACCGAGGCCGAGACGGCGGCGTGCGTCGGGATCCGCGTGCCGAGCAACTGGTGCGCGCCCAGGCTCAGCACGTCGAGCACCGGCGGGTCGACCTCACGCAGCGGCCGGTCGACACAGGCGGAGATGACGGCGTCGTACGTGCCCTGCCGGCGCAGCGTGCCGTACACCAGCTCGGTGGCGAGCGCGGCGTCCCGGGCGTCGAACTTGTCCGGTCCCTCCTTCTCGCGCGCCTTCCGCAGCAGCGGCGGCAGCACGAGGTTGGCGTACGCGTCCCGCTCGTCCACCGCCCGCAGCGCCTCGAAGGCCAGGATGCGGACGGGGTCCTTCTGGGGACGGCGGTAAGGCTTGGCGGGCCTGCGCGGCCGCCGGGACTGCTCGCTCACGAAAAAGGTGCTCCGGATGTGATGAAGGGGGTGCGGTTCCCAGCCTACGTCGGCCCACCGTCACCCCCGCCGTCCGGGGTTCAGCCGCCGAGCGTCTCGGCCTCGCCGATGCGCACCCCGCGGGCCCAGTCGGCCGCCCGCATCGGCTTCTTGCCCTGCGCCTGCACCCAGAGCAGCTCGACGGCGTACGAACCGGTGCCCACGTGCACGTTGTTCTTGCCCACGGCGAGCCGGCCCGGCGCGAGGTCGGTCCGCTCGGGCACAGGCGTGACCTGGATCAGCTTGAGCCGCTCCCCGCGGAAGACGGTCCAGGCACCGGGCGCCGGGGTGCAGCCGCGCACGATCCGGTCGACGCGCAGCGCGGGCGCCGACCAGTCCACCTGGGCGTCCTCGACGGTGATCTTCGGCGCGACGGTGACGCCCTCGGCGGGCTGCGGCACGGCGTTCAGGGTGCCGTCCTCGATGCCGTCCATGGTCGCGGCGAGCAGCCCGGCGCCCGCGAAGGCGAGCCGGGTGAGCAGGTCGCCGCTGGTGTCGGTGGGACGGACCGCCTCGGTCACGGTCCCGTAGACGGGCCCGGAGTCGAGGCCCTCCTCGATGAGGAAGGTGGACGCCCCGGTGATCTCGTCGCCCGCCATGATGGCGTGCTGCACGGGCGCGGCACCGCGCCAGGCGGGCAGCAGCGAGAAGTGCAGGTTGACCCAGCCGTGGGCGGGGATGTCCAGGGCGGCCTTCGGCAGCAGCGCGCCGTAGGCGACGACCGGGCAGCAGTCCGGCGCGATCTCCCTCAGCCGGTCCAGGAACTCCGGGTCCCGGGGCTTGAGGGGCTTCAGCACCTCGATCCCGGCCTCCTCCGCCCGCTCGGCCACGGGCGACGCGACCAGCCTGCGCCCGCGCCCGGCCGGCGCGTCGGGCCGCGTGACGACGGCGGCCACCTCGTGCCGCCCGGAGGCGAGCAGGGCATCCAGGGCGGGAACGGCGACCTCGGGGGTACCGGCGAAGACGAGCTTCATGGGCGGGATCGGGCCTCTCGGGCGGGGGTCGGGCGGGCAGCGCACCAGTCTATGACCATGGGCGGCGCGCATGCGGGTGGGCGGCGTACGCATATGCCTGCACGCCCCCAGCCCGTGACCAGCGGAGCGTCAGCGCGTTGGTCAAGGAAGAGTTGACCACATCGGGCCCTTTCGCGGCCCAATTCCTTTCAACGCCGGTTCGAGAGGCTTGTTCATGGCCGACCACGCAACCCACGACGCCCAGGCCCGGGCCAGCCTGCACTTGCTGGTGCGGGACATCGAGAGGGTCCGCCGGCAGGTGGACGCGCTGCGCACGCTCACCGCCCAGTTGGGCAACGTCTATCGCCCGCGCCGCTCCGGCCCGTCCACGGGCTTCGTCGTCTACGGACGCGCCCCCGCCCCGACGGTCCGCCTCGCCCAGGAACTCCGGGACAGTGTCGAAACCCTGGTCACGGCCGCCGTGGACTTCGACCGCTCACTCGGCTTCTCGTGGGACGCGGTGGGCTCGGCGCTCGGGGTCACCAAGCAGGCGGTGCACCGCCGGTACGGCGCCCGCCGCGCCGCGGCCCAGGCGGCGGCGGAGGCGGAGCGGGCGCCGGAGCCGTCCGGCACCCGCACGATCAACGTGAACACGGGTCTGCCGACGGTGCCGACGGTCCCCGCGGCCCGCTCCATGCCGACCCAGCCGACCGCGGGCAGCCCGACGCTGCGCGACGACGCCCGCCCGACGGCCTTCCCCGGCCCACGCAACGGCTGACCGACCTTCACCCCCGCCCTCCCGGCCCCCCTCCGGGAGGGCGCACACATGGCACCACGCTGCAGACGGCGAGGCGCCGGACACCACCCGACAGCGCGGGGCACCTCCATGGCTCCCGGGCACCCCGACCGTGCCGGGCACCCGACCGCGTCGAGCACCCGCGGCAGTGCCTGGGACCTCCAACGGCGCCAGGCACCCCGACCGTCCCGGGCACCTCCAACAGCCGCGGCCGTTCCCGAACCTGCCGGGCCCCCGACAGCCCCGGCACTCCCGGCCACGCCACGCGCCGCTGAGCGGTGGCTCAGCCGATGTCGGGTGGGTCGATCCGTACCCGTATCGCCTCCCCGCTGCCCCGGGCCATGCGGGCGGCCTGTGCGGTCTTCAGTGCGGCGGCCAGCGCGGCACCGCTGCCGGGCGGCACCCGGACGAGCGCGCGCTCCCAGTGCTCGCCGGGCGGCGGCGCGCCGGGTCTGCGGGGGCGGCCGGGCGGCGGGGGCGGCAGCGGCACCGGCCCCAGGACCTCGGCGTCCGGCGGCAGTTCCACCGCCGCCAGGAACTCGGCGACGGCCGTGGGCGGTCCGGACACGGCCGCCATCCGGGACACCGGCGGGAAGCCCAGCTCGGCCCGCTCGGCCAGCTCGCGCACGGCATGCCCGACGGGGTCCCAGCGCACCAGTGCCTGTACGGGCCGCAGGGTCGGCTCGGCCACCACGACCACCGTGCCCCCCTCGCCCTGCGGCCGCACCAGCGCTCCCGCCGCGATCCACCGGCGCAGCGCGTCCTCCCCGGCCCGCAGGTCGGGCCGTACGAGCATGGCCCAGCCGTCCAGCAGCAGCGCCGCCGCGTAGCCGCCCTCGGCGACCGGTTCGGCGCCCGGCGTGCTCACCACCAGCGCGGGCGTGCCCGGCACGGTGTCCAGCACATGCTCGCGCCCCGAGGTGCGCACCGGTACGGCAGGGAAGGCGCGCCCCAGTTCCTCGGCGGTGCGGCGCGCGCCGACGACCTGGGCGCGGAGCCGGAAGCCGCCGCACTCGGGGCAGTGCCAGGCACTCTCCTCGCGCCCGCACCAGTCGCATCGCACCACACTCCCGTCCTGTCCTTGCAGCGGACCGGAACAGTGCCGGCAGCGCGCGGGCGCGCGGCACTGGGCGCAGGCCAAGCGGGGCGCGTAACCGCGCCGGGGCACCTGCACCAGCACCGGCCCCTGCCGCAGCCCCTCGCGGGCCACCTGCCAGGCGAGCGTGGGCAGCCGGGCGGCGCGGGCGGCCTCGTCGCGCGCGAGGTCGCCGTCGCCCACCGTCCGGACGAGCGGCGCGGCCCGCCGCACCTGCTCCCGCGCGGCGACCAGCGGCCGGGCCCAGCCGCTCTCGACGAGCTGGGCGGCCTCCACGGTGCAGCTCCAACCCCCCAGCAGAAAACCGCACTTGTCCAGCGCGGCCCGCAGCAGAAGAACATCCCGGGCATGCGGCTGCGGTGCGTGCGGCTCACTGTGGCTGTCGTCGCCGTCGTCCCAGATGGCGACGAGTCCCAGATCGCACACGGGCGCGAACATGGCCGCCCGCGTCCCGACGACGGCACGCACGGATCCGCGCCGCACCGCCAGCCACTGCGCGTACCGCTTCTCGGGTCCGGCGTCGGCGGTGAGCAGCGCATGCCGGCCCGTGCCGAGCAGCGCGGTCAGCGCGGCGTCCACGCGCGCGGCGGCCCGCCCGTCCGGTACGACGACGAGGGCGCCGCGCCCGGAGGCGAGGGTGGCGGCGACGGCCCGGGCCAGCTCCTCGCTCCACAGCGGTCCGGGCAGCGCGTTCCACACGGCCCGGGGCGAGCCTCCGGAGGCCAGCGCATCGAGGAAGGCGCCCCCGCGTTCGTACCGGCTCCAGGAGCCGGTGTCCGGCGCCTCGGGCGGGGGCAGCGGCGCCGGGGACGGCCGCTGCTCGGCGCGGGCGCTGCGCGGCGGCACGGCCAGCTGGAGCACATCGGCGAGGCTCCCCGCGTACCGGTCGGCGACGGCCCGCGCGAGACCGAGCAGTTCCTCGCTCAGCACCCGCTCCGGCGACACGACCTGGGCGAGCGCGGCCAGCGGCCCCGAGTAGTCGGACTCGGCCCGCCGCTCGACCAGGAAGCCGTCGATGAGCCCGCCGCCCTCCCGGCGCCCTTCGCGCACCCGGTGCCGCCCGGCCCCGAACCGCACGCGCACCCGTACGCCCGGCTGCGCCTCCGCGTCCATCTCCTCGGGCACCGCGTAGTCGAAGTACCGGTCGAGGTGCAGCACGCCCTTGTCGACCAGCACCCGCGCGACGGGCAGCTCCTCGGCGAGGGCGGCCCCCCGCCAGGTACGCGGCTTGGCCCGGGGCGGCCTGGCCTGGCGCACGCTCTCGCGAATGAGCGCGAGCTGCTCCGGCGGCGCCCCCTCGGCCCCGCCCGCCCCCGGCTCGTTCTCGCTGCTCACGCTTGCATTCTTACCAAACGCCACCGACAACACCGCCGGACGCCCGCAACCCCCGGGCCGTCCGCGCCCGGGAGGGTACCGCGCGGCTCGTGGTGGTCGGGCGGCGCAGCACCGCCGGACGCGAGAGCGCCGAGCGACCGTGTCCGGCGCCGCCCCCGGTCGGCGGCCGACGGCTGATCACGGGCATGCGACCGCCTCGGAACACGCCGAGGCCCGGCTCCCGAGAGGGAAGCCGGGCCTCGGCGAAAAAAAGGGTGGTCTTACATGCCCACGGCGGCGCGCAGGGCCTCCACGCGGTCCGTGCGCTCCCAGGTGAAGTCGGGCAGCTCGCGGCCGAAGTGGCCGTACGCCGCCGTCTGGGAGTAGATCGGGCGAAGCAGGTCGAGGTCGCGGATGATCGCGGCCGGGCGGAGGTCGAAGACCTCCTCGATCGCCTTCTCGATCTTCTCGTGGTCGACCTTGGCGGTGCCGAAGGTCTCCACGAAGAGACCGACGGGCTCGGCCTTGCCGATCGCGTAGGCGACCTGGACCTCGCAGCGGGAGGCCAGGCCCGCCGCCACGACGTTCTTGGCGACCCAGCGCATCGCGTACGCCGCCGAGCGGTCCACCTTGGACGGGTCCTTGCCGGAGAAGGCGCCGCCGCCGTGGCGGGCCATGCCGCCGTAAGTGTCGATGATGATCTTGCGGCCGGTCAGGCCGGCGTCGCCCATCGGGCCGCCGATCTCGAAGCGGCCGGTCGGGTTGACCAGCAGGCGGTAGCCCTCGGTCTCCAGCTTGATGCCCTCGTCCAGGAGCGCCTTCAGCTCCGGCTCCACGACGAACTCGCGGATGTCGGGGGCGAGCAGCGACTCCAGGTCGATGTCGGAGGCGTGCTGGGAGGAGACGACCACCGTGTCGAGGCGGACGGCCTTGTCGCCGTCGTACTCGATGGTGACCTGCGTCTTGCCGTCCGGGCGCAGGTAGGGGATGGTGCCGTTCTTGCGGACGTCGGAGAGGCGCTTGGACAGCCGGTGCGCCAGGAAGATCGGCAGCGGCATCAGGGTCGGCGTCTCGTCGGAGGCGTAGCCGAACATCAGGCCCTGGTCGCCCGCGCCCTGCCGGTCCAGCTCGTCGTCGTCACCCTCGACCCGGGTCTCGTACGCCGTGTCGACACCCTGCGCGATGTCCGGGGACTGCGAGCCGATCGACACCGACACGCCGCAGGAGGCGCCGTCGAAGCCCTTCTTGGAGGAGTCGTAGCCGATCTCCAGGATCTTCTCCCGGACCAGCTGCGGGATCGGCGCGTAGGCCTTGGTCGTGACCTCGCCGGCCACGTGCACCAGACCGGTCGTGATGAGGGTCTCGACGGCGACGCGGGACGTGGGGTCCTCGCGCAGCAGCGCGTCGAGGATGGTGTCGCTGATCTGGTCAGCGATCTTGTCGGGGTGACCCTCGGTCACGGACTCCGAGGTGAACAGGCGACGGGACACAACGCTCCCTGTGGTTGCAGCGGCTGCTGGCTGATCATTTGCGGGCGGCACGGGGCTGCGCCCGGTGCCGACCGTGAAACAGTTTATCGGTCGCACTCGGCCGATGGGCCACTGTCTCGCCTCTCGGGAGCGCTGTGACCTGCGGCACGGGCATTCTGCACAATGCCGAGCGGCGTTGGCCAGGGGCGCCACGCCGGATTTGAGTGTGGCGTGAACCTGACGTCGGCATCACCCGATCGTGCCCGGACGCTGGCCCAGCCTCCGAACGACCAGGTCCCAGACCGTGTCGGCCAAGGCCTCCTTGGGGCCATACGGAACCGGGGTTTCGCTGCCGTCGGCGCCCAGCACCACGGCCTCGTTCTCCTCGGACCCGAAGGTCTTCCGCTCCCCCACCTCGTTGACAACGAGCAGGTCACAGCCCTTGCGGGCGAGCTTGGTGCGGCCGTTGGCCAGGACGTCGTCGGTCTCCGCGGCGAAGCCCACGATCACCTGTCCGGAGCGCGCCCGGTCGGCGGAGACCTCGGCGAGGACGTCGGGATTCCGCACCAGGACGATCGGGTCGGGGTCCTGGCCGTCCTTCTTCTTGATCTTCCCGGCGGCGTAGGCGGCTGGCCGGAAATCGGCGACGGCTGCGGCCATGACCACGGCGTCGGCGTCCGCGGCGGCCTTGAGGACGGCTTCGCGCAGCTGTACGGCGGTGCCGACCTGGACGACGTCGACGCCCGCAGGGTCGGGCAAACCGGTGTTGGCAGCGATCAACGTCACCCGGGCACCGCGGGCCGCGGCGGTGCGGGCGAGTGCGTAGCCCTGCTTGCCGGAGGAGCGGTTGCCGAGGAAGCGGACCGGGTCGAGGGGTTCGCGGGTGCCGCCGGCGGAGACGACGACGTGCCGTCCTGCGAGGTCGGGGTCGGTGACACCGCGGGCCAGCACCCGGCGGCAGACCTCGAAGATCTCCGCCGGGTCGGGCAGCCGGCCCTTGCCGGTGTCGACGCCGGTGAGGCGGCCGACGGCGGGCTCGATGACGACGGCGCCGCGGCGGCGCAGCGTGGCCACGTTCTCCTGGGTGGCCGGGTGCTCCCACATCTCGGTGTGCATCGCGGGGGCGAAGACCACCGGGCAGCGGGCGGTGAGGAGCGTGTTCGTCAGCAGGTCGTCGGCGAGACCGTGGGCGGCCTTGGCGAGCATGTCGGCGGTGGCCGGGGCCACGACCACCAGGTCGGCGTGCTGGCCGATGCGGACGTGCGGGACCTCGTGGACGTCGTCCCAGACGTCGGTGGAGACCGGGTTGCCGGACAGGGCCGACCAGGTGGCGGCGCCGACGAAGTGCAGCGCGGACGCGGTGGGCACCACGCGGACGTCGTGACCCGACTCCGTGAACCTTCTCAACAGCTCACAGGCCTTGTAGGCGGCGATGCCGCCACTGACCCCCAGCACGACCCTCGGCTTGTCCACCGTGTCTCCCCGGACTCGAAAACGTACGACGAAACCGTACGACCCCATGACACACCACAGGCCCGGCAGCATGACTGCCGGGCCTGTGGATAAGTCAATCTCAATCTGACAGTACTACTGCGCCGGGCCCTCGACGGCCTCGGAGGTCAGCAGACCGGCGTTGATCTCGCGCAGGGCGATCGAGAGCGGCTTCTCGTGGACGTGGGTGTCGACGAGCGGACCGACGTACTCGAGGAGGCCCTCACCGAGCTGCGAGTAGTACGCGTTGATCTGGCGGGCACGCTTGGCCGCGTAGATCACGAGGCTGTACTTCGAGTCGGTGGCCTCGAGAAGCTCGTCGATCGGCGGGTTGATGATGCCCTCGGGCGCGGTGATGGAAGAGGACACGCTCTACCTTCCGATGGATGGAAAAGAATCAATGATCGTGATCACAGTCACGATCACACAACGTCCATCAAGGCTAGCAGCTCACGGGCCACGTCCTCGACGGAGGTGTTGACCAAGGTCACATCGAACTCCGGCTCGGCCGCCAGCTCGGTCCTGGCCGCCTCCAGGCGGCGCTCGATGACCTCGGGCGGCTCGGTTCCCCGGCCGGTGAGCCTGCGCACCAGCTCCTCCCAGGAGGGCGGAGCCAGGAACACCAGCTGAGCGTCGGACATGGACTCGCGGACCTGCCGGGCGCCCTGGAGGTCGATCTCCAGCAGGACGGGCTCGCCGTTCTCAAGCCGCTCCAGCACGGCCGCGCGGGGCGTGCCGTAGCGGTTCCCGGCGAACTCGGCCCACTCCAGCAGCTCGCCGTTGGCGATCAGCTTGTCCATCTCCTCGTCGGTGACGAAGAAGTAGTGGACTCCGTGCTGCTCGCCGGGGCGCGGCGTGCGGGTGGTCGCCGACACCGAGAGCCAGACTTCGGGGTGTTCCTTGCGCATATGGGCGACGACCGTGCTCTTGCCGACCCCCGAGGGGCCGGAGAGCACGGTCAGCCGCGGACGTTCACTCATGCAGCGATTATTCCAGCAATCCCGGAGTGCCCGGGACTCCCGGTCCGTCGGAAGACGGACTCAGGAGCCGGTGCTGCCGAACTCACGCTCCAGGGAAGCGATCTGGTTGGACCCGAGACCACGCACGCGGCGGCTCTCGGAGATACCCAGACGCTCCATGATCTGCTTGGCGCGGACCTTGCCCACGCCCGGCAGGGACTCCAGCAGCGCCGAGACCTTCATCTTGCCGATGACGTCGTTTTCCTGGCCCTGCTTGATGACCTCGTGCAGGGAGGCGCCGGAGTGCTTGAGTCGATTCTTGACCTCGGCCCGCTCCCGGCGAGCCGCGGCGGCCTTTTCGAGCGCGGCTGCGCGCTGTTCAGGGGTAAGGGGCGGAAGAGCCACGCCTACGTCACCTCGGATGTCGAACTGTCGGATACGGACCGGTGAGGAACCTAGTCGCCCCACACCTGGGGAGCTACGAGCAACACGCTGCCCGTTCTCCCCCACTGCCTGAAGGGCGTGGGAGGTGCCCCCACTGCTCGGAGACTAGCGGGCAAGTCCGCCAGAGTCAGCGAGAACAGCGGAAAAGTCCTGGTCAGCCTCCGTCAGGCCAGACATTTCAGACATACTGCCCTCGATTTGAGCATGTATTCAAGCTCAAGTCGGCGCGATACCGCTCAGCCGAGCACGCAGCCGGGGGTCAGGCACCCGCGACGGCCGCCTGGATCTCCGCCGCGAACCGCTCCGCCGCCGCGCGCAGCGCGCTGACGTCGGGACCGTGACGTAGAACACCTCGGCTGACGTTGGGCACGACGTTGCGGACGGCCGCCCCGAAGACTCCCGGAAGATCGGCCGGGGTCGCTCCCTGGGCGCCGATGCCGGGCGCGAGGAGCGGTCCGTTGATGTCCAGGTCGTACGAGGACAGGTCGCCCAGCGTCGCGCCGACGACCGCGCCGAAGGAGCCCAGCGGCTCCTCCCCCGCGTTCTCGGCCGCCAGGTGGCCCAGCATGGTCGCGCCGATGGTCCGGCCGTCCCCGCGGACCGCGTGCTGCACCTCGCCGCCCTCCGGGTTCGAGGTCAGTGCCAGCACGAACAGGCCGGCGCCGCTCTCCCGGGCCAGCGCGACGGCCGGGCTCAGCGAGCCGTAGCCGAGGTACGGCGAGACGGTCAGGGCGTCGGAGAACAGCGGGGCGTCCGGGCGCAGGAACGCCTCGGCGTAGGCGGCCATGGTCGAGCCGATGTCGCCGCGCTTGGCGTCCATCACGACCAGGGCACCGGCCGCGCGGGCCTCCCGGACCGAGGTCTCCAGGACGGCGAGGCCGCGCGAGCCGAACCGCTCGAAGAAGGCGCTCTGCGGCTTCAGGACGGCCACCCGGTCGGCCATGGCCTCCACGACGGTCCGGCTGAAGCGCTCCAGGCCGGCGATGTCGTCGTCCAGGCCCCACTCGGCGAGCAGGGAGGCGTGCGGGTCGATGCCGACGCACAGCGGGCCGCGCTCGTCCATGGCGCGGCGCAGCCGGGCTCCGAAGGGCTCCAGGGGGCTCATGCCGGTCATCGGGCGTTCCTCACGTCGGCGCCGACCGCGTCGGCGAGGGTGGCGTACGGGCTGGTGCGCAGGCGGGCGGCGAGACCCTTGTGGACGGCTCGGCACCAGAAGGGGCCCTCATAGATGAAGGCGCTGTACCCCTGGACCAGCGTGGCACCGGCCAGGATGCGCTGCCAGGCGTCCTCGGCGGTCTCGATGCCGCCGACACCCACCAGGGTGATCCGGTCGCCCACGCGCGCGTACAGGCGGCGCAGGACCTCCAGGGAGCGTGCCTTGAGCGGGGCGCCGGACAGGCCGCCGGTCTCCTTCACCAGCGTGGGAGCGGAGCGCAGGCCGAGGCCCTCGCGCGCGATGGTGGTGTTGGTGGCGATGATGCCGTCCAGGCCCAGCTCCACGGCGAGGTCGGCGACGGCGTCGATGTCCTCGTCGGCGAGGTCGGGCGCGATCTTCACCAGCAGCGGGACGCGCCGGTTCGCGACCGTGCGGTCGGCGGCCTCGCGCACGGCGCTGAGCAGCGGGCGCAGGTGATCGACCGCCTGGAGGTTGCGCAGGCCGGGGGTGTTGGGCGAGGAGACGTTGACGACCAGGTAGTCCGCGTAGGGCGCGAGCCGCTCGGCCGACTTCACGTAGTCGGCGACGGCCTCCGCCTCCGGGACGACCTTGGTCTTGCCGATGTTGACGCCGACGACCGTCCGGAAGACGGGCTCGCGGGTCGCGAGGCGGGCCGCCACGGCGAGCGAGCCGTCGTTGTTGAAGCCCATGCGGTTGATCAGCGCCCGGTCCGCGACCAGGCGGAACAGCCGCTTCTTGGGGTTGCCGGGCTGCGGCTCCCCCGTCACCGTGCCGATCTCGACATGGTCGAAGCCCAGCATCGACATGCCGTCGATCGCGACGGCGTTCTTGTCGAAGCCGGCCGCGAGGCCGAAGGGGCCGTGCATGCGCAGCCCGAAGGCCTCGGTGCGCAGCTCCTTGTAGCGGGGCGCGAGCGCGGCCGCGACGAAGGTGCGCAGCACCGGGATGCGGACGGCCAGGCGGATCCAGCGGAAGGCCAGGTAGTGGGCCTTCTCGGGGTCCATCCGTGTGAAAACGAGACGGAAGAACAGCTTGTACATCTCGGAAAGTCCTCAGGGTCCTCACGAAGAGGGGGACACCGTTTCCGGTGTCCCCCTCAAGGGCTGCTAGTCGCGGGCCGCGGTCAGGTGTTCCGCGTGTTCCTGGAGCGAGCGGACGCCCACGTCACCGTGGTTGAGGGCGTCGATGCCCTGGACGGCCGCCGCGAGCGCCTGGACGGTCGTCAGGCACGGCACGGAGCGGGCCACCGCGGCCGTACGGATGTCGTAGCCGTCGAGGCGGCCGCCGGTGCCGTACGGGGTGTTGACGATGAGGTCGACCTCGCCGTCGTGGATGAGCTGGACGATGGTCTTCTCGCCGTTCGGACCGGTGCCCTCGGACTGCTTGCGCACGACCGTGGCGTTGATGCCGTTGCGCTTGAGGACCTCGGCGGTGCCGGAGGTGGCGAGCAGTTCGAAGCCGTGCGCGACCAGCTCGCGGGCCGGGAAGATCATCGAGCGCTTGTCGCGGTTGGCGACCGAGATGAACGCGCGGCCCTTGGTGGGCAGCGGGCCGTAGGCGCCGGCCTGCGACTTGGCGTACGCCGTGCCGAAGACGGAGTCGATGCCCATGACCTCACCGGTGGAGCGCATCTCCGGGCCGAGGATCGTGTCGACGCCGCGGCCGTGGATGTCGCGGAACCGCGACCACGGCATGACGGCCTCCTTGACGGAGATCGGCGCGTCCAGCGGCAGCTCGCCGCCGTCGCCGGTCCTCGGCAGCAGGCCCTCGGCGCGCAGCTCGGCGATGGTCGCGCCGAGCGAGATGCGGGCGGCGGCCTTGGCGAGCGGCACCGCGGTCGCCTTCGAGGTGAAGGGGACCGTACGGGAGGCGCGCGGGTTGGCCTCCAGGACGTAGAGGATGTCGCCGGCCATCGCGAACTGGATGTTGATCAGGCCGCGCACGCCGACGCCCTTGGCGATGGCCTCGGTGGAGGCGCGCAGGCGCTTGATGTCGAAGCCGCCCAGCGTGATCGGAGGCAGGGCGCACGCCGAGTCGCCGGAGTGGATGCCGGCCTCCTCGATGTGCTCCATGACGCCGCCGAGGTACAGCTCCTCGCCGTCGTAGAGCGCGTCGACGTCGATCTCGATGGCGTCGTCCAGGAAGCGGTCGACGAGGACCGGCCGGGAGGGGCTGATCTCGGTCGACTCGGCGATGTAGGAGGCGAGGCGGGTCTCGTCGTAGACGATCTCCATGCCGCGCCCGCCGAGGACGTACGACGGCCGGACCAGGACCGGGTAGCCGATCTCGTCGGCGATGGCCTTGGCCTCCGCGAAGGTGGTGGCCGTGCCGTGCTTCGGGGCCGGCAGGCCCGCCTCCGCGAGGACCCGCCCGAAGGCGCCGCGGTCCTCGGCCGCGTGGATGGCCTCGGGGGACGTGCCGACGATCGGTACGCCGTTGTCCTTCAGGGCCTGCGACAGGCCGAGCGGGGTCTGGCCGCCGAGCTGGACGATGACGCCCGCGATCGGGCCGGCCTGCTGCTCTGCGTGGACGATCTCCAGCACGTCTTCCAGCGTCAGCGGCTCGAAGTACAGGCGGTCGGAGGTGTCGTAGTCCGTGGAGACGGTCTCCGGGTTGCAGTTGACCATCACGGTCTCGTACCCGGCGTCGGACAGCGCGAAGGAGGCGTGGACGCAGGAGTAGTCGAACTCGATGCCCTGGCCGATGCGGTTCGGGCCGGAGCCCAGGATGATCACCGCGGGCTTCTCGCGCCGGGCGACCTCGGTCTCCTCGTCGTAGGAGGAGTAGAAGTACGGCGTCCTGGCGGCGAACTCGGCGGCGCAGGTGTCGACCGTCTTGTAGACCGGGCGGATGCCGAGGGCGTGCCGGACCTCGCGGACGACGTCCTCGCGCAGGCCGCGGATCTCGGCGACCTGCTGGTCGGAGAAGCCGTGCCGCTTGGCCTCGGCGAGCAGCTCGCGGGTCAGCTCGGGGGCCTCGGCCAGCTCGTCCGCGATCTCCTTGATCAGGAAGAGCTGGTCCACGAACCAGGGGTCGATCTTCGTGTACTCGAAGACCTCCTCCGGGGTGGCGCCCGCGCGGATGGCCTGCATGACCGTGTTGATCCGGCCGTCGGTGGGCCGCACGGCCTCGCGCAGCAGGGTCTCCTTGTCGCCCGGCTCGCCGACGAAGGTGAACTGGCTGCCCTTCTTCTCCAGCGAGCGCAGCGCCTTCTGGAAGGCCTCGGGGAAGTTGCGGCCGATGGCCATGGCCTCGCCGACCGACTTCATGGTGGTGGTCAGCGTGGAGTCGGCCTGCGGGAACTTCTCGAAGGCGAAGCGCGGGGCCTTGACGACCACGTAGTCGAGCGTGGGCTCGAAGGAGGCCGGGGTCTCCTGCGTGATGTCGTTCGGGATCTCGTCGAGCGTGTAGCCGACGGCCAGCTTGGCGGCGATCTTGGCGATCGGGAAGCCGGTCGCCTTGGAGGCGAGCGCCGAGGAGCGCGACACGCGCGGGTTCATCTCGATGACGATCACGCGACCGTCCTCGGGGTCGACCGCGAACTGGATGTTGCAGCCGCCGGTGTCGACGCCGACCTCGCGGATGACGGCGATGCCGATGTCGCGCAGGATCTGGTACTCGCGGTCGGTCAGCGTCATCGCGGGCGCGACGGTGATCGAGTCACCGGTGTGCACGCCCATGGGGTCGAAGTTCTCGATGGAGCAGACGACCACGACGTTGTCGTGCTTGTCGCGCATCAGCTCCAGCTCGTACTCCTTCCAGCCGAGGATGGACTCCTCCAGGAGCACCTCGGTGGTCGGGGAGAGCGTGAGGCCCTGGCCGGCGATGCGGCGCAGCTCCTCCTCGTCGTGGGCGAAGCCGGAGCCGGCGCCGCCCATGGTGAAGGAGGGGCGGACCACGACCGGGTAGCCGCCGAGGGTCTCGACGCCCTTGAGGACGTCGTCCATGGAGTGGCAGATGACCGAGCGGGCGGACTCGCCGTGCCCGATCTTGCGGCGGACCTCCTCCACGACCTCCTTGAACTGGTCGCGGTCCTCGCCCTTGTGGATCGCCTCGGGCTTGGCGCCGATCAGCTCGACGCCGTACTTCTCCAGCACGCCGTTCTCGTGCAGCGAGATGGCGGTGTTCAGGGCCGTCTGGCCGCCCAGGGTGGGCAGCAGGGCGTCGGGGCGCTCCTTGGCGATGATCTTCTCGACGAACTCGGGCGTGATCGGCTCGACGTAGGTGGCGTCGGCGATCTCCGGGTCGGTCATGATCGTCGCCGGGTTGGAGTTGACGAGGATCACGCGCAGGCCCTCGGCCTTGAGCACGCGGCACGCCTGGGTGCCGGAGTAGTCGAACTCGGCGGCCTGGCCGATGACGATCGGGCCGGAGCCGATGACCAGGACGGACTGGATATCGGTGCGCTTAGGCACGCTGGCCCTCCATCAGGGAAACGAAGCGGTCGAACAGGTAGGCGGCGTCGTGCGGACCCGCTGCCGCTTCCGGGTGGTACTGGACGGAGAAGGCGGGCTGGTCGAGCAGCTGGAGCCCCTCCACGACGTCGTCGTTCAGGCAGACGTGCGAGACCTCGGCGCGGCCGAACCTGGTCTCGCTCACCTTGTCGAGCGGCGCGTCCACTGCGAAACCGTGATTGTGCGCGGTGACCTCGACCTTGCCGGTCGTACGGTCCTGGACCGGCTGGTTGATGCCCCGGTGGCCGTACTTCAGCTTGTAGGTGCCGAAGCCGAGGGCGCGGCCGAGGATCTGGTTGCCGAAGCAGATGCCGAACAGGGGCGTCTTGCGCTCCAGGACGGCGGTCATGAGCGCGACCGGGCCGTCGGCGGTCGCCGGGTCGCCGGGGCCGTTGGAGAAGAAGACACCGTCCGGGTTGACGGCGTAGATCTCGTCGGCCGTGGCGGTGGCGGGCAGGACGTGCACCTCGATGCCGCGCTCGGCCATGCGGTGCGGGGTCATGCCCTTGATCCCGAGGTCGATCGCGGCGACCGTGAAGCGCTTCTCGCCGATCGCCGGGACGACGTACGCCTCCTTGGTCGCGACCTCCTCGTAGAGGCTCGCGCCCTTCATGTGCGGCTGGGCCTGCACGCGCTCCAGCAGCTCCGTCTCGGGGGCTACGCCCTCGCCGGAGAAGATGCCGGCGCGCATGGAGCCGCGCTCGCGCAGATGGCGGGTGAGGGCGCGGGTGTCGATGCCGGAGATGCCGACGACGCCCTGCCGCTCCAACTCGTCGTCCAGGGAGCGCTTGGCCCGCCAGTTGGACGGCACGCGCGCGGGGTCGCGCACGACGTAGCCGGAGACCCAGATGCGGCTCGACTCGTCGTCCTCGTCGTTCCAGCCCGTGTTGCCGATCTGCGGGGCGGTCGCGACGACGATCTGGCGGTCGTACGACGGGTCGGTGAGGGTCTCCTGGTAGCCGGTCATGCCGGTGGAGAACACGGCTTCGCCGAAGGTCTCCCCCACGGCCCCGTAGGCGCGGCCGCGGAAGATGCGGCCGTCCTCCAGGACGAGTACGGCGGGAAGCACCTTGTTCCTCTGAGAGGAGCTTCCCCTTGTGGAGGTCGTCATCGTGCGCCTTCCGTGTCGTTGATCATCTGGTTCAGGGTGTCGACCCATTCGGTGTGCTCGGCCGCGTGGTCGGAGCGGAAGCCGGAGTCGATCAGTTTGTCGCCGAGTGCCCAGGTCACCACCAGCAGCCCGCCCTCGGTGAGGACCTTGCCGGCGATGCCCTTGTCCAGCCGGGCGCCGCGCAGCGCGGCCGCGGGGACGAAGAAGTCGGTCGCTCCGGGGCGCTCGACCTCCAGGCCCGCGTCGGTCAGGGTGAGCTCGGCCCGGCTGCGGGTGCCCAGGCCGTGGGCCACGATGCGGTCCAGCCACTGCCCGGCGGTGGTGGAGCCGTGGTAGCGACCGCTCATGCTCAGTCTGGCCGGGCCGGTCTCGTCCGGCGCGCTGGGCAGCGCGGGCAGGTCGCCCTGGAGCGTGCCGCGCCACTTCCAGCCCTCGCGCATCAGCCAGTAGACGAGCGCGATGAAGAGGGCCAGTCCGACGAGCCAGCCGATACGGGCCGGCCAGTCGGTGACGTCGGCCGACCGCTTGGCCTCGGCCAGCAGGATTACAGGTGTCACGTGAGCTTCCCGTCGACGAGCGTGGCCTTGCCCCGCAACCACGTGTGTGTCACACGGCCCGGCAGCTCACGGCCCTCGTACGGAGTGTTGCGGCTGCGCGAGGCGAAGCCCGCGGGGTCCACCTGGCCACGGTATGCCGTGTCGACGAGGGTGAGGTTTGCGGGCTCACCAGCCGAGACGGGACGGCCGTGCCCGGTGGCCTGTCCGATCTGCGCGGGCTTGAAGGACATGCGGTCGGCGACGCCGGCCCAGTCCAGCAAACCCGTGTCGACCATGGTCTCCTGGATCACTGACAAAGCGGTCTCCAGGCCGACCATGCCCATGGCGGCGGCGGCCCACTCGCAGTCCTTGTCCTCGTGCGGGTGCGGGGCGTGGTCGGTGGCGACGATGTCGATCGTGCCGTCGGCGAGCGCCTCGCGCAGGGCCAGCACGTCGCGCTCGGTGCGCAGCGGCGGGTTGACCTTGTAGACCGGGTTGTACGTCCGCACCAGCTCGTCGGTGAGGAGCAGGTGGTGCGGGGTGACCTCGGCGGTGACCTGGATGCCCCGGGACTTGGCCCAGCGGACGATCTCGACGCTGCCTGCGGTCGACAGGTGGCAGATGTGGACGCGGGAGCCGACGTGCTCGGCGAGCAGCACGTCCCGCGCGATGACCGACTCC
The DNA here is from genome assembly GCF_055607665.1 of Streptomyces sp. NPDC036984. Taxonomy (NCBI): domain Bacteria; kingdom Bacillati; phylum Actinomycetota; class Actinomycetes; order Kitasatosporales; family Streptomycetaceae; genus Streptomyces; species Streptomyces sp. NPDC036984. Next base: position 122,420 of record NZ_JBVJRL010000006.1, read on the forward strand.
TCGGCGACGGCCGGCCAGCCGCCCAGGCCCAGCTCGGCGGAGACGACGCCCTCGTTCATCTGGGCGCCCTCGGTGAGCCGCGGCTCCTGCGCGTGCTGGGCGACCACACCGCCGAAGGCCTTCACGTACTCCAGCGCGCGGCGCATGATCACGGCGTCGTCCACGCACTTGCCGTCGTCGGAGAAGACGGTGACGCCGGCGGCGGACTCGTGCATGGCGCCCAGCTCGGCGAGCTTCTTGCCCTCCAGGCCGACGGTGACCGCGCCGATGGGCTGCACGTCGCAGTAGCCGTGCTCCCTGCCGAGCCGCCAGACCTGCTCGACCACGCCGGCGGTGTCGGCGACCGGGAAGGTGTTGGCCATGGCGAAGACGGCCGTGTAGCCGCCGCTCGCCGCCGCGCGGGTGCCGGTGAGCACGGTCTCGGAGTCCTCGCGGCCCGGCTCGCGCAGGTGGGTGTGGAGATCGACCAGGCCCGGCAGCAGCACCTTGCCGTCGGCCTCGACGACCTCGGCGCCCTCGGCGCTGAGACCGGTACCGACCTCGGCGATGGTCTCGCCGTCGATCAGCACGTCCTGCGGCTCGCCGCCGAGCACCTTCGCACCACGGATCAGGATCTTGCTCATGGGTCTTACTTCTCCTCGGAACCGGTGGAGCCAGAAGGGTGCGCGAAGCGCTCGTCGGAAGGGTGGTGGGAGACGGGCGGGCGGGTGTGGGTGACCGCGGGCTCGTTGCCGCCCAGCAGCAGGTACAGCACGGCCATCCGGGTGGAGACGCCGTTGGCGACCTGCTCGACGGCGGTGCAGCGGTCGGAGTCGGCGACCTCGGCGGTGATCTCCATGCCGCGGACCATCGGGCCGGGGTGCATCACGATGGCGTGCTCGGGCAGCTTGGCCATGCGGTCGCCGTCGAGGCCGTAGCGCCGCGAGTACTCGCGCTCGGTCGGGAAGAAGGCCGCGTTCATCCGCTCGCGCTGGACGCGCAGCATCATCACCGCGTCGCACTTGGGCAGCGTGCTGTCGAGGTCGTACGAGACCGCGCAGGGCCAGGTCTCGATGCCGACCGGGAGCAGGGTGGGCGGGGCGACCAGGGTGACCTCGGCGCCGAGCGTGTGCAGCAGGTCGACGTTGGAGCGGGCGACCCGGCTGTGCAGGACGTCGCCGACGATGGTGATCCGCTTGCCGGACAGGTCCTGGCCGAGCCCGGCGTCGCGGCCGATCAGCCGGCGGCGCATGGTGAAGGCATCCAGCAGGGCCTGGGTGGGGTGCTGGTGGGTGCCGTCGCCGGCGTTGATGACGGCCGCGTCGATCCAGCCGGAGTTGGCGAGGCGGTACGGGGCTCCGGAGGCGCCGTGCCGGATGACGACGGCGTCGACGCCCATGGCCTCCAGGGTCTGGGCGGTGTCCTTCAGGGACTCGCCCTTCGAGACCGACGAGCCCTTGGCGGAGAAGTTGATGACGTCCGCCGACAGCCGCTTCTCGGCGGCCTCGAAGGAGATACGCGTACGCGTGGAGTCCTCGAAGAAAAGGTTGACGATCGTCCGGCCGCGCAGGGTCGGCAGCTTCTTGATCGGCCGGTCGGCGACCCGGGCCATCTCCTCGGCGGTGTCGAGGATCAGGATGGCGTCGTCGCGGGTGAGGTCGGCGGCCGAGATGAGATGACGCTGCATCTGTCAGGCTCCGTAAGGCAGTTCAATCGGGAGAATCGGGGCAATCCGGTGCATGCGTGGGCACGCCGAAGCGGCCCTGCGCCTGACTTGCTACTGGCCGGTCTTCACGCCGAGCAGCACGGTGTCGCGACCGTCCTCCTCGGCGAGCTGGACCTTGACCGTCTCCCGCAGCGACGTGGGGAGGTTCTTGCCGACGTAGTCGGCGCGGATGGGCAGTTCGCGGTGGCCTCGGTCGACCAGGACCGCCAGCTGCACCGCGCGGGGGCGCCCGAGGTCGTTCAGGGCGTCGAGGGCGGCGCGGATGGTGCGGCCGGAGAAGAGCACGTCGTCGACGAGGACGACCAGCTTGCCGTCGAGGCCGTCACCGGGGATCTCGGTGCGGGCCAGCGCACGCGGCGGGTGCATGCGCAGGTCGTCGCGGTACATGGTGATGTCGAGCGAGCCGACCGGCATGGTGCGGTCGGTGATCTGCTCCAGCTTGGCGGCGAGCCGCTGGGCGAGGAAGACACCTCTGGTCGGAATGCCGAGGAGCACCACGTCGTCGGCGCCCTTGGCGCGCTCGACGATCTCATGGGCGATGCGGGTCAGCACCCGCGCGATGTCGGGGCCCTCCAGAACGGGCCGCGCATCGGACGCCTGCGGATGCGCGTGCGAATCGTGCTTGTCCATACGAAACGGACCTCCTTCTCCGCCTCACGGGACGGACCTTAAAGGACGTCGGAATTGCGCCATCCACGGTAGCAGGTCTCCGGGTGACCCCCGATCACCCCCTTGGCCTAACCGGCCATCCCTGGCACGGAAGAGTCGGTGTGGACCATTCGGCTTGACGCGCAAGAGTCACGCTGCGTAACCTCACAGTGAGTTACCAACCGCGCGGCACGGAAACACCGCCCGCCGCGTCGACACAGTGTCCGGGGAGCTATATGTCCAGCGAATACGCCAAACAGCTCGGGGCCAAGCTCCGGGCCATCCGCACCCAGCAGGGCCTTTCTCTCCACGGTGTCGAGGAGAAGTCCCAGGGTCGCTGGAAGGCCGTGGTGGTCGGTTCGTACGAGCGCGGCGACCGCGCCGTGACCGTGCAGCGCCTGGCCGAGCTGGCCGATTTCTATGGCGTCCCTGTGCAGGAGCTCCTGCCGGGCACCACGCCGGGCGGCGCCGCCGAGCCGCCGCCGAAGCTGGTCCTGGACCTGGAGCGGCTGGCCACCGTGCCGGCCGAGAAGGCGGGCCCCCTCCAGCGGTACGCGGCGACGATCCAGTCCCAGCGCGGTGACTACAACGGCAAGGTGCTCTCGATCCGCCAGGACGACCTGCGCACACTCGCCGTCATCTACGACCAGTCCCCCTCGGTCCTCACCGAGCAGTTGATCAGCTGGGGCGTCCTGGACGCGGACGCGCGCCGCGCGGTGGCCACCCACGAAGAGGCCTGAGGGCTCCACGGACTCAGCAGAAACGTGCCGCCGGGGTGGCCGGAACTCTACGGTTCCGGCCACCCCGGCGGCTTTTTCACGGCTGCTCCGGCTTCCTCGCGGCGCAGGGGCCCGCCAACGCCAAAGGGGCGCGGGGAACTGCGTGAGCAACCACGGACGACCCGCAGGTCACCCGTGGCCGCCGCAGTCCCACGGCGCCCCTCTGTGGTCGGCTAAGCGCGGCGAAGCGTTGGCTTGAGCTCCTTCAGCCGGCCCAGCAGGCCGTTGACGAACGAGGGCGACTCGTCGGTCGAGAACTCCTTCGCCAGCTGCACCATCTCGTCCAGCACGACGGCGTCCGGGGTCTCGTCGACCCAGATCAGCTCGTACGCACCCAGCCGCAGGATGTTGCGGTCCACGACCGGCATGCGGTCGAGCGTCCAGCCCACCGCGTACTGGGCGATCAGCTCGTCGATGCGCTTCGCATGCTGCGCGTAGCCCTCGACCAGCTGCATCGTGTACTCGCTGACCGGCGGCTGCCGGGTGTCGGACCGGGACAGCCGGATCCAGTCCGCGAGGACCGTCAGGACGTCGGCGTCGCGCTGGTCGCCCTCGAAGAGGATCTGGAAGGCGCGCTTGCGGGCCGTGTTGCGGGCAGCCACGGTTAGCTGTTCACCCGGCCGAGGTAGTCGCTGGTGCGGGTGTCGACCTTGATCTTCTCACCGGTGGTGATGAAGAGCGGGACCTGGATCTGGTGGCCGGTCTCCAGGGTGGCGGGCTTGGTGCCACCGGTGGAGCGGTCGCCCTGGACGCCCGGCTCGGTCTCGGCGACCGTCAGCTCGACGGCGGCCGGCAGCTCCACGAAGAGCACCTCGCCCTCGTGCTGGGCGACGGTGGCGGTGAAGCCCTCGATGAGGAAGTTGGCGGCGTCGCCGACGGCCTTGCGGTCGACCATCAGCTGGTCGTAGGTCTGCATGTCCATGAAGACGAAGTAGTCGCCGTCCATGTACGAGAACTGCATGTCGCGCTTGTCGACAGTGGCGGTCTCGACCTTGACGCCGGCGTTGAAGGTCTTGTCGACCACCTTGCCGGACAGTACGTTCTTCAGCTTGGTGCGCACGAAGGCGGGGCCCTTGCCGGGCTTGACGTGCTGGAACTCGACGACGGACCAGAGCTGGCCGCCTTCGAGCTTGAGCACCATGCCGTTCTTGAGGTCGTTCGTGGAAGCCACGGTTGCGGAATCTCCTGGACTGACGTACGACCCCGGCGCACGCACCTGCCTAGAGGGCGAGCAGCTCCTTGGTCGTGATGGTGAGTAGCTCGGGTCCGCCGTCCGCCTCGGGGCGTACGACGAGCGTGTCATCGATCCGGACACCGCCCCGGCCCGGGAGGTGGACCCCCGGTTCGACGGTGACCGGCACGCAAGCGTCCAGTTTACCCATGGCCGCGGGCGCCAACTGCGGGTCCTCGTCGATTTCGAGTCCGACGCCGTGTCCGGTCAGCGGAGGCAGGGCTTCCGCGAAGCCCGCGGAGTCCAGCACCTGGCGTGCCGCGCGGTCCACGTCACGGTAGGCGGCGCCGGGGGCCAGGGCCTCGCGTCCGGCGCGCTGGGCGGCGAAGACCAGGTCGTACAGCTGGACCTGCCAGTCCGCCGGCGAGGTGCCGATGACGAAGGTACGGCCGATCTCACAGCGGTAGCCGCGGTAGGTGGCCCCGAGGCAGACGGAGAGGAAGTCGCCCTCCTCCACCCGCCGGTCGGTGGGCCGGTGGCCGCGGCGACCGGCGTGCGGCCCGGTGGCCACGGAGGTGGGGAAGGCCGGCCCGTCGGCGCCGTGGTCGACCAGACGGCGCTCCAGCTCCAGGGCGAGGTGCCGTTCGGTGCGGCCGACCAGGATGGACTCCAGCAGCTCGCCGAGGGCCTGGTCGGCGATCTCGGCGCCGATACGCAGGCAGGAGATCTCCTCCTCGTCCTTGACGACCCTGAGCTGCTCCACGGCCGCACCGAGGTCGGTGAGGCGGAGCCCGGGGGCGACCGAGGCCAGCGCCCGGTGGCGGGCAACGGTGAGGTGGTGCTCCTCGACCGCCAGGGAATCGGCACCCTGGGCCACGGCGAGACCGGCCGCGGCCACCACGGGGTCACCGGCGGACGAGGAGAGGATGTGCAGCCGCAGGTTCTCGTCGGGCCGGCCCTCGGACGGGCGGTCCTCGGGCGGGCCGGCGCAGACGAGCAGGTCCTCGCGGTTGCCGAGGATCAGGACGGCACCCTGCGGTACCGCCGCCGCGAGGTAGCGCACGTTGGCGGGGCGGGTGACGAGCGCTGCCGCGGTACCGGCCGCGTTGAAGTGTTCCCTCAGCCGGGATCGGCGGTTCGCGTACACCTCTGACATGAGATGAGCGTAGGAGTTTTGTGCCGTTTGTGCCGGTTCTGGGGGGCCGAGTGGGGCCTCGCCCCGGATTACCAGCTCGGCGGGCTCGCTATCGCACGCGCCAGGACCTCGTCCAGGACCCGGGCCGTCCCGGGGACGTCCAGCTGGGAGTTGTCGATGATCGGCAGCCCCGAGCCGTACCAGCCGGCCATGCGGCCGTGGATGCGGGCCACCTCCTCGTCGCTGAGGCGGCGGTTGCCGGTGCGTTCGGCGTTGCGCTCCAGGACGATGTCCAGGCCGGGCAGGAGGACGACCGGGAGCAGGCCGGGGCCCACATGCCGCTTCCAGCCGCCGAGCCCGACGACCGGGCGGTCGGGGAAGACGGCGTCGTCCAGGATGCAGGAGATGCCGTTGGCGAGGAAGTTACGGGCGGCGAACCCACAGGTGCGGCGGGCCAGCCGGTACTGGGCCTCGGAGTTGTCGTTCCAGCCGGACTGGGGGTCGGCGAAGCCGGAGCGGACCCATTCGCGGACGTCGTCCAGGCTGATGTGGGCGGTGGGGACACGGCGGTGGTCCGCCCAGTACTTGGCGACGCTGGTCTTGCCCGCGCCGGCCGGGCCGATGAGGAGGACGGCGAGGGTGGTGGCCGTCGGGTCCGGGACCGCGACCGCGGCGGGCGGCGCCGCGGGCACGCCGACCGGGCCGCCGGGTGGCAGCGGCACATGGCCGGTGGTATCGGGGGCCGCGGGAACCGACGTGTGCTGCGGCGGCGAGGGCGGCGGCACCTGCCCGGCGGGGGCGGGGGGCTGCTGCGGGGCCGGGAAGCCCGGCGGCGGGGGGACGGGGGCGGGCCCCTGGAAGACACCCGGGTGCGGGCCCGGGTGGTGTGCGGCCGACGCCCAGCCGGCGTGCGGCCCCTGCCCCGGCTGGTGGGGCGGCGGCAGCGGAGACCCCACTGCGTGCTGCATCCGTTGCCACTCCGTCTCGTCGTCTTCGGTTCGAACGCCTCCGGGGGCGCCGCCGTGTCCGACAGGCGGCCACCGCCGCGTGGCGGCCCCACAGCTCACCCGCGGCAGGCGGACGGCGCCGGCAGCCGGGGGCGTGCCCCGCCGCCTACCGAACGGTACCGTCCCCGGCCGTCGTTTGGTGAAACGGCCGGGGGCGGTCTGAAGTGCCCGTTCCGCCAAGGAGAATCGGTCGTGGGCATCGGACGCCGGGACCGGTCGGCGGGAATCGGACGGACGGAGCGGCGCGGAGCGGTCCCCGGCTTACTGGGCGACCTCGCCGTAGGCGGCGAGCAGTACGGCCGGGTCCGGGCCCTCCAGGACGGTCGGCTTGGCCAGGCCGTCCAGGACGATGAAGCGCAGCAGGTCGCCGCGGGACTTCTTGTCGACCTTCATGGTCTCCACCAGCTTGGGCCACTGGTCGTAGCGGTAGTGCAGCGGCAGGCCGACGGACTCCAGGATGCTGCGGTGGCGGTCGGCCGTCGCGTCGTCCAGCCGGCCCGCAAGGCGGCCCAGTTCGGCGGCGAAGTGCATGCCGACCGCGACCGCGGCACCGTGGCGCCACTTGTACCGCTCGTTCTTCTCGATCGCGTGGCCGAGCGTGTGACCGTAGTTGAGGATCTCCCGGAGGCCCGACTCCTTCAGGTCCGAGGAGACGACCTCCGCCTTGACCCGGATCGACCGCTCGATCAGCTCGGCCGTGTGCGGGCCGGCCGGCGTCCGGGCGGCCTCGGGGTCGGCCTCGATCAGGTCCAGGATCACCGGGTCGGCGATGAAGCCCGCCTTGATGACCTCGGCCAGGCCGGAGACGTAGTCGTGGACCGGGAGGGAGTCCAGCGCGGCCAGATCGCACAGGACACCGGCCGGCGGGTGGAAGGCACCCACCAGGTTCTTGCCCTCGGCGGTGTTGATACCGGTCTTGCCGCCGACCGCCGCGTCCACCATCGCCAGCACGGTGGTCGGGACGGCGATCCAGCGCACCCCGCGCAGCCAGGTCGCGGCCACGAAACCGGCCAGGTCCGTGGTCGCGCCGCCGCCGACACCGACGATGACGTCGGTGCGGGTGAAGCCGGACTGGCCGAGCGCCTTCCAGCAGTAGGCGGCGACCTCGGCGGTCTTGGCCTCCTCCGCGTTCGGCACCTGGATCGCGACGGCCTCGTACCCCTGCCCGGCCAGGTCGGCGCGCAGCGCGTCACCGGTCTCGGCCAGCGCCTCCGGGTGGATCACCGCGACCCGCTTGGCCCGGTCCCCGATCAGCCCGGCCAACTCGCCCAGGAGCTGCCGGCCGACCAGCACCTCGTACGGGTCGGTGCCCGCGGTGCCGGCGACCTGGATCCGGGTGACTGCCTCACTCATGCTTGCTTCAACTCCAGTGCATCGAGCGCCGCCTGCGTGACCTCTTCGGGAGTACGCCCGTCGGTCGCCACGACGGCGGTGGCGACCTCCTCGTACAGATGCCGCCGCGCCTCCATCAGCTCGCGCCACTGCTTGCGCGGGTTGACCGCCAGCAGCGGCCGGGCCACGTTGAGCCCGGTGCGTCTGACGGCCTCCTCGACCTCCATCGAGAGGTAGACCACCCGGTGCCCGGCGAGCAGCGCACGGGTGTCCGGGTCGAGGACGGCCCCGCCGCCGAGGGCGACGACACCCTCGTGCTCGGCGAGCGCGGCCCTGACCGCCTGCTTCTCCAGCGCCCGGAAGGCGGCCTCGCCCTCGTCCACGAAGATCTCGGCGATGGTGCGGCCCTCGGCCGTGACGATGTCGTCGTCGGTGTCCCGGTAACCGACGCCCAGGTGCTCGGCGAGCAGCCGGCCGACGGTGGACTTGCCGACCCCCATGGGGCCGACCAGGACGACCGCTGGCACGGCGCTCACCTGATCGCGAGGTTGTCGAGGTAGGACCGCACGTTGCGGCGGGTCTCGGGGACGGAGTCGCCGCCGAACTTCTCGGCGACCGCGTCGGCGAGCACCAGCGCCACCATGGCCTCCGCCACGATCCCGGCCGCCGGGACCGCGCAGACGTCGGACCGCTGGTGGTGGGCCTGGGCGGGCTCGCCGGTGGAGACGTCCACCGTCCTGAGCGCCCGGGGCACCGTCGCGATCGGCTTCATGGCCGCGCGGACGCGCAGCAGCTCACCCGTGGTCAGGCCGCCCTCGGTACCGCCGGAACGGCCGGAAGCCCGCTTGACACCCTCGGGGGTGGTGAGGATCTCGTCGTGGGCCTGCGAACCGGGCACCCGGGCCAGGTCGAAGCCGTCGCCGACCTCGACGCCCTTGATCGCCTGGATGCCCATGAGGGCGGCGGCCAGCCGCGCGTCCAGCCGGCGGTCCCAGTGCACGTGCGAGCCGAGGCCGACCGGCACGTCGTAGGCCAGCACCTCCACCACGCCGCCGAGCGTGTCGCCGTCCTTGTGGGCCTGGTCGATCTCCGCGACCATCGCCTTCGAGGCGTCCTCGTCCAGGCAGCGCACCGGGTCGGCGTCCAGCTTCTCGACGTCGGCGGGGGTGGGGTAGACCCCGTAGGGGGCCTTGGCCGCGGCCAGCTCCACCACGTGGGAGACGATCTCGATACCGGCCGTCTCCTTCAGGTACGACCGGGCGACCGCGCCGAGCGCCACCCGGGCCGCGGTCTCCCGGGCCGAGGCGCGCTCAAGGATCGGACGGGCCTCGTCGAAGCCGTACTTCTGCATGCCCGCGAGGTCGGCGTGGCCGGGGCGGGGACGGGTCAGCGGCGCGTTGCGGGCCAGCCCCGCGAGCACCTCGGGGTCGACCGGGTCGGCGGCCATGACCTGCTCCCACTTCGGCCACTCGGTGTTCCCCACCATGATCGCCACCGGGGAGCCCATGGTCAGACCGTGCCGGACACCGCCGAGGAAGGTGACCTCGTCCCGCTCGAACTTCATCCGCGCACCGCGGCCATAGCCGAGCCGCCGCCGCGCCAGGTGATCCGCCACCATCTCCGTGGTGATCGGCACGCCGGCGGGAAGACCCTCCAGCGTCGCGACAAGTGCGGGACCGTGGGACTCCCCCGCGGTCAGCCAACGCAGCCTGCTCAACGGTGCTCCTCAGTGCTCGCGCCCGGTACTGCCCTGCGTACGCGCTTGCGCGCGTACGGCGACGGCGCTGCCGGGTGCGCGACCCCGGTACGCCTCCTACGATCCTCCCACGTCCGGGGGCGAGAACCGGCCGCCGGTCCAGCAGGCGGACGCGTGCTGGACGTCAGCGGACCGCGAGCGCCTTCCCACCGGCGCGTCAGCGGGCCGCGAGCGCCTTCTCGCCGGCGCGGCGCATGGCCTCCAGCGGGCCCGGAGCCCGTCCGGTCATCTGCTCGAACTGGAGGACCGCCTGGTGGACCAGCAGGTCGAGGCCGCTGACCACGGCACCGCCGAACATGGACCAGCGGGCCGCCAGCTCGGTGGGCCAGGGATCGTAGAGCACGTCGAAGAGGGTGGCCGGGCGTTCGGGTACGGCGGCTGCGAGGGCGTCGGTCGTCCCGGCGGGCGTGGTGGCGATCACCAGCGGGGCGTGCAGCGCCTGGCCGGCGTCGGCCCAGTCCGCCGTACGGACCTCCACGTCGAGGCGTTCGCCCCACTGCCGCATCTCGGCGGCGCGGGCCTCGCTGCGGACGTAGGCGACGACCTCCCCGGTGCAGATCCGGGCCAGCGCGGCGAGCGCGGAGGAGGCGGTGGCGCCGGCGCCGAGGATGGCGGCGGAGTCGACCTGCTCGATGCCGTGCTCGCGCAACGCGGCCACCATGCCGGGGATGTCCGTGTTGTCGCCGAGCCGGCGTCCGTCCTCGGTGAAGACGAGCGTGTTGACCGCGTCCACTGAGGCGGCGGTGTCGCTGATCTCGTCCACCAGCGGGATGACCGCCCGCTTCAGCGGCATGGTCAGCGACAGCCCCGCCCACTCCGGACCGAGCTTGTCCAGGAAGCCGGGCAGCGCGGCCTCGTCGACGTCGAAGCTGTCGTACGACCAGTCGGTGAGTCCGGCCGCCTCGTACGCGGCCCGGTGCAGCACCGGGGAGAGGGAGTGGGCGATCGGCGAACCGAGCACGGCGGCACGGCGGCCGTCAGTTGCCCGCGTTGGCATTGAACTTGTCCTTGAGCTCTTGGAATTCTGCGTAGGTCTTGGCGAACTCGGTGTTGTTCGTGCCGTCGGTCGCCACGAAGTAGATCCAGCCGTCGTGCGTCGGATTGAGTGTCGCCTTGAGCGCGTCCTCGCCGGGGTTGCCGATCGGGCCGGGCGGAAGCCCCTTGTGGGTGTACGTGTTGTACGGGTTCCGGTTGCTGTTGATCTCCTTCTCGGAGATGTGGATGTTGCTCGTGCCCTTGAGGTAGTTGTAGGTCGAGTCGAACTGGAGCAGCCGGTTGGTCTCGGTGTTGGTGGGCTTGAGGCGGTTGTAGACCACCTCCGCCATCTTGCGGAAGTCGTCGTGCGTCTTGCCCTCGGCCTGGACCAGGCTCGCGACCGTGACCAGCTCGAACGCGTTGTTCAGGCCGAATTCCCTGGCCTTGTCGTCGAGACCGTAGGCGGCGTACTTCTGCTTGGCCTGGGTCACCATCTGCTTCAGGACGGCTTCGGGCTTCATGCCCTTGGCGGCCGGGTAGTTGCCCGGGAAGAGGAAGCCCTCCAGCGGATCGATGATGTCGCTGTTGCGTACCGCCCACGTCGGCAGGCCGAGGTTCTTGTACTGCTTCTGAGCGACCTTCTTGGTGGTGCCGGACGACAGGTGCAGCTGCTTGTCGATGGCCGCGTAGACGCCGGAATTCCGCTCGCCGGGGGTGACCACCACGTTGTTCTGGCTGCGCGGGTCCAGCATCAGCTTGACGGCGCTGGCGGCGGACATCTCCTTCTTCAGGAGGTACGCGCCGGCCTGGATCCCGTCGGCGCCCGGCGTCTGCTCCTGCGCGTGGACGAAAGCCGCGGCGCTCTTGACGACACCGGCGTCCTTCAGCTTCTGGCCGATCTCCCAGCCGCCCGCGCCCTTGGGGATCTCGACGGTGACCTGCTCGTTGGTCCCCTCGCCCGCGAAGTCCGGGGCCGGGGCGAAACGATTTTGGTAGAACTTGTAGCCGAAGTAGCCCACTCCGCCGAGGCCGCCGCCGAACACCAGGACGACCACCATGCAGGCGCAGCCGGTGCGCTTCTTCTTGCCCTTGACGGGCTTGCGGCCCTTGCCCCGCCGGTCGCGCCGGCTCTGGAGCTCGTGCTCCTCGTCGTCCTCGCCGCCGCCTCCCGCGAAGACGGCGTGCTCCTCCTCGCCCGCCGCCTCCGGCTCGGGCTCCGCCGGCCCGGGGCGCCGGCGGCCGGGCGGCTCCGGCGGCGGGTAGGCGTCCTCGGTGCCGTAGAGGTCGGGCTGCTCGCCACCGTAGGCCACGGGCTGCTGGCCGTACGGGTCGCCGGGGTCGGCGGCGTACGGCACATGGCCGTGGGTGCCGGTCGCGTCCCAGCCGCCCTGGTGGAACTGCTGCTGGGTGTGGCCGGCGAACTGCTGGTCGTACTGCGGCTGACCGGGCCCGTCGTAGTGCTGCTGCTGCTGCCGCCCGATGTGCCCGGACTGCTGCTCCTGGTTCCAGTCGCCGTACTGCGGCGCCTGCGGATAGTGCTCTGGCTGGCCGCCGTAGGGGGACTGCTGACCCGCCTGGGTCTGCTGTCCTCCCCATCCGCCGTCCCCGTACAACGGGTCCTCCGGATGCCACGGTTCGGAGCCTGGGCCCCGGCCATACTCAGTCATCGATCCCCTAGAGCCGCGAGGCCAACGGTCGCGCGGCCGGTGGGCCGGCTTCCGTTCCGCCTCTTGCTGTGCCCCGGCTGTTCGAACACCGGCGCATCGCGCGGAACGTTACCGTATCGCGATCAGATGACCACTTCGACGCCCTCGCCGGGTGCTTTACCTGACACCCGTTCGGATTCCAGGGCCTGCTGGAGAATCACGACGGCGGCCGCCTGGTCGATGACGGCGCGGCCCTTCTTCGACCTCACGCCCGAGGCCCGCAGCCCCTGACTGGCCGTCACGGTCGTCATCCGCTCGTCCACCAGGCGGACCGGCACCGGCTCGATGCCCTTGGCCAGCTCCTGGGCGAAGGCGCGGACCTTGACCGCGGCCGGGCCCTCGCCCCCTTTGAGGGAGCGAGGGAGGCCGACGACGACCTCGATCGGTTCGTACTCCTCCACCAGTTGACGCAACCGGCGGTGGGCGGCGGGGATGTCCCGGCCGGGGACGGTCTCCACCGGGGTGGCGAGGATCCCGTCGGGGTCGCACGAGGCGACCCCGATCCGGGCGTCCCCGACGTCGATCGCAAGCCGACGTCCTCTGCGCATGGTCCGGCCGTCCTACTTCGCGGTCTCGGCGACGAGCCGCTCGACGGCGTCGACGGCCTCGCCGACGGCGGCCGGGTTCTGGCCGCCGCCCTGGGCGACGTCCGGCTTGCCGCCACCGCCGCCGCCGAGGGTCTTGGCGGCCGTACGGACCAGGTCACCGGCCTTGAGACCGCGCTCGCGGGCGGCGTCGTTGGTGGCGATGACCGTCAGCGGCTTGCCGTTGTTCACCGTGAACAGGGCGACCACGGCGGCCCGGCCGCCCTGGATGCGGCCGCGTACGTCGAGGACCAGCTTGCGCAGGTCGTCCGGGGTGGTGCCGTCCGGGACCCGGCCGGTGACAAGAGCGATGCCCCGCACGTCCTTGGCGGACTCGGCGAGACCGGCGGCGGCCTGGAGCACCTTCTCGGCGCGGAACTTCTCGATCTCCTTCTCGGCGTCCTTCAGCTTGCCGAGCATGGCGGAGACCTTCTCCGGCAGCTCCTCCGGGCGGCCCTTGAGCAGCTCGGTGAGCTGGTTGACGACCGTGTGCTCACGGGCGAGGAAGTGGTAGGCGTCCACGCCGACGAGGGCCTCGATACGGCGCACACCGGAGCCGATGGAGGACTCGCCGAGCAGCTTCACCAGGCCCAGCTGGGCGGTGTTGTGCACGTGCGTGCCGCCGCACAGCTCCTTGGAGAAGTCGCCGATGGTCACGACCCGGACCCGCTCGCCGTACTTCTCGCCGAACTCGGCGATGGCGCCCTGCTTCCTGGCGTCGTCGATGCCCATGACCTCGGCGCGTACGTCGAGGTCGCGGGCGAGCACCTCGTTGATCTTCTGCTCGACGTCGGTCATCACGGCCGTCGGGACGGCGGACGGGGAGCCGAAGTCGAAGCGGAAGCGGCCCGGCTGGTTCTCCGAGCCGGCCTGGGCGGCCGTCGGGCCGAGGGCGTCGCGCAGGGCCTGGTGGGTCAGGTGGGTGGCCGAGTGGGCACGGGCGATGGCCGTGCGGCGGCGGGCGTCGATGGAGGCGTGGGCCTTGGCCCCGACGGTCACCTCGCCGACCTGGACGACGCCCTTGTGGACGTACACGCCCGGCACCGGCTTCTGGCAGTCGCGGACCTCGATGACGGCACCGGAGTCGACCTTGATCTTGCCGGTGTCGCCGATCTGGCCGCCGCCCTCGGCGTAGAACGGGGTGCGGTCGAGGACGACCTCGACCTCGTCGCCCTCGGTGGCGGCCGGGGAGGAGACGCCGTCGACCAGGATGCCGACGATCGTGGACTCGCCCTCGGTGTCCGTGTAGCCGATGAAGTCGGTCTCGCCGGCGCTGTCGGCGATCTCGCGGTAGGCGCCCATGTCGGCGTGGCCGGTCTTCTTGGCCTGGGCGTCGGCCTTGGCGCGCTCCCGCTGCTCCTTCATCAGGCGGCGGAAGCCGTCCTCGTCCACGGACAGGCCCTGCTCGGCGGCCATCTCCAGGGTGAGGTCGATCGGGAAGCCCCAGGTGTCGTGGAGCAGGAACGCCTTGTCGCCGGGCAGCACGGTGGAGCCGGCCTGCTTGGTCTCGGTGACGGCGGTGTCGAGGATGTTGGTGCCGGCCTTGAGCGTCTTGAGGAAGGCATTCTCCTCGGCGAGGGCGACCTTCTCGATGCGCTCGCGGTCGGTGATCAGCTCGGGGTACTGCTGGCCCATCATGCCGATCACGGTGTCGACCAGGTCCTTGACGACCGGGCCGGTGGCACCGAGCAGGCGCATGTTGCGGATGGCGCGGCGCATGATGCGGCGCAGCACATAGCCACGGCCCTCGTTGCCCGGGGTGACGCCGTCGCCGATGAGCATGGTGGCGGTGCGCATGTGGTCGGTGACGACACGCAGGGCCACGTCCGAGGCGTGGGCGTCGCCGTAGCGGACGCCGGTCAGCTCGGTGGCCTTGTCGATGACGGCCATCGAGGTGTCGATCTCGTACATGTTCTGCACGCCCTGCAGAATCATGGCGAGCCGTTCGAGGCCGAGGCCGGTGTCGATGTTCTTGCTCGGCAGGTCCCCGAGGATCTCGAAGTTGTCCTTGCCGATGCCCTCGCCGCGCTCGTACTGCATGAAGACGAGGTTCCAGATCTCCACGTACCGCTCGTCGTTGACGGCGGGGCCGCCCTCGACGCCGAAGTCGGGGCCGCGGTCGTAGTTGATCTCGGAGCAGGGGCCGCACGGGCCGGGGACGCCCATGGACCAGTAGTTGTCCTTCATGCCGAGGCGCTGGATGCGCTCCTTCGGCACGCCGACGACCTCGTGCCAGATGCGCTCGGCCTCGTCGTCGTCCTTGTAGACGGTGATCCACAGGCGCTCCGGCTCCAGGCCGTAACCGCCCTTGTCCTGGGGCGTGGTGAGCAGCTCCCAGGCGAACTTGATGGCGCCTTCCTTGAAGTAGTCGCCGAAGGAGAAGTTGCCGCACATCTGGAAGAACGTGCCGTGGCGCGTGGTCTTGCCGACCTCTTCGATGTCGGGCGTGCGCACGCACTTCTGCACGCTGGTGGCGCGCGGGAACGGCGGCTTGACCTCACCCAGGAAGTAGGGCTTGAAGGGCACCATGCCGGCGGGGACGAGGAGCAGAGTCGGGTCGTCCGCGATGAGCGACGCCGAAGGGACGACGGTGTGCCCGCGCTCCTCGAAGAAGCTCAGCCAGCGGCGGCGAATCTCGGCCGACTCCATCAGTGGTCCTCATTCCGGTTGTACGAGTACGTCGTGGGTTCGACGTACTTCGGCTTGCTGCGGTTGTTCTCGATGGCGGCGAACCGCCGGGCGGCGGGGAGTTCCGGGCTCTCCTGGATGCCGAGCGCCTCCTCCAGCTCGGCCTCCCGCTGCGCCATGTTGTCCCGGACGTCGAGCGCGAAGCCGACCGCGCGGTCCTTCAGCCGCTGACCGGTCTCCAGGGCCTTGTTCGCCGCGGTGGCGGCCAGGCTCTCCGGGGTCAGCTGCTTCAGCTTGCGGTTGACCTTGGTGGTGGCCCACACTCCGGCGGCGACACCGGTGGTGAACCAGAACGTACGGCGGAACATCGCTCGGTCTCAGTCCTTACTTCCGCTTGCGTCGTGCGGCGGGGACCGTCCGGCCCACGATCACGGTACGCCGGGGCGACTTTGCGGGCACGTCCTCCTTGCGGCCGCCCAGCGCCCGGCGGACGCCGTAGCCGAAGGCCGCGACCTTGACCAGCGGGCCGCCGAAGGTGGAGGCGACGGTGCTCGACAGCGCCGAGGCGTTCGAGGTGACCTCCTGGACGTCGGTGGCGATCGCGTCGACCCGGTCGATCTGGGTCTGCGCGGACCGTACGGCCTGGGAGGCGTCGGCGAGCAGCGGCACCGCCTGGTCGGTCACGTCCGCGACGAGCTTGGTGGTCGCCTTGAGCGTCTGGGCCAGCCTCGCCAGTGCAACCGCGAGGAAGGAGACCAGGATCGCCCAGAAGACGGCCACCAGGATCCCGGCCACCTCTCCACCGGACACTGTGCGCACCCGCTCCCTGAAACGTGCCTGAGCATCGAAAAAGTAGTGCCCCGAGCCTATCGCGCCGGGGCAAAGGCTCCGTACCGGATTAGCTGTCGGCGGGCGCGAGTTGCGGGAAGCGATTGTACGGAATGCACACACTTCAGTACGCTCCGTGTCCTATGCGAGGTCCTTACAGCCCCGGTTCCTGGACGGAGGGCGATCCGCCCCTCGAACTCACCGCTTTCGTCGGGCGCACGGCCGAGCTGGCCGAACTGACGGCGGCGCTCGGCCAGGGCCGCCTGGTGACCGTGACCGGCGTGGGCGGGGTCGGCAAGTCCCGGCTGGCCGAGCGGGTGGCGGCGGGGTGGGCGTCCGGCGCCGCGGCGGGTGGCGTGCCCGCGGCGCGCCGGGGGCGGGTGGAGCTGGCGCCCGTGCGTGATCCGCAGTTCGTGGAGTACGCGGTCGCGGAGGCGCTGGGGCTGACCGACCACACGGCCCGGACGCCCCGGGAGATGCTGCGGGACCACCTGTCCGGCCGCCGGGCCCTGCTGGTGCTGGACGGGTTCGAGCACTTGGTGGACGCCTGTGCCGAGCTGGTGGCGGAGCTGCTGCGCAAGCTGCCGGAGCTGCGGGTGCTGGCCGTGGGCCGGCGGCCGCTGGGCCTGGCGGGCGAGCGGCTGTACCCGCTGGCGCCGCTCGGCGAGGACGAGGCGGTGGAGCTGTTCACGGACCGGGCCCGGACGCAGGGCACGCCGGTGGCCGACGGCGCCGAGGTGCGTGAGATGTGCCGCCGGCTGGAGGGGATCCCGCTGGCGCTGGAACTGGCCGCCGGGCGGCTGCGGGCCCTGTCCCCGGCCCAGCTCCTGCAGCGGCTGGACGACCGGTTCCGGCTGCTGACGGGCGGCGGCCGGGACGCCCTCCCCCGGCACCAGACGCTGCGCACGGCGATCGGTTGGAGCCACGAGCTGTGCACGCCCGCCGAGCGGCTGCTGTGGGCACGGCTGTCGGTGTTCGCGGGGACCTTCGACCTGGAGGCGGCCGAGTACCTGTGCAGCGGGGAGGGGCTGCCCGCGGAGGAGGTCCTGGATGTGCTGTCGGAGTTGCTCGCCCAGTCGGTCATCGCCCGCGAGGAGGCCCCGACGGGCCCGCGCTACCGGATGCTGGACACCGTCCGGGCCTACGGCGCCGAGTGGCTGGAGGCGACCGGGGACGCGGGCCGGCTGCGCAGACGGCACCGCGACTGGTACCTGGGCCTGGCGACCTGGTGCGAGCTGGAGTGGTTCTCGCCCCGGCAGCGGGAGGTGGCCGCGCGGGTCGAGGCCGAGCTGCCGAATCTGCGGATCGCGCTGGAGTTCTGTATGACCGAGCCGGAGGAGGCCCATCTGGGCCAGCATCTGGCCGGTTCGCTGTGGTTCTGCTGGGTGGGCTGCGGCCGGCTCGCGGAGGGACGGCGCTGGCTGGAGCGCAGCGTGGGGCTGGAGTCCGCGTACGAGCGGTCCCGGCTGAAGGCGCTGTGGGTGCTCGGCTATGTGGCGATCCTCCAGGGCGACACCGTGCCGGCGCTGCGGGCGCTGCGGGCCTGCCGGGAGCAGGCGGAACGCTCGGCCGACCCGACGGCGGTGGCGTACGCCGAGCACCGCACCGGCTGTCTGGCCCTGGTCACGGATGACATGGCCCGCGCAGAAACGCTGCTGCGGTCGGCGCTGCACCGCTACCAGGAGATCGGCGAGCTGAACAGCAACGTCCTGATGGGCCAGGTGGAGCTGGCGATGGCCCGGGCGTTCCAGGGGGATCTGGCGGACGCGGTGCGGCTGTGCGAGGACGTGCGCCGGGTGTGCGAGGACCACGGGGAGCGGTGGGCGCGGTCGTACGCGCTGTATGTGCTGGCGTACGCGGCCTGGCTGGACGGGGATCCGGCGGGCGCGCGGGAGCTGCTGGCGGACTGCCTGCGTAACGCGCACGCCTTCCATGACCTGCTGGGCTCGGTGCTGACGATCGAGCTGCTGGCGCTGGTGACGGTGACGCAGGGGGATGCGGCGGAGGCGGCGGTGCTCCAGGGCGCCGCGGGGCGGCTGTGGCCCTCGGTGGGGCTGCGGCTGTTCGGTTCGGCGTACTACAACGCCCCGCACGAGCAGTGCGAGGCGGCCGCACGGCAGGCGCTCGGGGAGGCCCGGTACGCGGAGTGCCTGCGGGAGGGTGCCGGGCTGGACCGGGAGGCGGCGGTGGCCCGGGCGCTGCGGGACCGGGAAGCAAGGCCGCTGGGGGCGCTTCCGGCGCCGCGCGGGCCGTTGGCCGGGCGGGCCGGCGAGGCCGGGAGGCGGGACGAGCCCGGGGCGGAGGGCGAAGCCGGAAGGCAGGGGGAAACCGGGAAATGCGGTGGGACCGGGAAACGCGAACCCGCCGCCTCGCCCACCCGGAAGGGCGGGGAGACGGCGGGCTGAGGTGCTACGCCGGGGCTGGGGTCAGCGGGCGTAGTACTCGACGACGAGCTGCTCGTCGCAGATCACCGGGATCTCCTTGCGGTTCGGCTCGCGGTCCAGGCGGAACGCCAGGGCCTTGAGGTTCACCTGGAGGTAGCGCGGGGTCTCGCCATCGGGAGCGAAGCCACCCTCACGGGCGATCTGGAAGAGCGTCTTGTCCTTGGAGCGGTCGCGAACCTGCACGACGTCGTCCGGGCGGACGCGGAAGGACGGCTTGTCGACCTTCTGGCCGTTGACCTGGATGTGGCCGTGGACGACCATCTGGCGGGCCTGGTAGATCGTGCGGGCGATGCCCGAACGCAGGACCAGCGCGTCGAGACGGCGCTCGAGCTCGATGATCAGGGCCTCACCGGTCTTGCCCTGGACCTTGGAGGCACGCTCGTAGGCGCGGACGAGCTGACGCTCGGACACGTCGTACTGCGCACGCAGGCGCTGCTTCTCCAGCAGACGGACCTTGTAGTCCGAGTTCTGCTTGCGGCCACGGCCGTGCTCGCCCGGCGGGTAGGGGCGGGCCTCGAAGTACTTGACGGCCTTCGGGGTCAGCGCGATGCCGAGGGCACGCGACTTCTTGACCTTGGGGCGGGACTGATTCGCCACTTGTGTGTCTCTTTTCCTGTGTTTCCGGCTTGTCAGGGTTACGGAGGTCGCATCCGCAGCCGGGAAAACCCGTCGGGTCCGCGAGGGACCTGCCGGGCAGCCGCTTCCCTGGTCTGGGCACATACGTGCAGCACGCGAGTGGCCCACCGACCGATCCCGAGGTTCCGGGTGGTGGTGGGCTGCCCGCGACACCGTTCGACGGTGCGCGACGCTCCCTGGAGTCGGTCCGCTGGGGACCGGATCTCCGGCTGACCGTCCCGCTCTGACAGCACGGGACACAGCACTTCGAAGCAGTTTACAGGGCGCTCAGGACCTCTTGCGACCGAGGTGTCTGCGGGTCCACTCCACGGCGTCCGCGTATCTGGCCTCCGCTCCGTGCCGGCCCGGCGCGTAGTACTCGCGGTCCTTCAGGGCGTCCGGGGCGTACTGCTGCCGGGCGATGCCCTCGGGCAGGTCGTGCGGGTACACATACCCCTGGGCGTGGCCGAGCTTGGCGGCGCCCTGGTAGTGCCCGTCGCGCAGATGCGGCGGCACCGGGCCGGCCAGGCCCTTGCGTACGTCCTCCAGGGCGGCGCCGATGGCGGTGGTCGCCGAGTTGGACTTGGGGGCGAGGGCCAGGGCGATCGTGGCGTGGCTGAGGGTGAGGGCGGCCTCCGGGAAGCCGATCATGGCCACGGCCTGGGCGGCGGCGACCGCGATGGGCAGGGCGTTCGGGTCGGCCAGGCCGATGTCCTCGCTCGCGGAGATCATCAGGCGGCGGGCGATGAACCGGGGGTCCTCGCCGGCCTCGATCATGCGGGCCAGGTAGTGCAGGGCCGCGTCGACGTCGGAGCCGCGGATGGACTTGATGAGGGCGCTGGCGACGTCGTAGTGCTGG
The DNA here is from genome assembly GCF_055607665.1 of Streptomyces sp. NPDC036984. NCBI lineage: Bacteria > Bacillati > Actinomycetota > Actinomycetes > Kitasatosporales > Streptomycetaceae > Streptomyces > Streptomyces sp. NPDC036984. The sequence continues at coordinate 142,592 of NZ_JBVJRL010000006.1, forward strand.
TCGCCGTCGCGGTCGTACTTCAGCGCGGCCCGGTCGACCGTCTGCTCCAGCGTCCGGAGGCTGATCTCGCTCTCGCCCTGGTCCAGGGCGGACCCGGCGGCGGCCTCCAGGGCGGTCAGGGCCCGCCGGGCGTCGCCGCCGGCGATCCGCAGCAGGTGGTCCTCGGTGTCCTCGGGGAGGCCGACGGCGTCCTTCAGCCCGCGCTCGTCGGCGAGGGCGCGCCGGAGCAGTCCGCGGATGTCGTCGTCGGTGAGCGGTTCCAGGGTGAGCAGGAGGGAGCGGGAGAGCAGCGGGGAGATCACCGAGAAGTACGGGTTCTCCGTGGTGGCCGCGATCAGGGTCACCCAGCGGTTCTCCACCGCCGGGAGCAGGGAGTCCTGCTGGGCCTTGCTGAAGCGGTGGATCTCGTCCAGGAAGAGGACGGTCTCCTTGCCGAAGCCGCCGCTGGCGCGGCGGGCGCCGTCGATGACCGCGCGGACCTCCTTGACGCCCGCGGTGATCGCGGACAGCTCCACGAACCGCTTGTCGGTCGCCTTCGAGACGACGTACGCCAGGGTGGTCTTGCCGGTGCCGGGCGGGCCCCAGAGGATCACCGAGGACGGTCCGGCGGGGCCGCCGGAGCCCTCGCCGACCAGGCGGCGCAGGGGCGATCCGGGCTTCAGCAGATGCTGCTGGCCCACGACCTCGTCGAGCGTGCGCGGGCGCATGCGCACCGCCAGGGGACTGGCCGCCGGGTCCTTCTCCTGGCGTTCTTCTGCTGCGGCGGTGAAGAGGTCGGGTTCCACGCTGAAACCCTAGAACACCGCACCGACAATCCCATCCGGGCGGTCAGCTGGTCCAGAAGTCCCACCAGCGGGTGAGGACCAGCATGCCGATGACGCCGACGTGCAGGACCGGCAGCACCCAGGTGAACTCGCCGAAGAAGGACTTCAGCCCGCGCGGGGACGGCAGGAAGTCGTTGCGGATGTTGAACGAGGTCACGTACCAGAACATGGTGATCGTGGCGATCCAGGCCAGCGAGCACCACAGGCACAGCGCGTTGATCCGGTACAGGGACTGGTACTGCAGCCAGGTGCAGAACGCGACGCCGAAGAGGGTGCCGAAGTTGAAGGTCAGCCAGTACCAGCGCGGGAACCGGGCGCGGGCCAGCAGGCTCATGCCGACGCAGATGACGATGCCGTAGCACACCAGGCCGAGCATCGGGTTGGGGAAGCCGAAGGCGGCGGCCTGCTTGCTCTCCATGACGCTGCCGCAGGAGACCACCGGGTTGAGGCTGCAGCCGGGGGTGAAGGTCTTTCCGGCGGCCTTGGCTTCCAGCAGCTTGAACTTGTCGATCGTGATGACCCAGGCGGCCAGCAGACCGGCCGCGCCGGTGATCACCAGCAGGATGGCAAAAGCACGGCTGCCGGCCACCGCGCGCGGGGCGTCGGCGGCACGCTCCGGACCGGGCTCCGCGGAGACGCCTTTGACTGTCATCTTGCTCATCACGCCGATTCCGTCTGCTCGAGAGTCGGACCTTCTTCGGGCAGGGGCCATTGTGCCGCACACGCGGCCCCGTCCACCGTTCGCTGGACATAAGAAGGTACGCACGGTCGTCCCGGAGCGTTCGGTTCCCGCCGTGGCCGTATGCCGGAGCGGCTGGGTGCCCGGCGGTCCTCGCGACAGGGCCCCGGCCTTCGGACGTGGTCCCGGCACTCCACACGATTCACTCGGACGAGTCGAGAGCGCGTCCCCGCCGGTACGACCGCCCTCCCGGCCGGGAATGTGTCCGCCGTACCACCGCGATTGGAGAAGTGCATGTCACAGGAGAATCCCGTCGAGACGCACCCGACGACGGACGCCGACGAAGAGCTGCTGGAGCGCGTGCTGGCCGCGGGCGGGGCGGCGGCCGCGTCCGAGCACGAGGAGAGCATGAGCGAGGTGCGCCCGGCACAGGGGTCCGGCGTTCCCGCTCGGCTCGACGGCCGCCCCGCCGCCCGCAGGAAGCCGGAATCGGAGTAGGAGTGACACCATGGCGCTGACCTTCAGGAACAACTACCACCAAACCATCTGGGCGATGGTCGAGCGGCACCAGCCCAACTGCTCCGACGGCAGCAACTGGCTGAAGGAGGGCTGGTGGCGCATCGACCCGGGGCAGTCCGCGGTCGTCTTCGCCGGCAGCGCCGTCGGCGTGAACCCGATCTGGTACGGCTACGCGTACGCGTCGGACGGGACGGAATGGCGCGACCAGTACCAGGAGCTGGTCCCCAGCCACGTCTTCGAATGGTGCGCGAACACGGCCGACACCAGCTCACGGCAGATCCTCATGCACGAGATCGTCGTGAGCAAGCCCAACCACACGCACAACTTCAACGCCTAGCAGGCACGGGCCGGGGTCAGGGCTCGCGCGGACGGACGGATGGGGCGGAGAGCCGGGCACGCCCGCTCCCCGCCCCGACCGCCTCAGCCCAGCCGGGACTCCAGCTCCGCCACGATCTCGTTGACGCCGATGGCCGTCTGCTCGCCGGACGCCATGTCCTTGAGCTGGACGACGCCCTCGGCGAGGTCGCGCTCGCCGGCCACGACCGCGTAGCGGGCCCCGCTGCGGTTGGCGTTCTTCATGGCGCCCTTCAGCCCCTTGCCGCCGTACGCGAAGTCCGCCGCGATGCCCACCTTGCGCAACTCGGTGACCTTCGCGAACAGCACCCGGCGGGCCTCCTCGCCGAGCGGCACCGCGTAGACGCTGGTCGAGGACGGGATGTCCAGCTCCACACCCTCGGCCTCCAGGGCCAGCACCGTACGGTCCACGCCGAGGGCCCAGCCGACGGACGGCAGCGCGGGGCCGCCGATCATCTCGGACAGGCCGTCGTAGCGGCCGCCGCCGCCCACGGCGGACTGGGAGCCCAGACCGTCGTGCACGAACTCGAACGTGGTGCGGGTGTAGTAGTCCAGGCCGCGCACCAGCTTCGGGTCGTCCTCGAAGGCCACGCCCGCCGCCGTGATCAGGGCACGGACCTCCTCGTGGTACGCCTTGCAGGCGTCGCAGAGGTAGTCGCGCAGCAGCGGGGCGTCCCCGAGCTGCTTCTGGACCGACTCCCGCTTGTCGTCCAGGACGCGCAGCGGGTTGATGTCGACCCGGCGGCGCGTGTCCTCGTCCAGGTCCAGGCCGCGCAGGAACTCCTGGAGCGCGGCCCGGTACACCGGCCGGCACTCCTTGTCGCCCAGGCTGTTCAGCAGGATGCGGAAGTTCCTGAGGCCCAGCGAGCGGTAGGCCTGGTCGGCCAGGATGATCAGCTCGGCGTCCAGCGCCGGGTCCTCGGCGCCGATCGCCTCGGCGCCGACCTGGGAGAAGTGGCGGTAACGGCCCTTCTGGGGGCGCTCGTAGCGGTAGTACGAGCCCGAGTACCAGAGCTTGACCGGGAGGTTGCCCGACTTGTGCAGGCTGGCCTCCAGGGCCGCGCGCAGCACGGAGGCGGTGCCCTCGGGGCGCAGTGCGAGCCTGTCGCCGCCCTTGGTCTCGAAGGCGTACATCTCCTTGGTCACGATGTCGGTGGACTCGCCGACACCGCGCGCGAACAGCTCGACGTTCTCGAAGCCGGGTGTCTCGATGTAGCCGTAGCCGGAGTTGCGCAGCGGTGCGGCGATCGCCTCACGGACGGCCAGGTACGTGGCGGAGTCCGGCGGGATCAGGTCGTACGTGCCCTTGGGGGCCTTGAAGGTGCTCACGGAAGGTCTCGTCACATTCCTCGTCGGGGAGCGTCCGCGCTGCCGCGCTCCTGGCGGCCTGCGGCCACTTGCCGCAGATACGGGTTGGTGGCGCGCTCCTGGCCGATGGTCGTCTGGGGGCCGTGGCCGGACAGCACCACGGTCGAGTCGTCGAGCGGCAGGCACACGCGGGCCAGCGAGTCGAGCATCTCGGCCATGTCACCGCCGGGCAGGTCGGTGCGTCCGATGGAGCCGGCGAAGAGCAGATCGCCCGAGAAGAAGACCGACGGGATGTCCGCGGTCTCGGGCATCTGGAAGGTCACCGACCCCTTGGTATGGCCCGGCGCGTGCGCGACGGAGAACTCCAGCCCGGCCAGCTCCAACTGCGCGCCGTCGGTCAGCTCCTTGACGTCGTCCGGCTCCCCCACGGTCAGCTCGCCCAGCAGCGGCATGCCGATGGAGCGGCCGAGCGCCTTCCCGGGGTCGCTCATCATGTACCGGTCCTCGGGGTGGATCCAGGCCGGTACGTCGTGCGCACCGCAGACGGGGACGACGGAGGCCACGTGGTCGATGTGGCCGTGGGTGAGGACGACGGCGACGGGCTTGAGCCGATGCTTCTTCAGCGTTTCCTCGACGCCTTCGGCGGCCTGGTGGCCGGGGTCGATGATCACGCACTCCTCACCGGCGGCGGGGGCGACGAGATAACAGTTCGTCCCCCAGGCCCCGGCGGGGAACCCGGCAATGAGCACGATCGTCCTTCGTTGTGTCGACTGCAAGCGGCTTCAGCTGTTGTCAGAGCCTACCGGCGCTGCCGTTTCCTCAGCGAACCCATATACGGTACGGGGCTACACGCAGCGGTCGGATCACGAGGACGCAACGCGTACCGCCCGACACACGACACGCATGAGGAGAAAACCCGGTGGTCAGCCAGGAGCAGCGGCGGCGTCAGCTCGCCCGGGAGAAGTTCTTGCGGCAGCAGCAGCGGCGCACCCAGGCACGGCGCAAGGCCCGCCTGCGCAACTCCGTGATCGCGTCGGTACTCGGCGTGGTCGTGATCGGCAGCGTCGCCCTGTACACGACCGGCGTGCTGAAGGACGACGACAAGAAGGCCAACGCGAGCGCCGAGACCACGCCGAGCGCCACGCCGACCAGCAAGGCCCCGGACCCGTGCGAGAAGGCGGCGGCCGGCTCGGTGAAGAAGCTGAGCTGGAAGAAGGAGCCGGCGATGACGATCGACACGTCGGCGACGTACACGATGAAGCTCGCGACGACCTGCGGTGACATCGGCATCGACCTGAAGACGTCGGCCGCCCCGCACACGGTGAACTCGTTCGCCTTCCTCGCGGGCAAGGGCTACTTCGACCACACCAAGTGCCACCGGCTCACCGTCGAGGGGATCTTCGTGCTCCAGTGCGGCGACCCGCAGGGCACCGGTATGGGCGGCCCCGGCTACACGCTCCCGGACGAGAACCTGAAGGACAAGAGCCTGAAGGCCAACACGTACCCGGCGGGGACGGTCGCGATGGCCAACACCGGCCAGAAGCACACCGGCGGCAGCCAGTTCTTCCTCGTCTACAAGGACAGCCCCCTGCCGCCCCAGTACACCCCGTTCGGCACGGTCGACGCGGCGGGCATGAAGGTGCTGAAGAAGGTCGCCGACGCCGGCGCGCAGGCGGCCGACCCGACCACCGGCAACACCGCTCCCAACGCCACCGTGGTGATCGACAAGGCGACCGTCACGAAGTCCTGACGACGCCGTACGTCCGAGAACGGCCAACTGCGGAATTTCGGTCGCGCTGGATGCGGACAGGCAACCCGCTGGTCGCCTATGTTGGCCGTGACGAAACTGTGGACGATGCCCGGGGGGCTGACGCCCCCCGCAGGCATCATGTGGAGGAGGCGCTGTGAGCAGCGACCCGTGGGGCCGCGTCGACGAGACGGGGACCGTGTACGTGCGTACGGCCGACGGCGAGAAGGTCGTCGGTTCCTGGCAGGCCGGCTCCCCTGAGGAGGCGCTGGCCTACTTCGAGCGCAAGTACGAGGGCCTGGTTGTCGAGATCGGCCTCCTCGAGAAGCGAGTGCAGACCACCGACCTGTCGGCGAAGGACGCCCAGGTCGCCATCGGCCATCTGCGCGAGCAGGTGGACGCGCACCACGCGGTCGGCGACCTGGACGCGCTGCGGGGCCGGCTGGACAAGCTCGTGGCGACCGTCGAGGCGCGCCGCGAGGAGCGCAAGGCGCAGCGGGCCAAGCAGTCCGACGAGGCCCGCAAGTCCAAGGAGGACCTGGTCGCGGAGGCCGAGCAGCTGGCGCAGTCCGACCAGTGGCGGGCCGCGGGGGAGCGGCTGCGGGCGCTGGTGGACACCTGGAAGGGGCTGCCGCGCCTGGACCGCAAGTCCGACGACGAGCTGTGGCACCGCTTCTCGCACGCCCGGTCGGCGTTCTCCAAGCGCCGCAAGGCGCACTTCGCGCAGCTGGACGCGCAGCGTGAGGAGGCCCGCCGGATCAAGGAGCGGCTGGTCGCCGAGGCCGAGGCGCTGTCGGGTTCGACGGACTGGGGTCCGACGGCCGCCCGGTACCGGGAGCTGATGGCGGAGTGGAAGGCCGCGGGCCGCGCCCAGCGTGAGCACGAGGACGACCTGTGGAACCGCTTCCGCGGTGCCCAGGACGTGTTCTTCGCGGCGCGCAGTTCGGTGTTCGCCGAGCGGGACGCGGAGCAGTCGGAGAACCTGAAGCTGAAGGAGGAGCTGGCCGAGGAGGCCGAGAAACTCCTGCCCATCGGCGACCTGAAGGCCGCCCGTGCCGCCTTCCGCTCGATCAACGAGCGCTGGGAGGCCATCGGTCACGTCCCGCGGGACGCGCGGCCGAAGGTCGAGGGCCGGATGCACGTCGTCGAGCGGGCGATCCAGGAGGCCGAGGAGGCCGAGTGGCGCCGCACGAACCCGGAGGCACGCGCGCGTGCCGAGGGTCTGACCGGTCAGCTCCAGGCCGCCGTGGACAAGCTCCGGGCCCAGATCGAGCAGGCGCGCGCCCAGGGCAACAACGCCAAGGCCGACAAGCTGGAGCGTGAGCTGGAGGGCCGCCAGGCGCTGCTGGACCAGGCTCTGAAGGGCCTTCAGGAGTTCGGCGGCTGAACACCTCACCGCGCATGTGAGAGGGCCCCGTACGCGCGTACGGGGCCCTTTGCGTGGCCCGCCGGTGCGGGCCCGCACGCGGGCTCTACGACCGAGTGCGTCCCGAGGTCACGCGATAGACGTCGTACACGCCCTCCACGCCCCGGACGGCCTTCAGGACATGGCCGAGGTGCTTGGGGTCGCCCATCTCGAACGTGAACCGGGAGGTGGCCACCCGGTCGCGGGACGTCTGGACGGCCGCGGAGAGGATGTTGACGTGCTGGTCGGACAGCACGCGCGTGACGTCCGACAGCAGGCGGGAGCGGTCCAGCGCCTCGACCTGGATGGCCACCAGGAAGACCGAGGACTGGGTGGGCGCCCACTCGACGTCGAGGATCCGCTCCGGCTCCCGGGACAGTGAATCGACGTTGACGCAGTCGCTGCGGTGAACCGATACACCGCTACCGCGCGTGACGAAACCGATGATCGGGTCGCCGGGCACGGGCGTACAGCAGCGGGCCAGCTTGACCCACACGTCGTCGACGCCCTTGACGACGACGCCGGGGTCGGCGCTGGAGCGGCGCTTGCGGCCGCGGCTGCGGGACGGCGGGACCGTCTCGTCGATCTCATCGGTGGCGGCCTCCTCGCCGCCGAGGGCCTGCACGAGCTTCTGCACGATGTGCTGCGCGGAGACATGGCCCTCGCCGATCGCCGCGTACAACGCGGAGATGTCCGAGTACCGCATCTCGTGCGCGAGCGTGACGAGGGAGTCGCCGGTGAGAATGCGCTGGATCGGCAGGTTCTGCTTGCGCATGGCCCGCACGATGGCGTCCTTGCCGTGCTCGATCGCCTCGTCCCGGCGCTCCTTGGAGAACCAGGCCCGGATCTTGTTGCGCGCCCGGGGCGACTTGACGAAGCCGAGCCAGTCGCGGGACGGACCGGCGCCGGGTGCCTTGGAGGTGAAGACCTCCACCAGGTCGCCGTTGTCCAGGGTGGATTCGAGCGGTACGAGGCGGCCGTTGACCCGCGCCCCTATGGTGCGGTGGCCGACCTCGGTGTGGACGGCGTACGCGAAGTCCACCGGGGTCGCGCCGGCGGGCAGCGCGATGACGTCGCCCTTGGGGGTGAAGACGAAGACCTCGTTGCGGGACAGGTCGAAGCGCAGGGACTCCAGGAACTCACTGGGGTCCTCGGTCTCCTTCTGCCAGTCCAGCAGCTGCCGCAGCCACGCCATGTCGTTGATGGCGTCCTTGTCCTTGCCGGACGCCTTCGGCACGTCGGTGCGGACCTTGGAGGCGCCGGCGACGGCCTCCTGCTTGTACTTCCAGTGCGCCGCGATGCCGTACTCGGCGCGGCGGTGCATGTCGAAGGTGCGGATCTGGAGCTCGACCGGCTTGCCGTTGGGCCCGATGACCGTCGTGTGCAGCGACTGGTACATGTTGAACTTGGGCATCGCGATGTAGTCCTTGAACCGGCCGGGGACCGGGTTCCATCGCGCGTGTACCGTGCCGAGCGCCGCGTAGCAGTCGCGGACCGTGTCCACGAGGACACGGATGCCCACCAGGTCGTAGATCTCGGCGAAGTCGCGGCCCCGCACGATCATCTTCTGGTAGACGCTGTAGTAGTGCTTCGGGCGGCCGGTGACGGTCGCCTTGATCCGGGCGGCCCGCAGGTCGGCCTGGACCTCGTCGGTCACTATGGCCAGATACTCGTCACGCTTCGGCGCCCGCTCGGCCACCAGCCGTACGATCTCGTCGTACATCTTGGGATAGAGGATCGCGAACGCGAGGTCCTCCAGCTCCCACTTGATGGTGTTCATGCCGAGGCGGTGGGCGAGCGGAGCGTAGATCTCCAGCGTCTCGCGCGCCTTCTTCTCCTGCTTCTCGCGCTTGAGGTAGCGCATGGTGCGCATGTTGTGCAGGCGGTCGGCGAGCTTGATGACCAGGACGCGCGGGTCCTTGGCCATGGCGACGACCATCTTGCGCACGGTCTCGGCCTGCGCGGCCTCGCCGAACTTGACCTTGTCCAGCTTGGTGACGCCGTCCACGAGCAGGGCGACGGTGTCGCCGAAGTCGCGGCGCAGCTGGTCGAGGCCGTACTCGGTGTCCTCGACGGTGTCGTGCAGCAGCCCGGCCATCAGGGTGGCCGGGTCCATGCCCAGCTCGGCGAGGATGGTGGTGACGGCGAGCGGATGCGTGATGTACGGGTCGCCGCTCTTGCGCTTCTGACCGCGGTGCCAGCGCTCGGCGACCTGGTAGGCCCGCTCGATCTGGCGCAGGGTGGCGTTCTCGATCTTGGGGTCGTTGCTGCGCACTATCCGCAGCAGCGGCTCCAGCACCGGGTTGTACGGGTTCGCGCGCTGGACGCCGAGGCGGGCGAGGCGGGCCCGGACGCGGTTGGAGGAGCCGGTGCGGCCGGGCTGGACGGCCGGCGGGCGCACCACGGGCGGCTGTACCGGGCGCTCGGGTGCCTGCGGTCCGCCCGCCCGGGCGGAGTCGGCAGCGGGCGACGGCTTGGGACGCGAGGACTCGGCGCTCTTCTCGACGGGCGCGGACTGGGCGCGCTCGACCGTCCCGCGGGTGTCGTTCTTCACCTGCGAAGCGCTCGGCGCGGGCTTCGCCGCTGCAGCCGAGGCGGGCTCGGGCTTGGCGGCGGTCAGTGGCTGGGCCTCGTCTGGCAAGAGGGCTCCTCGTGCGCGATCCGGGTCCCCCGGTCAGGCTCCGGAGACCCCATGGTAGCGATCCTGCGACCGGTCATCGTCTCCAGACTGCTGTGAGGACCGTGTACCCATGCAACGCACGAGGCAGCCGCGGGATTCCATCAGGTGTCCTCGGAGGGTTCTCCGGTGTGCGGCAGGTGTCCGTACGCCGACGGCCGCCCCGGTGTTCCCGGGGCGGCCGTCGCGCTGTGCGGATCCGTCAGACCTGTCAGACCTGGAGGAGGGCCTCAAGCGGAGCCCCGCCGAGGGCCTGCTCCAGGCGGGCCCGGCCGCTCAGGAAGCCCAGCTCCATCAGGACCGCGAGGCCGCAGACCTCGGCGCCCGCGCGCTGGATGAGCTGGATCGCGGCCTCGGCGGTACCGCCTGTGGCCAGGACGTCGTCCACGATGAGGACGCGGTCGCCGGCGGCCAGGTCCTCCGCGTGCACCTCGATCTCCGCCGAGCCGTACTCCAGGTCGTAGGCCTGGCGCAGGGTGGCCCCGGGCAGCTTGCCGGCCTTGCGGACCGGGATGAAGCCCAGGCCCGCGCGGACGGCGACCGGGGCGCCGAGGATGAAGCCCCGGGCCTCCAGCCCGACGATCTTGGTGGCGCCGGTGTCCGTGGCGATGTCGGCCAGCGCGTCTGTGAGGGCGGTGAAGGCCGCCGGGTCGGCCAGGAGCGGGGTGATGTCCTTGAACATCACGCCCGGCTCCGGGTAGTCGGCGACGTCGCGGATGCGGCTGAGCAGCAGCTCCTGGATGCCGGTCATCGGCGCTTCCCCGAGGTCCGGCCGCGGCCCCGGCCGCGGGAGGCGGGCTGGTTGCGCGGGCCCACGACGGCGGGGGCGGCGTCGTCGGAGTCGTCACCGGCGGTGGCGCGGGCCTCCGTGGGGTCCTCGTCCGCCGTGGCCTGGGCGCGTTTGGCCAGTACCCGCTTGGTGAGGGCCTTCATCGCCGGCTCGCGCTCCTTGAGGTCGGCGACGAGCGGCGTGGCGATGAAGATCGAGGAGTAGGCACCGGCCGCCAGGCCGACGAACAGCGACAGGGAGATGTCGTTGAGCGTGCCCGCGCCGAGGAAGCCGCCGCCGATGAAGAGCAGACCGGCGACCGGCAGCAGGGCGACGACCGTCGTGTTGATGGAGCGGACCAGCGTGCCGTTGATCGACCGGTTGGCGATGTCGCCGTAGGTGAAGCGGGTCTGCTTGGTGATGTCCTTCGTCTGCTCCTTGAGGCTGTCGAAGACGACGACCGTGTCGTAGAGCGAGTAACCGAGGATGGTCAGCAGACCGATGACCGTGCCGGGCGTGACCTCGAAGCCGACCAGGGCGTAGATACCGGTCGTGATGGTGATGTCGTGGATCAGCGCGACGAGCGCCGCGATGGCCATGCGCCACTCGAAGGCGATCGCCAGGTAGATCACCACGAGGACCATGAAGATCGCCAGGCCCTCCCAGGCCTTGTTGGCGATCTGCTCGCCCCAGCTCGGGCCGACCAGGTCGGCGGCGAGCTTCTCCGGGTCGAGGTTCAGGTCCTCGGCCAGCTCCTGCTTGATGCGGTCGGACTGGTCGGTGTCGATGCCGGCGATCTGGATGCGCAGGCTGCCGTTGCCGAGCTTCTGCACGATCGCCTGATGGGCGGAGGCGTCCTCGGCGTACTCCTCCGCCTTGGCCACCGACGTGCTCATCTTCGTGGGCGTCGTGAAGACGGCGCCGCCCTGGAACTCGATGCCCATGTTCAGGCCGCGCACCGCCAGGCCGACGATGGCCGTGATGGTGATCAGAATCGAGATGCCGTACCAGATCTTGCGCTTGCCGACGAAGTCGTAAGAGATCTCGCCGCGGTGCAGTCGAGCGCCGAGGTTACCGAGTTTCGACATCGCTCACGCCTCCTTCGGGTCGACAGGGCCGGCGACGGGGCCGGCGGGACGGCGGGTGCGGCGCAGCGGCGGCTTGGCACCCAGGCTCTTCGGGTCGAGGCCGGACCACTTGTGGCCGTTCGCGAAGAACTTCCGGCGGGCGAGGAGCGTCATCAGCGGCTTGGTGAAGAGGAAGACGACGACCACGTCGAGCAGGGTGGTCAGGCCCAGCGTGAAGGCGAAGCCCTGCACCTTGCCGACGGTGACGATGAACAGCACGGCGGCGGCGAGGAACGACACGAAGTCGGAGACGAGGATGGTGCGCCGGGCGCGCGGCCAGGCCCGCTCGACGGCGGGGCGCAGCGAGCGGCCCTCGCGGATCTCGTCCCGGATGCGTTCGAAGTACACGATGAACGAGTCCGCGGTGATGCCGATGGCGACGATGGCGCCGCAGACGGCCGGCAGGTTCAGCGCGAAATTGATGGCCGGGCCGAGCAGCGTCATGATCAGGTAGGTGAGGATCGCGGAGACCAGCAGCGAGGCCATGGCGACGACCGACAGGCCTCGGTAGTAGACCACCAGGTAGATCACGACCAGCGCGAGACCGATGGCGCCGGCGAGCAGACCGGCGCGCAGCTGCTCACCGCCGAGCGCGGCGGTGACGGTGGTGACGGACTGCTCCTGGAAGGACAGCGGCAGGGCGCCGTACGACAGCATGTTGGCGAGGTTCTGCGCCTCCTCCTGCTTGAAGCTGCCGGAGATCTCCGCCTGGCCGCCGGTGATGGCCTGCTGCACGAACGGGCTGGAGACGACCTCGCCGTCGAGGACGATGCCGAACTCGTTCTGCGGCCGCTGGTTCTTGGCCAGCTCGCCGGTGATGTCGGCGAACTTCTTGGCACCGCCGCCGGTGAAGGTCATCTGCACCTGCCAGCCGGAAGCTCCCTGGGTGTCGAAGACGGCCTGCGCCTTCTTCACCTCGGTGCCGTCCACGGCGGCCGGGCCGAGCAGGTACTTGAACCAGGCGCCGTCGATCTCGCCGCACGCCACGGTGGGCTGGCCGGGCTTGGCGTCCTTGCCGGCCTTGGCGCGGTCGGTGGGCTTGGTGCAGTCCAGGGCCGCGTACTGGGCCTGGAGCTTCTTGGAGTCCGTGGTCGAGCCGCTGCCCGACGACGCCGACGGGGTGGCCGACGGCGTGCCGCTGCCGGAGGCGGAGCTGCTCGGCGAGGGGGTGGAGCCGGCCTTCTTCAGCGCGTCGGTGACGGCGCGGCCCTGGGAGGTCGCCGTGGCCGTGGGGGACGCGGTGCCGGACGAGGACGCTTCCTCCTCGGAGGAGGCGCTCGAGGACGGGCTCGTGCTCGGCTTCGGCGAGGAGCTGCCGCTGGAGGAGGCGCTCGGCGAGGGGCTCTTCCCGGCCGGGCCGCTGGGCTCGCTGGCCAGGACCGGCCGGAAGTACAGCTTGGCGGTGGTGCCGACCTGTGCCTGGGCCTCCTTGGAGTTGGTGCCCTTGGGGATGTTGACGATGATGTTGTCGTTCCCCTGGGTCTGCACCTCCGCCTCGGAGACGCCCAGTCCGTTGACACGGCGGTTCATGATGTCGACCGCGGTGTCCATGTTGGCCTTGTTGATCGCGGACCCCTGGTCGGCCTTCGCCTTGAGCGTGATGCTCGTGCCTCCGGCGAGGTCGATGCCGAGACGCGGGGTGGTGTGCCCGGAGAGGAACATCCCTCCGGTGAGCGCCACGATGGCGATCAGGATGAGGGCCAGCGAGCGCCCTGGCTTGCTCTGGGCGCTCGCGCTTCGGCCCCTCTTAGGTGCTGCCACCTTCTCGTACTCCCTCTCGGGCCGCCCCGCGCCCGGTCGGCGCGGTCGGCCATGACATGGTGTCGGGCTCCCGTGCGGGAAACAGACGCGCCCGGGATGCGCGGGGCGCCATCATGCCGCCGCCGCGTCTCCCGGGGCGTGACTACTTCGCGTCGGAGTCGCCGTCGGTCTTCTTCGGCTCGTCCTCCGCCTTGGCCTCGGCGGCACCGGCCGCGTCGGCGTCCCCGGCGGCGTCCTTCTTGCCGAGGTCGATCTTGTCGTCGGAGGCGGCGGCAGCGGCGGATCCGTCGGTCTCGTCGGTCCCGGTGAGGGAGGAGGCGTCGTCCGGGACGACGTCGGCGTCGGACTTCAGGTCGTGCTCGATGCCGTGGACGATGCGGTTGTACTCGTCGTCCGTGAGGACGGCGCCGATGGCGTTCTTGGCGAAGAGGAGGTCGACGCCCGGTCCGGCGTCGAGGAGGACCGTGTCCTCATTGACCTCCTTGACCGTCGCGTACATCCCCCCGATCGTGCGGACACCGGAGCCGGGCTGCATCTCGTTCCGCATCTGGGCAGCCTGCTGCTGCTTCTTCTTGGCCGAGCGCGTCATCAGGAACATGGCCGCGATGAGCACGATGAAGGGGAGAAGGGTATAGGCATTCACGGGACGGGGTTTCCTTCGCGCGACCGCGACGGAGAGCGGCCTTTGTGATGGGGGTGTGGTCGGCGCCACCCGCAAGGGCGGCATCGGCGGAGTCTAAGCGAGTCCGCTCGCATGGAACAACGCTCAGCATGGCACCTGGGTTCCTGCCCTGGCCATCGCCCTCACCGAGCGGCGGCCATCACGCCCCGAACAGGTCCTGTTGTCCGTTTCCCCCGGCTGCCGAGCGCGGCGGGGTGAGGCCGAGATGGGCCCATGCCGCGGGGGTTGCGACCCGGCCGCGCGGGGTGCGGGCGAGCAGGCCCTCCCGGACCAGGAAGGGTTCGGCGACCTCCTCCACGGTCTCCCGCTCCTCCCCCACCGCGACGGCGAGGGTGGACAGGCCGACCGGTCCGCCGCCGAACAGCTTCAGCAGCGCTTGCAGGACCGCGCGGTCGAGCCGGTCGAGGCCGCGCGTGTCGACCTCGTAGACGGCGAGGGCGGCGGCGGCGATCTCGCGGGTGATCAGCCCGTCGGCCTTGACCTGCGCGTAGTCCCGGACGCGGCGCAGCAGGCGGTTGGCGATACGGGGCGTGCCGCGGGAGCGGCCGGCGATCTCGGCGGCGCCGTCCGGCTCGATCTCGACGTCCAGCAGGTGCGCCGAGCGGTGGACGACGCGCTCCAGCTCGTGCGGTTCGTAGAACTCCATGTGCGCGGTGAAGCCGAAGCGGTCGCGCAGCGGCGGGGGCAGCAGGCCCGCGCGAGTGGTGGCGCCGACCAGGGTGAACGGCGGCAGCTCCAGCGGGATCGCGGTGGCGCCGGGGCCCTTGCCGACGATGACGTCGACGCGGAAGTCCTCCATCGCCATGTACAGCATCTCCTCGGCGGGCCGGGACATGCGGTGGATCTCGTCCAGGAAGAGCACCTCGCCCTCCTGGAGCGAGGAGAGGATCGCGGCGAGGTCGCCGGCGTGCTGGATGGCCGGGCCCGAGGTGATGCGGATCGGGGCGCCCATCTCGGCCGCGATGATCATCGACAAGGTGGTCTTGCCGAGGCCGGGCGCGCCGGAGAGCAGCACATGGTCGGCGGTGGCGCCACGCGCGCGGGCGGCGCGCAGGACGAGGTCGAGCTGTTCGCGGACCTTCTCCTGGCCGATGAACTCACCGAGGTCCTTGGGGCGCAGGGCGGCCTCGACGGCCTGGTCCTCCCCGTCGGCGGACGCACCGACGAGCCGCTCGGGAGCGGGGGTGTCGGTCGTGTCGTCCCAGTTCACGAGGTTCTCCTAGCGGGGTGGCGCAGGTCAGCGGGCGCGGTTCAGGGTCTGGAGGGCGGCCTTCAGCAGCTGCCCCACCTGGGGGGTGCCGTCGACGGCCTCGGCCTGCGGCGCCACGGCGGTCACGGCCTCGTCGGCCTCCCGGGTGGCGTAGCCGAGGCCGATGAGGGCCGCGTGCAGCTGGTCGCGCCAGCCCTGGCTGACGGGCGCGCCGACGGCCGGGGCGCCGACGGGCTCGCCGAGCCGGTCCTTCAGCTCCAGCAGGAGTTTCTGGGCGCCCTTCTTGCCGATGCCGGGCACGGCGGTGAGGGCCTTCTCGTCGCCGGTGGCGACCGCCCGGCGCAGCGCGTCCGGGGTGTGCACGGCGAGCATCGCCTGCGCCAGGCGCGGGCCGACGCCGCTCGCGGTCTGGAGCAGCTCGAAGACCTGGCGTTCGTCGTCGTCGGCGAAGCCGTACAGGGTGAGCGAGTCCTCGCGGACCACGAGGGAGGTGTGCAGCTTGGCCGGCTGGCCGATGCGCAGCGCCGACAGGGTGTTCGGCGTGCACTGGACGGCCATGCCGACGCCGCCGACCTCGACGACCGCTGCGTCGGGGGCGAGCGCGGCGACCGTGCCGCTGACGAAGGCGATCATGCCGTACGGCCTTTCGTTGCGTGGGCTGTGTGCCGGGCGACTGCCTGCTGGAGCCGGTTCTGGGCGGGGGCGCGCCAGATGTGGCAGATGGCGAGCGCGAGGGCGTCGGCCGCGTCGGCGGGCTTGGGCGGCGCGGCGAGCCGGAGCAGCCGGGTCACCATCGCTCCGACCTGCGCCTTGTCGGCGCGGCCGCTGCCGGTGATGGCGGCCTTGACCTCGCTGGGGGTGTGCAGGGCGACGGGGATGCCGCGCCGGGCGGCGCACAGCATGGCGACGGCGCTGGCCTGGGCGGTGCCCATGACCGTGCGCACGTTGTGCTGGCTGAAGACGCGTTCGACGGCGACGAACTCGGGCCGGTGCTCGTCCAGCCACTGCTCGATGCCCTGTTCCACGGCGAGCAGCCGGTGGCTCAGCTCGGCGTCCACCGGGGTGCGGACGACGCCGACGCCGACCATGGTGAGCGGCCGGCCCGCGACTCCCTCGACGACGCCGATACCGCACCGGGTCAGCCCTGGGTCCACCCCCAGTACGCGCACGCGCCCCTCCCCTCCATGGCGGCTGAACCGCCGCCGCTCTCGCGGACCTGGCTGATCACCGCCGTGGTTCCTCGATCGACGGTGCGGTCCGTGGGCATTGATCCACGGCCGACGCCAGGCTAACGGCTGCCACTGACAACGACGGCGGGCCGGTGGGACGTGTCCCACCGGCCCGCCGTCATTCCGCTTGCCCGCGGAGCGTCAGGCGTCGACCTTCTCCATGATCTCGTCGCTCACGTCGAAGTTGGCGAAGACGTTCTGCACGTCGTCGCTGTCCTCGAGCGCGTCGATGAGCTTGAAGATCTTCTTGGCGCCCTCCTCGTCCAGCTCGACCTGCATGGTCGGGACGAAGTTGGCCTCGGCGGACTCGTAGTCGATGCCGGCGTCCTGGAGGGCGGTGCGGACGGCGACGAGGTCGGTCGGCTCGCTGAGCACCTCGAAGTTCTCGCCGAGGTCGTTGACCTCTTCGGCGCCGGCGTCCAGGACGGCACCGAGCACGTCGTCCTCGGTCAGCTCGCCCTTGGGGACGATCACGACGCCCTTGCGGTTGAACAGGTACGACACCGAGCCCGGGTCGGCCATGTTGCCGCCGTTGCGGGTCATGGCGACGCGGACCTCGGAGGCGGCGCGGTTGCGGTTGTCGGTGAGACACTCGATGAGCACCGCGACGCCGTTCGGGCCGTAGCCCTCGTACATGATCGTCTCGTAGTCGGCGCCGCCGGCCTCCAGGCCCGCGCCGCGCTTGACCGCCGAGTCGATGTTCTTGTTCGGGACCGACGACTTCTTCGCCTTCTGGATGGCGTCGTACAGCGTCGGGTTGCCGTCCGGGTCGGCACCACCCATCCGGGCCGCGACCTCGATGTTCTTGATCAGCTTCGCGAAGAGCTTGCCGCGCTTGGCGTCGATCACGGCCTTCTTGTGCTTCGTCGTGGCCCATTTAGAGTGGCCGGACATCTGCCTGTCTCCTTCGCGTAACCCATCCTGTACGAACTCCCCCAGGCCTGAACGGCTGGGGGGACCCCCAGAGATCCTACAAGGACTCCGGTGCCCGGTTCGCGCGCACCATGTCGACGAACAGCGCGTGCACGCGGTGGTCGCCGGTCAGTTCGGGGTGGAAGGAGGTGGCGAGCGCGTTGCCCTGGCGGACGGCGACGATGTGGCCGTCGTGCTCGGCGAGCACCTCGGCTCCGGCGCCCACGGACTCCACCCAGGGAGCGCGGATGAAGACGCCCTCCACGGGATCGCCCGGGATGCCCTGCACGTCGAGCGCGGCCTCGAACGACTCGTTCTGCCGCCCGAAGGCGTTGCGGCGCACGATCATGTCGATGCCGCCGATGGTCTCCTGGCCCGAGCGCGGGTCGAGGATCTTGTCGGCGAGCATGATCATGCCGGCGCAGGTGCCGTAGACGGGCATGCCGTCCCGCACGCGCGCGCGGAGGGGCTCCATCAGACCGAACAGGACGGCCAGCTTGGAGATGGTGGTGGACTCGCCGCCGGGCAGGACGAGGCCGTCGACCTCGGCGAGTTCCTCGGGGCGCCGCACCGGCCTGGCCACGGCGTCGGCCGCGGCCAGGGCGATGAGGTGCTCCCGTACGTCGCCCTGGAGGGCCAGGACGCCTATGACAGGAGTGTTCATGAAGTCAGTACCTGGTTTTCCGTACTCGGGTGGCGGTACCGGGTGTCCGTAGCCGGTGATTACCAGCCGCGGTTCGCGTAGCGCTCGGTCTCGGGGAGGGTGTCGCAGTTGATGCCGACCATGGCCTCGCCGAGGTTGCGGGACGCGTCCGCGATGATCTTCGGGTCGTCGTAGAAGGTGGTGGCCTTCACGATCGCGGCGGCGCGCTTGGCCGGGTCGCCGGACTTGAAGATGCCGGAGCCGACGAAGACGCCCTCGGCGCCGAGCTGACGCATCAGGGCGGCGTCGGCCGGGGTGGCCACGCCACCGGCGGAGAAGAGGACCACCGGGAGCTTGCCCAGCTCGGCGACCTCCTTGACCAGCTCGTACGGGGCGCGCAGCTCCTTGGCGGCGGCGTACAGCTCGTGGTTGTCGAAGCCACGCAGCTTGGCGATCTCGTTCTTGATCTGGCGCAGGTGACGGACGGCCTCGACCACGTTGCCGGTGCCGGCCTCGCCCTTGGAGCGGATCATCGCGGCGCCCTCGGCGATGCGGCGCAGGGCCTCGCCCAGGTTGGTCGCACCACAGACGAAGGGGGTGGTGAAGGACCACTTGTCGGAGTGGTTGACCTCGTCGGCCGGGGTGAGCACCTCGGACTCGTCGATGTAGTCGACGCCGAGGGACTGGAGCACCTGGGCCTCGACGAAGTGGCCGATGCGGGACTTGGCCATGACCGGGATCGAGACGGCGTCGATGATGCCCTCGATCATGTCCGGGTCGGACATGCGGGCCACGCCGCCGTCCTTGCGGATGTCGGCCGGGACCCGCTCCAGGGCCATGACGGCGACGGCGCCCGCGTCCTCGGCGATCTTCGCCTGCTCCGGCGTGACGACGTCCATGATCACGCCGCCCTTGAGCTGCTCGGCCATGCCGCGCTTCACGCGGGCGGTGCCGGTCTCGGGAGCCTGGTTCTCAATGGTGGACACGGGTGACCTCACTGAAGTGAAAGAGGGTTTCTGCTTCGACGAGGAAACGCGAGTGGACCAGGCCACAGCAAGGGCCAATGGCAAGCCGGTGGATCCTTTTGGTCCACGTGGGGTTCAGCCGACCCGCTCCACCAGGGCCGCGGGCGGCTCGTCGTCCATCTCGAAGGCCAGCGGGAAGGGGGCGTGGCCGGCCAGCCGGAACCAGCGGACCTTGCGGTGCTCGCGGAGCCTGCGGGCGGCGCCCACGGTGTCGTTGTGGAAGCGGCGGGCCATCGGCACCCGGCGGACGGCCTCGGCCAGCTCACGCGTCGCCTCCTCGCCGCCGGGGGCCTCCCGGACGGCCTCCACCTGCGCCGGGTCCTCGAAGACCGCCCGCAGCGCCTGGCTCAGCTCGCTCTCGGCGACCTCCCGGTGCTCCTCCTCGGCCTGCCGGGCCGCGTGCGCGGCCTCGTACAGCACGATCGAGGCGGCCGGGTCCAGCACGCCCGAGGTCGCCAGTTCCTGGGTCACGGAGGCCCGCCGCAGCAGCTGGGCGTCGAGCGCGGCCCGGGCGGCGTCCATCCGCACGTGCAGCCGGTCCAGCCGCCCGGCCGTCCAGCTCAGGTACACGCCGATGGCGAGGAGTGCGACGAGGATCCAGATGAGGGTTGCGGTCACGGCCGAAGGCTATCGGCTGGTCCCGCACGCTCCCCGCGTCAGCCCCGGGCCGACCCGCACGCTCCCCGCGTCAGCCCCGGGCCGACCCGCACGCTCCCCGCGTCAGCCCCGGGCCGACCCGCACGCTCCCCGACGTCAGTCCCGGGCCAGCCCGAACCGCGCCCGCAGCCCCGTGCTGCGCTCGTCCGCGCCGACCGCCGCCGCGCCGGCGGTGACCGTCTCGTAGACGGACAGGATGTCCGCGCCGACCGTCGACCAGTCGAACCGCCGTACATGCGCGCTGCCGCGCTCGCGCAGCTCCGTCCGGCGGGCCGGGTCCGCCAGCAGCCGTACGGCCGCCTCGGCGAGCGCGTCGGCGTCCTCGTTGGCGAACACCTCGCCGGCCTCGCCCTGGTCGAGGACCTGCACGAAGGCGTCCAGGTCGGAGGCGAGGACGGGCGCGCCCGCCGACATCGCCTCGACCAGGATGATGCCGAAGCTCTCGCCGCCGGTGTTGGGGGCGACGTACAGGTCGACGCTGCGCAGGAAGCGCGCCTTGTCCTCGTCGCTGATCATGCCGAGGAACTCCACGCGGGCGCGCAGCTCCTTCGGCAGGTCCGCCACGGCCGCTTCCTCGTCGCCCCGGCCCGCCACCAGCAGACGGGTCTGCGGGCGGGCCGCCAGGATCTTCGGCAGGGCCTTCATGAGGACGGGCAGGCCCTTGCGGGGCTCGTCGATACGGCCGATGAAGCCGATCGTCTCGCCCTGCCACTCCGCCTTGGGCTCGGCCGTGGCGAAGAAGTCCACGTCGACGCCGTTGGGGATCACGACCGCGTCCCCGCCCAGGTGCTCGACCAGCGTGCGGCGGGCGTACTCGCTGACCGCGATCCGCGCGCTGATCTTCTCCAGGGCGGCCTGCAGGATCGCGTACGCGGCGATCATCGCGCGCGAACGCGGGTTGGACGTGTGGAAGGTGGCGACGATGGGGCCCTGTGCCGCCCAGCAGGTCAGCAGGCCCAGCGAGGGCGAGGTCGGCTCGTGGATGTGCACCACGTCGAAGGCGCCGTCGTGCAGCCAGCGGCGCACCCGCGCGGCGGACAGGAACCCGAAGTTCAGCCGGGCCACCGAGCCGTTGTACGGCACCGGGACCGCACGGCCGGCCGAGACGACGTACGGCGGCAGGGGCGTGTCGTCGTCGGCGGGGGCGAGGACGGACACCTCGTGGCCGAGCCGGATGAAGTACTCGGCGAGGTCGCGGATGTGGAACTGGACGCCACCGGGCACGTCCCAGGAGTACGGGCAGACGATCCCGATTCTCACGAGGGTCCCTTCGCGGGGTCGAGGTCGGCGAGCCACAGCCGCTGGAGCATGTGCCAGTCCTCCGGATGATCGGCGATGCCGGTGGCGAAGGCGTCGGCCAGCGCCTGTGTCATGACAGACGTCTTCTCGGCCCGGGTGCCTGACTCCGGTACCTCGATCGGGGGGTGGACGCGGCCCTTCATGACGGGCGAGTCGTCGTACCAGAGGGTGACGGGCAGCAGCAGGGCGCCGGTCTGCTGGGCGAGCAGGGCCGGTCCGGCCGGCATGCGGGCCGTCTCGCCGAAGAAGTCGACCTGGACGCCGGAGGCGGACAGGTCACGGTCGGCGACCAGGCAGACCAGGCCGCCGTCGCGCAGCCTGCGGGCCAGGGTGCCGAACGCGGAGCCGCCGCTGTGCGGCAGGACCTCCATGCCGAGGCCCTCCCGGTAGGCGACGAAGCGGTCGTAGAGCGTCTCGGGCTTCAGGCGCTCGGCGACCGTCGTGAACGGCGTCTCCAGCTTGGTGGTGACCCACGCTCCGGCCAGGTCCCAGTTGGCCAGGTGCGGCAGGGCGAGGATCACGCCCCGGCCGGAGGCGAGGCCGTCGGTGAGGAAGTGGAGGTCCTTGGCTTCGAA
This sequence comes from Streptomyces sp. NPDC036984, assembly GCF_055607665.1. Lineage (NCBI taxonomy): Bacteria > Bacillati > Actinomycetota > Actinomycetes > Kitasatosporales > Streptomycetaceae > Streptomyces > Streptomyces sp. NPDC036984. The sequence continues at coordinate 163,994 of NZ_JBVJRL010000006.1, forward strand.
GCCCGCCCGCACCCGCTCGGCGCTCCAGGCCGGGAGCCGGAAGGATTCCATCCAGTAGCGCAGGTACGAGCGCATGCCCGCGCGGGAGAGCTCGGCGAGGCGCTCGGGGCCGGCGTCGGGCACCACGCGCGCGTAGTTCGCCTCCAGCCGCTGGACGCCCTTGCCTCGCTGCTTCCAGGCGAGGTCGGCGATGGCGCGGCCGAGGCGGACCGCGACGGGTTCGGGGAGCTTCTTCACGGTGCTCCAGCCGAGGCCGTACAGCGTGTCGCTCAGCCGTTCCGCGGCGCTCACTTCGCCGCCTCGCTCCCCTGGGCCGCATCCTCCCGGCCTGCTGCCGCCTCGGCCTCCGCGGACTCGCGGCGGACGGTGACGACCCGCTGGATCAGCGTGACGAGGCTGCCCACGGCGACGATCCACAGCGCGATCGGCAGCAGCCACTGGATACCCGGTACGCCGAACTTGTGCAGACCCGCGAAACCTGCCGCGACCAGCGAGATCACCAGCCGCTCGGCGCGCTCGACGAGCCCGTTGACGGCGACCGGCAGCCCGATCGACTCGCCGCGCGCCTTGGTGTACGACACCACCTGGCCGCTGGCCAGGCAGAAGATCGACACCGCGCACAGGGCGTCGTTGTGCCCCTGGCCCGCGTACCAGAGCGCGAAGCCGCCGAAGATCGCGCCGTCGGCGACCCGGTCCAGGGTGGAGTCCAGGAATGCGCCCCAGCGGCTGGAGCGGCCCATCTGGCGGGCCATGTTGCCGTCGACCAGGTCGGAGAAGACGAACAAGGTGATCACGATCGTGCCCCAGAAGAATTCACCCCGGGGGTAGAAGACCAGCGCGCCCGCGACCACACCGGCCGTGCCGATGAGCGTGACCGTGTCGGGGCTCACGCCCCGGCGGATGAGAAACGCGGCGAACGGCGTGAGGACACGCGTGAAGAATGCACGCGCGTACTTGTTCAGCATGGCCTTCCCGACGGTTGTGTGCCGCGGCCCCTGGTGACCGCCGGCTGGCCCATCGTAGCCACGCGCGCGTGTGCGTGACGGGCGGGCACCCGCAGCTCGTGGCGCGAAGCCGGTGCACGCCGCCGCGCACGGAGCGTGAGGGGAGCGATCGGTACCGGTCCGTACCCTTCGTGGTCCTTCGTATGGACGCCACGTGACGGGAGTGGAAAGCTCGAATAACCGCGGGCGTCGCCGGAGCCGCCAGTGCACGCGGATCCCGCGTGTCCGCGCCCACAGTGACCTCACCGTGCACGGGAGGCAGGATCATGGGCGACAAGGCACAGACACACCACCCCGGAGCCGCCGGCAGGGCTCTGTCGGCCGACCACCCCGCGTCCGTACGGAACGTGGTGCTGGTCGGCCACTCCGGCTCGGGAAAGACGACTCTGGTGGAGGCCCTCGCGCTGACCGCGGGGGCGGTGAACCGGGCGGGCCGCAAGGAGGACGGCAGCACCGTCTCGGACTACGACGACATCGAGCACCGGCAGCAGCGCTCCGTACAGCTGTCCCTGGCGCCGGTCGAATGGGACGGCATCAAGATCAACCTGCTGGACACGCCCGGCTACGCCGACTTCGTCGGGGAGCTGCGGGCCGGTCTGCGCGCGGCCGACGCGGCCCTGTTCGTCGTCTCGGCCTCGGACGGCGTGGACGGCTCGACCCGGATGGTGTGGGAGGAGTGCGCGGCCGTCGGCATGCCCCGGGCGATCGTGATCACGCACCTGGAGTCCGCGCGCGCCGACTTCGAGGAGATGACCCGGATCTGCGCGGAGGCCTTCGGCGGGGACGACCCCGACGCCGTCCTGCCGCTGTACCTGCCGCTGCGCGGGCCCGAGGGCCCCGACGGGCACGCGCCCGTGACCGGGCTGATCGGGCTGCTGACGCAGAAGCTCTTCGACTACTCGACCGGGGAGCGCAAGGAGTCCGAGCCCGGCGAGGACCAGCTGCCGGACATCGAGGAGGCCCGCAACCGGCTCATCGAGGGGATCATCTCGGAGAGCGAGGACGAGACCCTCATGGACCGCTATCTGGGCGGCGAGCAGGTCGATCTCAAGACGCTCGTCGAGGACCTGGAGCGGGCCGTGGCGCGCGGGGCGTTCTTCCCGGTGCTGGCCGCCGCCCCCGCCGCCGAGGGCGCCAAACAGGGGCTCGGCACGGTCGAGCTGCTGGAGCTGATCACCGGTGGGTTCCCGACCCCGTTCGAGCACCCGCTGCCCGGGGTGACCACCATCGACGGCAAGCCCCGGGAGCTGAAGCCGTGCGACACCGCCGGCCCGCTGGTCGCCGAGGTCGTCAAGACCTCCTCCGACCCCTACGTCGGCCGGATCTCGCTGGTCCGCGTCTTCTCCGGCACCCTGCGCCCGGACCAGACGGTGCATGTCTCCGGGCACGGCCTCGCCGACCGCGGGCACGAGGACCACGACGTCGACGAGAAGATCGGTGCCCTGTCCATGCCGTTCGGCAAGCAGCAGCGCCCGGCGACCCACGCCGTCGCCGGCGACCTGGTGTGCGTGGCCAAGCTGAGCCGCGCCGAGACCGGCGACACCCTCTCCGCCAAGGACGATCCGCTCCTGATGGAGCCCTGGCAGATGCCCGACCCGCTGCTGCCCCTCGCCATCCACGCGCACAGCAAGGCCGACGAGGACAAGCTGTCGCAGGGGCTGGCCCGGCTGGTGGCCGAGGACCCGACGATGCGCCTGGAGCAGAACCAGGACACCCACCAGGTGGTCCTGTGGTGTCTGGGCGAGGCCCACGCGGACGTCGCCCTGGAGCGGCTGCGCAGCCGCTACGGCGTCCAGGTCGACGTGGTCCCGCACAAGGTCTCCCTGCGGGAGACGTTCGCGACCAAGGCCGGCGGGCGCGGCCGGCACGTCAAGCAGTCCGGCGGTCACGGCCAGTACGCCATCTGCGAGATCGAGGTGGAGCCGCTGCCGGGCGGCTCGGGCATCGAGTTCGTGGACAAGGTGGTCGGCGGCGCGGTGCCCCGCCAGTTCATCCCGTCCGTCGAGAAGGGGGTACGGGCGCAGGCCGCCAAGGGGGTCGCCGCCGGCTATCCCCTGGTGGACGTGCGGGTCACGCTGGTGGACGGCAAGGCGCACTCGGTGGACTCCTCCGACGCCGCCTTCCAGACGGCGGGCGCGCTCGCGCTGCGCGAGGCCGCGGCGGACGCGCGGATCCATCTGCTGGAGCCGGTCGCCGAGGTGACCGTGCTGGTCGGCGACGACTACGTGGGCGCCGTGATGAGCGACCTGTCCGGGCGCCGCGGCCGGCTGCTCGGCACCGAACAGGTGGGTACGGGACGGACGTTGATCCGTGCCGAGGTGCCCGAGTTCGAGATCGGCCGGTACGCCGTCGACCTGCGCTCGCTCTCGCACGGCACGGCCCGCTTCGACCGGAGCTACGCCCGGCACGAGCCGATGCCGCCGCAGATCGCCGAACGGATCCGTGAACAGGCCGGGGACGAGGGGTAGTACGACGGGTACCGGCCCGGCGCGCGGGCGGGCGGCTTCGGCCGTCCGCCCGCGGGCTGTCGGTGCCGGCGGATACGCTGATCACCTGATCACGTCGTGCCGCAGTCGTCCGGAATCGGCACGGCGAGCGGTCCAACAGGTGTGCGGGGCAGGGAAGTCGGGAAGGCCGCAGGAACGGCACCGGCGGCGATGGGGGCGGGAATGTCGTTTGGAACGGAGTGGGACGGGCCGCAGGTGCCCGTCTCGGGCGACGAGGGGCAGGCTGCGACCTCCGCGCTGGCGTCCGCCGCGTACCGGGACAGCCCGATCGAGGAGATCAAGAAGGCCGACAACGAGTGGCACCAGTCGACCGTCAAGGCCGGCAGGCTCAAGCTGTTCCGGCCCAATCTCGGGGAGGCGTTCTCCCGGGCCGTGGTCGACCGGATGCTCGCCCCCGGCCGCGCCGCGCTGATCCAGTCCTTCGGCACCGAGCCCCAGTTCGTCGTGGAGCACTGCCTGGCGGCGAACAACATCCGCCGGGAGCGTGACAACCGCCTGACCGCCATCACCGTCGTCTGCGGCCTGCTCTTCCTGCCCGGCATGCTGGTCTGGCTGCTCGTCTTCCAGCTGCGCACCTTCGTCGCCAAGCGCGACGACAAGCGGGCCGGGACGCTGGCCACCGCGCTCCTGCTGGGCGTCGGCCTGCTCGCCGCACTGTTCCTGATCAAAATGCCGTTCACCGGCTTCTGGGCGTTGTACGGCCGGGCGGCCGTCGTCGTCCCCGTGCTCGGCTGGTTCTGGGCGAAGCAGATCTGCGAGCGCACCGCGAAGGACCTGCGGGCCCGCTGGGACGGCCTGCTCTCCGGCACCAGCGTCGGCGCCAAGGTCCCCGAGGCCGTGCCGCGGGGCCCCGGTCAGACCGCCGCCGAGGACCTGCGGCTGTCCCTGGCCCGGCTCAGCGCCGAACAGCAGTCCAACTCCGTCTTCTACGCTGGTCCCAAGGGCATACTCGGCATGGGCACCCGCTGGGGCGCCTGGCAGCTCGCCGAGGACCTGGTGCCCGCCGACGCCGGCCGGGAGATCCACCCCTTCCGCAGCTGGGACGTCATACGCGCGATCCACGACCAGCTGGCCCTGCTGGAGCGCGGCCCGCTCCACACCGGCGGCTTCCCCAAGCCGTCGATACGGCACTGGATCGTCACCCCGATCGGCGAGAAGGCCACCGCCGTGACCCGGCCCGAGGGCACCGACGTCGAAGCCTTCCAGGTCAAGCCGCACGCCATACAGGACATCTGCAACAAGCAGCAGTTCGGCAGCGGCGACCGGCACTACCTGGGCGTGCAGTGGACGCTGTGGGACGGCCAGCTGGTCATCACCATGCTGATCACTGTGACCGTGCTGCACGAGACCCTGCGCATCGAGGTCACCGGGCACGCGCTGGGACCGGTGAACCCGCTGTTCACCACGAAGCCGGCGGCGCCGACCAAGGAGGTCGCCAAGTCCTTCAAGCCGTGGGAGAACCGCACGATCAAGCTGCCGCTGGTCAGCACCGACGAGGTCGTACGGCTCGCCGTGCGCGCCCCGCTGACCTGGTACCCGCCGGCGCTCAAGTGGCTCGGCGGCTCGCTCGGGCTGCCCGAGCCGTTCGGCCTGCGGCACGCCTGGGCCGACCAGCCGTGGCGGCACCGGTTCATGGCCGACGACGCGCTGCGCGCGGCCACTCCGGTGCTGCGCGTGGTGCACTCGGCCGCGATCAGGGTGCTGCAGGAGAACGGGGTGGACACGGAGAAGTTCGGCGCCCGCTCGGCGTTCCTCAGCGGCAACGTCCAGGACCCGACGCCGCGGAAGGCCGACGTGTACGACGCGTGAGCGGTGCCCTCGGCCGAGGGCACCGCGGGATCTACGCCGGCCACGCCTCCGCGAGCATCTTCCGGGTATCGGCCAGCAGCTGCGGCAGCACCTTGGTATGGCCGACCACCGGCATGAAGTTCGTGTCGCCGCCCCAGCGGGGGACGATGTGCTGGTGCAGATGGGCGGCGATGCCGGCGCCCGCGACCCCGCCCTGGTTCATGCCGATGTTGAAGCCGTGCGCCCCGGACGCCGCGCGCAGGGCCGTCATCGCCTGCTTGGTCAGCTCCGCCAGCTCCGCGGTCTCCGGCCCGGTCAGATCCGTGTAGTCGGCCACGTGCCGGTAGGGCACGGTCATCAAATGGCCGCCGTTGTACGGGTAGAGGTTGAGGACCGCGTACACCTGCTCACCGCGCCGGACGATCAGCCCGTCCTCGTCGGACTTGGCCGGGATGGAGCAGAAGGGGCAGCCGTCGTCGGCCCCCGGACCGGTCGGCTTGTTCTCGCCCTGGATGTAGGCCATCCGGTGGGGCGTCCACAGGCGCTGGAACGCGTCCTGCGTCCCCACTCCGATCTGCTGCTCCGGCTCACTCGTCATGCTAGGCAGCATATGGCTTCGCCCGATACCGGCGTGTCGCCGGGGCTGCGGGAAGGCGGTCTCCGGCCAAGCTTGGCCGGTGGACGACGACAGCCGTACGGCACGCTGGGAGAGCGGGGTGGCCCTCCCGCTGGGTCTCGCCTCCCTGCTCTACCTCGCTTCCTACGCGGTGCGGGTCCTGGTACCCGGTCTGCCCGGCCGGTCCGCATCACGCTTCGGTCGGCACAGCTGCTCGCCTGGGTGCTGTTCGTGGTCGACTACCTGGTGCGCTGGCGGCTCAGCGGTACGGGGCTGCGGTTCGTGCCGCGGCACTGGCTGGACACGGTGGTCGTGCTGCCGCCGCTGATGCGGCCGGTGCGGATCGTGCGGACGTACGAGGCCGTGCAGCGCCGGCACGGTCGTCCCCGGCTGCCCCTCCACGCGCGCGTGATCGTGTACGCGGGTCTCTCGGCGGTGCTGCTGGGCTTCGCCGGCGCGCTCGTGGTGTACCAGCAGGAGCACGCGGCCCCGCACGCCACGATCCGGACGTTCGGCGACTCGGTGTGGTGGACCTGCTCGACCCTGGCGACGGTCGGATACGGCGATGTGGCGCCGGTGACGCCGTGGGGGCGGACCGTCGCCGTGGGTCTGATGGCCTGCGGTCTCGCCCTGCTCGGCGCGGTGACGGGGTCGTTCTCGTCGCTGCTGCTCCAGCGGTTCACCGGGGAGGGGGACGGGGAGGGCGTGCGTAGGCCCCCGGGACCGTGATCCCGGGGGCCTACGACACTCGGCCGGCTCAGACCTGGGTCCGCTCCTCCACGACCTTCGCGATCTTGGCGATGGCCTCGTCGAACGGAATGCCGTTCTCCTGCGAGCCGTCGCGGTAGCGGAAGGACACCGAGCCGTTCGACATGTCCTCGTCGCCCGCGATGACCATGAAGGGCACCTTCTGCTTCTGGGCGTTGCGGATCTTCTTCTGCATGCGGTCCGAGGAAGAGTCCACCTCGACGCGCAGGCCCTTCTTGCGGGCCGCGGCGGCGAACTTCTCCAGGTACTCCACGTGCGCGTCGCCGATCGGGATACCGAGCGCCTGGACGGGGGCCAGCCACGCCGGGAAGGCGCCCGCGTAGTGCTCCAGGAGGACGGCGAAGAACCGCTCGATGGAGCCGAACAGCGCGCGGTGGATCATGACCGGGCGCTGCTTGGAGCCGTCCGGGCCGGTGTACTCCAGGTTGAAGCGCTCGGGCAGGTTGAAGTCGAGTTGGATGGTCGACATCTGCCAGGTCCGGCCGATCGCGTCCTTGGCCTGGACGGAGATCTTCGGGCCGTAGAAGGCGGCGCCGCCCGGGTCGGGCACGAGGGGCAGGCCCTGCTTCTCGGCGACCTGGCGCAGGGTCTCGGTCGCCTCCTCCCAGACCTCGTCGGAGCCGACGAACTTCTCCGGGTCCTTGGTGGACAGCTCCAGGTAGAAGTCGGTCAGGCCGTAGTCGCGCAGCAGGCCGAGGACGAAGGTGAGCGTCTTGTCCAGCTCCTCGGACATCTGCTCACGGGTGCAGTAGATGTGCGCGTCGTCCTGGGTGAAGCCGCGGGCGCGGGTCAGGCCGTGCACGACGCCCGACTTCTCGTACCGGTACACGGTCCCGAACTCGAAGAAACGCAGCGGCAGTTCGCGGTAGGAGCGGCCGCGCGCGTCGAAGATCAGGTTGTGCATCGGGCAGTTCATGGGCTTGAGGTAGTAGTCCACGCCCTCGTCGAGCTGCATGGGCGGGTACATGCCCTCGGCGTACCAGTCCAGGTGGCCGGACGTCTCGAAGAGCTTCCCCTTCGTCGCGTGCGGGGTGTAGACGAACTCGTAGCCCTCTTCCTCGTGGCGGCGCCGCGAGTAGTCCTCCATGACCCGGCGGATGATGCCGCCCTTGGGGTGGAAGACGGCGAGGCCGGAGCCGATCTGCTCGGGGATGGAGAAGAGGTCCAGCTCGGTGCCGAGCTTGCGGTGGTCGCGCTTCTCGGCCTCGGCGAGGAAGTCGAGGTGCGCCTTCAGCTCGTCCTTGGACGGCCAGGCGGTGCCGTAGATGCGCTGGAGCATCGGGTTCTTCTCGCTGCCGCGCCAGTAGGCGGCCGCGTTGCGCATCAGCTTGAACGCCGGGATGAGGCGGGTGGTGGGCAGGTGCGGACCGCGGCAGAGGTCCTTCCAGCACAGCTCGCCGGTCTTGGCGTCCAGGTTGTCGTAGATCGTCAGCTCGCCGGCGCCGACCTCGACGTCCGCGCCGTCGTCGTGCGACGCCGAGCCCTTGAGGCCGATCAGCTCCAGCTTGTACGGCTCGTCCGCCAGCTCCTCGCGGGCGGCCTCGTCGCTGACGACGCGGCGGGAGAAGCGCTGCCCGCGCTTCTGGATCTCCTGCATCTTCTTCTCGACGGCCTTGAGATCCTCGGGCGTGAACGGCTTCTCCACGTCGAAGTCGTAGTAGAAGCCGTCCTTGACGGGCGGGCCGATGCCCAGCTTGGCCTCGGGGAACAGCTCCTGCACGGCCTGCGCCATGACGTGCGCGGTGGAGTGGCGCAGGATGTTCAGGCCGTCCTCGGACGAGATCTCGACGCCCTCGACCTCGTCACCGTCGGACAGCTCGTACGCGAGGTCCTTCAGCTCGCCGCCCACGCGCGCGGCGATGATCGAGCGCTCGCCCGCGAAGAGGTCGGCGGCCGTAGTGCCCGTCGTCACCACGCGTTCTTCCCGCTCGGAATCGCGTTGGATGATCACACGGACGTCTGACACCGGTCTCTCCTGACTGAAGGTGGGGTGCGGCGCCATACCAGGAGCGCGCGCTCAGGCGATCGTACCGACCCCACGGCACCGACCGCTAAACGGTCACGCTCAGTCCCCGTCCCCGTACGGTCCCGGCTCCCCGTCTCCGCACGCCTCCTCGAAGAAGGCCTCTTCCCCGTCGGTCTCGTGGAGGGACTTCATCAGCCGGTCCCGTTCGGCATCGTCGACCTGCACGGGGACGACTCCGAAGGCGCCGGTGAGCCGGCGGAAGCCGCCCCGGCGCTCCAGTCGGCCGTGCACGCGGACGGGGAGGCCGACGAGGTGGGCGTGGCCGGCGATGCGGTAGTCCTCCTCGCCCAGGGTGACGCGCAGGTGCGGGACCTCGGCACCGGCGAGGACGCGCAGGCGTACGGTGCCCTCGCCGCCGGGGCCGGAGCGGCGCATGCGGACGACGGAGCCGGTGACGCGGACCGGCACGGAGGGTTCGGCGCGCAGATAGCGGGCGGCGGCCTCGCGGAGTGCGGGCAGGTCGCCGGGCGAGAATTCGACGGGTTCGGCGGAGGGGGCGCAGCCTTCGGGGACGCCGGCGCCGGGGGCCCAGGCGACGGCGACGCGGGCGCCCTCGCTGCCCCGGACGAGCGTGCTGAGGGCCTCGGTCAGTTCGCGGCTGACGCCGGCCTCGACCGCGCCGTCGAAGGCGTCCATGCCGCCGGTGGCCCGCTGGTAGTCGATGGCCTCGCGGGCGGCGTGGAGGGCATGGTGGAGGCGGACGGCGAGGGTGCGGCCGGTTGGTACGGGCGCGAAGGCGGTGAGGGTGCGGCCCTCGGCGGCGGGGCCGACGAGGACGTCCGCCAGGAGGGCGGCCGCGGCCCGGCGGTGGCGGGCGCCGTGGTAGCCGGCACGCGCGCGGGTGGCGAGAGCGGCGGCGAGCAGCAACTGCCGGGCGGCGCCGCGCAGGCGGTCGTCTGCGGACCAGGGGGCGGCACCGGCGGGGCCACCGGGGGTGTCGCGCCACCAGCGGATCTCGTCGCTGGGTACGGCGAGGGAGATCAGCACCTCGCGGGCGGCGGGGGTGTCGCTGCGGGTGAGGGCGTCGAGGGCTTCGCCGAGCAGGTCCTCGCTGTCGGGGAAGGAGCGGCTCTCGGGGACGAGCAGGCTGGTCCCGCCGCCGCCCGGGCCGGGCGGGGTCCAGCGGCCGTACCGGCCCGCGGCTCCGCCGCGCCGCTGCCAGCCGTGCCGGTGCAGCAGGGCGCCGAGCACGGCGGGGTCGACCTCGGCGGGCTGCGGGGGCCGGTGCCAGGGGAGGTCGTCGGGGTGGGGCCGGACCAGCCGTACCGGCTCCTCGGGGTGACGGTTCCTCATGGCCTGCCTCCCGTCCCGACCCGGGTCATGATCTCGCAGAGCGCCCGGTCGTCGAAGATGCGTGAGGTCGGGATCCGCACGGTGGTCCGGTGCCGGCCGGTGACGGGGTGGCCGGCGAGGTTGACCCAGTAGCAGCAGTGCCTGAGGTCGAGCCGGTCGTGGCTGGCGCGCAGCCAGTCGTCCTGGGAGCGCGGCACCAGCATGACGACCAGGATCTTGTGCACCGAGACCGGGGAGCGGGCGAGCTTGCGCAGGTGGTCGTTGTCGAGGGTGAAGGAGAAGAAGCGGCCCGGAGGGTTCGGCGCCACCTGGTAGGTGGCCTTCAACTGCACCTTGATGGTGACCTCGTCGTCGACGGTGTGTCCGGGCGCGCTGTGGCTGACGTGCCAGTCGATGCCGTTGTCCGGAAAGGGCTGGGACAGCGAGCAGCCGGCCGCGGCGGCGACCGCGTGCAGATAGCCGACCTGCAATGTCTCCATGCAGGCGGTGGTGGCGAGTGTGCCGCGAAAGGTGCCCGGACGCTCGGGCAGCAGCCCGCCCCGCTCGGGCTGCGCCATGGCCATGACCAACAGCCCTCCCAACCAGGAGTTTCCCCGTTGCGGGCCGCTGAACTGCAAAGACCCGTACTCCTGTTGTCTCCTCCCGGCGTACGGCGCAAACGGCCCGGGTATCACCAAACGGGCAGAAGACGGAACGTCACCTGCCATGGGCGGACGAGGAGTTGGGTTGGGATGACGACCTGGTACGAAGGGCCGCTGGCCGCCTTCGACACGGAGACGACGGGCGTGGACGTCGAGACCGACCGGATCGTGTCGGCCGCCGTCGTCGTCCAGGACGCGCCGGGGACCCGGCCCCGGGTCACCCGCTGGCTGGTGAACCCGGGCGTGCCGGTGCCGGAGGCGGCGACGGCGGTGCACGGACTGACGGAGGAACACCTCCAGCACAACGGCCGTTGGCCGGCGCCGGTGATGTACGAGATAGCCGAGCAGCTGGCCGAGCACGCGGCGCTGGGCCGCCCGCTGGTGGTGATGAACGCGCCGTTCGATCTGACGCTGCTGGACCGGGAGTTGCGCCGGCACCGCGCCTCGTCGCTGGACCGCTGGTTCGAGGCGACCCCGCTGCGGGTGCTGGACCCGCGGGTGCTGGACAAGCATCTGGACCGGTACCGCAAGGGCCGCCGCACCCTGACCGACCTGTGCGCGCACTACGGCGTGACACTCGAGGGCGCGCACGACGCGGCGGCGGACGCGCTGGCCGCGCTGGACGTCGTACGGGCCCTGGGCCGCCGGTTCGCGACCCGGCTGGAGCGCCTCTCCCCCGCCGAGCTGCACACGCTCCAGGCGAACTGGCACGCGGCCCAGGCGCGGGGGCTTCAGGCGTGGTTCGCGCGCAGCGGCTCGGAGGAGACCGTCAGCACGGAGTGGCCGCTCAGGCCGGAGCTGCCGGCAGCGGCGTGAGCCTCGCGGCTCCGGGCCGCGGCGACACCGAGGACGGGGGTGTGGGTGGCGGAGCCCCCACTGCGCGCGGCGTGGCCGCGCGCAACACGAAAAGAGCGACGTGGTCCGCGTTTTCTGCGGACACACGTCGCTCTCGCGAGCGTGGGCGATACTGGGTTCGAACCAGTGACCTCTTCGGTGTGAACGAAGCGCTCTCCCACTGAGCTAATCGCCCGGGAACGCACTGAACAATACAGGCCCCGGCAGGGTTCCTTCAAACCGCCTTCAGGTGGCGCAGCAGTCCGCGCCGCCCGGCCCGCATCATCAGGCGGTGATTGAGGCGGAAGAGGGGCCGTCCCACCACGGCGAGCCGCCTGAGCAGGGGTTTGCGTACGTGGACCTCCTGGTCGTACCGGGCGAGCGTGCCGGGGCCGCTCGCGGTGACCGTCCAGCGGGCCCAGCCGTCGATGTCCCCGGACAGGGTGACCTGGAGGACGCCGGCGGCGGGGTCCCGGCGGACCTCCCGCATGGTGGACGTGAGGCGGTACGGCAGCACGGACCGGATGGTGATCACGCCGGTGCCGTCCTCCAGGCGGGTCGCCGCCCGCACCTGCGGCCACCAGCGGGGATACTCCTCGGCCCGCTCCAGCGCCGCGTACACGGCGGCCGGCGGAGCGGGCAGGGACCACAGGCTGCGGAAGCGGTAGTGGTTCCGGTCCATGGGACGAGTGTGGCGCGAACCGGTGCATAAATCTGAGTACGCGTACTCATGCGCCAGATCGTGGCCGACGTCACACTGGGGCCGCGAGCGCCGCCGCCCGTGCGACGGCGCTCCCCCGATCCCGCTAGGCCGGCATCTTGTCCCCGAGCAGGGCCAGGTTCTCGATGGCGGCGAGGCCGTAGAGGGCGGTGTCGTTGGAGGACACCCAGGCCGCCTCGCTGCCCTGGACCAGGGTGGCCGGGCCGGTCAGCTTCTCGGTCTTCCACGGCGCGGACTCGGTGTAGCCGTCGGAGCCGTAGAACTTGGCCCAGGCGCGCTTGGCGAGGGCCGCGTCCCCGGTCTGTACGGCGGCGTAGGCGTCCAGGCGCGAGTGGCCCTGGAAGAGCAGCAGCGTGCCGAAGCCGGAGCCGTAGCGGGCCGCCTGTTCGGCCTTGGTGGCGTTGAAGTAGCGGCAGTAGTCGAGGTAGGCGTCCTTGAACTTCGGCATGTCGACGAGGTGGATCAGCTCGGCGCACAGCTCGCCCAGGCCGAAGACCGCCGAGAGGTGGGAGACGGACACCACGGGCTTGTCGGCGACGGCGAACCTGCCGGTGTCGATGTCGTACAGGCCGCTGCCCTGCACGAAACCGTTGGGCTGGGCGGCGATGGTCTCCATGGTCGACAGGACCCGCGCCTTGGCCTTCTCCCACTTCGGGCCCTTGCGCTCCCACTCCGTCAGCCAGGCCGACACCAGGCCGCTCCAGTCGGTGCCGAAACCGATGGACAGGGCGTGCGGGTCGGGGGTGTAGGGGTCGGTGCGGACCTTGCGCTGCGGGTCCAGGACGAGGAAGGTCTCGTCGGAGTCGACGTTGGCGTGCATGAGGTCGCCGACGCGTTCGTCCGCGGTGAGGAAGTAGTAGAAGCGCCGGTACGTCGTGTTGGCGATGCGCTGCTGCTTGGCGCTGTCGGCGAAGTGCTGCACGCCGTGCCGGGTGCCAAGGCCCGCCCACTTCCCGAGGTGGTAGACGTCGACCTCGCCGGTGTGCCGGGTCATCGCCTCGGCGAAACGGAAGATGTCGGAGCGGCCGCTTCTGAGATACGCGTACCAGAGCCACAGGTCGGGTGACAGCTCGGAGTTGTCCCAGGCGTAGCCGCCGACGTCGTACCGCCACACGTGCCGGGCCGAGTCGTAGGTGTGCATGATGTCGCCGTAGTCCCAGAAGCCGTACCAGCGGCGCATCTCCACCTGGTCCCGGTAGTAGGTGAAGAGGAAGTCGAGGTGGTCCTCGATCTTCGCCTTGGCCGGGGTGGAGCGGTCCGGCTCGGAGTACAGGCCGGGGCCGAAGACCTTGGCCTTGATGAGCTGCCTGGGCGGCGCGGCGAGCTGGGGCAGCACCCGTACGGCTTCGGCCTGCCGGGCGAGGGTCTCGGCGGCCGGGGTGGACTCGTTGGCCCAGAAGAGGAGTTCGGAGGTGCGGGCGATGCCGTAGGGGGTGCCGAACTCCGGCTCGTAGTCCTCGTAGGTGATGTTGAGACCTTCGAGCTGTTCGGCGTGCGTGTCCTGGCCCATGCCGTCGTGGTAGAAGCGCAGGTCCATGGGCTGGGCCTCGGGCGACCAGAGCCAGAGGGTGACGGTGGCCTCGTCGGTATGGGCGTCGCGGATGTCGAGCTGGGCGGGGAACTTCTCCCAGAAGTCCCTGAGGCCGAAGGAGAGTCCGCCGCTCGCGCCACCGACGTAGCCGAAGCCGGAGGCCCGCCTGCCGCCGCCGGCGCCGATCCAGCCGTAGCCCTTCTTGGTGCGCTTGCGGACGGTGAAGCCGTCGGCGGAGAGCTGGGCGAGGGTGTAGTCGCCCCAGTGCGGGATGTACTGGAGACGGGTGGTGACCCGCTGGTCCCAGGTGGCGGGGTCGGGCAGCTTCCTGCCCTCGTACTGGGCCGTCTGCACGGCCGCGCCCGGGTCGCGGCGCAGGCCGGTGATGCCCTGGACGGCCTCGCGCAGCAGGCCGGTGCCCTCGCCGCCGATGCGGATGTGGCGGTCGTAGGCCGCGTCGCGCATCGGCACGGTGAAGCGGACGCCGAAGCCGCGGATGAAGTCCCCGCTCGCCTTGCCGGGTTCCTGGGTGCCGTCATAGGTGATGGTGTGCACCATGCGGAAGGAGTCGGAGCCGGCGTAGAAGTAGAGGCGGAGGGAGAACGGCAGCCAGCTGCGGCTTCCCTTGCGGTGCTTGCCGTCGATGCGGACGACGGCCCGGACCGGTCCGTCCTGTTCGACGGTGACATCGGAGACGGCGCCGTCGAAGCGCTCGGTCTTGACCGCGCCCTGGTCCTCGTCCTCGATCTCGGGCTGCCGGACGAGGACGAGCCTGCCGTTCCTGGCGATCTCCGTGGTCCCGCGGGTGACGGACTTGATGATCGTGGAGCCGTTCTTGCCGATCTTCGCCGTGATGACGCCGGTGGAGACGTCGATGGTGCCGCCGCTTGCGTCGACGGTCACCTTCTTCGCGGGCTCCGCGGGAGTGCCCACGGCGAGCGTGAGCTTGCCGTGACCCGAACTCACCGCATGAGCCGTCCACTTCAGGGAGCCGTCGGGCCAGTAGGCGAGCGGCCAGGTCTGTACGGGGACGTCCTTGCCGTCGGAGTCCGTGACGGCGAAGGTCCGGTCCTCCTGGTGGGCGCCCATCGGCCAGGGCACGCCGACGGTGGCGCCGGGAGCGGCGCCGAGGCCGCCGTCCTCCAGCCAGTCCAGGGTGACCGGGTCGGCGCCGTCGGCGGCGGCGCTGGGCGCGGCCTCGGCGTCCTCGGCCCCCAGGGCCCAGCTGAACTGGGCGGCGGCTCCGGCGACGGCGGCGGCCTTGAGAAGGGACCTGCGGGGGATCGGGGACATGGCCTTTCCTTCCGAGTCAAACTGACCAGGGGCATGACAGAAACAGGTGCGGCGCGCCGGGCACCGACCTCGGACACGGGCCCGCACCGACCTCGGACACGGGCCCGCACCGACCTCGGACACGGGCGTCACCGGCTCAGCGGCGCCGGTACCGCTCCTCCACGGCGACGGCCGCCGCCGCGACGGCGCCGAGCACCGGGACCGCCAACGGCGCGATCAACAGGGCGGAACAGCAGGTCAGGACGGCTCCACCGACGAGCAGGAAGGAGCCGGCGGGGTCTCGGACGGTACGCCGCCCGGCGCCGGCGAGCAGTACCCGCCAGCGCTCCCCCGGTGCCCAGACCGCCGCCGCGCGCAGCCCGGCCACGGCGAGCCCGATCAGCGCGAAGAGGACCGCGGCCCCCACCAGCGGTCCGCCGGGCAGCCCGGCGCGTACGGCCTGGACGTCCACCCAGGCGAGCAGCGCGGCGGCCCACCCGGCGACGCCGACCACCCATCCGCCGCGCAGCGCGGACCGGAAGTCGGCGGTGAACTCCCGCCAGCCGCCGCCCTCATAAGCCGTCCGCCGACGCAGATGCCGGGCTCCGGCGGCGAACGCGGCCGGGTAGGTGACGACACCGAGGGAGGCGACCGCGATCCACACCCCGGTCAGCAGCGACTCGGCGAAGATCCCGAACCGCTCCGCCGGCAGGGACTCCCGGCGCGGCTTGACCCGGCTTGAGGACATGACTCAGCCCTTCAGTCCGGAGGTCGCCATGCCGTCGATCAGATAGCGCTGGAAGGCGAGGAAGAACAGCAGCACCGGCAGCAGCGCGACCAGCGACATGGCGATCATGCCGCCGTAGTTGGCGGCCACGCCGTCGGAGTCGCGGAACATCATCAGGCCCAGGGAGACGGTGTACTTGCCGGGCTCGTTCAGGTAGATCAGCGGGCCCATGAAGTCGTTCCAGGCGTTGATGAAGGTGAAGATGGCGCTGGTGATGAGCGCGGGCCGGCACAGCGGCAGCACGATCGACCAATAGATGCGCAGGTGCCCGCAGCCGTCGAGACGGGCGGCCTCGTCCAGTTCACGGGGCAGGTTCCGCATGAACTGCACCATGAGAAAGACGAAGAACGCCTCCGTGGCGAGGTATTTGCCGATCAGCAACGGCACATAGGTGTTGACCAGCTCCAGCTTCTGGAACATCACGTACTGCGGGATCAGCAGCACGTGATACGGCAGCAGAAGCGTGCCGATCATCAGGGAGAACAGCAGGTTGCGGCCCGCGAACCGGATGCGCGCGAAAGCGTACGCGGTCAGCGAGCAGGAGATCAGGACGCCGACCACTGCGCCGACCGCATAGAAAAGGGAGTTCTGGAAGAACGTCCAGATCGAGATGTCCGCGATGCCGTCGGCGAGGCCCTTGAAGTTGGACAGGATGGGACGGGACGGGACCAGCGTGAGGCTGTTGATGATGTCCTTGCTGGGCTTGACCGAGGCGCCGATCACCCAGACGACCGGGTAGAGGATCACGGCCAGGATGAGCAGGGCGCCGAGGTGCCAGGCGAGGGACCCGGTGCGCCGGCGGGTGAGTACGGGCCGCTTGGTGGCGGAGGGGGGTACACCCCGATCGAGCGGAGCCGAGAGAGGGGGGGTACTCATCGGGCGTCCTCCTCGTAGTGCACCCACTTCTTCTGGGACCAGAAGAGGACGGCCGTCACCAGGGCCACGGCGAGCAGCAGCATCCAGGCCATGGCGGAGGCGAAGCCCATCTGGGAGTTCTTGAAGCCCTGCTGGTAGAGGTAGCAGGTGTAGACGAGCGTGGCGTCCGCCGGTCCGCAGTAGGTGTTGGAGACGACGTAGGCCGAACCGAAGATCTGGAAGGAGTGGATGGTCTCCAGCAGCACGTTGAAGAACAGCACCGGGGAGATCATCGGCAGGGTGATGTTCCAGAACTTCCTGAGGGGCCCGGCGCCGTCCATCTCCGCCGCCTCGTACAGCTCCCTGGGCACCTGCTTGAGCCCGGCCAGGAAGATGACCATGGGCGCACCGAACTGCCACACCGTCAGCGCCACCAGGCTGTACAGCACCCAGTCCGCGTTGCCGACCCAGCCGCCGACGTGCCAGCCGAAGAAGGACTGTGTACGGTCCACGACCGCGCCGTCGGAGAACAGGGACCGCCAGACGAAGCCGACCGAGACGCTCGCACCGATGAGCGAGGGGGCGTAGAACGCGGCCCGGTAGAAGGCCTGGCCGCGGCGGCTCTGGGCGAGGAGCAGGGCGACACCGAGGGCGAGCAGCAGCTTCAGCGGGGTGCCGATGACGACGTACTTGGCTGTCACCTCCACCGACTTCTGCCAGCGCGGGTCGTCGAACATCTTGGTGAAGTTGTCGAACCCGACCCACTTCGGGGTGTTGAAGAGGTTGTAGTCGGTGAACGCGAAGTACAGCGACGCGACCATCGGGCCCGCGGTCAGCAGCAAGAAGCCGGCGATCCACGGGGACATGAAGAGGTAGCCGGCGAGGTTCTCCCGCCGGCGGCCCGGCCGCCCCGTTCTCGCGGTGGTGGCCGAGCGTGCGGTGCGGGTCGCGGGCGCGGAGTCCTTGACGAGCGTCACGGCGTTTCCCATCAGGCCTGGAAGGCGGCCTCGGCCTCGGTGAAGAACTGCTTCACCGCGTCCGAGACCTTCGCCTTGCCCTGTCCGAGGTCGCCGCCGATGCGCAGGAAGGCGGCCTCGATGGTGTCGGCACCGGAGGGGTGCGGGGTGATCGTGCCGAGGACGCCGGCCTTGGCGGTGTCCTCCTCGTACTGCGCGATCTCCTTGTTGATCGCGTCGGTCGGCCGGTACGCCTGGTACTGCTCGGTGCTCGCGAGGATGCCCCGGTCGTAGCCCATGATCTTGCCGACCTCGGGGTCGTGCACCATGAAGTCGATGAACTGCGCGACCTCCTTGGGATGCGAGGTGCGGGCGGAGGCGCTGAGCATCAGGGAGGCGAGGTACTGGCCGGTCTGCTTGCCGTCGGTGGTGGGGATCGGCGCGAGGCCGTACTCGCTGCCGCCCTCCGTCGAGTAGCGGACGGTGAAGTTGTCCCAGGTGAACTCCGAGGCGCCGTGACCAGCGGAGAGGGAGGACTTGGGCTGGTCCTGGGAGACGACCTTCGGGTCGGTGACGATGCCGGCCTTGACGCGGTTGTAGCCGTCGGTCCACCACTCCGTCAGGTCGGCCTTGTCGAAGCCGAGTCCGTCGTCGGTGAAGAACGCCTTGCCGTTCTGCCGGAGGTAGAGGTCGTACAGGTACATGATGGCGAAGTAGCCGGTGTCCCCCGGGACCTTCGTCTTGTCGTGGATGGTCTTCAGGGCTTTGAAGTACTCGTCCCAGGTCCAGCCCGGCTGCGGCTCGACGCCGGCCTTCCGGAAGACCTTCTTGTCGATGACGAGCGCCATGGTGTTGGAGCCGACCGGAATTCCGAGCTGCTTGCCGTCGACCTCGCCGACCTTCGTGACGCCCTCGCGGAAGTGATCCAGGCTCAGATTTTCGGCCTGCACCTGTGACTTCAGATCGAGGAGAATTCCTCGCTTGTCGTACTTGCGAAGGAATGTGACGGCGTTTTGGAAAACGTCCGGCGGATTTCCGCCGGCGGCCTGCGTCTGGAACTTCTCCCAGAAGGACTGATACGTCTGGAAGTCCGTCTTGACCTTGATCTTCGGGTACTTCTTCTCGAAGAGTGCGATCGTCTGATTGATCTTCTTGGCGCGCTCCTCGGCACCCCACCAGGAGTAACGGATCGTCACCGTCCCGTCCCCGGAACCGGTGCCGCTTCCGCAGCCGGTCGTCGCGGCGAGCCCGAGCGTGGCCGCCGAGGCTCCGGCCGCCTTCAGGATCGTACGCCTCTCAAGATTCCTGCTTCCCACAGTCGGGCCCTCCCGCAGCATCGTCGCCGCCGCCGGTCAACTGTCCTGAACGATGTCGAGCGACGTCATGAATCGTTTCAAGTAAGCGCTTGCTGGCACAAGGTACGGAGGGGTCCGGGGTGCGTCAATGATTCGGACAGGATTTTCTTGCGGGCGGCGGGGCGGGAGGCGGGCGCGGAGGCCGTTCGCGCAGGTGGGGGCAGCGGGGTCGACGGGGGGGGACCGGGGTGCGTGGGTGGCATCGGTGGCCGGTGGTCGGGGTGAGGGTGCGGGGAGGGCTGCCAGGGGGCGCTCCGAGCCGGTGGCGTGGCTGCCGGTGAGGCGGGGGTGCCCAGGGCTCCGGGAACCCGTGCGCCCAGGGGGGCGAAGCCGGGGGTTGTGCAACCGGCGGCCAGGTGAGGCTGGTCGCGGCGCTGCGGGCGACAGCCGGGGCGGGCACCGGTGGGGCAGGGCGGGCCCGGCGAGCGAGCGGGTGGGTACCGAGGGTCTGAAACGGTCGGAACGAGTACGTCCGACACCCAGGCCGGGGCCCGTCGCCCGCACCGGCCCGCGGGCTCCGGCTGCGCCGGCCCGGAGCCGCGCCCTCGGCGGGCGCCGGGCGACGGGCACGCCGGGCCGGGGGCACGCCGGACGGGGTCCACACCGGCCCGGGGGACGCCAACCGGGGGCGCGCCGAGGCCGCTGCCTGGGGTCCGGTCACGCTGATCCGGTGGTGGAGCGGCGGGCACGAGGAGTGTGAGCGGGCCGTCCGGACGCGGTGGAGTTCCAGGGATCGGCCCGGAACCCGCCCGCCTCAGGCGTCGGCCGACCCCGTGGCCGCCCGCCCAAGGCCCGCACACGCCGACGGCCCACCTGCTGGTAGCAGATGGGCCGTCGGTCCGGGTGGGCGATACTGGGTTCGAACCAGTGACCTCTTCGGTGTGAACGAAGCGCTCTCCCACTGAGCTAATCGCCCGGGCGCAGGAAGAACATTACCCCATGTCAGGGGGTGCTTCCGAACCAGGGCCGGGCGGCGGGCGCCGCCCCGCCCCGCGCCGGCGTCACTGATCCTTGATCTTCCAGGGCATGACGAGGCCGAACTTCCACAGGTAGATCCCGACCAGCACGCCGATGATCACCAGGCCGATCGCGGTCAGGGTGATGTTGCGGCGGCGCACCCTGGGGTCGAGGGCGCGCTGGGCCGCCTCGGTGACCTTGCGTTTCGTCCAGCGGAGCACCAGCTGGGCCCAGACGAACTCGGTCGCCCAGATCGCCATGCCGCCGAAGATCACCACCCAGCCGGGGCCGGGCAGCGGCAGCATGACGATGCCCACGCCGACCACCGCAAGGCCGACCACGAAGACGCCGACCTGCCAGCTCAGATGCAGGAGCCGGCGGGCCTTGATGAATTCCGGCGCGCGTGAGCCGAGCCCGCGCTCGGCCCCTTCGCCGGCCTCGGGCCGGTCCGTCTTCGCCTTCTCCGCTGTCACGGCGACCTCGCCCAGCTCGTCACTCCCCGTATTCATACAGACAAACCCTACCGGAGTGAATCAGGTCACCGGAATGGACGTAGGTCTGGTACGAGTTCTCGGCCGGAAGAGTTACGTAAAGGCACGCAAAACCCTCAGAGGGGTTTACAACGGCACCGTAGGTGGCATGTCGATTTCGCCGACGTGCGAATCCCCGAGCGCACACTGAGCGAAAGGCCCTGGCGCTTATGAACACCACGGTCAGCTGCGAGCTGCACCTGCGCCTCGTTGTGTCGAGCGAGTCCTCCCTGCCTGTCCCCGCAGGCCTGCGGTACGACACGGCCGACCCCTACGCCGTGCACGCCACCTTCCACACCGGAGCCGAGGAGACCGTCGAGTGGGTGTTCGCCCGCGACCTCCTCGCCGAGGGGCTGCACCGGCCCACCGGCACCGGCGACGTCCGCGTCTGGCCATCCCGCAGTCATGGTCAGGGCGTCGTGTGCATCGCCCTCAGCTCCCCGGAGGGGGAGGCCCTGCTCGAGGCCCCGGCGCGGGCCCTGGAGTCCTTCCTGAAGCGAACCGACGCCGCTGTGCCGCCCGGCACGGAACACCGGCACTTCGACCTGGATCAGGAGCTCTCGCACATCCTGGCGGAGAGCTAGGTCGCCGCCCTCCAAGCAGCCCGGCGCCGTCCACTCGGGGAGACGGCTCGGGCCAAGACAGCCGTATACGGCAACAGGCCGGCGCCGTCACCGTGAGCGTTCACGGGGCGGCGCCGGCCTGTGTGCGGGCTGCCGCCGCCGCTCGGGCGGCGGGTTCGGGAACCGCCGGCGGCACGCAGGCGTTCTACGGGCAGTAGAGGCCGGGCACGGGCCGGTACGGTGGGCGCGGTTGTCGCTACCATCGGCCAGCATCGGCGGGCGCCCGCCCGACCCCTCAGGCCAGGGAGCGAAACGTGCTGATCACCCACGACACCCGGTGCGCCCTCGACACCGTGGTGGATCTGGTGAACACCGCGCCGGAGGACGACGCGGCGGCGGACGGACTGCCCGATGTCCCGGCCCTCACGGAGTTCGTGCGTAACCACAAAATCAGCGATGTCGGCATGCTGTCGGAGTTCGACCTCTCGGCGGTGCGCCGGGTCCGGGGACGGTTCGCGGCGATCTTCGCGGCCCCGGACGCCCGGTCCGCGGCCGGGATGATCAACGACCTGGTGGCCGCGGCGGGCACCACCCCCCGGCTCACGGACCACGACGGCTACGACTGGCATGTGCACTACTTCGCACCAGGTGCCTCCGTCGCCGACCATCTCGCCGCCGACTGCGGGATGGCGCTCGCCTTCTTCGTGGTGGCCGGCGAGCAGGAGAGGCTGCGGCGCTGCGAGGCGCCGGACTGCCGGCGGGCGTTCGTGGATCTGTCCCGCAACCGCTCGCGCCGCTACTGCGACAGCCGCACCTGCGGAAACCGGCTGCATGTCGCCGCCTACCGGGCCCGGCGCAAGGAAGCGACGGGCTGAGACCCGCCGAGACACGGCGCCCGGTGCGACGTCGGTCCCGGCGGGTGACGCCGGGACGGACGTGTACGGCTCACAGCAACAGCAGGTCGTGCAGCGCAGCCATGAGGATCAGACACCCGATCACCGCAAGGAAGATCATCAGCGGTGGCTGGGAAAGGGCGAAGAGGCACCCGCGCGGCTCGTCCTTCGGCGGCGCGGCCTCGCTCTGTGTCGTGTCCAGCATCTCGCGGCAGATCATGACGCACCCGGCACCCCGCCCGCGATCACCGCAGAGGATCTTGCGGGAGTTCGCCGAATCCCGTGAGGTCTCGTTCGGCTGGTGAACGATTCCGGACGCCCGCGGACCCACTGTGTCGTTTCAGCGAGTCATGTGACTGTCATATGCCGTGCTTCTTGAGGATGGCCTCGATGTCGCTGAAGTCCTCGGAGGAGTCACCGGCCCGGGGGGCGGCGGCGGGGCGCGCCGCGGGGCGAGCCGTCCCGCCCAGCGACGGCGCCGAGGCCGCGGGCGCCACCGCGTCCCGCCCGGAGCGCCCGGCCGCCTTGCGCCCGGCACCGGCATCGCCGCGCCGGCGCTCCACGGCACGGGTCCCGGCGAACAGGAGCCAGGCCGCGCCCAGCACCCCGAAGCCCGCCCAGGCGGTGGGGCTCAGGGCGGTGTCGGCGAGCCAGCCGACGACACCGGTCATCACCAGGCCGATCGGCACGAGCGAGTAGGCCGCGATGCGGGCGGCGGCCAGGAAGCGCCTGCGGTAGGCCGTGACCACCGCGATGCCCAGGCCCGCCGCGGACACGGCGGAGCACACTGTCTCGGCAATCATCCGGTCCTCCTGGCGGGCTCGGGTTCGTCGCTTCCATCCTGCCTCGTCCGCTCCCCGCGATGCCACGCTCCGGCAGGACATCAGGGACATCTCCGGGTCGCCTCCTCCTGGAGTGCGGGTCCCGCAACGGGGCCGGGTGCCGAGGTCCGAGCCCCCTGGCCTCAGGAGCCGCCCAGATCCCCGGGGGAGCGGTCCCGAGCCGCCGGGATCCGCAGGGAGCGGTCCCGAGCCGCCGGGATCCCGATTGGGTCGCCCGCGTCCGGCCTGGAAGACTGGTGGGCATGAGCAACCCCTCCCCCGCACGCACCGATGCCCTCGTCCTCGACGTCTGGTGCGAACTCCAGTGCCCCGACTGCCGCAGCGCCCTGGACGACGTCCGCGCCCTGCGCGCCCGCTACGGCGACCGGCTGGAGCTGCGGCTGCGGCACTTCCCGCTGGAGAAGCACAAGCACGCCTTCGCCGCCGCCCAGGCCGCCGAGGAGGCGCTGGAGCAGGGCAAGGGCTGGCCGTACGTGGAGGCCGTGCTGGAGCGGGTCGAGGAGCTGGACCGTCAGGGAGAACCCTTCCTGGTCGAGGTGGCCCGGGAACTCGGGCTGGACGCCGAGGAGTTCGACACTGCGCTGATCGACGGCCGGCACATCCTGATCGTGGACGCCGACCAGGCCGAGGGCAAGGCGATCGGCGTGACCGGCACCCCGACGTACGTCATCGGCGGCGAACGCCTCGACGGCGGCAACGGCCAGGAGGGGCTGCGCGCGCGCATCGAGGAGATCGCGGACCGGCTGCTGGCGGAGCGGGACGGCCAGGAGGCCTGAGCCCGGAGGACCTGCTCCCCTCCCGGCCCTCGGGGAGCCTCGGGGTGACGTCCTGGTCGGACTGCGGCTACAGCAGGGGCTTGGTCAGGGAGTGGGTCACCGTCTCGTAGCCGAGTGACGCGTACAGCCGCTCGGCCGGGGTGTTGCCCGTGAACACGTTGAGGCCGAGGACCGTCCGGCCGGTCTCGATCGCCTGGCGTTCCGCCAGCAGCATGAGCGTACGGCCGTGTCCCCGGCCGCGATGGGCCGCGTCGGTCGCGACGTCGAACACGAAGGCCCGGTCCTCCTCCAGCGACAGCCACAGCGTGCCCACCCGGTCGCCCGCGTGTTCCAGCACGCTGAAGAGCACGCCGTCGGTCGCGAGCCCGTGCGGCAGCAGCCGCGTGTGGTCGGCGGCGGCCTTGGCGCGGGCCGCGGCGTCGGAGATGCCCCGCTCGATCCACGAGCGCGCGTACCGCTCGCTCTCCGTCTCCCGCCAGGCCGCGAACTCCGCCTCGGTCATCGGCCGTGCGTGGCTGCCCGGCGGCAGCGCGGGCGGAGCGGCGCCGAGGCGTTTCTCCATGCCGCGGTTGCGCAGGGTGTAACCGAGGGTGCCGAACAGGCGCAGGGCCGTCTCCGCCGCGGCCGGAACCACGGTCTCCATCTGGGCGCAGCCCCAGCCGCGGGCCACCTCCTCCGCGGCGAGCGCGGCCACGGTGCCCCGGCCGCGCCGCCGGTCGGGCTCGGCGATCCGCAACTCGATGATGCGGGCCACCGAGTCGCCGAGGGCCGGCGAGGTGCCGAGGTGGATCTCGCCGACGGGACGGCTGTTCACGCACACCGCGTAGCGGCGGGAACGGGTTCCGTCGGGGTGTTGCCGGAGCGGCTCGGCCGGCCGCAGGGTCGTGGTCATCACAGGTGTTCTACCCGCGACGACCGGCCGCGTCAGCCCGTTTTCCGCAGCGCTTTTCCGGCAGCCTGCCGGGCGTGGTCGTCGTCCGGGATCAGGGGTCCAGGTCGTGTCCGGAGCGCTCGGCGAAGATCCGCACGGCCTTGGCGGTCACCGGGCCCGCGGTGCCGGGCAGTTCGCGGTCGTCGACCTGGTGCACGGCCTGGACGTCCCGCAGTGTGGAGGTGAGGAAGACCTCGTCGGCGCGCTGGAGGACGTCCAGCGGCAGGTCGGTCTCCTTGGCGCCCGTCCACTCGGTCACCAGGGCCCGGGTGATGCCGGCCAGGCAGCCGGAGGCGACCGGCGGGGTGTGGATCTCGCCGTCCAGGACGACGAAGACGTTCGACCCGGTGCCCTCGCACAGCCGGCCCAGCGTGTTGCCGAACAGCGCCTCGGACGCGCCGCTTTGGTGGGCGCGGGCCAGGGCGACGACGTTCTCGGCGTACGAGGTCGTCTTCACGCCGGCCAGAGCACCGCGTTCGTTGCGGGTCCACGGGACGGTGATCACCGCGGTGGAGTCCGGGCGGCGGGTGGTCTCGCCGACGGCGACCACCAGGGTCGGGCCGTGCTCGCCGCGGTCGGAGCCGAGCGGGCCGTGGCCGCCGGTGTAGGTGATCCGCAGCCGGCCGAGCGGCATCGGATTGGCCTCCAGGACGGCCGCACAGGCGCGCCGCAGCTCGTCGTGGTCCGGGCTGGGCAGGCCGAGGGCGTGGGCCGAGCGGGTCAGCCGGTCGAGGTGCCGGGTGAGGGCGAACGGCTTGCCGTCGACCGCCTTCACGGTTTCGAAGACGCCGTCGCCGACGGTCAGCCCGTGGTCGAAGACCGAGACCCGGGCCGATTCCACGTCCCGCAGTGCGCCGTCCAGCCAGATCCTCATGTGAACGCCCCTTCGGTGTCCTCGTACGTCCCCGACGCTACCGCGAGCAGCCGGGAGGCCTTCAGCTCGGTCTCCCGCCACTCCCCCTCGGGGTCGGACCCCCAGGTGATGCCGGCCCCGCTCCCGAAGCGCAGGAGGCCCTCGGCCCGGTCGATCCAGAAGGTGCGGATGCCCACGGCGAGCTCGCCGGTGCCCCGATCGGCGTCGACCCAGCCGATGCCGCCGCAGTACGGGCCGCGGGGTGCCGTCTCCAGCGCCTCGATGATGCGCAGGGCGCTCGACTTGGGGGCGCCGGTGACCGACCCGGGCGGGAAGGCCGCGGCCAGCAGCTCCGGCCAGCCGGCGTCCGCCCGCAGCTCGCCGCGGACGGTGGAGACGAGGTGGACGAGCCCCGGGTGCTTCTCCACGGCGCACAGATCGGGGACGGTCACGCTGCCGGTCGCGCAGACGCGGCCGATGTCGTTGCGGACCAGGTCCACGATCATCACGTTCTCGGCGTAGTCCTTGTCCAGGAGGTCCGCCTCGGTGCGCCCGGTGCCCTTGATGGGGCCCGACTCGACGGTACGGCCGTCCCGGCGCAGGAACAGCTCCGGTGAGGCGGTGGCGATCTCCAAGCCGTGCTCCGGCAGCCGGATCGTTCCCGCGTACGGCGCCGGGTTGCCCCGGGCCAGCAGGGCGGTCAGGGCGTCCACGTCGGCGCCGGGGGCGACGGACGCGCTGAGCACCCGGCAGAGATTGGCCTGGTAGACCTCGCCGGCCGCGATGTGCTCGCGGATCCGGCGGACGGCCGCCGTGTACGCGGCGCGGTCCAGGGAGGAGATCCAGTCCCCCGGCTGCGGGCCCCGCCATCCTCCGGGCGCCGGCGCGGGCACCGGCTCGTGCCGTACGTCCGCGAAGCGGGCGCAGGTCAGCCGGCCCTCGAAGTCCGCGCAGACGGCCCAGAAGCCGGCGGAGTCCAGGGCGGCCGGATCGCTCGTGACGTCGAGGAGGCCGGTGGCGACACGGTCGCCGAACCGGGCGAGAGGAGGGTGGTGAAGCACGTGGTCGAGTCTAGGTCGGGTGTCCGGGAGGCGGCCCCGGGATATCCCGGAGGGGGCCCTGACCACGGGGTCCGCCGGGTGCACCGCAGCACGCTGCGCAAACGCGTTTTTGTGCTGGCCCGGGAATCCGCTAGAGTTCAACACGTCGCCGGGACGCGGAAGCGGACCGAAACGACAAGCGGACGTAGCTCAGTTGGTAGAGCGCAACCTTGCCAAGGTTGAGGTCGCGAGTTCGAGCCTCGTCGTCCGCTCGAAGGAAGAAGGGGTCATCCCGATCCCCTACACTCCTGGTGGAGTGGCCGAGAGGCGAGGCAACGGCCTGCAAAGCCGTCTACACGGGTTCAAATCCCGTCTCCACCTCCAAGGACGATTAGCTCAGCGGGAGAGCGCTTCCCTGACACGGAAGAGGTCACTGGTTCAATCCCAGTATCGTCCACTGGATCTACGGATCCTGGGTCTCTCGAAGATCCCCACCCGCGCGATTAGCTCAGCGGGAGAGCGCTTCCCTGACACGGAAGAGGTCACTGGTTCAATCCCAGTATCGCGCACTGTCTGTGACTCGTGAGTCACAGTCCGCGGACGATTAGCTCAGCGGGAGAGCGCTTCCCTGACACGGAAGAGGTCACTGGTTCAATCCCAGTATCGTCCACACAGCAAGAAGCCCCCGGCCGTCTCGTACGGCCGGGGGCTTCTGCGTGTGCTCAGCTGGAGAAGAGCATGTGGCCGAAGCTCTTGTGGCGGTGGTGCCCGTAGTGACCGTGGCCACCGTGCTGACCGCCGTGCGGGGCGCCCCAGGCGGGCGCGGCCGGGGCCGCCGGGTAGGCCTGCGGAGCGGGCGCGGGCGGCGGGGCCGGCTGGGACCACTGGGACTCCAGGCGGGTCAGCGCCTCCAGCTCGCCGTAGTCGAGGAAGATGCCGCGGCAGCCGCTGCACTGCTCGATCTGGACGCCGTTGCGGTTGTAGGTGTGCATCGGCGCATGGCACTTCGGACACTGCATGGTCGGCTCAACTCCTCGCCGGTCGGTCTTGCTTCGTGTTTCCCCAGGACAGACTCCGTGCGGCCCCGGGCGGTTGCAGCCTAGTGCGGGAATCCGGGCGCCGGTCAGGGGGTGGCGGACGGCATGCGCGCGCAGGCGTCGACGAGGGCCTGCTCCACCTCGTCCAGCGGGCGGTCCGCGGCGAGCGCCTTGGTGATCGCCAGGGCGGCGGTCTGCACGGTCAGCGCGCGGGCCGGGACGTCGAGGGCGGGCCAGGGGTCGCCGGCCGCGGGCACGGCCGGGCCGCGGGCCTGCCGGTACGCCGTCAGGAAGCGGGTCCACTCCTCGGGCGGGAGAAGTCCGCAGGCGTACCAGGCGGCGGGGCGGGCGAGGTCCCAGGCCGGGACCCCGGCCCCGAGATCGTCCACGTCGATGAGCTTCCACGGTCCGTCCGGTGCCGGGTGCCGGACGAGCTGGCCGAGGTGCAGATCGCCGTGGCAGAGGGCCGCGGGGGCGGGCATCGGGGCCGCTGCCCGGGCCCAGGCGGGCAGGGCGGCCCAAGCGCCCAGTACGGGGCCGGCGGCGGTGTGCGGCGCGGTACGGAGCGCCGCATGGAGCCGGCCGAGCGCGCGGGCGGCCTTGGCGGGGCCGCGCATCGGGGGCAGGCCGGTGGGGACGGGGCTGCGGTGCAGCCCGGCCAGGAGAGTGGCGACAGCCTCCCAGGGGGCCGCGTCCGGGTCGTCCGGGTCCACCGGGACGCCGTACGGCCAGCACGTCACGAGACGGTCGTGCAGGGGGGCCGGGGCGGGGGTGAGCGGGGGCAGGAGCAGGTCGGGAAGGCGCGCGGCCGTGGCGACGCGAAGGGTGAGCGCGGTGCGGTCGGTGTCCGGCGCGTGGGCCTTGGCGACGGTGCCGGCGTGGCGGACGACCGTGGTGTCGGAGCGGGTGGCGAGGGGGGTGCTGCCGCAGATGCAGGGGGTGGTGGGGGCGTGGGGGTGGGCGGTGGCTCTGGCCTTCGCGGCCAGCGCGGATATGAGGGCGGGCGTGTTCGGGTCTGCGGCGGGGTCGATGTCTGCGGTCAAGGCTGCCTCGGGCGGGGTGGACTGTTCGGCCGAGGGTACTGGGGGGCGGGCGCCGGGGGTTCGCTTGCCCGCGCCGGCGGGGTGCGCCGTGCTGCCGACGGGCGGGCATGGCTGCGGTCGCGGGGTGGGTGCCGAGGGGGTGGAACGGCTAATGCCGGCGCAGCTCCCCAGCTGCGCCGGCATTTGTGCCGTCCGCCGTACCCCCGTCCCCACGGGGTTTCATGGATGGATGTCCCCGCCCGGACCGCTCTTCCGGGCCTGGGGTCGCCGCTCAGCGCCCCAGCATCACACCCACGGACGACGCCTGTGTGGCCACCGTCTCCCAGCCGTCGAAGACGAGCAGGAGCAGGGCCGCCAGGGGAAGGGCCATGAGCGTCGCCACCAGGGGGTGGCGGCGGCCCGTGCGGCGGGGGGCGAACGCCGTGCGTCGCGGTGCCGTGTGGGCCATGGTCCCTCTCCTGACCGTTTCGGTTGTCATCGGCAGCGGCGGGTGCCTGACCTCGGGGGACGAGTGCTGCACCCGCCGCTTGACCTCAAATCTAGGCGCGCGACATCCGGCGGGCGTCATGCCTTCGTACCGAATCGCGGGCCTCCCGGAGGATGAGCCCTGACCTGTGGAGTACTCCCCTGGGTGGAGACGCGGTCCTACGTCTCGGGGTCTTCCCTGAGGAGGCGCCCGCTGTGTCCGGTCATTTCCGATGCGTCCTCCGGGGCGATCGGGGTGACTTCGATCACTGCGGGCGGGGCCGGGAGGGGTGTCCGAGACGGCTCGCGATCCGGGGCGCGGCCGGTCCCCCGGGCCGGCCGTGACCGTCGGCCGGCGGGCGGGCGGAGCCGGGCACGGTGTCCTCATGGAAGCCCAACCGCCCTTCGGCACCAGGTGGTTGGTCCCACCTGTGGTGTGAAGTCGCCCTCCCTCCGGGGTTCCTGACCGCGTTTCACCTGCCCCGTACGGCCCGCACAATCCGTCCGGCCGAGAGGGCGCGGCCTCTGCGCGCAGGCGGCCGTGGAAACGTAAGCTGTGCCTCGTCACAGGGACCGGGCAGCGGGGATGAACATGGCGATGATGCGCCTGAGGCGCGAGGACCCGCGCGTCGTCGGCTCGTTCAGGCTTCACCGACGGCTCGGCGCGGGCGGGATGGGCGTGGTCTATCTCGGCTCCGACAAGAAGGGGCAGCGGGTCGCGCTGAAGGTGATCCGGCCCGACCTGGCGGAGGACCAGGAGTTCCGGTCGCGGTTCGCGCGTGAGGTGTCGGCGGCCCGGCGTATCCGCGGCGGCTGCACGGCCCGGCTGGTCGCCGCCGACCTGGAGGCCGAGCGGCCCTGGTTCGCCACCCAGTACGTGCCCGGCCCTTCCCTGCACGACAAGGTCGCCGACGCGGGCCCGCTCGGCGCGGCGGACACGGCGGCGGTCGGCGCGGCCCTGTCCGAGGGGCTGGTCGCCGTGCACGAGGCCGGGGTCGTCCACCGGGACCTGAAGCCCTCCAACATCCTGCTGTCCCCGAAGGGGCCGCGGATCATCGACTTCGGCATCGCGTGGGCCACCGGTGCCTCCACGCTCACCCACGTGGGCACCGCGGTCGGCTCCCCCGGCTTCCTCGCCCCCGAGCAGGTGCGCGGCGCGGCGGTCACGCCGGCCACCGACGTCTTCTCCCTGGGCGCCACCCTGGCCTACGCCTCCACCGGTGACTCGCCCTTCGGACACGGCAGTTCCGAGGTGATGCTGTACCGGGTGGTGCATGAGGAGCCGCAGCTGTACGGCGTGCCGGACGCGCTCGCCCCGCTGATCCGGGCCTGCCTGGCGAAGGATCCCGACGAGCGCCCGAGCACCCTCCAGCTGTCGCTGCGGCTCAAGGAGATCGCCGCCCGGGAGGCGCAGGGCCTGACCGACGTACGACCGCCCGTGCCGCGCGCCGCCGAGGCGGACCGGCCCACCGGGCGGCTCGCCGACACCTATCCCGACCAGCAGCGCGTCCAGCGGCGTACCTCCCCGGGTACGCCGCTGCCGCGCGGGGGCACCCCGTCCCGGGGCGTGCCGTCGCGCGGCGGTCCGGCCTCGCGGGGCGATGTGCCGTCGCGGGGCGGGCCGTCCTCGCGCGGTGACGTCCCGTCCCGTGGGGGCGTGGCCTCGCGGGGCGGCAGCGGTGCGCGCGGTGGCGGTGCCGTCTCCTCCCGGCCGGGTGTGCCGCGTCACACCCCGGCGCCGCGCGGCGGCGGCCCGCGCTCCGGCAGTGGCGGCCGGCCCGCTCCGCGCAGCGGTTCCGGGCGGCCGGGGCAGCGGCCCTCGTGGACCTGGTGGCGGCCGGCCAATCCGCGGCTGCTGCGGCAGCGGCTGTTCGTGTTCGTGGTGGTGACGCTGCTGGTGGCGCTGGGCATCGCGGTGGCCCAGGGCTGCCAGGGCCCGGCGCGCGGGCTCGGCGGCGACGACGGCGTCCAGCGGCAGCGGCACGCACAGCCGAGCTACGTGCTGCCGGGCGACGGCAAGGTCATGCCGGACCCGTACAAGTCGACTCTGAGCCACGACGCCGGGAACTGAACGGCAGACGGTCGAGACGGCCGACGCCGCTCCGGCCGGGCAAGCAGCTGTGCCGGAACGTCAGCCCGGACCGGGAATCCAGCTGTGCCGGACCGCCGGTCAGGACGCCGGCCGGCCCGTCGCCACCGCGTAGAACGCCACCGCGGCCGCCGCGCCCACGTTCAGGGAGTCGACGCCGTGGGACATCGGGATGCGGACCCATTCGTCGGCGGCTACCAGCGCCTGGGTGGAGAGTCCGTCGCCCTCGGCACCGAGCATGAGCGCCACCCGGTCCATCCGGTGCGGAGCGGCCTCGTCCAGGGTGCGGGCCTTGTCGTCCGGGGTGAGCGCGAGCAAGGTGAAGCCGGCCTCGCGGACCGATTCCAGGCCCTTCGGCCAGGTCTCCAGACGGGCGTACGGCACCGAGAACACCGCGCCCATGGAGACCTTGACGCTCCGCCGGTACAGCGGGTCGGCGCAGTCGGGCGACAGCAGGACCGCGTCCATGCCGAGAGCCGCCGCCGAGCGGAA
This sequence comes from Streptomyces sp. NPDC036984, assembly GCF_055607665.1. Lineage (NCBI taxonomy): Bacteria > Bacillati > Actinomycetota > Actinomycetes > Kitasatosporales > Streptomycetaceae > Streptomyces > Streptomyces sp. NPDC036984. The sequence continues at coordinate 195,459 of NZ_JBVJRL010000006.1, forward strand.
GATCGCGCCGATGTTGGTGTGGTCGTTGACCGACTCCATGACGACGACCCGCCGGGCGGAGCGGAGCAGTTCGACGGCCGTCGGCAGCGGCTTGCGCTGCATGGAGGCGAGGGCGCCGCGGTGCACGTGGTAGCCGGTGACGCGTTCGGCGAGTTCCGGGCTGACGGCGTACACCGGGGCCGGGAGCTCGTCGATGACATCGCGCATGACGTCGATCCACTTGGCCGAGAGCAGCATCGACCGCATCTCGTAGCCGGCTTCCTTGGCCCTGCGGATGACCTTTTCGCCCTCGGCGATGAACAGACCCTCGGCGGGCTCGCGCTTGCGGCGCAGCTCCACGTCGGTCAGGCCTGTGTAGTCGGAGAGGCGCGGGTCGTCGGGATCCTCGACGGTGATGAGATCGGCCACAGGGTGATACTGCCTTGTCCTGGGTGTGGTGCCAACGGCTGGGCGGGGGTGGGTTACCCCGGGTTACGCGAGATCAAGCCAAGGTCGTGGACCGTCACGGCGTCTCGGGGCCGACCCGCACGACCTCGCCGACGACGATGACCGCCGGCGGCTTCACGTCCTCGGCGCGTACCGTCTCGGCGACCGTGGCCAGGGTGGCGTCCACGCGCCGCTGGGCGGCCGTGGTCCCCTCCTGGACCAGGGCGACCGGGGTCTCGGGGGACTTGCCGTGCGCGACGAGCGTCTCGGCGATCTTCCCGATCTTGTCGACGCCCATGAGGATCACGAGCGTGCCGGTGAGCTTGGCCAGCGACGGCCAGTCGACCAGGGAGCGCTCGTCGTCGGGCGCCACATGGCCGCTGACCACGGTGAACTCATGGGCCACTCCCCGGTGCGTGACCGGGATGCCGGCCGCGCCCGGCACCGAGATCGAGCTGGAGATGCCCGGGACCACCGTGCACGGGATGCCGGCCTCGGCCAGCGCCTGGACCTCCTCCATGCCCCGGCCGAAGACGAACGGGTCACCGCCCTTGAGCCGGACGACCGCCTTGCCCTGCTTGGCGTGCTCGATGAGCGCGTTGTTGATGGCCTCCTGGGCCATGTAGCGGCCGTACGGGATCTTCGCCGCGTCGATCACCTCGACATGCGACGGGAGTTCGGCGAGCAGGTCGCGCGGGCCGAGCCGGTCGGCGATGACGACGTCCGCCTCGGCGAGGAGGCGCCGGCCGCGGACCGTGATCAGGTCGGGGTCGCCGGGGCCACCGCCGACCAGGGCCACGCCAGGGGTGCGGGTGCGGTGGTGCGGGGCGACCAGCGTGCCGTCGCGCAGGCCCTCGACGACCGCGTCCCGGATGGCGGCGGTGTGCCGGGGGTCACGGCCACGCGCGTGCGTGGTCAGTACGGCCACGGTGACGCCCTCGCTGTGGCCGGTCGCCGGGGTCCACGCCGTCGCCTGGTCGGCGTCGTCGGAGCGGACACACCAGACACGGTGCCGCTCCGCCTCGGCGGAGGCCCGCGTGTTGGCCTCGGGGTCGCTGGTGGCGATGAGGGCGTACCAGGCCTCGGCGAGGTCGCCGTCCTCGTACGCGCGCCTCAGCCAGGTGATCTCGCCCGCGTCCGCCATGGCCTCCACCGAAGGGGTGGCCTCGGGAGACACGAGGACGATGTCCGCGCCTGCTGCGATGAGCGCCGGGAGGCGGCGCTGGGCGACCTGGCCGCCACCGAGGACGACCACGCGGCGGCCGGAGAGGCGGAGGCCTACGGGGTAGGCGGGGTGTTCGGCCATGAGGGGCGACTCCTCGTGCAGCTGTGCGATGGGCGCGCTGCACCTTCGGAGCGGCCCTGACGTGCAGATTTTAGGGTGTGGGCAGGGACCGGGACACGGGTGGTCCGACAGCTGAAACACCGGACCACCCGTCCTGCGGGGCCTACTTCTCGGTGACGCCCGCCGAATCGAAGGTGGCCACCTCGTGCATCGCCCGCGCCGTGCTCTGCACCAGCGGCAGCGCGAGCAGCGCGCCCGTGCCCTCGCCGAGGCGGAGGTCGAGGTCGACCAGCGGGCGCAGGCCGAGCTTGTTGAGGGCGGCGACGTGGCCGGGTTCGGCGCTGCGGTGGCCGGCGATGCAGGCCGCGAGGACCTCGGGGGCGATCGCGCGGGCCACGAGAGCCGCCGCACCGGCGCTCACGCCGTCCAGGATCACCGGCGTGCGCAGCGAGGCTCCGCCGAGCAGCAGACCGACCATGGCCGCGTGCTCGAAGCCGCCGATCGCCGCGAGGACGCCGATCGGGTCGGCCGGGTCCGGCTGATGGAGCTCCAGGGCGCGGCGGACGACGTCGGTCTTGCGGGCGAGGGTCTCGTCGTTGATGCCCGTGCCGCGGCCGGTCACCTCGGCCGGGTCGGCACCGGTGAAGACGGAGATCAGCGCGGCCGACGCGGTGGTGTTGGCGATGCCCATCTCACCGGTGAGCAGGGCCTTGTTGCCGGCCGCCACCAGGTCGCGGGCGGTCTCGATGCCCACCTCGATGGCCGCCTTGACCTCCTCGCGGGTCATGGCGGGGCCGGTGGTCATGTCGGAGGTGCCGCCGCGGATCTTGCGGGGCAGCAGGCCCGGGGTGGCCGGCAGGTCGGCGGCGACACCCACGTCCACGACGCACACCTCGGCGCCGACCTGGTTGGCGAAGGCGTTGCAGACGGCTCCCCCGCCGAGGAAGTTGGCCACCATCTGGGCGGTGACCTCCTGCGGCCACGGGGTGACGCCCTGGGCGTGCACGCCGTGGTCCCCGGCGAAGATGGCGACGGCGGCGGGCTCCGGGATCGGCGGCGGGCACTGCCTGGACAGCCCGGACAGCTGGGCGGAGATGATCTCCAGCATGCCCAGCGCGCCGGCCGGCTTGGTCATGCGCTTCTGACGCTCCCACGCCTCGCCGAGCGCCTTGGCGTCCAGCGGGCGGATCTGTGCGACGGTCTCGGCGAGCAGGTCGTGGGGTTCCTCTCCGGGCAGGGCGCGGCGGCCGTACGTCTCCTCGTGCACCACCCAGGACAGGGGGCGTCGCTTGGACCAGCCGGCCTGCATCAGCTCGGGCTCGTCCGGGAACTCGTCGACGTACCCGACACACAGGTAGGCGACGACTTCAAGGTGCTCGGGCAGGCCGAGCGCGCGGACCATCTCCCGCTCGTCGAAGAAGCTGACCCAGCCGACGCCGAGGCCTTCGGCGCGGGCGGCGAGCCAGAGGTTCTCCACCGCGAGCGCCGAGGAGTAGGGCGCCATCTGCGGCTGGGTGTGACGGCCGAGGGTGTGACGGCCGCCGCGGGTGGGGTCTGCTGTGACGACGATGTTGACCGGGGTGTCGAGGATGGCCTCGATCTTCAGTTCCTTGAACTGCTTGGCCCGGCCCTTCGGCAGCGACTTGGCGTAGGCCTCGCGCTGACGCATCGCCAGTTCGTGCATGGTCCGCCGGGTCTCGGCGGACCGGATCACGACGAAGTCCCAGGGCTGCGAGTGGCCGACGGAGGGCGCGGTGTGCGCGGCCTCCAGGACTCTGAGCAGCACCTCGTGCGGGATGGGATCGCTGCGGAAGCCGTTGCGGATGTCGCGGCGCTCGCGCATCACCTTCAGCACGGCCTCGCGCTCGGCGTCGGCGTATCCGGGCGCGGCCGGGCCGGTGGACTCTCGTGCTTCCGCCACTTCGGCCGTGCCCTCTTCCTGGTCGGCGGCCCTGGTCTCCAGGTCCTCCGCGTGCTGTACGACATCGGGGACGGGCTGCGCGTCCGGCGCGGCGCCCGGCTCGCCCTCCCGGGGCGCGGGCACGGTGGCCACCGGCTCCGGCTGCTCCTGCGGGCCCTGGGGCCCCTGGGGCCCGTCCGCCGCCAGGACCTCCGCCGGTACGACGAGCGGCTGCGGCGGGGTGGGCGCCAGGTGCGGGGTGGTGGGCACCTGGCCCTCCACCGGCACGAACTGGCCGAGCGGCTGCTCCGGGTGCTGCGGCTGCGGGGCCACCGCGGGGTCGGGTACGGCGGTGACCGGCGCCTGCGGCTGGAGCTGCGGGCCGGCGGCCGGTGCCGGGGTGCCGGGCTGCCCGGCCGCGCTCCGCTCGGCGGTCTGCACTGCCTGCGGCTGCGGCTGCGGCTGCGGTACGGCGGACACGGTCGTGGCGTCGGCGTCCTGCGGAACGCTCTCGGCGAGCTGCGGCCCCTGCACCTGCAGCACGGCCGGCTCGGTCATCACCTCGGCGGCCTCGGGCACGCCGGCGCCGACGGTCTGGGCGGGCACGTCGGCCTGCGGCGCTTCGGCGGGCGGTGCCTGGACCAGGAGTGCCTCGGCCTGCGGTGCCTGGGCCTGCGGCGCCTGCGCCTCGGGGGTCGGCGCGACGGGCGTGCCGGGCTCCTGGGGGGCGGCCTCCGCTGCGGCCGGTACGACACCAGGGGCGTCGGTGACGGCCGGGGCCGGCTGCGCCGGGGCGGCGGGGTCGGTGGCGGCCGCGCCCTGCGGGGCGACGGGCTCGACGGCGGGGACAGCCGTCGGGTCGGGGGCCTCGGCGGCAGGGACGTCGGCGGGCTGGGCCGGGTCCTGGGCGGCCACTGCGCCGGGGGCGTCGGCCACGTCCTGAGCGGTGACCGCGTCGGTGGCGGCCGTCACGTCCTGAGCGGCCGTCGCGTCCTGAGCGGCGGTCGCGTCCGCGGACGGGACCGTGTCCTGGGCGGCCATGGGCTCCCGGGCCGCCTGGGCGGAGTCGGTGGGCTGCGGGGCGTCGGCGAGCTGGACGGCGTCGCCGGGCTGGGCCGCCGTAGCCGGCTGCGCCACCTCGGCGGGCGGCGCGGCCTGCACCGGCTCGGCGGCTACGGCCGGCTGACCGGGCACGGCCTCGGCGGGCGGCGCGGCCTGGGCCGACTCCATGGCCGCGGCCGGCTGAGCGGTCTCGGCCGCCACCGTCTCGGTCTCCGCGGCGGCCGCGGCACCGGGAGCCTCCGCGGCCTGAGCGACCTGCGCGGCTTCCGTGCCCTCGGGCGCCGGAACGGTCTGGTCCGGGAGCTGTGCCCCGCCCTGATCGGTGCCGGTCCCGGCTTCCGGGGCCGGCGCCGGACCCTGTGCACCGCCCGGCACCTCGGCGGTCTGCCCCGCCGCTGCGGGCACCTGCCCGGGCTCCCCGTCGGGCGCGGATACAGCAGGCGCGGATACGGCAGGCGCGGGTACGGCGCCCTCGGCAGCCGGCACGGCCTGCTCCGCCGGGGCCGCCTCGGCCGAGAGAACTCCGTCGACGACGGTCACCGGAGCCGGCGCACCATCGACAAGCTGTGCCACAGGAACCGCAGGTCCCTCGGAGCCGGCCTGCTCGGCCGGCACCGCAACACCCTCGGCACCCTGCTCCACCGGAACCGGCGCACCCTCGGCACCCTGCTCCACCGGAACCGGCGCACCCTCGGCGCCCTGCTCCACCGGAAGCGGGAAGCCCTCGGCACCCGCTCCGCCCTGCTCAGCCGCGGCCTGCACGCTCTCGGCCGCCGGAACCGCCGGCGCGCCGTACACCCCGTCATGGCCGTGCACCGGCTGCACCCCGTCATGGGCGTGCACGACTGCCTGGGCCGTTGCCTGGGCGCCGTCGCCGGGCTGCACCTGTGCCGCGGCCTGGTGTGCGAGGCGGGCCACCGCGGCCTGGGCGGCGTCGGCCGGCTCGGGGGGCGCGGGCGGACTGACCGTTTCCGCAGCCGGGGCCTGGACGCCGACCTGGGCCGGGGCGGCCGGGGCCGCACCCCAGGGGGCCGCGCTCTGCGGGGCCATGTCGTGCAGCGGCTGCGCGTCGAGGTATTCGGGGCCGGCGGTCGGCGGCCCGGGCTGGCGCACCGGCGCACCGGCGGGGCCGCGGTCGGCGAGGGAGCGGACCGGGCTGGCGGAGGCGTCCGGGATCGGCGGGCCGAGGTGCAGCGGGCGGCGCTGCGGCTGCGGCGCGGCCACCGGCTCGTGCGGCGCCGAGAGGATCGGTGACGGCGGCGCGGAGGCCGGGCCGGGGTCGGGCAGCCGAACGCCGCTGAGGTCGACGGAGCCGCTGTCCCGGCCGCTCATCTCGTGCGGGCCCGGCTCGTGGACGGCCTCGACCACCGGTTCCGGAGCGGGTGGCGGCACCTCGTTGCCCCACGCGCCCTGGGCACCCGGCAGCAGCAGGTCTTCGTCCTCGGCGTGTGCGTCGGAGAGGTAGGTGTACGCGCCGTGCGCAAGGACGCCCGGCTGTTCCACCATGCCTGCGCTCTCCGGCTGCCCCTCGCCCGGGACCTGGCCGGTGTCGGTCATGCGTACCCCTCGCCCATCGGTTAGTGCTTCTACGACCAGCTCACCCGGAACGGCGCACCGACCGCCCCGCAGTGAAGAACGAGCGTCCGTGCCCAGCGGCACGAACGACCCGCCGGAAAAGGCGACAAAGCCATTCAGTGGCATTGTCCCGGCCGTTCCGCCGTCGCGACAGCATGATCCGCGACAGTCCGCTGTGGACTGCGCCACGTTGCGCGTCCTCCGGTTCCGCCGTACCACACCCACCCCAATACGGGTGTGCGTTCCGGACATTGGCGAACGAAGTTCGGGCCACCGGTGCGGTACAACGATCGGCCAGCCTACCGCGCCGGTACGACAACAGGATCACGGGGCGCGGTCGGGCAGTACCCCGCTGAGCAGGAACGCGACACTCCGCTCGGTCTCGGTCCAGGCACGGGTGTCGAGTTCGACGGACTGGAGCAGGGCGCACTCGACGCGGTACCCGTGCTCGGTCAGATCGCGGCCGACGAGTTCGGCCGCGTCGCGGGTGGCGGCGTGCGTGACGATGCGCTGCGGGCGCCGGTCGGCGACCGCGGAGACGACGGCCGGTCCCCCGCCGCCGACCCGTACGACGTCCGGCTCGGGCAGGTTTTCGAGGACGTGCGGGGCGGTGCCGCAGACGGCCTGGAGCTGGACGCCGAACCGGCGCGCGGCCCCCTCGGCGCGGGCGCAGGCCGCGGGGTCGCGATCGACGGCGATGACGGCCGCGCCGGCCCGCGCGGCCTCGGTGGCGAACGCGCCGGAGCCGCAGCCGATGTCCCACACCAGGTCGCCGACCCGGGGCCCGAGGCGGGCGAGTTGGGCGGCGCGGAGCAGTTCCCGCTCGCCCTCGCCGAGCCCTCCGCCCGGTCCGGCGCCGTAGCTCTCGTCGGGCTGCACCCAGCCGCGCGGGCCGGCGCCCGGGTCGCGCCCGGCGATCCAGCCGCCGCCCTCCCCCGCGCCGACGGGTCCGCCGATGACGATCACGACGTTGGGGTCGCGCCAGGTGTGGTCGGCGGCCTTGTCGGAGGTGACGACGGTGACCTGTTCGCGTTCGGTGCCGAGTTCCTCGCAGATGACGAAGGTGCGGTGGACGCCTTCCAGCAGGAGGCCGAGTTCGGCGGGGCCGGCGCCCGGCGCGGTGAGGACGGCGACCTTGGTGTGGGCGCGGCAGACGTTGACGGCCCGGCGCAGGGTGCGCGGGTGGGCGACGACGACCTGGGCGTCGTCCCAGGGCATGCCGGCGCGGGCGAAGGCGGCGGCCACCGAGGAGACGGCGGGGACGACCTCCACCTCCAGGCCGAACTCGGGCGCGCGCAGCGCCCGTACGACGCCGAAGAAGCCGGGGTCGCCGTCGGCGAACACGACCGCGGTGCCGCGGTGGGCGGCGATGCGGCGGGCGGCCAGGGCGAGGCTGCCGAGGCGGATGCGCTCGGCGGTGGGCGGCAGCTCGGGCAGCGCCAGGTGGTGGGCGGCACCCGCCACGAGGGTGGCGGCGCCGAGGGCGGCCCGTGCCGCGTCGGTCAGCGGCGAGCCGTCCCAGCCGATCACCGTGACCCGGTCGGCCATCGTCGTCAGTCTCCAGTGGTTCTGCGCAGGTCTTGGGGGCGAAGAGCCCGGGGCGGGCTCCGTGAGGGTATCCGGTGCGGTGCGAAGGCCGGTCGCCCGCGGGCTCAGTTCCAGTCCGAGTACGACGTGAAACCGCCCGTGTCGGCCAGCTGCTCGCTGACTCCGGCGAGGTCCTCCGGCAGCAGGCTCCAGACGATGACGTCCGTGCGCACCTCGGTCCAGGCACCGTCGTCGGTCCTGGTCCGCGCTATCCAGGCGTTGCGGAGGACACCCTCGCTGATACAGCCGATCTTCTGGGCGACCTGCTGGGAGGCGGTGTTGTCGGCGGCGGTGCGCAGTTCGAGCCGCTCGAACTTCCGGTCGTGGAAGAGCCACTGGGCGGTGGCGAGGGCGGCCTCGGAGGCGTAGCCCTCGCCGCGGGCCCAGGGGGCGATGACGTAGGCGATCTCACTGGAGCGGACGCGCCAGTCGGTGTTCCTCAGGTGCACGATGCCGACGAGCCGCTGGGTGAGGAACTCGGTGACGGCGAGCACGATGCCGCGGCCCTCGGTGCGTTCGTCGGGGGCGAGCCGGGTGATCCACCGGCGGGCGTCGGACGCGGTGTAGGGGTGGGGAACGGTGGTCCAGGCGACGACCTGCTCGTCGTTCATCATCTCGGCCAGGGCGGGCACGTCGTCCTCGTCGAAGGGGCGCAGCACCAACCGCTCCGTGCTGATGGAGATGTTGGGGAAGGTGCTCGTCATGCGCCGCTCCGTTACCTTCGGGAATCCTCGGAAGACCTCAGGGCCGTCAGGCCTGCTGAACTGCCCAGCATGCAGCATGAAACCACTCGACCGCACGACGGGGTCCACACCCGGTGAGGGAGTGGACCCCGGCAGTTGCACCGACGGCGAGGACTCAGAAGGACGCGATGACCGAGCCCTGGTACTTGTCCTCGATGAACTTCTTGACCTCGGGCGAGGTGAGGAGCTTGGCGAGCTTCTTGACCCGCGGGTCCTTCTCGTTGCCCTCCTTCACGGCGAGGAAGTTGCCGTACGGGTTGTCCTTCGCGGACTCCAGGACGAGGGCTTCCTTCGCCGGCTTCAGGCCCGCGGAGATGGCGTAGTTGCCGTTGACCACGGCCGCGTCCACGTCGTCCAGGGAGCGCGGGGTCTGAGCCGCCTCGACCTCCTTGAACGTGAGGTTCTTGGGGTTCTTGGTGATGTCCCGCGGGGTGGCCTCGTTGCCGGTGCCGTCCTTGAGGGTGATGAGCCCGTTGGCGGCGAGCAGCTTCAGGGCGCGGGCCTCGTTGACGGCGTCGTTCGGGACGGCGATGGTCGCACCGCTCTTGAGGTCGTCGGCCTTCTTGACCTTGTGGGAGTACAGGCCGAGCGGCTCCAGGTGCACCGTGACGACGGGCACGATGTGGGTGCCGCGCTTCTTGTTGAAGTCGTCCAGGTACGGCTGGTTCTGGAAGTAGTTGGCGCCCACCGAACCGTCCTCGGTCGCCGTGTTCGGCGCGATGTAGTCGGTGAACTCCCTGACCTCCAGGTCGAGGCCTGCCTTCTTCGCCAGCTTGTCCTTGACGAAGTTGAGGATCTCGGCGTGCGGGGTCGGGCTCGCGGCGACGATCAGCGGGCCGCTGGTGTCGGAGGAGCCGGAGTCGTTGCCGGAGCCGCAGGCGGTCAGCCCGAAGGTGAGGGCTGCGGCGGCGAGGACGGCGGTGGTGAGCTTGGCGGTGTTACGCACGAAAAGTGCCTTTCCTGAAGGGTGGTGCGGCCCCGTGTACGGGCACGGGGAGTCTTGGGGGTGCTCAGGCGACCTTGCTGACGTCGGCCGCGGCCGGCTCCTTCGCCTTCAGCAGGCGGAGCTTGGGTACCGGGCCGGAGCGCGCGCCGCGGCGGTGCAGGGAGCGGGCGGCGAAGTCGCCGGCGAACTGGATGAGAGAGATGACGACGGCGAGGATCGCCACGGTGATCCACATCAGCTCGGTCTCGAAGCGCTGGTAGCCGTAGCGGACGGCGAGGTCGCCGAGGCCGCCGCCGCCGACCGTGCCGGCCATGGCGGAGTAGCCGATGAGGGCGATGATCGTGGTGGTGGTGCTGGCGATCAGCGAGGGCAGGGCCTCGGGGACGAGGACCTTGCGGACGATCGTCCAGGTGTTGCCGCCCATGGACTGCACGGCCTCGACCAGCCCGTGGTCCACTTCGCGGACGGCCGTCTCGACCAGGCGGGCGAAGAAGGGGATGCCGCCGATGGCCAGCGGCACGATCGCCGCGGTGGTTCCGATGGTCGTGCCGGTGACCCAGCGCGTGAAGGTCATCAGCGCGACCATCAGGATGATGAACGGCATGGACCGGCCGATGTTCACGATCTGGCCGATCACCTTGTTGGCGACGACGTTCTGGAGCAGGCCGCCTCGGTCCGTGAGGACGAGGAGGATGCCGAGCGGAAGGCCGGCGACGACGGCGATCAGGGTGGACCAGAGCACCATGGCGAACGTCTCGGAACACGCCTGCGACAGCAGCGGCTGCATCTCCGACCAGGTCACTTGGCACCTTCCTTGACCAGCAGGGCCTCCTGGCCCACGACGTCGATCTCCAGGCCCTGTTCGCGCAGGAACCCGATCGGCACCACGTTGTCCTCGTAGCGGCCGGGCAGTTCGATGCGCATACGGCCGACCTGGAGGCCGCCGACGGTGTCGATGGCGGCGCCGAGGATCGAGATGTCGATGTTGTAGGTGCGCGAGAGCTGGGAGATGACCGGCTGGGTGGCGGCCTCGCCGTGGAAGGTGACGTCGAGGACGGTCCGGTCGGCGCCGGTGGCCTCGCCGCCCACCGGGAACAGCGCGGCGGCGAGCGTGGAGCCCGGGGTGGCGAGCAGTTCGCTGACCGTGCCGGACTCGACGATCCGGCCGTTCTCCATGAGGGCGGCGGAGTCGCAGATCGACTTCACGACGTCCATCTCGTGCGTGATGAGCAGGACGGTCAGGCCCAGCTGCCGGTTCAGGTCGCGCAGCAGCTGGAGGATGGAGCGGGTGGTCTCCGGGTCGAGGGCGCTGGTGGCCTCGTCGGACAGCAGCACCTTGGGGTCGCCGGCCAGGGCGCGGGCGATGCCGACGCGCTGCTTCTGGCCGCCGGAGAGCTGGGCGGGGTAGGCCTTGGCCTTGTCGGCGAGGCCGACCAGGTCGAGCAGCTCCAGCGCCTTGCGGGAGCGTGCCCGGCCCGCCTGGCCGAGGATCTCCAGCGGCAGCTCGACGTTGTCCTGCACGGTCCGCGAGGAGAGCAGGTTGAAGTGCTGGAAGACCATGCCGATCCGGCTGCGTGCCCGGCGCAGTTCCCGGCCGGCGCGCGGGCCGCGGCCGGCCAGGGCGGTGAGGTCCTGCCCGGCGACGGTCACGGTGCCCGAGGTGGGGCGCTCCAGCAGGTTGACGCAGCGGATGAGGGAGGACTTGCCGGCACCGGACTGGCCGATGACGCCGTAGACCTCGCCTTCGCGGACGTGGAGATCGACGCCGTCGAGGGCGGTGACCTCACGGCCGCGGGAGCGGTAGACCTTGGTCAGGCCCGAGGTGGTGATCACGTGGGTTTCCGTCACTGTCGAGTGCGCGGGCGTGGGTGTGCCCGGGCACGGGTGCATGCGGTTCAGGCATGGAAGTGGCCGTGCGTCTCGTACGGCTATGGCGCACGGACATGCCACGGCTCTCGCTTCGGGGCGCGAGGCTCAGCTGATGCGGGGGCCCTCTAGAAGGCGCACATTCGACACATCAGGCGACACATACAACGAGCACCGGGCGTCATGGTCGCCTCGGTCGCAAGGGTGCGGCAGCTCGTCGTGGTCATGCGATCAGTAAACCAGACGCACGGTCCTGACCGGACGCCGCTGTCCGGATACTGGACAGCGGCGGACAGCCCGGTCCGGGACCTCAGCGGCGGACGGAGATTTCCACGTCCCGGTCGGTGACCAGTGCGGACAAGGCCGCCAGGTCCTTCACCACCAGGTCGGCGTCCAGTTCCTCCGCGCGGTGGGTTGTGGCCAACGCCACGGTGGTCATTCCGGCGGCGCGGCCCGCCTGGAGTCCGGCCGGGGCGTCCTCGAAGACGACACAATCGGCCGGGTCGACGCCGAGCCGCCGGGCGGCGAGCAGGTAGGGCTCGGGGTCGGGCTTGCCGCGCGTGATGTCGTCGGCGGCGATCAGCGTCTTGGGCAGGATGCCCACGGCGTCCAGGCGGGCCTCGGCGAGCCGCCGGGTGGCGGAGGTGACGACGGCCCAGGTCTCAGCCGGCAGGGAGTCGAGGAAGTCCCGGGTGCCGGGCAGGAGCCGCACGCCACCACCGGGCACGTCGTCCACCTCCAGCTGCTCGACCCGGGCGACCGCCTCCGCCACGAGGTGGGCGGGCAGCAGATCGGCGACTATCTCGGCGGCGGGCCGCCCGTGCAGCGCCACCCGCCCGAACTCCTCGGCCGTGATCCCGTACTCCCGGGCCCAGCGGGTCCAGCAGCGCTCGACGGAGTCGAGGGAGGAGACGAGAGTGCCGTCGTTGTCGAACAGGAGGGCGCGTGCGTGGATCGTCATGGTCTAGACCCTACGGTGTACGGCGGGGGCGGCGGCCTCGGGCCGTTTCGGCCGTAATAGGGTCACGGCATGCTCAATGCCCTGACGCTGGTGACCGGTGTCGCCGCGCTGCTGCTCGCCGCCTGGTGCGGCTGGGCCGCCTATCGCGACCAGCCGACGAAGGACTGGCACTTCATCGGCATGGCCGTGGTGTCGCTGCTGGCCGTCGTCCAGCTGGTGATCGGGATCGTGCAGCTGGCGCGGGGCGAGAAGCCGGAGCAGGGCACGACGATCTTCGTGGCGTATCTGCTGGGCGCGTTCGCGTGTGTTCCGGCGGCGGGCCTGATGTCACTGGCCGAGCGCACCCGCTGGGGTTCGGTGACGGTGGCCGCCGGCGGTGTGGTGCTGGCCGTGCTGGAAGTGCGGCTCTTCGACATCTGGGGAGGCTGAGGTGACGGCGGTGGAGGAGAAGCCGGCCCGGCTGATCAGCGGGCCGGGCATGCTGCTCGTCTGGTTCTACGGCGTGATGGTCGTGGGGGCGGTGTCGCGGTCGGCGTACCAGATGGCCACGGAGTTCGACCGGGCGCCGCTCAGTTATTCTCTGTCGGCCCTGGCCGGGGTCGTGTACGGGTTCATCACGTACACGCTGATCCGGGGGGGTGAGACCGCCCGGCGGGCAGCACTGGTGTGCTGCGCCGCCGAGCTCGCCGGAGTGCTGATCGTCGGCACCTGGACGCTGGTCGACCGCTCGGCCTTCCCGGACGCCACCGTCTGGTCGTTCTACGGGGCGGGGTACGTCTTCATTCCGGTGCTGCTGCCGCTCTCCGCGATGTACTGGCTCAGGAAGGCCCGGATCGCGCGGGGCGCCTGAGCCGCGTCGGCGGCTGCGGCGGTCCGTGGTGTGTCGCGCCCGCGCGGCGGAGCCGCATGTCGATACAGCCCCGCGCCCCGTCGGGGCGCTGCCTCAGGCCGTGGCCACGTACGTGCCCGCCTGCTTCTCGAGGATGATCATCTCCACCCCGTCGCTGCCCTTGGCCCGGCCCACCGTCTGGTAGCCGACCCGGCGGTACAGGCGCAGGTTGCCCTCGCTGCGGTGGCCGGTGAACAGGCGGAACCTGGTGGCGCCCCGCTCCTCGACCAACGCCGCTTCGGCCGCGCGCAGCAGCCGCGCGCCGATGCCGTGGCCTTGGAGGCGCGGGTGGACGCAGAGCTTGCCGATGGCCGCCGCGCCGTCCTCGGTCACCTTGCCGCGCACCGAGCCGACCACCTCCTCGCCGAGCCGGGCGACGAAGACGCAGTCGGAGGAGACCTCCTGGCGGACGGAGTCCAGGGTCTGCACGAGCGGGTCGATGCGGTAGTTGCCGTACAGCGCCGCCTCGCTCTGGAAGCACAGGTACTGGAGCCTGAAGATCTGCTCCGCGTCCTGTTCGGTCGCCGCCGAGATGGTCACGCTCATGCCCATGTGCGCATGCCTCCCGCTCACCTGATCACCTGTCGTCCCCCACTCCTATCCCCGCACTTCGCAGGCCGCAACCTCCGGGGTGAGCAATCGACGCAGACATCCAAGACATCGGGAACGTTCCGGGCCGAGACTGCCCTGTGAGATACCCAACTCCCCCGCGATTTCCCGGTATGTCAGGTCCTTCGGCGAGAGCAGCGCCTCCAGGAGGCGGGGGCAGCGGCCGGGCAGACGGCGGACCGCGTCCCGCAGGGCGCGGTACCGGGCGGCGGTCAGGACGAGTTGTTCGGGCCCGGGCCGCACCTCGTCGGCCGGCTCATCGTCGTACGGCCGTTCGAGGCGGGTGGTGCGCCGGCTGCGGCGGGCCTCGGCGCGGACGGCCTTGCGCAGCCAGCCGTGCGGGTCCCGCGGCGGTCCGTCGGTCTCCAGCCGCTCCAGGAGGCGGAGCCAGACGGCCTGCTCCAGGTCGTTCGGCTCGCCTCCGGAGGCATATGCCTCGGCGGCCGCCTCGGCGGTGAGCAGCGGGCGCAGGGTGGCTACCAGGTCGTGCGTCATATGCGGAACGACGAGCCGTCCCGGCGGCGGGTTGCCGGGGCGGCACACAGTCACCCCGAACGGGTGTCGGCCGGCGCGCCGGTTGACGCGGTCAGCCGCCCAGGAAGTCGGCGCGGGCGAGCACGCCGGTGTCGGCGTTGTCGGTGAAGACACCGTCGATACCGGTCGCGAAGTACGTCTTGAACGCGCCGAAGACGTCGCCGTAGCCGTCGGCCGTGCTGCCCTTGCGGTACTCGGCCGGCAGGAAGGGGTTCTCGTTGCGCAGGGTGTAGGGGTGCAGGATCAGGCCCACCTTGTGCGCGTCCGAGACCAGGGTGGTCGGCTCGGCCAGGGTGCCGTCCGCGTTCCTCGGGATGACGAGGTCCAGGGTCGGGCCGATGCCCTGCGCGTATCCGGCGATCTCGCGCAGGCCCTTGGGTGTGATGAGGTCGGCGACCGTGCGCGGGTCGTTCGCCTCGACGAAGTCGTACGGGCGGCTGTTCGCCGCGGAGAGCAGGACGACGAGCGGGTTGTCGACGAGCTGGTTCAGCCTCTGGATGCTGCTGGGCTCGAAGGACTGGAGGATGACCGGGGAGTTGCGGCTGTCCTTGTGGTACTTGCGCAGCAGCTTCGCCACCCGCTCCTCCAGGCCGAGGCCCAGCGTGCGGAAGTAGGTGGGGTGCTTGGTCTCGGGGTAGATCCAGACCTGTTTGCCCCGCTTGCGGGTCTCTTCGTCCTGCCACTTCAGGACCTCTTCGAAGGTGGGTATCTCCCAGCGGCCGTTGTAGAGGGTGTTGTGCGGGCGGTTGGCCGGGATGCGCTCGACGGCGCGCAGCGTCTTCAGCTCGGCGAGCGTGAAGTCCTCGGTGAACCAGCCGGTGGTGGGGACCCCGTCCAGGACCTTGGTGGTCTTGCGGTCGGCGAACTCCGGGTGGGAGGCGACGTCCGTCGTACCGCCGATCTCCGGCTCGTGCCGGCAGACCAGGTGGCCGTCCTTGGTGGGCACCAGGTCGCCCGCCTCGACCACGTCGGCGCCCAGGTCCAGGGCCAAGGCGTACGAGCCGAAGGTGTGCTCGGGGCGGTAACCGCTGGCGCCCCGGTGGCCGATGACGGTCGGCACCGGCAGGCTCCTCAGGCCGCGGCCGCCGTGCCCCGCCGTCCGGGCCTCGGCGGCCCGCGCCGCGCCGGGCAGGCCGAGGACCGCTCCGCCCGCGCCGAGCACCGCGGCGCCGAGGAGCGCCCGCCGTCCCGTTGTCCGCTGCTGCCCGTTCGCCTGGTCGCTGCCCATGAGCGCCCTCCTGCCGCCTTCGTCCGTCGGTGCGGGCCGATCGTAGGGGCGTACACATGACGGGAGGGAGGCCCTGGTTCGAACACGCGGGTGAACTCGGGTGTCGTGCGGGCGGCGGAACCTGACGGGCCGTCCGCGCCGGGGCCCCTGACCCGCGCGATGTCCGTCACATCATCGCAAGGCCGTTACGCGCCGTCCTCCGCGGAGCACCGCAGGTAAACCCGTGTCAATACTTCGTAAGACCTCGGTGAACCGGGCGTCCCCGATGTGCGCGCGGACCGCGCCCCCGAGTAATGTCCTCACCTGCACAGACTCATAACGCCCCCTCGACATCGGAGGACCCGTTGTCCCGCTTCGCGCTCATCAAGGCAGTGCTCGGACCGATCATGCGCCTGATGTTCCGCCCACAGGTGGAGGGCGCGGAGAACATCCCCGGGGACGGCCCGGTCATTCTGGCCGGTAATCACCTCACCTTCATCGATTCCATCGTGCTGCCCCTGGTCACCAAGCGGCAGGTGTTCTTCATCGGCAAGGACGAGTACGTCACCGGCAAGGGCCTCAAGGGCCGGCTGATGGCGTGGTTCTTCACGGGCGTCGGCATGATCCCGGTGGACCGGGACGGGGCGAGCGGCGGCGTGGCCGCGCTGATGACGGGCCGGCGGATCCTGGAGGAGGGCCGGATCTTCGGCATCTACCCCGAGGGCACGCGTTCTCCCGACGGGCGGCTGTACCGCGGGCGCACGGGTATCGCGCGGCTGACGCTGATGACCGGTGCGCCGGTCGTTCCCTTCGCCATGATCGGCACGGACAAGCTCCAGCCGGGCGGCCGTGGCATCCCGCGGCCCGGCCGGGTCACCGTCCGCTTCGGCGAGCCCCTGGAGTTCTCGCGCTACGAGGGCATGGACCGGGACCGGTACGTGCTGCGGGCGGTGACCGACTCCGTGATGGCGGAGGTCATGCGGCTGTCGGGCCAGGAGTACGTGGACATGTACGCCACGAAGGCGAAGGCCGCCTAGCGCCATCCGACGGACGGGCGCCGCATACGCGTCCGTCCGCCTGCCGGTGGAATCTACCGGCGACACATCGGGCATTCGGCCGTATGCAAGCGGCCGTATGACCACACAACATGTCTGATTCAGACATGTACAAACCTTCTCGGCGCACTCTGCTCCGCACCCCGATCGCCGCCGCCGGCGCGGGATTCCTGGCAGCCTGCACCAGCTCCGGTTCCGAGCCCAGCTCCGGTCCCGAGCCCGGTTCCGGCCCCCAACGCGCGAGCGGTGGGGAGAAGTTCGTCCCGGACGGGCCCAAGGGATTCGTCAACCCCTCGGATCCGGAGGTCCTCGCAGCCGAGCGGAAACGCGGGTCCGGCCGCGCCCGCACCGTCAGCTTCACCGCGGCCGAGGCCGAGCTGGACCTGGGTGGGCGGACGGTGCGCACATGGGCGTACAACGAGGAGGTACCGGGCCCGCTGGTGCGGGTCACCGCCGGCGAGGTGCTCGACCTGACGCTCGCCAACCGCCTGCCCGCCACGACCACGCTGCACTCGCACGGGGTCCGGCTGCGCTGTGACATGGACGGCGTGCCGGACCTGACCCAGCGGGCCATCCACCCCGGCTCCGACTTCCGCTACCGCTTCGCCGTCGAGCACCCGGGAACCTACCTGCTCCACTCCCACGTCGGGATGCAGCCCGACCGGGCCCTGTACGCGCCGCTCGTCGTCGACGATCCCAGGGAACCCCTCTCCTACGACAAGGAGTGGGTCGTGGTGCTGGACGACTGGCTCGACGGCGTCGAGGGCTCCACCCCCGAGCAGGTGCTGAGCCAGCTCAAGCCCGGCGGCTCCATGGACATGGGGGGCATGGCCATGGGTCCCGGCCACGGCAGCCCGAGCCCCGGCCGGTCGGCGAGCGCGCGTCCGTCGCCGTCCAGGAAGTCCATGGGCCCCGACCGGGTGCTGCACAAGTCCCACAGCCGCATGCTCCACGGGGACGGCGGCAGCGTCGCCTACCCGCACTACCTGGTCAACGGACGCCTGCCCGGCGATCCGTCGGTGTTCCGCTGCCGTCCCGGCGACCGCGTGCGGCTGCGCATCATCAACGCCGGTTCCGAGACGGCCTTCAGGGTCGCGCTGGGCGACCACAAGATGACCGTCACGCACACCGACGGCTATCCGGTGCAGCACAAGAGGACCGACGCTCTGCTGGTCGGCATGGCGGAGCGGTACGACGTCCTGATCACCGCGCGGGACGGCGTCTTCCCGCTGGTCGCGCTCCCCGAGGGCAAGAAGGGCAAGGCCCTCGCCGTACTGCGCACCGACAAGGGCACCGGGAACCTTCCCCCGGCCGGCGTCCGCCCGGACGAGCTCGACGGGAAGACCGTCCCCGCGCGCCGTCTGGTGCCCGAGGACTCGGTGGCGCTCGACGACCGTGACCCCGACCGCGAGATGCGCATCAGGATCACCGGCACCATGGAGAAGTTCGACTGGGGGTTCGACCACAAGCCCTACTCCGCGCAGCAGCGCCATGCCGTCCGCGCCGGTGAGCGGGTGCGGCTCACCCTCATCAACGCCACGGACATGTGGCATCCGATGCACCTGCACGGCCACACCTTCTCGCTGACCGGTATCGACTCCGTGGGCGCGCGCAAGGACACCGCGCTCGTGCTGCCGCACCGGAAGCTGGTGATCGACTTCGACGCCGACAATCCGGGGCTGTGGATGCTGCACTGTCACAACCAGTACCACTCGGAGAGCGGGATGATGACGGTGCTGGGGTACAAGCGCTGACGTCAGCGCGCGCCGTCCAACTGCTGTCCCTTCAGCAGGAACCACGCCACCGCCGCTGCCGCCAGCAGGACCGCCGCTCCTGCCGCCGAGGCCAGGTGGAGGCCGTGGACGAAGCTGTCCCGGGCCGCGCCGAGCAGTGCCTCCGCCTGGTGCGCAGGCATGTGCGCCGAGGCCTGCGTCGCCGCGCCCAGGGACTCGTGGGCCTCGGCCGGGGTGCCGGCCGGGCCCGGGAAACCGCGGTAGACGCCGGTCACGATCGAGCCCAGCAGGGCGATGCCCAGGGCCGCGCCGAGTTCGTACGCCGTCTCGGAGACCGCCGAGGCCGCGCCCGCCTGCTCCTTGGGGACGCCGGAGAGGATGACTTCGGCGGTCACCGTGAAGGAGAAGCCCGCGCCGACGCCCACGACCAGCAGGGCGGCGCCGAGGACCGGGTAGGCGGTGGACTGGCCGACGGTCGTCAGGGCGGCCAGGGCGACACCGACCGCGGCCAGTCCGCCCGCGACCACCGTGCGGACCGCGAAGCGCCGGGCGGCGCGGCCCGCGATCAGACCGGCCGCCACCGCGCCGACCGCCGCGGGCAGTTCGGCCAGGCCCGCCTCGAAGGGGCGCCGGTCCTGGACGAGCTGGAGGAACTGGGAGAGGAAGAACACCAGGCCGGACATGCCGAGGACGGTCAGCAGATCGGCGAGGACCGCTCCGCTGAAGCCCCGGCGCCTGAACAGGCGCATGTCCAGCAGCGGCACGGGCATGGTCAGCTGGCGGCGGACGAAGCCGTACAGGGCGGCCGCGCCGAGCAGGCCGGAGCCGAGGGTGATCCCGGTGAATCCGTGGGTGGCGGCCTCCTTGACCGCGTAGACGACGGCGATCATGCCGACGAGCGACAGGGCCACGCTGATCAGGTCCCAGGGGCCCGGGTTCGGGTTGCGGGACTCGGGCAGCGTGCGGATGCCGACCAGGACCAGGACGGCCATCACCGGCAGGTTGATGAGGAAGACCGAGCCCCACCAGAAGTGCTCCAGCAGGAATCCGCCGGCGATGGGGCCGACGGCCGTACCGGCGGAGGCGGTGGCGCCCCAGATGCCGACGGCGATGCTGCGCTCGCGCGGGTCGTGGAAGATGTTGCGGATCAGGGCCAGGGTGGCGGGCATCAGGGTGGCGCCCGCGACGCCGAGCAGCGCCCGGGCCAGGATCATCAGTTCCGGTGTCGTCGCGTAGGCGCCCAGCACGGACAGCGCTCCGAACGCCGTGGCACCGCCCAGCAGGATCCGCTTGCGGCCGATGCGGTCGCCGAGGCTGCCCATGGAGACCAGCAGACCGGCGATGACGAAGGAGTAGACGTCGCCGATCCACAGCAGCTGGGTGCCGGAGGGGTGCAGGTCTTCGCTGATGTAGGGGGTCGCCAGGCCGAGAACGGTGGCGTCGACGGCCACCAGCAGCACGGCCAGGACCAGGACGGAGAGCGCGAGCCAGCGGCCCGGGCGCCTCACCTCCTCGGTCGCGGGTGCCGGCTGCAAGGTGCTGGTCATGATTCCTCTCTTCGTTACGCGTGGGTGCGTCGTGCGCCGCCCAGCAGCAGCTCGACGATCATGTAGGTGAAGTCCTTGGCGGCCACCCGACCTTCGGCCACCGCCCAGGCGCCGGATCCCAGCAGGCCGTAGAGCGCCTCGGTGAGCCAGGCCGGGGTGAGGTCGATGCGGAACTCGCCGGTCTCCTGGCCGCGCCGGAACAGGGCCGTGAGGCGTTCGTCGATGCGCGCCCAGCCCTGGTTCTGCTCCTCGCCCTCGAACAGCTGGTTCTCGGTGTAGAGGAACGCGAGGAGTCCGGCGGCGGGTTCGATCGCGCGGACCAGCCGGTGTACGGCCTCGGCCGCGGGGCCCTCGTCCAGGCGGGCCGTGTCCAGCGCCGCCTCGCACTCCGCGATACCGAGCGCCTCCAGGGCGCGGACGAGCGCGTCACGGCCGGCGAAGTGACGGTGCAGCGTGGCCCGGCTGATCCCGGCGGCCTTGGCGACCTCGTCCATCGTCGCGGTGGCTTTCCGGGTCAGCAGGGCGGCTGCGCTGCGCAGTACGTGGTCACGATCGAGGGCCATGAGACAAAGATAGCCCATGTGAGACATCTTTGTCTCACTGTAGGCACGCATGACTCATACGTGCTGGTCAGAGGTGTGATCGTCAGTGCCAGGGCAGCCGGCCGCGCCGCTCCCAGTAGGTGTGCGGGTCCTCCGCCAGCGTGGCGAGCAGGGTCAGCTGGTCCACGTCGAGGTCGACGGCGGGGGCGTGCAGGTTGGAGACGAGCTGTGGGACCGTCGCGGCGCCCGAGAGGACGACGCCCGCCCACGGCCGGCGCAGGATCCAGGCGAGGGCGACGGCATCGCAGCCGAGTCCCGTCGCGGCGGCCACGTCCTTCAGCGCGTCCGGGGCATGCGGTGCGGCCAGCCGGCCGTTGGCCATGCCCTCCTTGACGATCACGGTGAGCCCGGCGTCGTGGGCCTCGGCGAGGGCGGAGTCGGCCGAGGTCTCCAGGACGTTGTACGTCGACTGCACGGTGCGGAAGAGGGGCGCGCCGTCGACCGTCACGGCGAGCGCGGCGCGGATCGCGTCGGCCTGCGCCGGGCCGCTGGTGGAGAAACCGATGGTCAGGCCACCGGCGGCGGCTTCCGCCAGCCTGGCGTGGAGATCCTTGTCGGTGAGCGCGGGGCTGTCCGGGGTCACCGAGTGGATCTGGTAGAGGTCGAGCCGGTCGCCGAGGAGGGCGTCGGTCTCGGCGCGCTGCCGTTCGTAGGTGGCAAGGCTGTGGTCCTTGACCTCGTGCGTCTCGGCGTCCGCCGACCAGCCGGCCGTGTAGGTGTAGCCCCATTTGCTGCCGACGACCACGTCGTCGATGTCCGGGCGGGCGTTCAGCCAGTCGGAGAGGAACTCCTCCGAACGGCCGTAGGAGCGGGCTACGTCGAAGTAGCGGACGCCCTGGGCGTAGGCGGCGTCGAGGAGTTCGTGGGTGCGGGTGCGGAGGGCTTCGACGCTGCGGTTCTCGCCGAGGTCCTCTTCTCGGCCGAGGTTGATGTAGCCGGGGCGACCGACGGCGGCCAGACCGAGGCCGATGTGACAGGTGGGGGTCGTTGCTGTGGCCAGTCGCGCGAAGGGCATCGCGGGCTCCGTTCGGTCGGCTCCGGTACGGCTCCGACCAACGTAACCCTTGATGACCTTCGGCTCAGAACTCGGCTGGTGCGGTGTTTCGGCGAGTGCGGGTACGTAGGGGCGTCGCGCAGTTCCCCGCGCCCCTTTCGGGGCGCCCCGCTTCAGCTCTTCTTCTTCGCTTCCGCCCACTGGTGCTGGCGTGCCACGTCCGCCTTGACCTCCGTCAGCTGGACGGCGACCGCACTGGGTGCCGTACCGCCTCGGCCGTTGCGGGAGGCGAGGGCGCCGGGGACGTTGAGGACGGACCGCACCTCCGGAGTGAGGTGGGCGGAGATCTTCGCGAACTGCTCGTCCGTGAGGTCGTCCAGCTCCTTGCCCTCGGCCTCGGCGACCTTGACGCACTCTCCCGCGACCTCGTGCGCGACGCGGAACGGCACGCCCTGCTTGACCAGCCACTCGGCGATGTCGGTGGCGAGCGAGAACCCGGCCGGGGCCAGCTCCTCCATGCGCTCGCGGTGGACGGTGAGCGTGGCGATCATGCCGGTGAAGGCGGGGAGCAGCACCTCCAGCTGGTCACAGGAGTCGAAGACCGGCTCCTTGTCCTCCTGAAGGTCGCGGTTGTAGGCGAGGGGCAGGGCCTTCAGGGTCGCGAGGAGACCGGTCAGATTGCCGATCAGGCGGCCCGACTTGCCCCGGGCCAGCTCGGCGATGTCCGGGTTCTTCTTCTGCGGCATGATCGACGAGCCCGTGGAGAAGGCGTCGTGCAGGGTGACGAAGGAGAACTCCTTCGTGTTCCAGATGATGATCTCCTCGGCGATCCGGGAGAGGTTCACGCCGATCATCGCGGTGATGAAGGCGAACTCCGCGACGAAGTCACGGGAGGCCGTGCCGTCGATGGAGTTGCCGGCGCTGCCGTGCTCGAAACCGAGGTCCTCGGCCACCGCCTCCGGGTCCAGGCCGAGCGAGGAACCCGCGAGGGCACCGGAGCCGTACGGCGACACCGCCGTCCGCTCGTCCCACTGGCGCAGCCGCTCGGCGTCCCGGGACAGGGACTGCACATGGGCGAGCACATGGTGGGCGAAGAGCACCGGCTGGGCGTGCTGGAGGTGGGTCCGGCCGGGCATCGCCACGTCCGGGTGGGCCTCGGCCAGGCCGATCAGCGCGTCCTGGAGATCGGCGATCAGCCCGCCGATGATCCGGGCGTGGTCGCGCAGGTACATCCGGAAGAGGGTGGCGACCTGGTCGTTGCGGGACCGGCCGGCGCGGAGCTTGCCGCCGAGGTCGGGGCCGAGGCGCTCCAGGAGGCCGCGCTCCAGGGCCGTGTGGACGTCCTCGTCGGCGATGGTGCCGACGAAGGAGCCGTCGGCCACGTCCGCTTCCAGCCGGTCGAGCCCGGCGAGCATCCGGGTCAGCTCGTCGTCCGTGAGGAGCCCCGCCTTGTTGAGCACGCGCGCGTGGGCGCGCGAACCGGCGATGTCGTAGGGCGCGAGCCGCCAGTCGAAGTGGACGGACGCGGACAGCTTCGCCAGGGCCTCGGCGGGGCCGTCGGCGAAACGGCCGCCCCAGAGCCGTACGTCACCGCTGTTGCTGCTCACTTGCGTGCTCCTCGAAAGCTCTTGATGTGCTGTCAGCCGTGGATGTGCCACCGCCTCCCCACCCTTCCAGGCGGGGAGGCGGCTGTCAGGCTGATGCGGGTGAGGTGACCCGAAGGCCGTACGTGCTCAGACCAGGTCGCGCTTGGCCGCGATCTTCGACGACAGGCTGTAGATGTCGATGAAGCCCTTGGCCGCGGACTGGTCGAACGTGTCGCCCGTGTCGTAGGTCGCGAGGTTGAAGTCGTACAGCGACTCCTCGGAGCGCCGGCCGGTGACGACCGCGCGGCCGCCGTGCAGGGTCATCCGGATGTCGCCGGTGACGTGCTGGTTCGCCTCGTTGATGAAGCCGTCCAGGGCGCGCTTGAGCGGGGAGAACCACTGGCCGTCGTAGACGAGCTCGCCCCAGCGCTGCTCGACCTGCCGCTTGTAGCGGGCCAGCTCGCGCTCGACGGTGACGTTCTCCAGCTCCTGGTGGGCGGTGATCAGGGCGATCGCGCCCGGAGCCTCGTAGACCTCGCGGGACTTGATGCCGACGAGGCGGTCCTCGACCATGTCGATCCGGCCGATGCCCTGGGCGCCGGCGCGCTCGTTGAGCTGCTGGATGGCCTGGAGGACGGTGACGGGCTTGCCGTCGATGGCGACCGGGACGCCCTCCTTGAAGCTGATGATCACCTCGTCGGCGTCGCGCGGGACGGCCGGGTTGGAGGTGTACTCGTAGATGTCCTCGATCGGGGCGTTCCAGATGTCCTCCAGGAAGCCCGTCTCGACCGCGCGCCCGAAGACGTTCTGGTCGATGGAGTACGGGGACTTCTTGGTGGTGGCGATCGGGAGCTGCTTGTCCTCGCAGAAGGCGATCGCCTTGTCCCGGGTCATCGCGTAGTCGCGGACCGGGGCGATGCACTTCAGGTCGGGGGCGAGGGCGACGATGCCGGCCTCGAAGCGGACCTGGTCGTTGCCCTTGCCGGTGCAGCCGTGGGCGACCGTGGTGGCGCCGTGCTTCTTGGCGGCGGAGACCAGGTGCTTGACGATCGTCGGCCGGGACAGGGCGGAGACCAGCGGGTAGCGGTCCATGTAGAGGGCGTTGGCCTTGATCGCCGGGAGGCAGTACTCGTCGGCGAACTCGTCCCTGGCGTCCGCGACCTCGGCCTCGACCGCGCCGCACGCGAGGGCGCGCTTGCGGATGACGTCCAGGTCCTCGCCGCCCTGGCCGACGTCGACCGCAACGGCGATGACCTCGGCGCCCGTCTCCTCGGCGATCCAGCCGATGGCGACGGAGGTGTCCAGACCGCCTGAGTAGGCGAGTACGACGCGCTCGGTCACGGGTTTCTCCTCACAGTGCATTCGCTGACATGCATGAGTATGCAGGGCTCTGCATGTTTCGTCAATCAGCCTCCCGAGTGATCGGAGTTCCGGAGATCGTTGAACGGCGGAAACCGCTTACTCGTACTCCTCCCCGAACGCAGGCGCCGCGTTGCTCAGACCGTGACCAGTCCCGCTCCCGACCCAAGTGAGGCAACCGCATGTCCAGGGCTCTTCCGAAGTACAACCAGCGCCGTGTGGCGGTCATCGGCGGCGCGGCCGCCGTGGTGCTGTCCGGCGCGGTGATCGCCGGCTCGGCCCTCGCCGGCACCCCCGCCAAGAGCACCGACGCGACCGGCGCCCGCACGCTCGCAGCCGGCCCCGGGACGATCACCTGCCCGGACGTCGCCTCGCGGCTGCCGGCCGTACCCGCCTCGGCGAAGGCCGAGGTCGACCGCAACCTCGCCCTGCTCCGGACCCAGATCCAGGAGGCGGACAAGCGGCTGAAGGACACGGTCGGCCAGGGCGGCCCGAACTTCGTCGACAACGCGATCCTCGGCCCCCTCAAGAACAAGCGCGTGGCCACGGTCAACCGCATCGCCACGGCGATCGGGCGTACGGCGGCCAAGCCGACCGGGCTGGACGCGCTCGCGCCCTGCACGCTGAACACGGGCGGTGACGCGGGCGGCAACGCGAACGCGGGCGGCGGCCAGGCGGCTCCCGGTGCCACCGCGAGCGGCGCGGCGAACCAGCAGCCGGGCGGCGGCGCGGCGGCGGGCGGAAAGACCGCGGCGGGCACGATCACCTGCCCGGACGTCGCCTCCCGGCTGCCCGCCGTGCCCGCCCCGGCGAAGGCCGAGGTCGACCGCAACCTCGCCCTGCTCCGGACCCAGATCCAGGAGGCGAACAAGCGGCTGAAGGACACGGTCGGCCAGGGCGGCCCGAACTTCGTCGACAACGCGATCCTCGGCCCCCTCAAGGACAAGCGCGTCTCGACCATCGACCGCATCGCCATCGCCATCGGCCGCACCTCCGCCAAGCCGGCGGGTCTGGACTCGCTGGCCGCCTGCACCCTCACGAAGTGAGGTGACGGGCAGTCGTGGCCGCCCCCGGGGACGCGCAGGCCGGTCGCCGTCCACGGGGCGGCCACGGCAGATCCGGAGCAACCGGATCCGGCAATTACTCAGACAGCCGAAGAAATCCCCCCGATAATCGTTAGACATGGGAAAGACCTATGAGCGCATAGACGGCAGGCTGCGCACGTTCATCGAGGAACAGCCCCTCTTCTTCACCGCGACCGCCCCGCTCTCCGGCGACGGAACGGTCAACCTCTCCCCCAAGGGCCTCAAGGGCTCGTTCGTCGTGCTGGACGAACGCACCGTGGCCTACCTTGACTTCGCCGGGTCCAACGCCGAGACGATCGCACACCTCAGGGAGAACGGGCGGATCACCCTCATGTGGTGTGCCTTCCAGGGCCCGCCGAACATCGTGCGCGTGCACGGCCGGGGCGAGCCGGTCTTCCGTGACGACCCGCGCTTTTCCGAACTGCTCCGCCGCTTCCCGGACATCGACCCGGACCCGCACGGCCTGCGCGCGATCATCGTCGTGCACGCCGAACTGGTCCGGGACACCTGCGGGTACGCCGTCCCCCGCATGGCGTACGAAGAGGACCGTGACCTGCACGCCAAGCGCTTCGCCCGCGAGGACGACGCGTCGCTGAACGCGTACTTCACGAAGAAGGAGCACATCGCGACGAGCCTGGACGGACTACCCGGGCTGCCGTTGCCGCTGCCGCCGTCTACCGTCTGAGCCATGCACCCCGGTGTGGTCCTCGCCCTCGCCTCCGTCTCCTGTCTCGCCCTGCTCGGTGCCGCGCCCGAACCCGGCCCGGCGCCGCTGCCGGCGCGGATGGCGGACACCGGCGGCGGCAGCCAGCTGATCGTCGCCCAGGCCCCGGGCACCGGCGCCACGACGGGGACGGTCAGCTGGTGGGACCTGCGGGACGGCCGGTGGGTCCAGGCCGGTTCGGCACCGGCCCGGTTCGGGGCGGGCGGACTGGTGGAGGGCGGCACCCGCAAGCAGGACACGAACACCACGCCGACCGGCCTGTACGACCTCCCCTTCGGCTTCGGGATCAAGGCCGCGCCGGCCGGGACGGCCGTCGAGTACCGGACCGTCGAGGAGAGTTCCTGGTGGTGCCAGGACAACGACTCCCGCTCGTACAACCGTTGGGTCGACCCGCTGCCCGCCGACTGCCGTGCCGCCGAGTCCGAGCATCTCGTCGACTTCCAGGAGCAGTACGCGTACGGCCTGGTCATCGGCTTCAACTACGACCGGCCCGTGCGGGGGCGCGGGGCGGGGATCTTCCTGCACGTCAACGGGCCGGCCGCGACGGCCGGTTGCGTGTCGGTGCCGGAGACCGACATGCGGCGGATCCTGCTGTGGGCGGTGCCCGGGAAGAAGCCGCACATGGCCATCGGCACGGTGGACGGGGCCACGGCGGTCACTCGGTACTGACGGTGCCGTGCGCGGTCCTCGCGGACGCCGGGGCCGTCGTCGTGGACCGAGAGGCGGGCCGTTCCCGCCTCGGTCTGCAGGGTCACCCGACACCGTGTCGGGAGCCACCTGCACCAGTGACGGCTATCGCCAGTCACGTCAGTCCGCCCTCGACTCGGCGGCCCTCTGAACACTCGGCGCACCCGGCACGTATCTGTGGGCCAAGGGTCAAGTCCCCCCGGAGGAACCGTGACCACCACGCTCGCAGGCGGACGTGCCGCCCGCCGACAGACGATGCGCCGCATCCGCCCGCGCCGCTCCCCGGCCGTCCCGCTGCTGCTCGCCGTCTGGGCGGGCGCGGTGGCCGTGCTGTGGCTGTGGTGGCAGCACACCCCCTCCATCGCCGACGACACCGGCCGGATCCTGGGCGCGGGCCGGATCACCGGCCTGCTGGCCGGCTATCTGATGGCGCTGGTCGTGCTCCAGATGGCGCGCGTCCCGGCGCTGGAGCGGCGGGTCGGCTCCGACCGGGTGGCCCGCTGGCACGCGATGAGCGGCCGGTACACGCTGTGCCTGGTCGTGGCGCACGTCTTCCTCACCATGTGGGGGTACGCGCGCCAGGCGGGCAGGTCGCTCGGCGACATCGTCCGGCAGACGACCGACTCCATCGACCAGCTGCCGGACATGGGCAAGGCCGCCATCGGCACGGGACTGTTCGTGGTCATCGGCCTGACGTCGATCGGCGGGATCCGCCGCCGGCTGCCGTACGACGCCTGGTACCACGTCCACCTGCTGACGTACGCGGCGGTGTTCCTGACGTTCTGGCACCAGATCAGCACCGGCAACGAGTTCGCGGTGGAGCCCACCGCCAAGACCTTCTGGTACGGCCTGTACGGCGTGGTCACCGCGCTGGTGGTCTGGTACCGGATCCTCACCCCGATCCGGCTGAACCTGCGGCACCGCATGCGGGTGGAGGCGGTGATCGAGGAGACGCCGGGGATCGTGTCGGTGCTGATCGGCGGGCGGAAGCTGCACCGGATGGGCGCGGAGGCGGGCCAGTTCTTCCGGTGGCGGTTCCTCGCCCCGGGGATGCGCTTCAGCTCGCACCCGTACTCCCTCTCGGCGGCCCCCCGCCCCGACATGCTGCGGATCACGGTGAAGGCGATCGGCGACCACAGCAGCCGGCTGCGGGAGCTGACGCCCGGTACGAAGGTGTGGGCGGAGGGCCCGTACGGCGCGCTCACCGCGCAGCGGCGCAGCCGGGGCAAGGTGCTGCTGGTGGCGGGCGGGGTCGGTATCACGCCGATGCGCGCGCTGTTCGAGACGCTGCCCGGGGCCGCCGGGGACATCACGCTCCTCTACCGGGCCAACACCACCCAGGACCTCGCCCTGTGGGACGAGCTGGCGGCGATCGCCGAGGAGCGGGGCGCCCGGCTGATGTACGCGGTGAACAGCCCGGAGGGCGAGCGGCCGGACATCTCCGCGGAGAATCTCCGGCGGAAGGTCCCGGACATCGAGTCGCATGACGTGTTCATGTGCGGTCCGCCCGGGTTCGCGCAGTCGGTGTACGAGGCCCTGCGCGAGGCGGGGGTGCCGGCCCGCCGTATCCACCACGAGTCGTTCGAGATGTGAGCGGAGCTGCGAAGCGATGAGGAAGAGCCACCCCGTTCGGCGGGTCGTGCTGGCCACCGCCGCGACCGTGTCCGGAGTCGTGCTGATGCTGTCGTTGAAGCCGGCGTCGGATCCGGCCGCCGCGTCGGCGGCGGGCGTAGCCCCGCAGCAGACGGCGGCGGGGCAGGAGTCGCCGCAGGGCGGCGCCCAGGCCGCGGCCGGCTCCGGCACGGTGACCGGTGACGCGGCGCAGACGCAGTACGGGGCCGTGCAGGTACGGCTGACCGTCAACGGCGGGAAGATCACCGGGGCGGAGGCGGTCCAGGCGCCCAAGGGCGGCCTCAGCGACCAGAAGACACAACTCGCCGTCCCCAAGCTCAACCAGGAGGCGGTGGCCGCGCAGAGCGCCGACATCGACGCCGTGTCCGGAGCCACCTACACGAGCGAGGGGTACCGGAAGTCGCTCCAGTCGGCGCTGGACAAGATGAAGCCGGCGTCCGGGGGTTCGTCCGGTTCCGCGCAGGCCCGCACGGTCACCGGGAAGGCCGTACGGACCCAGTACGGGCCGGTCCAGGTGCGGGTCACGCTCAGCGGCGGGAAGATCACCGAGGCGGAGGCGGTCCAGGCCCCGAAGGGCGGCCTCAGCGACCAGAAGACACAGCTCGCCGTCCCCAAGCTCAACCAGGAGGCGGTGGCCGCGCAGAGCGCCGACATCGACGCCGTGTCCGGAGCCACCTACACCAGCACCGGCTATCGGCAGTCCCTCCAGTCGGCGCTGGACCAGGCCGGTGGCTGACGCGGTGGCCGAGCAGGCGCAGACGCCCGGGGTGCGTCATGCGGAGGAGGTCATGGGGACGGTCTTCTCCTTCGACGTCCGCGGCGGGGAACCGGGCGCGGTACGGGCGGCCCTCGCCGAGGCCGTCGCCGGGCTGCACCGGGCGGACGCGGTCTTCAGCACGTACCGCGAGGACAGCGAGGTGTCGCGGCTGGCCCGGGGCGAGCTGAGCGTGGCGGGGTGCGCTCCGGAGGTGGCCGAGGTGCTGGAGCTGGCGGCCGAGGCGGAGCGGGTGAGCGAGGGGTGGTTCAGCACCCGCTACCAGGGCTCGCCGGATCCCACCGGCATCGTCAAGGGGTGGGCTGCCGAGCGGGCGGCGCGGGCACTGGCGGAGGTGGCCGGGGTGCGCGGGGTGAGCGTCAACGGGGGCGGGGACGTCCAGCTGCTCGGCGTGCCGGAGCCGCAGCGGGCGTGGCGGGT
Source organism: Streptomyces sp. NPDC036984 (assembly GCF_055607665.1). NCBI lineage: Bacteria > Bacillati > Actinomycetota > Actinomycetes > Kitasatosporales > Streptomycetaceae > Streptomyces > Streptomyces sp. NPDC036984. The sequence continues at coordinate 225,248 of NZ_JBVJRL010000006.1, forward strand.
GGGGGTGGCCGATCCGCTCCGGCCCGGCGGGCTGGCCGCGGTGATCTCGGCGGCCGGCGTGCCGGAGCTGGCGGTGGCCACCTCCGGTACGGCGGAGCGGGGGGCGCACATCGTGGATCCGCGCACGGGTCGGCCGGCGGTGACGGACCTGGTGGCGGTGACGGTGGTGGGACCCGGGCTGACCTGGGTGGACTGCTGGGCCACGGCGGCGTTCGCGATGGGCTCGCGGGCGGGGCTCGCCTGGCTGGAGTCGCTGCCGGACGTGGAGGGGCTGCTGATCACCGCGGGGGACGAGGTGCGGTGCACCGGAGGGCTGGCCGCGCGTCTGGGCTGAACACCGCCGGATGTATCGAACAGGCCGCCCGAATCACCGGAAGACGCCGTCGGAATCGCCGGAAAAAACGGTGTCTCGCGCTTTTTTCGCCGGATCGCCATCCGATGCCCGTCCTGAGACGTATCCCGTGTGAGGCAAGTTTCAGGAGGCACCGCATGGCGATCTTCAGCAGCCTGCTGCCGGCGAAGCACCGCAACCGCGACGGCGACACGTCGTCCCGGCACGACAGCAGCCGGCACGGGCACCGTCACGACCACGGCCGGCGCCACGGGCACGACCACGGCCACGACCGCGGCGGCAGCGACGGCCACGACCGCTACTGACCGCACGAGGCTGAGCGGACCGGAGACAGGAGGCCCCGGTCCGCTTCACCCCCGGTCCGCTTCCCCCGTACCCGAGGAACGCATCCCATGGCGCACGTCCTGCGGCGTCTGCTGTCGGTGGGCGAGACCTCCGACGCCGTGGTCGAGGCCGCGCCTCCGGTGCCCCCGCGCGAGGTGTTCCGGCGGTTCTGGCCGTACACGCGCGGCGGCCGGCGGTGGCTCGTGCCGCTCGCGCTGCTCGGCCTGGCCGGGCCCGCCGTCGACGCCGCGGAGATCTGGCTCTTCAAGATCGTGGTCGACGATGTCCTCGTCCCGCGGGACCTCGGCCCCTTCCTGTGGATCGCGCCCGCCTATCTGGGGCTGATCGTCTGCTCCGGCGTGCTGGCCTTCGCCGACGGCCTGACGTCCACCTGGGTCGGTGAGCGTTTCCTGCTCGCCCTGCGCTCCGCCGTGTTCCGGCACGTCCAGGGGCTGTCGCTCGGCTTCTTCGAGCGCCGGCGGCTCGGGGACGTGCTGTCCCGGGTCACGGGCGATGTCGACGCGGTGGAGACGTTCCTCCTCTCCGGCCTGGCGGACGCCCTCTACTACCTGATCCGCCTGGCCGTCTTCCTCGGCCTGCTGTTCTACCTGAGCTGGGACCTGACCGTGCTCGCCCTGATCATCGTGCCCCTGTTCTGGGGCGCCGCCCGGCACTTCTCGCGGCTGGTCAAGGACGCGGCGCGGGAGCGCAGGCGCCGCAGCGGCGCGCTCAGCGCCATCGCCGAGGAGTCGCTGGGCAACGTGGCCCTGGTGCAGGCGTACAACCGGCAGGCGTGGGAGGAGCGCCGTTTCGAGCGGGAGAACGTCGGCCGGTTCCGGGCGGCGATGGCCTCGGCGCGCATCCGGGGCGTCTACGGACCCGTGGTCGAGATCATCGAGGTGGCCGGTGGTCTCGCAGTGATGGGCCTGGGCACGTGGAAGCTGGCCCAGGGGCAGCTCACCCTCGGCGGGCTGCTGGTCTTCCTCGCCTTGATCGGCAAGCTGTACAGCCCGGTCCGTGGCCTGTCCCGCCTCGGCACCACCTTCTACGCGGCCTCCGCCTCGGCGGAGCGGATCATCGAGCTGCTCGACCAGCGGCCCCAGGTGGCCGAGGCCCCGGACGCGCGGCGGATTCGCCGCGCGCGGGGTGCCGTGGAGTTCGACGGCGTGTGGTTCCGCTATCCGGGCAGCCCGTCCTGGGCCCTGTCCGAGGTGTCCTTCCAGGTGGCACCCGGGGAGACCCTGGCGCTGGTCGGGGCGAGCGGGGCGGGCAAGTCGACGGTCGCCAAGCTGCAGCTGCGCTTCTACGACCCCGACCGGGGGACGGTCCGCCTCGACGGCACCGACCTGCGCGAACTCGCCCTGTCCGACCTGCGGGAGAGCGTCGCGGTGGTGCTCCAGGAAACCCTCGTCTTCCACGGCACCGTGCGGGACAACATCGCCTACGGCCGGCCGGGGGCCACGGACGCGGACATCGTGGCGGCGGCACGCGCGGCGGACGCGCACGAGTTCGTGGAGCGGCTCCCGGAGGGCTACGACACCATGGTCGGCCAGCGCGGCCGGACGCTCTCCGGCGGACAGTGCCAGCGCCTGGCGATCGCCCGCGCGATGATCAGGGACGCACCCGTGCTCCTCCTGGACGAGCCCACCGCCGGGCTGGACGTGCGGTCGGGCCGGCGCGTCATGGACCCGCTGCGCCGGCTCATGGCCGGGCGGACGACCCTCGTCATCTCCCACAACCTGCTGACCGTCCGCGACGCCACGCGCATCGTGGTGCTCGACCACGGCCGGGTCGTGGAGAACGGCGCCCACGACGACCTGCTCGGGCAGGGCGGGACGTACGCCGGGCTGCACCGGCTGAGCGCGGGGGCGGTGCCGTCGTGAGCGGCACCGTGCGCCAGGCCCTCCCCCTGGCCCCGGGCACCCGGCCGGTCCCGGGCTACGAGATCCTGGCACCCCTCACCCGCACCGGCTGGCTCGACGTCTACGACGCCTGGAGCGAGGAACGGGACTGCCGGTGCGTGATCAAGGTGGTGCGCCCCGACCGCCGCGGCGAGGAGCGGCTGGGCGAGCGGCTGCTGCGGGAGGGCCACTGGCTGCGGGACTTCACCCACCCCCACCTGGTCCGCGCCTACGACGTCTTCGCCTCGCCCGAACCGCTGGTCGTCCTGGAGACGCTGACCGGTGAGACTCTGTCCCACCTGCTCCACCGGCTGCGGCGCCGGCCGTCCGCGACCGACGTGGCACTGCTCGGCGTGCACCTGTGTTCCGCCGTCCACTATCTGCACGGCCGGGGCCTGCTGCACCTGGATCTCAAGCCGTCGAACGTGGTGGTGGACTGCGGCCGCGCGAAGGTGCTGGACCTGAGCGTCGCACGGCCTCCGGGACCCGCCCCGGCGGGGGTGGGCACCTGCTGCTACCTCGCCCCGGAGCAGGCCCGCGGCGGGACGCTCACGGCCGCGGCCGACGTGTGGGGCATCGGCGTCACACTGTTCGAGACCGCCTGCGGTGCCGTGCCGTTCGGCTGCGGCGGGACCGGCGGGAGCACTGCGGAGCCGTACACCGGCCACGACCACAGCGGGACCGGCACCGGTGACCCGGCCGGCCGCGCCCGGCGGCTGGAACGGGGCGCCCCGCCCCTCGGGTCCCGGCGGCGGCTGCCGCCCGCGCTCGCCGCCGCCGTGGACGGCTGTCTGCGAGCCGATGCGTCGGCCCGGCCCACCGTCCGCGAACTGGCCGCCGCCCTGGAGGCGGCGCTGCCCGTCCCGCTCCGCCGTGCCTGAGGCGGCGGTTCACGCCTCCTCGGGGGTCAGGACCCGGCCCTCGTGCAGGTGGGCGGTGGCGAGGGCGGAGCCGTCGGGGGACGTCAGGCTGGCGCCGTCGATGCGGGTGAGGTCGACGGGGACCGCCACGCCCCAGTCGCCGCGTCCGGCGCGCAGGCGGAAGTCGCCGACGCGGACGGTCGAGCCGTCGCCGCGCTCCAGGAGGCAGGTGACCGTGCCGGTGTAGGAGGTGCCGGGCCCGGTGAGGGCGACGGACACGAAGATCCACCCGGGGCTGCCGGGGTGGGCGTAGACCTCGCCGACGGGCTGCCCGCCGCCACCGGCCGGCATCATGTCGCCGACCAGCACGGGCTCGGACTCGACGGCGGGCGGCGGGGAGGCGGTGACCTCCTCGACGGCGGTGCCGACCGCCCAGCCGGCGAAGCCGACGGCGACGGCGAGCGTGGCGCCGGCCGCGGCGACCCGCAGCCGGGCCCGCCGGGCGCGGCTGCGCAGGCCCTGCGGCGGGCGGCCGGCGGCGCGGGCGGGCCCGTGTCCTTCGGGCGCCGCCGCCTGCTGGGCCAGCCTGCGCGCCACCCGGATCTCGAAGCCGGGCGGTGGCTCGCCGGCCGGCAACAGGCCGATCAGCCGGTCGCCGACCAGGGTCAGTTGCCGGACGTACTCCCGGCAGTCCGCGCACCGGTCCAGATGGGCGACCGCCTCGGCCCGCTCCCGGCCGGGCAGCACGCCCAGCGCCAGCTCGGCGCCGATCGTGCGCAGCTGCTCGCAGTTCGCGTCACCGGACATGGTCGCCTCCCTCGGGAGACACGGCCATGGCGCGCAGTTTCGCCATCGCCGCCCTGATCCGCGTCTTGGCGGTGCCCAGCGGGATCCGCTCCGCGTCGGCGACCTGCTGGGCCGTCATGCCGTAGACGCCCGCCATCATCAGGGCCCGGGCCTGTTCCCGCGGCAGCCGTGCCAGGGCGGCCCGGAGCTGGGCGGAGGCCTCGTCGGCCAGCGCCCAGTCCTCGGGGGTCTCGGTGACGACTCCGAGGAGGCCCTCCAGGTCCTCGGGTGCCATCGGCTCCGTCCGCCGCGCACGGACTGCGTCGATGGCGAGGTTGTGCGCGATGATCGTCAGCCAGGTCATGACCGAGCCGCGGCGCGGGTCGTAGATCTGGGCATGCCGCCAGGCGCGCTCGAACGTCTGCTGGGCGATGTCCTCGGCGAGCTGCTGGTCGCCGGTGACGGCCATGGCCACACCGAAGACCCGGTGCTGGAACCTCCGGACGAAGAGCACGGCGAGCTCCGGATCACCGGTGGCCAGCCCGGAGAGCAGCGCCTCGTCCGGGAGGCGGCCGACGGGGAACCGGAAGCCCGACACACCTCTGTATACGTTCGACGGCCGCCAGGGGATTGCCCGCCCGCCTGGCCGCTCGCCGCGGAAGATCACACAGCTATTCTCCGTCGGCGGGCCGGGACCCGCATGCGGGTCAGTGCCCGTTCTGCGCCAGCCGCAGCAGGTGGTCCGCCAGCGCCTGTCCCCCGCCCGGATCCCGGCTGATCAGCAGCAAGGTGTCGTCGCCGGCGATGGTGCCGAGGATGTCGTGCAACTCCGCCTGGTCGATGGCCGAGGCGAGGAACTGGGCCGCGCCCGGCGGCGTCCGCAGGACCACGAGGTTCGCCGAAGCCTCCGCGGAGATCAGCAGCTCCTGCGACAGGCGCCGCATCCGCTCCTCTTTCGCCGACTCCCCCAGCGGAGCCCGCGGGGTGCGGAAACCGCCCTCGCTCGGCACCGCGTAGATCAGGTCGCCGTCGGTGTTGCGGATCTTCACCGCGTTGAGCTCGTCCAGGTCCCGCGACAGCGTCGCCTGCGTGACGCTCAGTCCGTCGTCGGCGAGCAGCTTCGCCAGCTGGCTCTGCGACCGCACCGGCTGCCGGTTGAGGATGTCCACGATCCGGCGGTGCCGTGCGGTGCGGGTCTGCGGCACGGCGGGCCCGGCGCCCGCCGCCTGCTCATGGTCCTGCGCCTCGCTCATCGTCGTCTCATTCTCCGGATCGTCCGTCCCCATCCACAGGGTTCGCTGCGTCGAGGATGCCGGGCAGCGCCTGGAGCAGCGCACCCGCCTCGTCGTCGCGGAGGTTCAGCGGGGGCATGAGCCGTACGACGTCGGGGGTGGGCGCGTTCACCAGGAACCCGGCCTCCTGGGCCGCTTGCTGCACCTGCGGCGCGCGCGGCCCGGTGAGCACGATACCCAGGAGCAGGCCCGCACCCCGGACATAATCGATCAACGGGTGGTTCAGGGCCGCGATTCCGTCCCGCAGCCGCTCGCCCTGCCGCTTGACGTTGTCCAGCAGGCCCTCGCCCTCGATGGTGTCGATCACGGCGAGCCCGGCGGCGCAGGCGACCGGGTTACCGCCGAAGGTCGTCCCGTGCTGGCCCGGCTGGAGCAGCTCGGCGGCCCGGCCGAAGGCCACGGTCGCGCCCAGCGGGAGCCCGCCGCCCAGCTGCTTGGCGAGGGTGACGACGTCGGGCAGCACACCCTCGTGGGCCTGGTACTCGAACCAGGTGCCGGTGCGGCCGATGCCGGTCTGCACCTCGTCCAGGACGAGCAGGGCGCCGGTGGCGGCGGTGATCGCGCGGGCCGCCTTGAGATAGCCCGCCGGGGGCACGACCACGCCGTTCTCGCCCTGGATCGGCTCGATGATCACCAGCGCGGTGTCCTCGGTGACCGCGGCGGCCAGCGCCTGCGCGTCGCCGTAGGGGACGTGGGTGACCTCGCCGGGCAGCGGCCGGAACGGCTCCTGCTTGGCGGGCTGTCCGGTGAGCGCGAGGGCGCCCATCGTGCGGCCGTGGAAGCCGCCGCCGGTGGCGACCATGTGCGTGCGCCCGGTCAGCCGGCCGATCTTGAACGCGGCCTCGTTCGCCTCGGCGCCGGAGTTGCAGAAGAAGACCCGCCCCTCCCGGCCGAAGAGCGTCAGGAGCCGTTCGGCGAGGGCGATGGTGGGCTCGGCCATGAAGAGGTTGGAGACGTGGCCGAGGGAGGCGATCTGGCGGCTGACGGCCTCCACGATCGCGGGGTGGGCGTGGCCGAGCGCGTTGGTGGCGATGCCGCCGACGAAGTCCAGGTACTCCCGGCCCTCGGCGTCCCACAGCCTGGCGCCCTCGCCCCGGACGAGGGGCACGCGCGGGGTGCCGTAGTTGTTCATGAGCGCGCCCTGCCACCGCGCGGTCAGTTCCTGGTTGCTCATGACTCCCCCTGTTCGTCCGGCTTCTCGTCGGCCACGACCATCGTGCCGATGCCTTCGTCGGTGAAGATCTCCAGCAGGATCGAGTGCTGGACCCGGCCGTCGATGACCCGGGCGGTCGTCACACCGCCTCGCACAGCGTGCAGGCAGCCCTCCATCTTCGGCACCATGCCGGAGCTCAACTCCGGGAGCAGGCGCTCCAGTTCGGAAGCGGTGAGGCGGCTGATCACCTCGTCGGAGTTCGGCCAGTCCTCGTAGAGCCCCTCGACGTCGGTGAGGACCATGAGGGTCTCGGCGCCCAGTGCCGCGGCGAGTGCCGCGGCCGCCGTGTCGGCGTTGACGTTGTAGACGTGTCCGTCGTCCTGGCTGCGGGCGATCGAGGAGACGACCGGGATGCGGCCGTCGGCGAGCAGGGCCTCGATCGCGCCCGTGTCGATCTCGGTGATCTCGCCGACCCGCCCGATGTCGACCAGCTCGCCGTCGATCTCGGGCTGGTGCCTGGTGGCGGTGATGGTGTGCGCGTCCTCGCCGGTGAGACCGACGGCGAACGGTCCGTGCTGGTTGAGCAGGCCGACCAGCTCGCGCTGCACCTGCCCGGCGAGCACCATCCGTACGACGTCCATGGCGTCCTCGGTGGTGACGCGCAGGCCCGCCTTGAACTCGCTGACGATGCCGTGCCTGTCCAGGGCGGCGCTGATCTGCGGGCCGCCGCCGTGCACGACGACCGGCTTGAGGCCGGCGTGCCGCAGGAAGACGACGTCCTGGGCGAAGGCCGCCTTCAGGCCCTCGTCCACCATGGCGTTGCCGCCGAACTTGATGACGACGATCTTGCCGTGGTGCCGGGTCAGCCAGGGCAGCGCCTCGATGAGGATCTGGGCCTTGGGCAGTGCCGTGTGTTTCCGCGTCGTGGTCATGAGGAGTAGGCGCTGTTCTCGTGGACGTAGTCGGCGGTCAGGTCGTTGGTCCAGATCGTGGCGGTCTCTGAGCCGGCGGCGAGGTCGGCGACGATGTGGACCTCGCGGTAGCGCATGTCGACCAGCTCGCGGTCCTCGCCGACGGAGCCGTTCTTGCACACCCAGACGCCGTTGATGGCGACGTTGAGCTGGTCCGGCTCGAAGGCGGCGCTCGTCGTGCCGATGGCGGAGAGGACGCGGCCCCAGTTGGGGTCCTCGCCGTGGAGCGCGCACTTGAGGAGGTTGTTGCGGGCGATGGAACGGCCCACCTCGACGGCGTCCTCCTCGCTGGCCGCGTTGATCACCTCGACCTTGATGTCCTTGCTGGCGCCCTCGGCGTCGCCGATGAGCTGCCGGCCGAGGTCGGCACAGACCTGCCGTACGGCCTCGGCGAACTCCGCGTACTGCGGGGTGATGCCGGAGGCACCGGAGGAGAGCAGCAGGACGGTGTCGTTGGTGGACATGCAGCCGTCGGAGTCGACGCGGTCGAAGGTGACCTTGGTCGCGGCGCGCAGGGCCCGGTCCAGCTCCTCGTTGCCGAGGTCGGCGTCGGTGGTGAGGACGACGAGCATGGTGGCGAGGCCGGGCGCGAGCATGCCGGCGCCCTTGGCCATCCCGCCGACGGTCCAGCCGTCCTTCGTCACGACGGCCGTCTTGTGCACGGTGTCGGTGGTCTTGATGGCGATGGCGGCCTTCTCGCCGCCGTGCTCGGACAGCTGCGCGGCGGCCTTCTCCACGCCCGGCAGCAGCTTGTCCATCGGGAGCAGGACCCCGATGAGGCCGGTGGAGCAGACGGCGACCTCGATGGCGCCCCGGCCGAGGACCTCGGCGACCTTCTCGGCGGTGGCGTGGGTGTCCTGGAAGCCCTTGGGTCCGGTGCAGGCATTGGCGCCGCCGGAGTTGAGGACCACGGCCGTGACCTGGCCGCTCCCCAGGACCTGCTCGGACCACAGCACCGGGGCGGCCTTCACGCGGTTGGAGGTGAAGACGCCCGCGGCGGCACGGCGGGGCCCGTTGTTGACCACGAGGGCCAGGTCCGGGTTGCCGTTCTCCTTGATCCCGGCGGCGATGCCCGCCGCCGTGAATCCCTTGGCTGCCGTCACGCTCACGGCGCAACTCCGATCGTCGTCAGGCCGGTGGTCTCGGCGAGACCCAGGGCGATGTTCATGCTCTGGACGGCACCGCCGGCGGTGCCCTTGGTCAGGTTGTCGATGGCGCTGATCGCGATGATGCGGCCTACGGCGGCGTCGTACGCGACCTGCACTTGAACGGCGTTGGAACCGTAAACGGACGCCGTGGCGGGCCACTGGCCCTCGGGGAGCAGGTGGACGAAGGGCTCGTCGGCGTACGCCTTCTCGTACGCGGCGCGGACGGACTCGGCCGTCACCCCGTCGGCGGCCTTGGCGCTGCATGTGGCGAGGATGCCGCGGGGCATCGGCGCGAGGGTCGGCGTGAAGGAGACGGAGACCCGCTCTCCGGCCACCGCGCTGAGGTTCTGGATCATCTCGGGGGTGTGCCGGTGGCCGCCGCCGACGCCGTACGGCGACATGGAACCCATGACCTCGCTGCCGAGCAGGTGCGGCTTGGGCGCCTTGCCCGCGCCGGAGGTGCCGGAGGCGGCGACGATCACGGCCTCGGGCTCGGCGAGGTGAGCCGCATAGGCCGGGAACAGGGCGAGGGAGACGGCCGTGGGGTAGCAACCGGGCACCGCGATGCGCTTGGACCCCTCCAGCGCGGCGCGGGCGCCCGGAAGTTCGGGGAGGCCGTAGGGCCAGGTGCCGGCGTGCGGGGAGCCGTAGAAGGTCTCCCAGTCGGCCGGGTCCGTCAGCCGGAAGTCGGCGCCCATGTCGATCACGAGGACGTCGGGGCCGAGCCGCTCGGCGACGGCGGCGGACTGTCCGTGCGGCAGCGCCAGGAAGACGACGTCATGCCGACGGCCCTGCCCGGCGAGCGCCTCGGGCGTGGTCTCGGCGAGCACGCGGTCGGCCAGCGGCAGCAGGTGCGGCTGGAGCGTGCCGAGCCGCTGCCCGGCGTTGGAGTTTCCGGTCAGGGCACCGATCTCGACCTCGGGGTGCGCGAGGAGCAGACGCAGGACCTCTCCGCCCGCGTATCCGCTCGCTCCGGCCACCGCCGCACGTACTGCCATGTCCACCCTCCTCTGGATGGCATGACTATACGTATCGCTGCACGTTTATGCAATCGACTTGCTCTCGGCGCCGGGGAGCATCACCCAGCGGGACACCACGAAGGTGACCGGGACGGCGGCGGCGGAGGCAAGCAGCGGGGCGAAGCGGCTGCCGGCGTTCAGGACGTCGACGATCAGATACACCCCGGCCGTCGTGATCAGGAAGTTGCTGAGGTTCGTCAGCGGGAACAGCAGGAATTTCCGCCAGGTGGGGCGGGTCCGGTACGTGAAGCGCGCGTTCAGGAAAAAGGAGCCGATCATGCTGAGTGCAAATGCCAGAACGTGTGCGGCCAGATAAGGAAAAGCAGTCAGGAACAACAGGTAAAGACAGTAGTAGGTCGCCGTGTTGACGACACCCACCGCTGCGAAGGTCAGAATCTGCCGCATCAGGGAATGAGGTCCTTCGTCCGTTCCACGTTGGTCGCCTTCACCAGGAAGTGCGGGCGCCCCTTCACCTCGTAGTAGATGCGGCCGGTGTACTCCCCGATGACTCCCAGCATGACCATCTGTACGCCCGCGAGGGCCGTGACGGCGGTGATGATGGTCACATAGCCGGGGGTCTGGACGCCGTTGACGAGCGCGGCTCCCACGATCCAGGCGGTGTACAGCCCCGCGCACAGCAGCAGGCTCATGCCGAGCCAGAGGGCGGCGCGCAGCGGGCGGTTGTTGAAGGAGAGCAGCCCGTCGAGGCCGTAGTTGAGCAGGCCGCGCAGGTTCCAGGAGCTGCGGCCGGCCTCGCGCACGGCGTTGCGGTACTCGAAGGTGGTGCTCGGGAAGCCCACCCAGGCGAACAGGCCCTTGGAGAAGCGGTTGTACTCGGTGAGGGCCAGCACGGCGTCCACCACGCGGCGCGACAGCAGCCGGAAGTCCCCCACGCCGTCGGCGAACTCGACGTCGACCAGGCGGTTGACGAGCCGGTAGTACAGGCGCGCGGTGAGGGTCCGGGTGAGCCGGTCGCCGGTGCGGGTGCGCTTGGCGATGACCTGGTCGTGGCCCTGTTCGCGCAGCTCGACCATCCGCTTGACGAGCTGCGGCGGATGCTGGAGGTCGGCGTCCATGACGATCACCGAGTCGCCCGAGGCGTGCCGGAGGCCGGCGAGCAGGGCCGCCTCCTTGCCGAAGTTGCGGCTGAAAGAGACATAGCGCACCCGGGCGTCGGTGTCCGCCAGGCGTTTCAGGACGGCGAGCGTACGGTCGCGGCTGCCGTCGTCCACGTACACGAACTCCATGTCGTGCCCGAGGGGCAGCAGCTCCTCTGCGACCTTCTGGACCTCCTCGTGGAAGCGGGCGACGACGTCTTCCTCGTTGTAGCAGGGCGCGACGATCGATATCAGCATGGTGGATCCCCCCTGGGCGCGGTCAGGAAGCGGTGGTCACGCGCGGGCGCGGTGATGTGGTCGTGGGCGGCGCGGCGGCGCGCCGGCGGCGGACGGCGGTGAGGGCGGTGAGCACGAGGAGGGTCAGCAGCGAGGCGGCCCCGACAGTCGTGCCCAACCGCAGGCCGGGTGGGTGGAACGTGCAGGTCAGGCTGGTGGCGTGGGCGTCGAGCGGTACGGCGATCAGGCCGTGGAAGTCACCGGCGGGGTGCTCCGGGCCGTCGCCGGTGGCGCACCGCCAGCCGGCGATCCGGGGTGCCGCGACGACCGCGATGCCCGTGCTGCCGGCATGCAGTTCGGCCCGTACGGTGCCGTCGGAGACGGTCACCTCGGGGGCGCCGGCGGCCTTCAGGCGGGCGGCGGCGGTGCGCAGCCGGGCGGTGTCCAGGCAGCCGACGGCGCCGGACGGGATGCGGCCCGGCCGGTCCGGGGTCAGCTCGATCCGCAGCCGCCCGGAGGCGGGTGCCGTGCCGAGCGGCTCCATGGCGGCGCGGTTGCGCGGGACCTCGAACCGGAACCGGGCGGGTGCGCCGCCGGCGAGCCGTGCGGTGCCGGAGTAGTGCGGAGCCCACAGGTGCACCTGGGTGCCGGCCGGGCAGCGGGCGGTGACCGTCGGCCTCGCCAGGGCGTTCGCGGTGCCGACCCGGCGGGTGCGGACCGGCCGCCCGCCGTCGTCGTGCACGGTGGCGCGGGGCACGGTGTAGACGCGGCTGCCGAGCAGCAGTTCCTGGTTGCGGTACGGCGACTGCCCGAAGGGCGACGCGTCGGGCCTGGTCCGGACCGTGACCAGCGGTGGTACGTCCCGCCGGGTCACGGTGACCGGGGCGGCGACCGGGGAGAGGTACTTCTGGTGCGGGTCGGGCGGGGAGTGCACCCGGGCGCCGACCGAGAAGACGACGTCCGTGACGGCGTTGTCCAGGCTCTGCACGTTCCGCCCGCGCGAGGTCCAGCCGCCGCCGAGGGCGGTGAGGGTGCGGCTGAGGACGTCCGAGGTCAGGCTGCTGTAGTACTGGGCGCCCTCGCCGCCCACCAGCAGCGGATCGTTGCCGACGGTCTGCTCGCGGCCCGGGTCGGTGCGGTAGCGGGGCCAGCCGTCGGCCTCGGCGATCATCGCCGCCTGCCGGTCCTGCCGCTCGCCCCAGGGCGCATAGTCGTCCAGGTGCGCGAGGCGCAGCTCGGTGGCCACGGCGGCGGTGGCGGCCGCCTCACCCGCGTGCGCGCCGAGGAGGAGGACGAGGGCCGGCCCGGCGAGCCGGGCGTGCCGCCCGGCGCGGCCCAGCAGGGCGAGCCCGCCCAGCGCGCCCGCGAGAGCGAGCGGCAGCACCAGCCAGGTGTACCAGTGGACCAGCGTGCTGCGGCCGGCGGCCGCGACGGTCAGCGCCAGCAGCGCGGTCGCGGCACCGAGGGCGCGCCGGTCGGGGATGCCGTACGCCAGGGCGTGCCAGGCGGCGACGACCAGCAGGCCGCACAGCACGAACGCCTGCCGGTAGGGGCTGCCCTGCGGAGTGGCGAAGGCGTGCCAGACCAGGTGGGTCGGGCCCCACTGGAGGGACAGGGCCACCGCGAGCACCAGCGCCGTCCAGCCGGTGCGGACCCGGACCGGGACCGCTCGGTGGAAGGGCAGCGCGAGGGCGAGGAGCAGGGCGGTGAGGCCGACGTAGAGGGCCGGGGAGCCGAAGCCGTAGGTCGCCGGGAGCAGCCGGGCCGCCATGTCCTCGGCCGGCACCGGGGCGAACTGCCGTACGCGGCCCGGGTAGGCGTGGGTGGTGCCGAAGTAGACGACCGTCACGAGCGGGGCGGCGAGGCCGATGCCGAGGGCGGTGGTCAGGGCGGCCCGGCCGGCCGTCGCGAGCGCCTGCCGGAGCGGTGGGCGGGCGAGCAGCAGGCGAAGCAGCAGGACCAGGGCGGCGCCGAGGGTGGCCATGTAGGCGGTGTAGAAGTTGGCGGTCCAGGCGAGGGCGACGATCAGCACGCCGAGCAGGCGCCGGCGGCCGGTGAGCGCCCATTCGCCGACCAGGCACAGCAGCGGCAGGGCGATCAGACCGTCGAGCCACATCGGGTTGTAGGAGGCGTCGGCGACGCTCCAGCCGCACAGCGCGTAGGAGGCGCCGAGCAGGCCCGCCGCCCACCAGCGGCCGGGGCGCAGGGTGAGCAGCAGCCAGGCCATGGCCGCGGCGGCGAAGGCGGTCTTCAGGAGGGTGACGGCGTAGACGGCGAGGTCGATCTCGTCGCGCGGGAAGACGGCGACGAGCAGGGCGAACGGGCTGCCGAGGTAAGTGCCGAGGTCGGGCAGGAAGGAGGCGCCGTAGCCGGACTGCCAGTTGACGAGGAGGCCGCCCTCGGCCCTGCCGTGCAGCAGGTCCCACAGGTGGGCGTGGAAGGGCACGTACTGGTTGCCGAGGTCGTTGACGTTCCGGGTGCGGGGGCCGAAGGGGTGGCTGCGCGCGAGGACGTCACCGGCGCAGAAGGCGGTGACCGTGAGGGCGGCGGCGAGCAGGGCGGCTGCCTGCCCGGGCCGGCTCATCGCTTTCACACCCTGTTCCCGTCCGGGTGCCGGAACGGGTTCCCGTGCGCAATGCCGCTTTCGCCGGCCGGAGTACTGCGGTGCATTTTCGGTGGTCCTCGCAGAATGTGTGCCCCATCGATTCGCCGACTTAGACGGAGCATGATTCGGGTTGGTTGTGCGCTCACCGAAAAGTGAGGCGACATCTTCCGAATACGGGAAACACCGCGTGAATTTCATGTCCTCCCGGAAAACATTGACTTTCCGGAAGGTGTGATCGAGGTGAACCGGCCTCGCGGGGGGGATCGCCGAAAGCAAGCGCGGGCTGCTGCCCCTGAGGCAGCAGCCCGTGTCGCAGGCCCCGGCTACTTCTGCTTGATCCTCATGAAGGTGACGGAGTTCGCCGGGAAGGTGTACGTGAACCGGTCGGCGACTCCGGTGAGGGTGGAGGTGACCGGGGCGACCGCCGTGGCCGTCTCGGTGTTCACCGCGTCCGGCGCGGCGGCGAGCGTGGTCACCCGGGCCTTGCTCGCCACCTTCGCGCCGCCCAGGTCGAGGGCGGTGCGGGCCGCGGCGGACTGGGCGTTGACGACCTTGACGATCAGCTCGCTGGTCTGCGCGTCCCGGGTGACGACCTGACGGAACGGCTCGGCCGGCTTGTCGTCGGTGAAGCCGCCCCACTCCTTGCCGTCGAGGTACAGGGTCACCTGGCGGCCGCGCACCTTGATGTCGACGTCATAGGCGCGGCCGGTCTCAACCGACCCGGCCTTGGACATCAGCGTGGACTTGCCGCCGTCCACGGCCTGCTCGACGGCGGTCTGGGTGTTGTTCCAGCCGCCGATGTTCCACCAGTAGTAGTTCCCGGTGTCCTTGACGCCGAAGGCGACGAGGAAGCCCTCCTTGCCGGACTTCTTGGTGGCCTTCACATGCAGGTCGTAGTCGTGCCAGGACGGGTCGCCGGCCGAGACCATGGTGTTCTCGGCGGCCGCGTCGGTCTGGACGTACTGCCCGTCCTGGACGCTCCAGCTGCCGCCGCCCGTGTGCGTCCACTGCGAGGCGTCACCGGAGAAGTCGTCACCGAGCAGCGTCCTGCCGTCCGCGTCCGTGACCGACACATCGTCGTACGCCGCCGTCGTGGCCCAGGTGGACAGGCCGACGGCGCCGGTGATGGGGTCGCTGACGCCGGGGGTGGTGGTGGCCGTGCTCGGCACCACCCGGTCGCCCACGTTGGTCATGAACAGCTTCTGCACCTCGTAGTTGGCCGAGCTCCAGGAGGCGTGGTTGTTGAACCAGACCAGGTCCGGGCGCCACTGCACAGCGTCCTCGTTGGCGAACAGCGGGGCGTAGGAGGCGAGCTCGACGACGTCCGCGTTGCGTTCCAGGCCGGTCATGTACGCCGCTTCCGCCAGGGCGTTCTTGTAGGCGTTGCCCTGGGAGGCGTACTCGCCGAGGAAGACCTTGGGGCCGGAGCGGTCGTAGGAGTCGTAGCGGTCGTTGTTCTGCAGGAACCACTGCGGGCTGTTGTAGTAGTGCTCGTCGACCATGTCGACCTCGGCGTCCCGGTTGAGCTTCCAGGCGGTGTCGAAGGTCGTGCCGGAGTCGTCCGGACCGGCGTTGGAGATGACCTGCATGGACGGGTACTTCGCCTGGATGGCGGCGCGGAACCGCTGGAAGCGAGCGAAGAACTCGGTGGGCAGGTTCTCCTCGTTGCCGACCTCGATGTGGGTGAGGTGGAAGGGCTTGGGGTGGCCCATGCCGGCACGGACCCTGCCCCACTTCGAGGTGGCCGGGCCGTTGGCGAACTCGACGAGGTCGAGGGTGTCCTGGATATGCCGCTCGAGAAGGGCGTCGTCGGCGACGGCCTTGTTCTGGCCGCAGCCGGTCACCAGGGCCGGTACGACGGGCAGCGGCATGGCGCCGATGTCCTCGGCGAACCGGAAGTACTCGTAGTAGCCGAGACCGTAACTCTGGTTGTAGCCCCAGAAGTTGGCGTTCGTCGCGCGCTGCTCGACCGGACCTATGGTGTCCTTCCACTGGTAGGAACGCTTGCGCTGCCAGCCGGACGCCTCGCTGTAGTCCTGCATGGATCCGGTGTTGACCAGGCAGCCGCCGGGGAAGCGGACGAAGCCCGGGTGCAGGGCCGCGACCTTCTCGGCGAGGTCCTTGCGCAGGCCGTTGGGCTCGTGCCGGTAGGTGTCGCGCGGGAAGAGGGACACCATGTCGAGGGCCGTGGCGGCGTCGGCGGCCACTGTGAGCCGGCCGGCGGTGCTGCTGCGGGTCGCGGTGAAGGTGGCCTTGTACCGGGCCCAGCCGCTCTTCGTGACGGCGATCCGCCGGGCGGTCGCGAGCGTGCCGCCGGAGTCCTGGAGGCTGACGGTGAGCACGCTGCCGGCCTCGGCGCGGGCCCACACCGAGAAGTCGTACGTCTTGCCGTCCTGGACCGCGATGCCGGTGTTGTAGCCGGCGTTGGTGACGGACGACCCGGCACCCAGGGACAGGTAGGCGCGGTTGCGGTCGTCGAGGCGGCCGGAGTCGCCGAGGACCCGGGCGCTGCCGGTGACCGTCCAGGCGGTCAGCGGGGTGTAGGCCGTGTTGTCGTCGGTGGAGTACTCGAAGGACCGGTTCTGGACGAGTTCGGCGTACAGGCCGCCGTCGGCGGCGCGGTTGATGTCCTCGAAGAAGACGCCGTACATCGTCTTGTCGATCTTCGGCCCGGTGGCGGAGGGGTCGACCGTGATCGTGTAGTCGGTGATGTCCTCCGCGTGGGCGGGGGCGGGAAGGGCGGCCGTGGCGAGCAGGACGGCGCTCGCTCCCAGGCCGAGTCTCCAGCGGGCGGTGCGTGACATGGATACTCCGCGGCTCGATGTTCGAAATATCAGACGTTGGTCAGCACTTCGAACGCACGATAGGGAAGGGGTATGAGCACGTCAATGGGGGCGGGCGGGCACGTAGGCTCCCGGGTATGGATGGGTGGGTGCCGTATGTGGTCGTCTTCGGCTTCTTCGCCGTCGTGCTGGGGCTCCTGACCTGGCTCGCGCGCGCGATCCGGCGCCGGGGTGCGGCCGGCGGGGGTGTGGGGGCGGCGCTGGCCGCCTACGAGGAGGCCTTCCGCGCCACCGGTCACGCCGCGCACCAGGAGATCCGGGCCCAGGCCGAGCGCAAGACGCCCGACGAGTCGCCCGACGGCCCGCACCGGCGGCCCGGGAGGGCGCGGTGACGGGCGCGTTCTGGCCGGTGCCCGACGTACTGGCCCATCTGGTCGGGCGCTGGCGCGTCGAGCGCGGTGTACGGGACCTGGCGAGCGGGGGCGAGGGACGGTTCGAGGGCGTGACCGTCTTCGGCGCGCTGGACGGCGGCGGGCTGCTGCACGAGGAGTCCGGCATCTTCCACTGGCAGGGAGTGGCGCGGCCGGCCACGCGGACGCTGCGGTTCCTCCCTGGGCCCACACCGGCCCGGGCGGACGTGCGGTTCGCGGACGGGCGGCCCTTCCACGACCTGGATCTGACCACGGGGCGGTACGTCGCCGGCCACCCCTGCGCGGCCGACCTCTACCGGGGCGAGTTCACCGTCCTTGACGCCGACCACTGGCGGACGGTGTGGCGGGTCGGCGGCCCGGCCAAGGACCTCGTCCTCGTCACCGACTATGTCCGCGAGGGCTGAGCCGGCACCCCGTCGAAGCGGAGGTTCCAGCGGCCGGAGCGCCCGGTGACCGTGGTCGTGGACAGCGGGCGGACGTCGATGTTCCAGTAGCTCGCGGGCGGCGCCTTGAGGGCGTAGACCAGGGCGGCGCGGATCACGGACGGCTCGGCCACCGCGACGATCCGGCCGCCGTCCTCCACCGGCCGGGTGTCCAGCCAGCCGCCCACCCGGGAGATGAACGCCAGCAGGGACTCGCCGCCGTGCGGGGTGGCCCGCGGATCGGCGAGCCAGGAGTCGACGGCCTGCGGCTCGCGCGCCATCGCCTCACCCAGCGTCAGCCCGCGCCAGCGGCCCATGTCGCAGTCCCGCAGCGCGAGCTGGACCAGCGGGGCATACCCCAGGACGTCGCCCGTGGCCCGGCTGCGCGGGGTCGGCGAGCAGTAGCGCAGCTCGGCCGCCGCCAGCGGCAGCAGGTCCCCGGCGGCGCGCTGCACCTCGTCCCAGCCGGCCAGGTCCAGCGGCCGGTCGTCCTCGAAGCGCTCGGCGAGCAGCGGGGTGCTGCGCGCGGCGGCGACGAACGTCACCCTCAGTGGCATGCGGTGATGGTGAGCCGCGCGGGGGTGCAGGTCAAGGGCTGTGACCTGGGAGTTACCAGAGGTATGCCGACGCTTACCCGAAGGTGTGCACCATCCAGTGGTCGGGACGGTCCAGCGGCCGGAAGCCGAGCTTCTCGTAGACACCGTGCGCGTCCTCGGTCGCCAGCAGCATCCGGCGCAGCCCGAAGGGTTCGAGGTGGTCGCGGATCCGGCCGACGAACGCCGTGCCGATGCCCTTGCCGCGCGCGGACGGGTCGACGTACACATCCGCGAGCCAGGCGAACATCGCCTGGTCGGTGACCACGCGCGCGTACGCCACCTGCTCCCCCGACGCGGTCGCGTAGACCCCGAAGTTGAGCGAGGCGGCCATCGCCCGCTCGTGCTTCTCGCGCGGCCGGCCCCTCGCCCAGTACGTGTCGGTCGACAGCCAGCCGTGCACACGGTCGACGTCGACGCGGGCGGTGTCGGCGGAGAACTCGTATCCCTCGGGGAACGCTGCGTCGCTCATGCGGGTGATCATCACAGGCCCGGTCGCTCCGGGACGAGCGATTAACCGAGTACCTCGTCCGTCCCGGCACCTCGTCCGTCCCGGCACCTCGTCCATCCCGGCACCTCGTCGCACGCCGCCCGCAGCCGTCGTACCCCTTCCGCGATCTCCCCGAGGCCGGCCACCGCCGCGAAGCTCAGCCGGAGGTGGCCGGCGGGGGGTTCGGCGCTGAAGTAGGGGCGGCCCGGGGTGAGGGCGACACCTGTACGGAGCGCGGCGGCGGCCAGGGCGGCTTCGTCCGTTCCGTCGGGCAGCCGCAGCCACAGGTGGTAGCCGCCGGTCGGGATGTGCGGCAGGGCCAGTTCGGGCAGGTGCCGGGCGAGCGCGCCGGTCATGGCGTCGCGGCGGCTCTTCAGTTCGGCCGACAGCGCCCGCAGATGGCGCGGCCAGGCCGGGGAGCCGACGAGCTCCAGGGCGGCCTCCTGGAGCGGCCGGGGCACGAAGAAGCTGTCCACGACCTGGATGGCGCGCAGGCGTTCCCACACCGGACCGCGCGCGGCCAGGGCGCTCACCCGGAAGCTCGGCGAGGTCGCCTTGGTCAGCGAGCCGACGTGGACGACCACGCCGTCCGGGTCGTCGGCGGCCAGCGGGCGGGGCAGCGGGCCCGCGTCGGCGTGCACCAGCCGGCGGACGTAGTCGTCCTCCACGACGAACGCGCCGGCCTCGCGGGCGATCCGCAGCACCTCGGCGCGCCGGGCGGGAGCCAGCACGGCACCGGTCGGGTTCTGGAACAGCGGCTGGCAGACGAAGACCCGGGCGCCGGTGGCGTGGAAGGCGTCCGCGAGCAGGTCGGGGCGGACCCCGTCGGGGTCCACGGGCACCGGGACGGGCCGCAGGCCGGCCGCGCGGGCGAGGGCCAGCATGCCCGGGTAGGTGGGCGACTCCACGAGCACCGGGGCGCCGGGCGGGGCGAGCGCGCGCAGCGCGGTGGCGAGGGCGGACTGCCCGCCGGCCGCGATCAGCACGTCGGCCGCCGTGACGGCGCCGCCGATCCCGCGCGCGAACCACTCCCGCAGCTCCGGCAGCCCCTCCAGCGGCGGCCGCGCCCAGGCGCCGGGCCGTCGCCCGGCCCGGGCCAGGGCCGCCGCCATGGCCCGCTCCGGCTGGAGCGAGGGGTGCGGATAGCCGCCGTTGAACTCCAGCACCCCGGGCGGCGGAGCGGCGAGCGAGACCGTGACGCCGGAGGCGTCCACCGTGCGTGGTACGAGGTCGGTTGCGCTGTCGGCGCTCAGCGCGACCTCCTGCCAGGAGGTGTCGCCGGCCGGGGTCTCCGCCCGCTGCGGCCGGGCCCGGAAGGCCCCGGCGCCGGGCCGGGTGACCACCAGGCCCTCGGCGGCGAGCTGGGCCAGGGCGCGCGAGACGGTCACCGGGCTCACCCGGAACCGTTCGACCAGCGCCCGGCTCGACGGGAGCTTTCCACCAGGCGAGTAGCGGTCCAGTTCCCGTCGAAGCTCTTCGACCAGTTCCCCCACACTGCTACGCTGTTGCATGAGAACACAGAGTAGCGCTACTACCGATACAGGGATAGCAGTCACCGCTCCCCCGGAGACCCGGGCGGTGGGCACCCTCCAGGCCACGCTCGGCGTGGTCGCCTTCTCGCTGACCTTCCCCTCGACCGCCTGGGGCCTGGAGAGCTTCGGCCCCTGGTCCCTGGTGGCGGTGCGGGCCGTCCTCGCCGCGGTCGTCGCCGGCGGCTGTCTGCTGGCGCTCGGGGTGCGGCTGCCGGCGCGGCGCCATCTCGCGGGGCTGGCCGTGGTCGCCGCCGGCGTGGTGCTGGGCTTCCCGATGCTCACCACGCTCGCCCTTCAGACGTCCACCACCGCGCACGCGGCCGTCGTGGTCGGACTGCTGCCGCTGACCACGGCCGTGTTCTCGGCCCTGCGCACCGGCCACCGGCCCTCCCGCCGGTTCTGGCTGGCGGCCGTGGCGGGCGCCGCGGCCGTGCTCGCCTTCACCGTCGCCCAGAGCGGTGGCGCGCTCACCGCGGCCGACGGCTATCTGTTCGCGGCCCTGCTGGTCTGCGCGGCCGGGTACACCGAGGGCGGCCGGCTGGCCCGGGTCATGCCCGGCTGGCAGGTCATCGGCTGGGCGCTGGTGCTGTGCCTGCCGCTCAGCGTGCCGGCCGCCGCGGTCGCGCTGGCGTACGAGCCCGTGCACCTCACCGGGCACGGCATCGCCGGTCTGCTGTGGGTGGCGCTGGGTTCGCAGTTCGTCGGTCTGCTCGTCTGGTACCGCGGCATGGCGGCCATCGGCATCCCGCGGGCCAGCCAGTTGCAGTTGGCTCAGCCCCTGCTCACACTGGTGTGGTCGGCGCTGCTGCTGGGCGAGCACTTCACGGCGGCCGCTCCGCTGACCGCCGTGGCCGTGCTCGTCTGCATCGCCGTCACGCAGCGGTCGTGATCGTGAGGAGGGCCTGTCATATGCGCGCATCCAAGGGCGACCGGCTTGTCCAGCACGGCAGGGTGGTCGGCCAACACGACCATGTCGTGGAAGTCGTCGAAGTACTGGGTCCCGAGGGCACCCCGCCCTACCGCGTCCGGGCCGAGAACGGACACGAGACGATTCTGTCCCCGGGGCCCGACTGCCAGGTGGAGCACAAGAAAGAGCAACAGCGATAGCTCACCGCGGTGATGTCGCCGGCTCCCGGTAGTGGTCGGCGACCACCCGCGCCATCGCCCCGTTCGGATCGGCCGCCACCTCCTTGGCGGCGAAGAACACGTGCCCGCGCACCTGCGGGTACTTCGCGGCGAGGGTCAGATGCCGGGACAGCTCGACCGGGTCCTGCCAGGCCGACGGTTGCCCGGCGGCGCCCGCCTTGTACAGGGCCTCGCCGAGGTACAGGTGCGTCTTGGTGCCCTTGGCGACCGCCGCCCACCAGGCGGCGAGTTCGGCGTAGTCGGCCGCGGCGTTGCCGATGTGCCAGTACAGCTGCGGGACGATGTAGTCGATCCAGTGGTTGCGCACCCACTTGCGGGTGTCCGCGTGCAGGTCGTCGTACGTCTCGACGCCCGCCCGCGTGTCGGAGCCGCGCGCGTCGGTCGACGCGTTGCGCCACACTCCGAAGGGGCTGATCCCGAACCGGGTGCCGGGCCGTACTCGCTTGATGCCGGCGGCCATCTCCTGCACCAGCTTGTCGATGTTGTCCCGGCGCCAGGCGGCCCGGCTGGAGAAGGCCCCGCCGTAGCGGTCGTACGCCTCGTCGTCGTCGAAGGTCTGGCCGGCGACCGGGTAGGGGTAGAAGTAGTCGTCGAAGTGGACGGCGTCGACCGGGTACCGGGCGACCGCGTCGAGCATCGCCTGCTGTACGAAGGCGCGGACCTGGGGCAGGCCGGGGTTGTAGTAGAGCCGGCCGCCGTAGCGCACCACCCAGTCGGGGTGTCTGCGGGCCGGGTGCGAGGCGGTCAGCCGGGTGGGGTCGGTGTGGTTCGCGATCCGGTACGGGTTGCACCAGGCGTGCAGTTCGAGACCCCGGGCGTGGGCCTCCTTGACGGCCGTGCCGAGCGGGTCCCAGCCCGGGTGCCTGCCCTGGGTGCCGGTGAGGTACGCGGACCAGGGCTCGTACGGCGAGGGCCACAGCGCGTCGGCCGAGGGCCGCACCTGGAGGATCACCGTGTTGAGCCGGTCGCGGACCGCGCGGTCGAGGTGGGTGATCAGCTCCTTGCGCTGCGCGCTCGCCGAGAGGCCGGACCGCGAGGGCCAGTCCCGGTTGACGACCGTCGCGATCCAGACCCCGCGCATCTCGGTGCTCGCCCGCGGCAGCCGGTACGGCCCCGGCGCCGCGCGCCGGGCCGGGACGACGGCCGCGGTCGGCGACGAGAGCTCCGTGGACATCGCGGCCATCGCGGCCAGCGCGGCCAGCGCGAAGGTCCGGCGTGACATGCGCCCCATCCGCACACCCCATACGCTCCGGATCCGCTCCGTCACGGATCGTTTCGCGCTTCAGGATGCCCCCACCCGGACGATCGATCATCGATACTTGGCGGTAACGTGCACGATCGGAGCAGGCGCCGAACCCGGAGGTCTGCCATCGAGCCGGAGAACACAGCGAAGGGAACGATGTGACCGACATCGAGCGCGTCGGAGTCGTGGGCTGCGGCCAGATGGGCGCGGGCATCGCCGAGGTGTGCGCCCGCGCGGGACTGGACGTGAAGGTCGCCGAGACCACCGGCGAGGCCCTGGAGATCGGCCGTACCCGGCTGTTCAACTCCCTGGCCAAGGCCGCCGAGCGCGGCAAGATCAGCGAAGAGGAGCGGGACGCCACACAGGCGCGCCTGAGCTTCACCACGGACCTCGGCGAGTTCGCCGACCGCGACCTCGTCATCGAGGCCGTCGTGGAGAGCGAGCCGGTGAAGACCGAGATCTTCCAGGTGCTCGACCAGGTGGTGACCCGGGCGGACGCGATCCTGGCCTCCAACACCTCCTCGATCCCGCTGGTGAAGCTGGCGGTCGCCACCTCCCGGCCGGACCACGTGGTCGGCATCCACTTCTTCAACCCGGCCCCGGTGCAGCAGCTCGTCGAGCTGATCCCGGCGCTCACCACCTCCGAGGACACGCTCGGCCGCGCCCATGTCTTCGCCGAGAAGGTGCTCGGCAAGCACGCCATCCGCGCCCAGGACCGCTCCGGGTTCGTGGTGAACGCGCTGCTCGTGCCCTACCTGCTGTCCGCGATCCGGATGTTCGAGTCGGGCATCGCGAGCCGCGAGGACATCGACAACGGCATGGAGATGGGCTGCGCCCACCCGATGGGTCCGCTGAAGCTGTCCGACCTGATCGGCCTGGACACCATCGTCTCCATCGCCAACTCCATGTACGCCGAGTACAAGGAGCCGCTGTACGCCGCTCCCCCGCTGCTCCAGCGGATGGTGGAGGCGGGCCGGCTGGGCCGGAAGACCGGCTCCGGCTTCTACACCTACGGCTGATTACCGAGCGCGACGCTTTCGGGCCCGGCACCGGATTTCGGTGCCGGGCCCATCTGTTTCACACACCGTGTGCGCGCCGGGCACGCATATGCCCTGCGCACACGCTCCCCATGCGCCCACCAGGCGAGTTGACTCCTCATGTGCATGCAAGGGATGCGGAATCATCCATTTCGACTACCGAGAGGAGCGGACCCGTGACCGTCGATCCGGAGCATCCCGTGGTCCATGGAGAACTCGCAGAGTTACGGCGCCGCCTGGACGTGGCCTACGCCCGTGTCGAGGGAGGACTGGCGCTGCTCAGGCACCGCACCGAGGAGAGCGCCAAGGAGCTGGACGAGCTGAACTCCCGCATGACCTCGCTGGAACACGCACGCTGGCCGCTGCCCTCACTCGCCGCACTGACGGCGCTGGGCGCGCTCGTGGTGACCGTCTGGCAGGCGCTGGCCGCCCATTAGCCTTCGGCGAGCCTGAGGTGGTGCAGCAGGAGTAACGCGGCCGCCATGTTGGCGGCCGGGACCTCCCCACGGGCGATCAGGTCGGGGACGAGCTTGAGGGGGACCCATTCCCGCCGGTCCGACTCGAAGTCGTCCACGGGGTGTCCGACGTACTCGCCCCGGTCGGACCAGTAGATGTGGTGCCGGGCATCGGTGAGACCGTTGGACGGCTCCACGCTCATGAGGTGGTGCAGGGGTCCCGGCCGCCAGCCGGTCTCCTCCTCCAGTTCCCGGGCGGCCGCGCGGGTGATGTCCTCGCCGTCCTCGACGACACCCGCGGCCAGTTCCCAGCCCCAGCTGTCGGTGATGAACCGGTGCCGCCACAGCAGCAGCACCTCGTTCGCCTCGTTGACCACCGTGGCCACGGCCACAGGGCGCAGCCGGATCAGGAAGTGGTCGAGGTGCCGGCCGTCCGGCAGCTCGACATCTGCGAGATTGACGCTGAACCAGCGGTTTTCATACACAGTTTGTTCGTTCTGCTTCGTCCACTGCACGGTTCTGCCACCTTCCGCCGAGTAAGTGGCAATATCGCAGCAGGGACGGTGCACCCACAGTGGGCCTACAGCGGTACGCGCAGTGCCCCGTCGATGAGTTCGGCGGCCTCCGCGGTGCCGGCCGAGCCGCAGCGCACCAGATGCTCGCGTACCGCGCGCAGTCTGTCGCGCAGCCGCTGGGACTCCATCCCGCGGGCCTGCTCCGCCATCTGCACGGCGGTGGCCACCGCCTTCTCGGCGTTGCCCTGCCGCAGTTCGATGGTGCTGAGCATGGCCAGCCGGTGCACCCGCCCCCGGTCGTGGGCGGGGTTGTCGACGGCCGCTGCCGCGTGCTCCCGGGCGGCCGCGATTTCCCCGAGGCTGAGCAGCGCCTCGGCCACCTGGACATTGACCAGCCCCGGTTGCACATAGCCGGTCTCGTCCGGCTCGTATCCGCGCCGGATCCGCTCGGCCGCCGTCTCCGCTCGCCGGATGCAGGACAGCGCGCTGCCACCGTCGCCGAGGTGCGCGTACGCCTTCGCCTGCATCGCGTACAGGTCCGAGGCGAGCGCCGGGGTGATGTGCCGGCCGGCGGCCCGCAGCGCGGCCTCGGCGAAGGCGACGGCCTGCCGGTACTCCCGCATGAACAGCGACTGGTTGACCAGCAGCGCGATGACGTACGCCCCGAGTCCCCGGTCCCCGCTGGCCTTCGCCAGCCTGAGCGCCTGGTGGAAGTAGCGCTGGGCGAGTCCGTGCGCGTCGGAGTCGTACGCGCAGATCCCCGCGATCGCCACCAACCCGCCCGTCGCCCGGTGCAGTTGACGGCCGGTGGCGTCGGTGTAGCTGCCGCGCAGCAGCGGTGCGGTCTCGGCGTTGAGGAACCCGACGATCCTGGTCCGGGTCGCGATACCGCCGGCCTTCCGGTACATCTGCTCGTAGTGCGCCCGGGCCGCGCGCAGCATCTCGATGTCGGCTGCGGTGACCGGGTGCCGGCCGCCCCTGGAGACGTCGACGTCCTCGGGCGGGTTCTCCCACTCCCACACCGGCATCACGGCGGGCGTTCCGGTGACGGCCGGGGCGCCCAGCACATGGGGCCGCTGCTGTTCGTCCGACCGCCACAGGGCGGTGGCCCGCTCCACGAAGCCGCCCAGCGAACCGGTGTGCGGGGTGCCGGGCTCGCCGGGCACCCCGAGCCCGATGTCGTCCAGGGTGACGGGCCGGTGCAGCCGGGCGGCCAGCACCTCGCAGATCAGGTCGGGGACCTGGCCGCGGGGCCGCTGGCCCTTCAGCCAGCGTGCCACGGCGGTGTGTTCGTACCGCAGCGCGAGACCGCGTGCGCGGCCCGCCTGGTTGACGTGGGCGGCGAGACCGGCGTGCGAGATCCCCGCCTCGTCCAGGATGGCGTCGAGCAGAGTGTTGGGCTGCATGGGATGCCCCCCGAGTGGCCTGGTGCCGTCAGCGTAGTGGGAACGTCTTCACACGGGGTGTGAACGGAGTGCCCGTATCCGCGGTGTGCGCGCGCTGTCGCGGAGGGTGCCGGGCCGGTTCACTGAGATGCCTCGCAAGAGGTCGGCCGGGCCGTCGGCTCCCCCCTCGACACAGCGGCGGCCCGGCTGCGGCGAGGGCGGGACCTAGGGGGTTTCGTTTGGATCAGGTCGGATCACGCCGCGGCGCATGGTGCGGTGCATCGCAAGGCGGAGGATCACCCGCGTACTGGGCGTACTCGGGTGGTCCGAC
Organism: Streptomyces sp. NPDC036984; assembly: GCF_055607665.1. Taxonomy (NCBI): domain Bacteria; kingdom Bacillati; phylum Actinomycetota; class Actinomycetes; order Kitasatosporales; family Streptomycetaceae; genus Streptomyces; species Streptomyces sp. NPDC036984. Next base: position 251,356 of record NZ_JBVJRL010000006.1, read on the forward strand.
AACGCGGCGAGGTGCCGTGCCGGGCGTCGCGGACCCGGGCTGATCCAAACGAAGCCCCCTAGCGGTGGGTGGTCGGCTCCGCGTGCGTGCCGGCCGGTCGCGTGGTCCCGGAGCCGGAGCGTGCCCCGTTTCGGTCGTTCCGCAGGACCAGTACCGCCACGTCGTCCGTGGGTCTGCCGGCCGTGTGGTGCCGGAGGGCTCCGAAGACCCCGCGCAGCACCGACTGCGGGGACACCGGGTGATCGCGCACCACCTCGCGCAGCGCGTCCGGCAGCGCGAAGAACCGGCCCCGGGCGTCCCGGGCGTCCTCCGCGCCGTCCGTGAAGAGGACCAGGGACTCCTCCGGCAGCAGCCGGCGGCAGTCCAGGGCGTCCAGCTCCGCCGGCAGCGGGAAGGGGCCCAGCGGCGGCAGCGGATCGGCATGCGACAGCGGCTCCACCGCGGTCCCGCTGAGCAGATACGGCCAAGGATGGCCGCAGTTGAGGACGCGCACCCCGCCCTCCCGGTCGATCTCCAGGAGCAGGACGGTGACGAACTCCTCGGCGACCGGGCTGTCGGGGCCCGGCAGCCCGCTCGCCGGGTGTTCGGCGCGGGCGCGTTCGCGCAGGTGGCGGGCGAGGGCGCGGTCCAGTCTGCGCAGCACGCGGCCCAGTTCCGGCTCGTCGTGCGCGGCCTCGCGGAAGCTGCCGAGGAGGGCGGCGACGGTCCCGAGGGCGGCCAGGCCGTGTCCCCGTACGTCACCCATCACCACCCGGACGCCGTGCTCGGTGGCGATGGCTTCGTACAGATCGCCGCCGACGCTCGCGCCCCGGTCGGCCGACAGCCGGGCGGCGGCGACGTTGAGCCCGGCGAGGCGGGGCGGCAGCGGGCGCAGGACGACGTTCTGCGCGGCCCGCGCCGCCCGCCGGGCGAGCCGCAGTTCCCGCAGCAGGGCGCGGCGGGCATGGCATATGAGCACCGCGCCGACGGCGAAGAACACGGCACTGCTGACGATGCGCGCCCCGAACCCGTCCTGCTGGGCGAGCGGGCAGCCGAACTTGTAGCCGACCGCGACGGCACCCCAGACCATGGGCAGTACGGCTCCCCGTGCGGTGGGCGCCCGTGCCTTGATGCGGATCATGCCTCTGGTCCCCCAAATGGGCCCTGACAGAGCAGACGGACCGACCCCGAAAGGCCGGTCCGATTCTGTCGACGGCATGACCCGGACGGGTCAGATCACCCTTACTTCCCACCCGAACGAGTGAGAACACCCGGGTCAACCTGCATTTATGCAGTTGACGGCCACGGCCGTCAGCCCCGCAGCACCGCCCCGGTACGCTCCCCGGCCAGGGCCACGGCCGCATCCCTGGCAGCCGAAGCCTCGTCGACGGTCAGCGTCCGGTCACCCGCGCGGAAGCGCAGCGCGTACGCCAGCGACTTCTTGCCGTCGCCCAGCTGCTCGGCGTTCTCGTACACGTCGAACAGCCGGATGGCCTCCAGCAGCTCGCCGGCGCCCGCGCGCAGCGCGGCCTCGACCTCCGCGGCCGGGACCGGCTTGTCCACGACGAGGGCGACATCCTGGGTGGCCACCGGGAACGTGGAGATGCTCGGCGCCTGCGGGGCGCCGTCGCCCACCGCCTCCAGGGCGTCCAGGTCCAATTCCATCGCGCAGGTGCGCTCGGGCAGGCCGAGGGCCTTGAGGACACGCGGGTGCAGTTCGCCCGCGTGGCCCACGACCCGCTCCGTACCGTCGGCGACGACCACCAGCTCGGCGCAACGGCCGGGGTGCCACGGGCCGTACTGGCCCTTGCGGACGATCAGTTCGGCCCCGGCCTCACGGGCGACGGTGCGCGCCGCCTCGACGGCGTCGGACCAGTCCGCCGGACGGCCCTTGCCCCACCAGCCGGCCTGCTCGCGGGCGCCCGCGAGGACGACGGCGACGTGCCGCGGCTGCTCGGGCAGCGCGGCGTTCAGCCCGGCGATCTCCTCGTCGGTCGGGCGCCGGTCGACGGGCAGGTGCCCGGCGGCACGCCGCTCCTCGCGCGGCAGGAAGACCAGGCCGGTCTCGAACAGCGCCAGGTCGTGCGAGCCCCGGCCGTCGTTGCGCCGCAGGGCGCCCAGCAGGCCGGGCAGCAGCGTCGTACGGAGCGCGGGCTCCTCGTCGTTGAGCGGGTTGGCCAGCTTCACCACGCGGCGGGCCGGGTCGTCGGCCGTCAGGCCGAGCTGGTCGAAGACCTGCTCGGCGACGAACGGGTAGGTCGGCGCCTCGACATAGCCGGCGCCGGCCAGCGCGCGGCCGACGCGGCGGTGCAGCCGCTGGCGGTGGGTCAGACCGCGGCCCGAGGGAGGCTTGGGCAGCGTGGAGGGCAGGTTCTCGTAGCCCTCCAGGCGGATGACCTCCTCCGCCAGGTCGTTCGCCTCGGCGAGGTCGGGCCGCCAGGACGGGACGGTGACGATCAGCTCGTCCTGCCCGTAGACGTCACAGCCGATCTCCTGGAGCCGGCGGACGACCGTCTCGCGGCCGTAGACCACGCCCGCGACCTTGTCCGGGTGGTCCGCCGGGACAGTGATCGTGTGCGGGGCGGAGGGCGCGATGATCTCGGTGACACCGGCCTCGGCCGTGCCGCCCGCGAGCAGGACCAGCAGGTCCACGGTCCGCTGCGCGGCGGCCGCCGCGGCCTGCGGGTCGACGCCCCGCTCGAAGCGGCGGGAGGCCTCGGAGGACAGCTTGTGACGGCGGGCCGTACGGGCGATCGCGACCTCGTTGAAGTGGGCGGCCTCGATGACCACGTCGGTGGTGGCGTTCTCGAGGTCGTCGTGATCGGCGATCTCGGTGTTGGCGCCGCCCATGACGCCGGCGAGGCCGATCGGGCCGCGCTCGTCGGTGATGACCAGGTCCTCGGCGTGCAGCCTGCGCTCGACGCCGTCGAGGGTGACGAGCTTCTCGCCCTCCTCGGCGCGGCGCACGCCGATGGTGCCCTGGACCAGCCTGCGGTCGTAGGCGTGCAGGGGCTGGCCCAGCTCCATCATCACGTAGTTCGTGACGTCGACGGCGAGCGAGATCGGACGCATGCCGACCTTCTGGAGCCGGCGCTGGAGCCAGATCGGGGAGCGCGCCTCGGGGCTCAGACCGGCCACCGTACGGGCGGTGAAACGGTCGCAGCCCGCGGGGTCGGTGACCCGGACCGGGTAGCCGTAGGCGTTCGGGGCCGGCACGTCGAGCAGCGCCGGGTCGCGCAGCGGCAGGCCGTAGGCGATGGCGGTCTCGCGGGCGACGCCGCGGATGGACAGGCAGTCGCCGCGGTTGGCGGTGACGGCGATGTCCAGGACCTCGTCGACCAGCTCCAGCAGCTCGATGGCGTCCTTGCCGACCTCGGTCTCCGGCGGCAGCACGATGATGCCGTGGTTGCCGTCGTCGCCCATGCCCAGCTCGTCGCTGGAGCAGATCATGCCGTGCGAAACCCTGCCGTAGGTCTTGCGGGCGGCGATGGAGAAGCCGCCGGGCAGCGTGGCACCGGGAAGGACCACGACGACCTTGTCGCCGACCTGGAAGTTGCGGGCGCCGCAGACGATCTCCTGGGGCTCACCCGTGCCGTTGGCCTGGCCGACGTCGACGGTGCAGAAGCGGATCGGCTTCTTGAAGCCCTCCAGCTCCTCGATGGTCAGCACCCGGCCGACGACCAGCGGCCCCTTGAGGTCGGCGCCGAGCTGCTCGACGGTCTCCACCTCGAGGCCGGCCGAAATGAGCTTGGCCTGGACGTCGCGCCCGGTCTCCGTCGCCGGCAGGTCGACGTACTCCCGCAGCCAAGAAAGCGGGACCCGCATCAGATCTCCATCCCGAACGGCCGGGTGAACCGGACGTCACCCTCGACCATGTCTCGCATGTCTTCGACGTTGTGGCGGAACATCAGCATCCGCTCGATGCCGAACCCGAAGGCGAAGCCGCTGTACTTCTCCGGGTCGACGCCGCAGGCCGCCAGCACCCGCGGGTTGACCATGCCGCAGCCGCCGAGCTCGATCCAGCCCTCGGACGAGCAGGTGCGGCAGGGCCGGTCGGGGTTGCCGACGGACTCGCCGCGGCAGACGTAGCACACCATGTCCATCTCGGCGGACGGCTCGGTGAACGGGAAGAAGTTCGGCCGCAGCCGGGTCTTCATGCCCTCGCCGAACAGCGACTGGACCATGTGGTCCAGGGTGCCCTTGAGGTCGGCCATGGTCAGACCCTCGTCCACGGCGAGCAGCTCCACCTGGTGGAAGACCGGGGTGTGGGTGGCGTCCAGCTCGTCGGTGCGGTACACGCGGCCCGGGCAGATCACGTAGACCGGCAGCTCACGGTCGAGCAGGGAGCGGATCTGCACCGGCGAGGTGTGGGTACGCAGCACGACACCGGACTCCGCGCCGCCGGACCCCGCGGCGGAGCCGCTGTCGGACGCGGTCTGCACGAAGAAGGTGTCGGCCTCGCCGCGGGCCGGGTGGTCCGGGCCGATGTTGAGGGCGTCGAAGTTGAACCACTCGGCCTCGACCTCGGGGCCCTCGGCGACCTCGTAGCCCATGGCCACGAAGACGTCCTCGATGCGCTCCGAGAGCGTGGTCAGCGGGTGCCGGGCGCCGGCCGGGACGCGGTCGTACGGCAGCGTGACGTCGACGTCCTCCTCGACCAGCACGCGCGCGTCACGCTCGGCCTCCAGCTCGGTCTGGCGGGCGGCGAGCGCCTTGTTCACGGCGCCGCGGGCCATGCCGACGCGCTTGCCGGCCTCGGCCTTGGCGTGCGGTGGCAGGGCGCCGATCTCGCGGTTGGCGAGGGCCAGCGCGGAGGCCGGGCCGGTGTGGGCGACCTTGGCCTCGTGGAGCGCGTCGAGGGAGTCCGCGGCGGCGAAGGCGGCGAGCGCCTCGTCCCGCATGCGCTCGATCTCTTCCGGTTTCAACGCCTCGACCTCGACAGGGTCGTACGACTTATTGGGTGCCGACATCTCTTCCCGTGCTTCCGATTGCTGGCGGATGGTCCCCGTCACCGACTCGCGAGGGCCGCGTGCAGGACACAAAGGTGCCAAAGGCCGAGTCTAACGGGGTGGGGGTGGACGAATGGCCCGTGGGCCGCTAGGCGAGATACGCCGGGGCGGCCACGGGCAACGTAAATCGGAACTCGGCGCCGCCGCTCGCGGCCCGGCCGACCGTGATCGTGCCGCCATGGGCCTCGACGATGCCCTTGACGATGTACAGCCCGAGGCCCGTGCCGCCGCGCTTGCTGCCCCGCCAGAAGCGGGTGAAGACGCGGTTCATGGACTCCTCCGGGATGCCGGGCCCCTCGTCGCTCACCGTGACCGACGTGCCGGTTTCCTCGCCCTCGCGCGGCGATGCCGTGGGCGTGACGCCAATGGTGACGGTTCCCTCCCCATGCCGCACGGCATTTTCGATGAGGTTGCTCAGCACCTGATCGATCTTGTCGGGGTCGGCCCACAGGGCGGGCAGCGGCTGTTCGATGCGGAGCAGGAAGCGGTCGGCGCGCTGGCCGGCGGCGACATAGGCCTGGATGTGCCGGGAGACGGCGGCCCCGATGTCGACGGGCTGGCGCCGTACCTCCAGCCGCCCGGAGTCGATGCGGGAGATGTCCAGCAGCTCGGCGATGAGCCGGGTGACCCGGTCGGCGTCGGCGTCGACGGTCTCCAGCATCAGCCGCTTCTGGTCGTCGGTGAAGCGTTCCCACTTGGCGAGCAGGGTGGCGGTGAACCCCTTCACGGAGGTCAGCGGGGAGCGCAGTTCGTGGGCGACGGTGGCGATCAGCTCGGCGTGACTGCGCTCGGTACGGCGGCGGGCCTCGGTGTCCCGCAGGGAGACGACCACGCTGCGCACCGGACCCAGCGGCTCGCCCCGCACATAGCGGGCGGAGACCAGCACCTCCCGGCCGCCGGGCAGCAGCAGATTCCGCTCCGGCTGCCGTACCCGGATCGCGAGTCCGCCGTAGGGGTCGGTGAGCTGCCACCAGCGGCGGCCCTCCAGGTCCTCTAACGGCAGTGCCTTCTCCAGGGACTGCCCGAGGGCGTCGGCGGGCCGTACGGCGGTGATGCGCGCGGCCGCGGCGTTGAAGCAGGTCACCCGGCCGTGCTCGTCGGCGATGACGAGGCCGTCGGGCAGCTGGTCGGGATCGACGCCGAAGCCGGCCGTGCCGGGGCGGCGCGGCGCGGGTGTGCGCCGCGCGTCTCGTCCCTCCGGCGCGGCGCTCGTGCCGGCCACACTCATCCCCGTACCCCACCTCTCAGACGGCGCAGGGCCCCGCGCTGGTCACCCTACTAGCTCTCGGTGACGGAGCGGCACCCTCCGGAGGCGCGCTGTGCACGGGCCGACGCGTAGAGACATACGGCGGCGGCCGTGGCGAGGTTCAGGCTCTCGGCCTTCCCGTGGATCGGGACGCGGACGACGGCGTCGGCGAGGGCGCGGGTCTCCTCCGGCAGCCCCCAGGCCTCGTTGCCGAAGACCCAGGCGGTGGGGCCGCCCATGGTGCCCTTGTCCAGTTCCTCGTCCAGGTCGCGGTCGCCGGCCCCGTCGGCGGCGAGGATGCGCACTCCGGCGTCCTGGAGTCCGGCCACGGCCCGCTCGACCGGGACGCCGACGGCGACGGGCAGGTGGAAGTGGGAACCGACGGAGGCCCGGACGGCCTTGGGGTTGTACAGGTCCACGGAGGCGTCGGTGAGGACGACCGCCTCGGCGCCGGCGGCGTCGGCGCACCGCAGCACGGTGCCGGCGTTCCCGGGGTCCCGCACATGGGCCAGCACGGCGACCAGCTTCGGCCGGGCGGCGAGGATCTCCTCGAACGGCGTGTCCAGGAACCGGCACACCCCGACCAGCCCCTGCGGGGTGACGGTGGTGGAGATGTCGGCGATGACCTCGTCGGAGGCGAGGTGCACCCGGGCGCCGGCGTCCCGCGCGGCCCCGATGATGTCGGCGTACCGCTCCGCGGCCTCCACGGTGGCGAACAGCTCGACCAGCGTCGCCGTCCCGTCCGCGCCCCGGTGCCCGGCGGCCTCCCGTACGGCCTGCGGTCCCTCCGCGAGAAACAGCCGGTCCTTGCCCCGGAAGTTCCGCTTGGCAAGCCGCCGGGCGGCGGAGACACGGGCGGACCGGGGGGAGATCAGCTCGGGGCTGACGGGGGCCATGCTCTTCTTCACCTTCAGGAGGGTCTTCTTTTTTCCGCCGCTGCGGGGTGCCCGCGTCCGAAGGGCGCGGGGCCGTATCGATATGCGGCTGCGCCGCGGGCGCGACGAGCCACGACGCACCAGCCGGAAACGAACGCCGAGGTCCCAACAACAGGACCCGCAAGCTACACAGCCTGCGGGTCCTCCAGTGAACGTCGGCTCAAAGCCAGCGCTGCGTCACGCAGCCTTGGGAGCGTTGACGTCCGACGGCAGCGCCTTCTGCGCGACCTCGACGAGCGCCGCGAAGGCGTTCGCGTCGTTCACGGCCAGCTCGGCCAGGATCTTGCGGTCGACCTCGATGTTCGCGGCCTTCAGACCCTGGATGAAGCGGTTGTAGGTGATGCCGTTGGCGCGGGCAGCGGCGTTGATGCGCTGGATCCACAGCTGACGGAAGTCGCCCTTGCGCTTCTTGCGGTCGTTGTAGTTGTAGACCAGCGAGTGGGTGACCTGCTCCTTGGCCTTGCGGTACAGACGCGAACGCTGACCGCGGTAGCCGGAGGCCTGCTCGAGGATCGCCCGGCGCTTCTTGTGGGCGTTGACTGCCCGCTTGACGCGTGCCACTTGTTAACTCCTTGTAGCGGGGTCGTGGTGGTACTCACACGACCCGGAAACGACTGGGTCCCGGTCCTGACGTACGGCGCTCAGTGGGTGACGAGCGCCGGGTACGTCACTTGCCGAGAAGCTTCTTGATCTTCGCGGCGTCGCCCGGGGCCATCTCGGCGTTGCCGGTGAGGCGACGCGTGACGCGGGACGACTTGTGCTCGAGCAGGTGGCGCTTGCCGGCGCGCTCACGGAGCACCTTGCCGGAGCCGGTGACCTTGAAGCGCTTGCTGGCACCGCTGTGCGACTTGTTCTTCGGCATAGCGCCGTTATCTCCTCGTCGGTGGCGCTCCGGTGCCCGGTCGTGAAACCGGGCACGGTGGAGCGTCGCTCTCTTCTTTCGGTTACATCCTCGGGGGCGTACGCCCCCCGGGATCACGCCTCGGCAGGCTCCTCGGACGGCGCCTCAGCCTCGGCAGGGTTCTGCGACTTACCAGGGTTCGCCTTCGCTTCGGCCTTGCGGGCCTCCTGCGCCTGACGGGCCTCGGCCATCGCCTCGGTCTTCTTCTTGTGCGGACCGAGGACCATGATCATGTTTCGGCCGTCCTGCTTCGGGTTCGACTCCACGAAACCGAGGTCCTGGACGTCCTCCGCGAGACGCTGCAGCAGTCGGTAGCCCAGCTCGGGGCGGGACTGCTCGCGACCACGGAACATGATCGTGATCTTGACCTTGTCGCCCTGCTTGAGGAACCGGACGACGTGACCCTTCTTGGTGTCATAGTCGTGCGGGTCGATCTTCGGCCGGAGCTTCATCTCCTTGATGACCGTGTGCGCCTGGTTCTTGCGCGCCTCACGGGCCTTCATGGCCGACTCGTACTTGAACTTCCCGTAGTCCATGAGCTTGCACACGGGCGGACGGGCGTTCGCCGCGACCTCGACCAGGTCCAGGTCGTACTCCTGCGCAAGCTCCAGTGCCTTCGCGAGCGGGACAATGCCCACCTGCTCGCCACTGGGACCGACAAGTCGCACCTCGGGAACGCGAATCCGGTCGTTGATGCGGGGCTCGGCGCTGATGGATCCTCCTCGGTAGCACCACACGGCGGTCTGGCGGACAGCCGCGTAACGTCTCTTTTCGTTAGACCTAACCGCGCCGAAGCACAAAAAATGCCCCGGACGATCACAGGCGGGGCTCCAAGCACTACCGGAGCACCGCCGCGATGTCGCGGGGCGCGCTTTCGGGCGACTCCATCGTCCGTACGGAACGATGGTGGCCGCCTGACCGGGTGACCCGCCGTCCCGGGGGACGGTCAGGTGGGAGATCGGAGCCTCCACTTGTGGGCCGGACACATTCATGTCCAGCCGGTCGTCCTTCAGGTTAGCAGGATCGCTTGACAAGGGCTAATTGAGGGGCGGCGGGCGCGACCACCTATCGTGTGGGGCATGAGTGACACCCCTGCCGAGTCTTCCGAGGCTCCCGACTTCGACGCGATGGCCCGGGACATCGCCGAGGTCCCCGCCGTCGAGGTGATCGTGACGGTCGCCGTCAACCTGATGAGCGCCGCCGCCGTGAAGCTCGGGCTGAGCGAGGAGGGCGAGAAGTACAAGGACCTGGACGAGGCCCGCAAGCTGATCACCGCGCTCGCCGGCCTGCTGGACGCGAGCGCGACCGAGATCAGCTCCTTCCACGCGGCGCCGCTGCGCGACGGCCTGAAGTCGCTCCAGCTGGCCTTCCGCGAGGCGTCGATCGTCCCGGACGACCCGGGCCAGGGCCCGGGCGAGAAGTACACCGGGCCCGTCTACGGCTAGTTGGTCCCGCTCATCCGCGTACGTACAAGGGCTCGCCCGGAGGCGTGGTCCCGGCCGGCAGCACTGCCAGGTCGAGGCCGCGCACCAGGCGGGCCCGCAGCGTTTCGTCGGCAGCCAGCCGCTCGGCGACCGCCCGGGCGGCCTCGGCGGGCGGCGCGGCCGGGTCGAGGACCAGGGCGAGGGTGCCGTCGGCCCGGCCGGGCCCGAGGTGGGCGCGCAGCACGGCGGGCTCCGCCGCCACGACCGTACGGACGGCCTCCACCACGGCCGGGTCGGTGAGCGGGTCGGTGCTGGTGCGGCCCTCGGCGAGGGCGAGCAGCGCCGGGCCGGTCAGCTCGAACGGCACCGGTCCGGCGAGGTCGAGCACGACCGTGTCGGCCTTCTCGTGCGCGGCGGCCTGGAGCGCCTGGTGCAGGGGTACGGCGACCGGGCGTGCCTCGGGGTCCCAGCGGGCCAGGGAGTCGGTCGAGGTGAAGGCGGGCAGCGCGGTGCGGTGGCCGGCCTTGAGGGTGGGTACGGCCATGTCGCTGGTCTTCTCGCGGCGCAGCCCGTTCTCGTCCTCCTCCACCTCGCCGAGCACGGCGACGACGGGGACCAGCAGACGGGCGCCCCTGAGGGCCTCCAGCACGGGCCCCAGGGCGCTGCGGTCCTCGGCCCAGGCGGCGAGCGCGGCGCTCAGCCGGGGGTCGGCGGAGCCGTCGTCGTCGGAGAAGCCGGGGTCGGGAATGTTCTTGTTCGCCACGGTCACCGACCCTATAGGGGGAGGCCGCCGGGCTCGTACGGGGCCGGGACGGCCGGCGGCCCGCCTTCACAGGAATCCCAGCGTTCCCTGATGTGGATCTCAGGTGCGTCCCACGGAGCACACAGGACGCGCCCCGAGCATCGCGGGCATGGAGTCCCCGAGAGCCCGCCGTGGCCGTCGCGCGCGCCCGTCCCGGCGCCGTCCGCTGCTGTCCGCCGCCCTCGCCGTGGTCGCCGTGGGCGGGGTCACGGCCGGGGGTACGGCCTATGTGAGGGCGCGGGCACACGCGGGGGCGGCGGCCGTGCCGTCGGCGTCGTCGCCGGCGGCCGCCGCCTCGGCCGGGGCGGAGGAGGAGGGATCGGTGACCGAGCCGGTGGTGGACCGGGACGCGCTGCTCGCCGCGGCGATGGCGACGGTCGAGGTGCCCTCGGGCGCGAAGGTGTCGGCGGCGGTGCTGGCGGTGGACTCCGGTGAGAACGCCGTGTACGGCGAGGCGGCCTTCGACACGGCGAGCATCGTCAAGGTCGACATCCTGGCCGCGCTGCTGCTCCAGGCGCAGGACGCGGGAAGGCGGCTGACGGCGGCCGAGAAGACGTACGCCACGAAGATGATCGAGAACAGCGACAACGCCTCCGCGACGGCGCTGTGGCACACGATCGGGCGGGCGGCCGGGCTGGACGCGGCGAACCGGCGCTTCGGGCTGACGGAGACCTCCGGCGGGGAGGGTGGCCTGTGGGGGCTGACGCAGACCACGGCGGCGGACCAACTGGTCCTGCTCCAGCAGGTGTTCGGGGAGGACTCGGAGCTGAGCGCGGCCTCGCGGACGTACGTGTGGGCGCTGATGAAATCCGTGGAGGCGGACCAGCAGTGGGGGGTGTCGGCCGCCGCCGAGGGCAACTCCTGGGCACTGAAGAACGGCTGGCTGGCACGGAGTACGACCGGGCTGTGGGACGTCAACAGCATCGGGCGGGTGACGGTGGACGGGACCGGCTGTCTGGTGGCGGTGCTCTCGAACGGCACGGCGACCCAGGCGAGGGGCATCTCTCTGGTGGAGGCGGCGGCGCGGGCGGCGGTATCGGCCTTTGGCGACAAATGATCCCTCGCCTCCGGCCATAAATGATCCAGCACCCCGGACACCAAATCATCTAGGGTGCAAGGGACTTGACGATGAGCAGGCCAGAGCGTGGCGCTTTCTTTACCTAGCCGCGCGTCCGGCCGCGGAAGGAGCGCAGTGCCTCCCGTACGCCCCACTCGCCGTGTCCTCATAGCCGGCGGCCTCGGAGCCGTCGCCGCGGCCGCTGTTCCCCTGTCGCTGCCCACGCGAGCGGCGGCGGCCGACCTCGTCCCCCTCCGGCTGCCCGGGCCGACCGGGCCGGCGCCGGTTGGCGCGGTGGACCTGCACCTGGTCGACCCGTCGCGGACCGACCCCTGGTCGGGCGCGCCGCGTGAGGTGATGGTGACCGTGACCTATCCGGCCGCCGACGTGCGCGGCCACGCGATGCGGCCGTGGCTGCCGTCGCGTGCCGAGCAGGCGCTGAAGGCCCGTTTCGGGGGCGCTGTGGACGCCTACGCGCTCCCGCAGACGCACAGTGCGGACCGTGCGCCGGTCCGGCCGGGCCGCCGTCCGGTGCTGCTCCACTCGCCGGGCTACCAGTCGGACCGCACCTTCAACACGCTGGTCATCGAGGAACTGGCGTCCTGGGGCCATGTCGTGGTCGCGGTCGACCATCCCTACGACTCGGGCGAGGTGGAGTTCCCGGACGGCCGCGTGGTGCTCACCCACCCCGACGACGGGAGCCACGAAGCCCGCACCGCCGCGGTCGCGGTGCGCGCGGCCGACCTGCGGTTCGTCCTGGACGCGCTGACCGTGCTGAACCGGGGCGGCAACCCCGACGCCGAGCGGCGCCCGCTCCCGCGCGGGCTGCGCGGGACGCTGGACCTCATGCGGGTCGGCTCCTTCGGGCACTCCCGGGGCGGCGCCGCGTCGGCGGCCGTGATGGACCTGGACGACCGGGTGCGGGCCGGCATCGACCTGGACGGCGCCCTGTACGGGCCGGTGGTCGAGCGCGGCCTCGACCGGCCGTTCCTGCTGATGGACACGGCGCTCCACGACGGACTGAACCAGGACACGACCTGGCCCCCGTTCTGGCGCCACCTGAGCGGCTGGCACCGCAATCTGCGGCTCGCGGACGCCGACCACAACTCCTTCACCGACATCGTGGTCCTCGCGCCGCAGGTGCCCGAGCCGGTGCGCCGGCAACTCCAGGCGGGCACGATCCCCGCCCATCGGGCGGTGGCGGCCGTACGGGCCACCGTGCGGGCCTTCTTCGATCTCCAGCTGCGCGGCCGCCCCGACACCGGGCAGCTGCTGTGGGGGGCTTCGCCGCGCTACCCCGAGATCGAGTACATCGCCGGTTAGCGGACTCGGTCCGGCCGTCTGCGGCCCCGCCAGAGGACCACTCCGGCCACCAGGAGGACCACGCCCGCACCGCCGGCGAGCGGGGCCGCCCAGCCGGAGGCGCCGCTGGTGGCCTCGGGGGTGTCCGGGCCGGGGCCGAAGTACTTCTCGCCGTACGCCGCGGCGCGCAGGCCCCGGGGCTTGAGCCGGGCGGCCGACTTCAGGGCCGCCGCCGGGTCGATCATGCCGAAGCCCCGGGAGTCGTCGCGGCCGCCTGCCGGGGCGTCCCGCGCGGTGTCCTCCAGGAGCTTCTTGACCTGGGCCGGGCCGAGGCCCGGGTGGGCCGCCTTGATCAGGGCCGCCGCACCGGAGACGAAGGCGGAGGCGGCGCTCGTGCCCCAGCCCTCGTAGTACTTGCGGTCGGGGTCGGCGATGACGACGTCGACGCCGGGCGCGCTGACGGCCGCGTACCAGCGGCGGGTGGAGAAGGCGGCGCGGGTGCCGTACTTGTCCACGGCGGCGGCGGCGATGACGCCCGGGTAGGCGGCCGGGTAGGAGACGTGGTCGCCCTTGTCGCCGCCGTTGCCCGCGGAGGCGACGACGACCACGCCCTTCTTCAGGGCGTACTGCACGGCCTCGTCCTCGCTGGGCTCCGGGTGCGCGGAGTCGGAGTCGTCGCCGAGGGAGAGGTTGATGACGTCGGCGCCGTGGTCGGCGGCCCAGCGGATGCCGTCGGCGAGGGCGCTGCCGCGAGTGGTACGGGCCTTGGAACGGGCCGGGTCGCCGTCCTCCAGGATCACCCGCACGGGCAGGATTTTCGCCTCGGGGGCCACGCCCAGCACGCCGTCGGAGTTGCCGGGACCGTGGCCGTGTCCGGCGATGATGCCGGCCATGGCGGTGCCGTGCCGGGCCCAGGTGCGGTCACCGGGACCGGCGCCGAAGCCGATCATGTCCTTGGCGGTCAGGACGTTGCCGGCCAGGTCGGGGTGACCGGCGTCCACGCCGGTGTCCAGGACGGCGACGGTGACGCCCCGGCCCTCGGTGGTCTGCCAGGCTTCGTCCAGGTGGAGGGCGGAAAGGGCCCACTGCCGGCCGCGGAGGCCGTCGGCCTGGGCGGGGGCGGACGGCAGCAGGGCGAGGGAGCCGGCGAGCAGCAGGCTCACCACCGCTTTGGACACACGCTTCATGAAGGGTTCTCCGTGGCCGTGCCGACGGTCTGGCGCAGGCGCCGTTCGATGCGGTCGGCCAGGCCCTGGGCCTCGTTGCCGAGGCCGGCCTGGGCCGGTGCCGTGGTGGCGCCGGAGCGGACGGCGTCCGCGGTGGGCTGGGGCGCGTCGACGGTACGGCCGTCGGCCCAGCCGGAGACGGCGTAGGCGACGACGGGGGCGTCGGTGAGGACGGAGATGGTCCAGGCGGCGCGCTGCCGGTCGCCGAACCCGGCGGCGGCCGTGCCGGCGGCGGCGTAGGGGCGGGGCATCAGGTCGGCGCGCCGGTCCAGGTGTTCGTCGCGGAAGCGGGCGGCGAGCGCGGACATGCCGGCCGGGTCGGCCTTGGTGAAGAGCAGGCCGACGGTGGTGACGTGGCTCTGGGTGGCGTCGGTGTAGGTGGCGCGCAGCAACCGCCGGCAGCCGACCGGGGCGAGGGCCTTGCTCAGCAGCGGGTCGAAGGCGTGGGCGCAACCGCTGTCCGGGGCGACGGCGATCCGGGTCCAGGTGCGGTCGGCGCCGCCGGGGCCGGCGCCGGTGCCCTGCACGGTGCGCGGGAACAGCTCGTCCACGGGCACACTGTGCCAGAGCGTCCCGGCGGTGCTGAACGCGGTTGCGGCGGCGGCCTCCCCGCCGCCCCCGGTGAGCCAACTCCCCGTCGCCGCCCCGCCGATGAGGCCGAGCCCGAGTACGAGACAGGCGGCGGCAGCGGCGGTCCGCGAGCCCACCCCAAGACGCGGGCGCCCACCGAACACGTCGGGCTCCGCGAACGACACCACGGGCCGCCCTTCCCGCGCGGCGCCCCACGAGTGCGCCGGGTCGGGCGCGGGATACCCACCCGCCAGGGGACTCCAGGCCCCGGCACCGCCCTCCGCGTCGCCAAGCCTGGGCTCCGCGGCGTGCGGGGTCTCCCCCGGCCCGGGCGCGGGTACGGCACCGGTACGGGGGCCCGCCGCGGCACCGGAGCGACCGGGTGCGGAGGGTGCGGGGTGTACGGAGGCGGGCTGCCGGGGCATCGGCGCCGAGGCACGCGGGTGCGCCGGCGAAGGCGAGGCCGGCGAGGAAGCCGAGCGAATCGGGCGGAGCCGCGCCGTCGTCTCCGAGGGGGTTTCCACCGGTACACCCGGCCGCCGGGGCGCCCTGCCGGGGCGGAGCCGGGCCGTCGTCTCGCCCTCCACCTCGGCTGCGGCTGCGGCTGCGGCTGCGGCTGCGGCTGCCGACACTTCCGCGCTCGCCGGGGCATGCGCGGTTGCGCCGCCGGGCACTGCGGAGGCCCGAGTTCCGGGACCTGTGCGCCCTGCCGGGACCGACGGGCCCGTCGGTCCGCCGGGCTGCCCGGCGGGTCGCGTGGGGGCGGCGGCGCCGTGATGTGCCGGGCGGCCGGGGTTCGGGGGCGTGTCGGGGAAACGGGCCGAGGCGGGGGGTGGGGGCGGGGTCACGGGGTCGCCGACCCCCGGCACGGCCGGGTGCCGGAACCCGGGAGTGCGCCGCTCCCGGCCGGCGCCGTTCGCCGTCCCGGACCGGTCGGCTCGCGCGTCTTCACCGGCCGCACCGGCCCCGGCGCTGTCCCCCCGCGCGATCGCGGCGCGCGGAGTGAAGACCGACGGCTCGTCGTCGGGGTCGTCGGCCGGGCGCGGGGCCGCAGAGGGCATGGGCGGCTGGGCCGGGGGGCGGGGGATCATGCCCGGCGGTGCCGGCTGGGCCGGAGGGCCGGGAGTCATGCCCGGCGGTGCCGGCTGGGCCGGGGTGCCGGCCCTGGCGGTGTCGCTCGGGCTCGCGCCGGGAGGGGCGGTGGGGCGGGGCGGGATCGGGGCGTGACGTGCTTCCGTGCTCATGCACCCCCCGTTTCCTCGTGCCCGGGCCGCTTCCGTACGCGGGCCGTCCTGCCGATCGGCCGCGCCCGGTGCTCACGCTCCTCCGGGCACGCATACCCGTACGGCCGGAGCGGCATCCCGGTTCACGTGGTGGGCCGGGTGGCTACGCCGTACGTGCGCGTCACTCTACGGGTTGTCGGGGGTCGGCACGGAACCGGACCGCGGGCCCGGGGCATCTGCCCGGAACGTCCCCCTACCCTGCGGTAATCGTCTCTGGCAGGCTTCCGCCATGACTGCGCGTGCCGCCGACCGGGCCCGTTACGACCGGGCCACCGCCCATCTCGACGCCCCTCTCGCGATCGTGGACCTGGCCGCGTTCGACGCCAACGCGGCCGACCTGGTGCGCCGTGCCGCCGGCAAGCCGGTGCGGGTCGCCAGCAAGTCGGTGCGCTGCCGTGCGCTGCTGGAGCGGGTCCTGGCCCGGGACGGCTTCCAGGGCATCATGTCGTTCACCCTGGCCGAATCGCTGTGGCTCGCGCGTTCGGGGTTCGAGGACATCCTGCTGGCCTATCCGTCCGCCGACCGGGCCGGGTTCGCGGAGCTGGCCGCCGATCCCAAGCTCGCCGGTGCCGTCACCGTGATGGTCGACGATCCGGCGCAGCTGGAGCTGATCGACGCCGCCCGCGACGGCGGGCGCGAACCCGTCCGTGTCTGCCTGGAGTTGGACACCTCGCTGAAACTGCTCGGCGGCCGGGTCCGGGTCGGCGCCCGGCGGTCTCCGCTGCGCTCCCCCGCCCAACTCGCCGATCTGGCCCGGTCGGTGGCCCGGCGGCCGGGTTTCCGGCTGGTGGGGATCATGGCGTACGAGGGGCACATCGCCGGGGTCGGGGACGCGGTCGCCGGGCGGCCCCTGCGGTCGCGGGCGATCCGGCTCATGCAGTCCGCCGCCCGGCGGGAGCTGGCCGAGCGCCGGGCCGCCGTGGTACGGGCGGTGCGCGCGGTCGTCCCCGAGCTGGAGTTCGTCAACGGCGGTGGCACCGGCAGCGTGCAGCACACCGCCGCCGAGGACGCGGTGACCGAGATCGCGGCCGGTTCCGGGCTGTACGTGCCGCGTCTGTTCGACAACTACACCTCGTTCACCGGCCGCCCGGCCGCCCTCTTCGCCCAGCCGGTCGTCCGGCGGCCCGGCGTGGGTGTCGTCACCGTGCTCGGCGGCGGCTATCCGGCCTCCGGCGCCGCCGGTCCCGACCGGCTGCCGGTGCCGTACCTGCCGGAGGGGCTGGCGTACGACCCGCAGGAGGGTCCCGGCGAGGTACAGACCCCGCTGCTCGGTTCGCCCGCCGACGACCTGCTCATCGGCGACAAGGTGTGGTTCCGGCACGCGAAGGCGGGCGAGCTGTGCGAGCGGTTCGACGCGCTGCACCTGGTCGAGGGGGACACGGTGACGGCGACCGTGCCGACCTATCGGGGTGAGGGGCAGACGTTCCTGTGAGCGGGTCGCGCCGGCGGCTGAGCGCTCCTCGTGGCGCCGGGTGCCGCCGGGCGGGGCCCACGGGTTCTGCGGCTACAGGGGCGTGACGTACGCGCCGGCGATTCCGCCGTCCACCAGGAAGTCGGTGGCGTTGACGAAGGAGGAGTCGTCGCTGGCCAGGAAGGCGACGGCGGCGGCGATCTCCTCGGCCTCGGCGAACCGGCCGAGCGGGATGTGCACCAGGCGGCGGGCGGCCCGCTCGGGGTCCTTGGCGAACAGTTCCTGGAGCAGAGGCGTGTTCACCGGGCCCGGGCAGAGGGCGTTCACCCGGATGCCCTCACGGGCGAACTGCACGCCCAGTTCACGGGACATGGCGAGGACACCGCCCTTGGAGGCCGTGTACGAGATCTGGGACGTGGCCGCGCCCATACGGGCCACGAAGGACGCCGTGTTGATGATGGAGCCCTTGCCCTGGCGGCGCATGTACGGGATGGCGGCCTTGCAGCACAGGTAGACGGAGGTGAGGTTGACCTCCTGGACGCGCTTCCACGCCTCCAGGCCGGTCTCCAGGATGGAGTCGTCGTCGGGCGGGGAGATGCCGGCGTTGTTGAAGGCGATGTCGACGCTGCCGTAGGTGTCGTACGCGGTCTTGAACAGCGCCTCTACCTGCTCGGGGTCGGTGACGTCGACCTTCACGAAGAGCCCGCCGACCTCGTCGGCGACGGCCTTGCCGCGGACCTCGTCCACGTCCGCGCAGACCAGGTGCGCGCCCTCGGAGGCGAGCCGGCGGGCGGTGGCGAGTCCGATGCCGCTGCCGGCTCCGGTCACGACGGCGGTACGGCCGACCAGGCGGCGGCAAACAAAGTTGTCGGTCACTGTGCGGGGCCCTCCGTGCTGATGAAGACGTTCTTGGTCTCGGTGAAGGCGGTCAGGGCGTCGGGGCCGAGTTCACGGCCGAGGCCGGACTGCTTGAGGCCGCCGAACGGGGTCCAGTAGCGGACGCTGGAGTGGGAGTTGACGGACAGGTTGCCCGCGCGGACGGCCTGGGACACGCGCAGGGCGCGCCCGAGGTCCCGGGTCCAGACGGAGCCGGAGAGGCCGTAGGGGGTGTCGTTGGCGAGGCGGACGGCGTCCTCATCGTCGGTGAAGGGCAGCAGGACGGCGACGGGGCCGAAGATCTCCTCGCGGGCCGCCCGGCTGTCGTGGCGTTCGCCGGTGAGGACGGTCGGCGCGAACCAGAAACCGGGGCCGTCGGGTGCGCTGCCGCGCAGGGCGGGGGCGTCCTCGGGGACGTACGACCGTACGCGCTCCACCTGCTGACGGGAGATCAGCGGACCCATCTGGGTCTTCTCGTCGGCGGGGTCGCCGACGACGACGGTGGCGAGCGCGTCGGCGAGGAAGGCGCGGGCCTCGTCGTACACGGACTCCTGGACGAGGATGCGGGTGCGGGCGCAGCAGTCCTGGCCGGAGTTGTCCAGGAAGGAGAAGGGGTCGAGCGCGGTCTTCAGGTCGGCGTCGGCGAAGACGACGTTGGGGCTCTTGCCGCCGAGTTCGAGGGTGACCGGCTTGACCAGGCGGGCGCAGCGCTCCATGACCTCGCGGCCGGTGCGGGTGGAGCCGGTGAACACGATCTTGGCGACGTCCGGGTGATCCACCAGGGCGCGTCCGGCGGTCGCGCCGTAGCCGGGCAGCACCTGGAAGAGGTGCTCGGGCAGGCCCGCCTCCAGGGCGAGTTCGGCGAGGCGGAGCGCGGTGAGCGGGGTGCTCTCGGCGGGCTTGAGGACGACCGCGTTCCCGGCCGCGAGCGCCGGGAAGGAACCCCACGCGGCGATCGGCATGGGGAAGTTCCAGGGGGCGATCACGCCGACCACACCCAGGGGTTCCTGGAAGGTGACGTCCCAGCCGCCGGGGACGGGGATCTGCTTGCCGAGGAGGCGTTCGGCGCCGCCGGCCGCGTACAGCAGCAGATCGCGTGCGTTGCCGGCCTCCCAGCGGGCGTTGCCAAGGGTGTGGCCGGCCTCCCGGACCTCCAGCCGGGCGAGTTCCTCGATGTGGGCGTCGACGACGTCGGCGAAGCGGCGCAGCAGCCGGGCCCGGTCGGCGGGGGCGAGGGCGGCCCAGTTCCGCCCGGCCCGTGCGGCCCGTGCGACGGCGGCGGCCACGTCCTCCTCGCTCGCGGCGGGGACGGTGGCGACGACCTCTTCCGTGGCGGGGTTGAGTACGCGGAGTTCGTGCGCGTCAGTCAAGGGGCGACCTTTCACAGGCGTTCGAAGGAGCGGCGCAGCTCCCAGTCGGTGACCGCGGCGTCGAAGGCCTCCAGCTCGACGCGTGCCATGTTGCGGTAGTGCGCGACGACCTCGTCGCCGAAGGCGGCCTTGGCGATCGGGCTGTTCTCCCACAGCTCGGCGGCCTCGCGCAGGGTGGTCGGAACGTGCTCGAAGCCGGCGGTGTAGGCGTTTCCGGGGCAGGGGCCGGGGAGTTCGAGCTTCTGCTCGATGCCGTACAGGCCGGCCGCGATCAGGCCGGCGACGGCGAGGTGCGGGTTGACGTCTCCGCCGGGGAGGCGGTTCTCGAAGCGCAGGGAGCGGCCGTGGCCGACCACCCGCAGGGCGCAGGTGCGGTTGTCATGGCCCCAGGCGACGGCGGTCGGCGCGAAGGAGCCCGGCTGGAACCGCTTGTAGGAGTTGATGTTGGGGGCGTAGAGGAGTGAGAAGTCGCGGAGGGCGGCCAGCTGTCCGGCGAGGAAGTGGCGCATGACCTCGGACATGCCCCCGTCCAGGTCACCCGCCATGACGTTGGTGCCGTCGGCGTCGGTGAGCGAGAGGTGGATGTGGCAGGAGTTTCCCTCGCGCTCGTTGTACTTGGCCATGAAGGTGATCGAGACGCCCTCCTGGGCGGCGATCTCCTTGGCTCCGGTCTTGTACAGGGCGTGCTGGTCGCAGGTGACGAGGGCCTCGTCGTAGCGGAAGACGATCTCGTGCTGGCCGGGGTTGCACTCGCCCTTGGCGGACTCGACGGTGAGGCCGGCGCCGGCCATGTCGTTGCGCAACCGGCGCAGCAGGGGTTCGATGCGGCCGGTGCCGAGGATGGAGTAGTCGATGTTGTACTGGTTGGCCGGGGTCAGATCCCGGTAGTTCGCGTTCCAGGCCTGTTCGTAGCTGTCCTTGAAGACGATGAACTCCAGCTCGGTGCCGACCTGGGCGGTGTAGCCGAGGGCGGCGAGCCGCTCCAGCTGGCGGCGCAGGATCTGGCGCGGGGCGGCGACGACCGGGGAGCCGTCGTTCCAGGCGAGGTCGGCGATGAGCAGCGCGGTGCCGGGGTGCCAGGGGACGCGGCGCAGCGTGGAGAGGTCGGGGTGCATGGCGAAGTCGCCGTAGCCGCGCTCCCAGGAGGACATCTGGTAGCCGTCGACCGTGTTCATCTCGGTGTCCACGGCGAGCAGGTAGTTGCACCCCTCGGTGCCGTGGTGCAGGACCTCGTCGAGGAAGAAGCGGGCGGCGAACCGCTTGCCCTGGAGACGCCCTTGCATGTCGGGGAAGGCCAGGACGACAGTGTCGATCTCACCGCCCGCGACGAGGGCGTGCAGTTCCTCGACGCTCAGCGGGGGTGTGCGGTCTGCCACGGGAGAGCCTCCTTCGGCGCCTACGCGCTTTTTCGGCCGGGCCGGGAGCCATAAGGTATTGCGGAGAACCATTGCTTGGGAAGGGGGTGCGGCCGATGTCGCGGGAGACGGATCCGGGTGGGCCGGTCGACCGGCTCACTCCGGTGCTGCGGCCGGTGCGGGCGGGCAACGGCTTCGAGGAGGCGCTGGAGCAGATCCTCCAGGTCGTCCGACTGGGCCTGGTGCCGGGCGGCGAGCGGCTGCCGGCCGAGCGGGACCTGGCGGAGCGGCTCGGGATCAGCCGGGTGACGCTGCGCGAGGTGCTGAAGGTGCTCCAGGACCAGGGGCTGGTGGAGGCGCGGCGCGGGCGGTACGGCGGAACGTTCGTGCTGCCGCGCCCGGACGCGGGCGGCGAGGACGAGCTGCGGCGCCGGATCGCCGAGGTCGACATCGAGGACGTGCTGCGCTTCCGCGAGGTGCTGGAGGTGGGCGCGGCCGGGCTGTGCGCGGCGCACGGACTGACGAAGGAGCAGGCGGATCGTCTGCGCGAGGCGCTGGACCGCACCCATGAGGCCCCGCTGGCGGACTACCGGCGGGCGGACACGCTGCTGCACCTGACGCTGGCCGAGCTGTGCGGGTCGCCGTCGCTCACCGCGCAGTACGCGGCGGTGAGGGCCACGGTCAACGACCTGCTGGACTGCATCCCGCTGCTGGTGCGCAACCTGGAGCACTCGCAGCGGCAGCACACCGCGCTGGTGGAGGCGGTGCTGGACGGGGACGCGGACGGCGCGCGGGAGATGATGCGCGAGCACTGCGCGGGCACGGCGGCCCTGCTCCGGGGCTTCCTGGCCTGAGCCGGATCTGCAAAGGTTTTACTGCGCACCTTTGAAGCGGCCGTCGTGACTCCGGCGCCGTGGAGCGAGCGCCTCGAAGCGAGCACCATCGAAGTCCAGGGAGGGCAGCATGACCGTACGGCCGCTGATCGGCGTGAGCACGTATCTGGAGACCGGCGCGCGCTGGGGCGTGTGGGAGCTGGAGGCGGTGCTGCTGCCGGCCGGCTATCCGCGGCTGGTGCAGCGCGCCGGCGGGCTGGCCTTCCTGCTGCCGCCGGACGCTCCCGAGCGGGCCGCCGCCGCGGTGGCCCGGCTCGACGGGCTGGTCATCGCGGGCGGCCCGGACGTCGACCCGGCCCGGTACGGCGCCGAGCGCTCCCCGCGCACGGGCCCGCCCGCGCCGGAGCGGGACGCCTGGGAGCTGGCGCTCATCGAGGCGGCGCTGGCGGCGCACGTGCCGCTGCTCGGCATCTGCCGGGGCATGCAGCTGCTGAACGTCGCCCTCGGCGGCACGCTCGTCCAGCACCTGGACGGGCACGCGGAGATGGTCGGGATGTTCGGCGGGCACCCGGTGAAGCCGGTGCCGGGGACGCTGTACGGCGGCATCGTGGCGGAGGAGCTGACGGTGCCGACGTATCACCACCAGGCGGTGGACCGGCTCGGCGACGGGCTCGTGCCCTCGGCCCACGCGGCGGACGGCACCGTGGAGGCCGTCGAGCTGCCGGCGGACCGGGGCTGGGTGCTCGGGGTGCAGTGGCACCCCGAGATGGGCGAGGATCTGCGGGTCATGCGGGCTCTGGTCACAGCCGCCTCCTGAGCCGGCCCGGTGCGCCGCGCCGCCGTCGTCCGCCCCGGCGGCCCACACACCGACGGCCGCCGCCGTCCGCCCGGCGGCCCGCTCGCCGAAGGAGGCCGTCATCCCCCAGCGGCCCGCTCGCCGAAGGAGGCCCCGTCATCTTCGCGTCAGCGACAGCAACTCCCGCGCCGGGCCTGTCGGCCGGTGCCCCGTCGGCCACACCGCTCGCAGATCCCGGCGCAGTGACACGCCCTCCACGGGGATGCTGACCAGCCGTCGCATCGCCAGCTCCTCCCCCACCACCAGTTCGCTGAGGACCGAGGGGCCGGCGCCGCTGACCGCGGACGCCTTCACCGCCGTCGTCGAGGACAGCTCGATCAGCGGGCGGGCCAGGCCGCCGAGCGCCGCGTCCAGGACCTGGCGGGTGCCGGAGCCGCGCTCGCGCAGGATGAGCGGGGTCGCGGCCAGCTCCGCGGCCGTCAGGGGCCGGCGGCGGCGGGCCCACGGGTGGCCGGGCGCGGTGACGACGATCAGGCGGTCGCGGGCGATGACCGTGGAGTCCAGGCCGGCCGGTACGGTCAGGCCCTCCACGAAGCCCAGGTCCGCCTCGCCGGTCAGCAGGAGCTCCGCGACCTTCGCCGAGTTGCCCGCGAGAAGCGAGACGGCCGTGTCGGGGCGCTCGGCGTGCAGCGCGAGGAGCCAGCCGGGCAGCAGGTACTCGGCGATGGTCATGCTCGCCGCGACCCTGAGCCGCGAGTCGCGCCGGTCCCGCAGCGCCCGCGCGCCCGCGTCGAAGGCCGCCGCCGCCTCCACCACCCGGCGGGCCCAGTCCGTCACCAGGACGCCCGCGTCGGTGAGCCGGGAGCCGCGCGGCGAGCGGTCCACCAGGGCCACCCCCAGCTGCCGTTCCATGGAGCGGACCCGGCTGCTGGCGGCCGGCTGGGTGATGCCCACCTCGCGTGCCGCCGCGCCGAGACTGCCCAGTCGCGCCACCGCGAGCAGCAGTTCCAGCGCGGCGAGGTCCGGCACCCGGTGCGCCAGCGACGCCGTCCGCTCGGATGTGGTCTGCTCTCGCTGTTCCCCCGCTCCAGTCATAAGGACAGTTTATGTATCCATAGACAGGAACTTCCTGGTCACAAGGGACCGGCGGGACGATCATGGGGCCATGATCACCGCAGCTCCGTCTCCGTCCCCCGGCCGTACCGCCGGGCTCCGGCACGTGGGGCCGAACTGGTACGCCTCCGTCATGGGCACCGCCATCGTCGGCTCGGCCGGCGTCGCGCTGCCCGGACCCGTGCCCGTGCCCCGTGATGCCTTAGCGTTCGCCTGGGCGCTCTCCCTGTGCATGCTCGTGGCCCTGCTGGGCGCCCGGGCCCTGCACTGGGCCCACCACCGCGACCAGGCCCGCGCCGATCTCCTCGACCCCGCCATGGCGCCGTTCTACGGCTGCCTGGCGATGGCGCTGCTCGCGGTGGGCGGCGGCGCGATGACGACCGGTCAGGACTGGATCGGCACCGAAGCGGCCGTCGCCCTGGACACCGTGCTGTTCACCGCCGGTACGGTGATCGGGCTCGGGACGGCCGTGGCCGTGCCGTACCTGATGGCCGTCCGGCATCGCGTCGAACCCGGCCAGGCCACCCCGGTGTGGCTGCTGCCGCTGATCCCACCCATGGTGTCGGCTTCGCTCGGCCCCCTGCTGGTACCGCATCTGCCGCCGGGCCAACCCCGGGAGACGCTGCTGCTGAGCTGCTTCGGGCTGTTCGGGCTGAGCCTGCTGGCCGTCCTGCTGATGCTGTCGCTGATCTACGCCCGGCTGATCACCGGCGGGCCGCTGCCGCTCGCGCTCACCCCGACCCTGTTCGTGGTCCTCGGCCCGCTCGGGCAGTCCACCACCGCCGTCGGCCTGATCGCGGACCTCGCACCCGGGGTGGTACGGGCCCCCTACGACCGCGGCCTCGGGGTCTTCGCCGTGCTGTACGGGATACCGGTCCTGGCGTTCGCGCTGCTCTGGCTGGTGCTCTCGGCCGCGTACGTGGTGCGGGCCCGGCGGCGGGGCATGGGGTTCTCGATGAGCTGGTGGGCCTTCATCTTCCCGGTGGGCACCTGCGTCACCGGCGCCGCGGCCCTCGCCCGGCACACCGGTCTGCTGGTGTACTCCGCCCTGGCCGTCGGTCTGTACGTGGTGCTGGTGGCCGGCTGGCTCGTGACCGCCTGGGGCACCGTGCGCGGCCTGCTCAGCGGCGAGCTGCCCGCAGGGCCGCGGCCAGCACCCGCGGGGCTTCCGTCAGGGACGGTCCGTACCAGGTCAGGTGCCGTCCGCTGACCAGGGCGCAGGGCAGGCCCACAAAGGCCTCCGGGCCGTCGTCCGCGGTGAAGCGGTAGGGCTCGTCCGGCAGCACCACCAGGTCCGGGCGGCCGGTGAGCAGTTCGTCCGGCGGGATGCGGGGGTAGCGCTCCGGGTGGGTGGCGTACACATGGCCGACGCCGAGGCGGGCCAGGACGTCGCCCGCGAAGGTGTCCCGGCCGAGGACCATCCAGGGGCGCCGCCAGACCGGTACGACCGCCGTCCTGCGCTCCGCCGGCGCGGGCAGGGACGCCCAGGCCGCCTCGGCCTCGGCCAGCCAGGCGGGCCGGCCGGACGCGCCGCAGGCGGTGAGCACCCGGTCCAGCTCGGTGAGCGCCTGCGGCACCGTGCGCACCTCGGTGACCAGCACCTCGACGCCCGCCGTCCGCAGGGCGTCGAGGTCGGGGGCGCGGTTCTCCTCCTCGTTGGCGATCACCAGGTCGGGGGCGAGTGCGCGGATCCTGGTCACGTCCGGGTTCTTGGTACCGCCGATCCTGGTGACGTCCAGGTCCGCCGGACGGCTGCACCAGCCCGTGGCGCCGACGAGGACCCCGGGCAGCGTCACGGCGACGGCCTCGGTGAGGGAGGGGACCAGGGAGACGACTCGCACTAGGCAGCCCCGGCCAGGGCAGCGCCCCGCAGGGGCGCTGCGAACTGCGCGACCAGCCACAACGGACCCGCAGACGATCGACGACCCCTCATGCGCCCTCTTCCGTAATTCTCAGCGGGAGCGGTCCTGCACCGCTTCGATGTGCTCGGCCACCGCCACCACGATCACCCTCGTGTCCGCCACCGTCGCCCGCCACCGGTGCCGCACCCCACCCGTCAGATACAGGGTGTCGCCGCGCCCGAGGCGGTACGCGCGGCCCTCCGCCTCGATCTCCACCGCGCCGTCGGCGACGTACATCAGCTCGTCGTTGCGGTGCTGGAACTCGCGGCCGGCGTCGTGGTCGCCGGTGAACTCCGATGCGTGCAGTTGGTGGTGGCCGCGCACCAGGGGGCGGGTGCTCGGGGTGAAGTCGCCCTCGGGGACGGGCTCGGCGCGGACCACGTCCACGCTGGCCGCCGGGTCGGCGGCGGCGAGGAGTTCGACGGCCGTGGTCCGCAGGGCGTCGGCCAGCTTCTCCAGGGAGGTCCGGCTCGGGCGGGCCCGGTCGTTCTCGACCTGGCTGAGGAAGGGCACCGACAGGCCGCTGCGCTCGGCCACGACGGCGAGGGTCAGTTCCAGCGCACGGCGGCGCCGCCGGACGGCCGCGCCCACCCGCACGGGCTGCTGCTCTTTGTGGTCGCCCATCGCTCCGGCTCCCTCCCTCGCTCGTCGTGCCGCTGTCCGGGTGCCCGCCCCGGGGCACCTCTCTTCCGATGACTTCTCTGCACCCTACGCATGTTCGGCAAACCGTTTCACGTGCCTGTCACATCCCTGACATGACCGTGATCCCCACCCTCACAGTTCGCGCCAGCGTCTCGGGGCCGGTGAGCGGCCCGGGACGCGGTCGCCCGGGCGGATGAATATGCCGACCAGCTGGGCCTGCGGCCTCTGCACAGGCCATGGTTCATCACTCGGGGTGATTGGCCTGATCCTTTCCGTAGGCGGAACGGCATGAGGGGCGGGCGCCGCCGGACGCGCGTCGGCGTCCGGCGGCGCCCGCCCCTCGGGAGGCGGTCCGGGCCGGTCAGGTCACCCGGCCGCCTGGCTGGTGGCGCCCTTCTTGACGACGGGGGCCCACGTGTCGACCAGACCGGGGTGCTGCCGCAGCCAGCCGCGCACGGCGTCCTGCTCCTTGCCCTTGCCGGCCTTCTGGACGGACGCCTCCAGGCTCGTCAGCTGCCCCTCGGTCATCGAGAAGTCCTTCAGCCACCGGCCGACCTGCGGGTTGTCGGCGGCGAAGCCCTTGCGGGCGAGGGTGTGCACGCCGTCGCCCCTGCCCCAGGCGCCCTTCGGGTCCGTCAGCTTCTTCAGGTCGTACTCGCTGTACGCCCAGTGCGGCGACCACAGGGTGACGACGACCGGCTGTTTGCGGGCGTAGGCGCGCTTCAGCTCGGCGAGCATGGCCGGGGTGGAGCCGTCGACCACCTCGTAGCCGCCCTGAAGGCCGTACTCCTTGAGCACCTTGTCCTTGAGCAGGCCCATCATGCCGGCGCTGGGCTCGATGCCGACGATCTTGCCGCCGAACTCGGAGGCGTGGTCCTTCAGGTCCGCCAGGGAGTCGACGTCCTTCACATAGGAGGGGACGGTCAGCTCCAGGGAGGTCGGGCCGTACCACTTGCCGAGGTCGTCCAGCTGCTTGCCGTACTTCGCCCAGTACTCGGCGTGGGTGGTGGGCAGCCAGGAGTCGGTCTGGAAGTCGAGCTGGCCGGTGGCGAGGCCCGTGTAGAGCGGCCCGGCCGCGTACTGGGTGGTGGTCACCTTGAAACCGCGTTCCTGAAGGATCTCCTTCCAGAGGAACGTGGAGGCGATGCCCTCGTCCCAGGGGATGTAGCCGATCCTGATCTCCTTGCCCTTGCCGACGTCCGTGCCGGACGCCTCGGAGGTGCCGGCGGAGGAGCCGAAGATCCCGAGTCCGCCCGCGACGAGGGCGAGGACGACCACACCGACCACGGCGACCGCCGGGCGCGGGCGGTACGACCACGCGCGCGTGGGGGCCTTCGCGGCGGCCCTGCGACCCAGCGGGGAGAGCTGGGTACCGAGCGCGCCGGTGACGCGGTCCAGGTAGATGGCGAGGACGACGATGCCGACGCCCGCCTCGAAGCCGTAGCCGATGTCCAGCCGGCCGATGGCCTCGTTGACGGCGCCGCCGAGGCCGCCGGTGCCGACCATGCCCGCGATGACGACCATGGACAGACCCAGCATGATCACCTGGTTGACGCCGGCCATGACGGTCGGCAGGGCGAGCGGCAGCTGGACCCGCCACAGGATGTCGCGCGGGGTGGTGCCGAACGCCTCGGCGGCCTCGACCAGTTCCGCGTCGACCTGCCGGATGCCCAGCTCGGTCATGCGGACGCCGGGCGCGAGCGCGAAGATCAGGGTGGCGACGACACCCGCGGCCGTGCCCAGCCCGAAGAAGAGCATGGCCGGGATCAGCAGCACCATCGAGGGCATGGTCTGGAGCAGGTCCAGCAGCGGCCGTACGGCGGCGCTGACCGCCCTGGAGCGGGCGGCCCAGATGCCCAGCGGGATCGAGATCACCAGGGCGATCACGGTCGCCACGAGGACCAGCGCGAGCGTGGACATGGCCCGGTCCCACAGGTCGAGCGAGTCCACGAGGGCGAAGCCGGCGAAGGCGAGGAGGCCGGCGAGCAGGCCGCGCAGCCACCAGGCGATGACGGCGAGGATGCCCGCCGTCAGGAGCGGTGCCGGGGCGGTGAGCACGGCGTCGAGGCCGTCGTACATGCCCTCCATGACCGCCTTGACGGCGTCGAACAGCCAGGACAGGTGGTCGACCAGCCAGTCGACGCCGGACTCGACCCAGTCGCCGAGGTGGATCCTAGGCACGGCCGATCACCTTCCTCGGGTTGCCGCAGGCCGTCGGCGCGCTCTGCTCGTCGCCGAGGAAGCCGACCAGGCGCCGCCGGGGTACGACCCCGACGAGGGTGCGGTCGGCGGCGAGGACGGCGACCGGGTGGGACAGCCGGGCGCTGAGGGCGCACAGCTCGGTGAACGGCGTCTCGGGGGTCGCGGTCTCGCAGCCGCAGTCGGCCTCGTCGCCGCGCAGCTCGGTGTCCATCACGGCGGCGGCGGTCAGCACGCGGGAGCGGTCGACGTCCTGGATGAAGGAGGCCACGTAGTCGTTCGCGGGGCGCAGCAGGATGTCCTCCGCGGTGCCGGTCTGGACGATGCGGCCGTCGCGCATGACGGCGATGCGGTCGCCGAGCCGCATCGCCTCGTTGAGGTCATGGGTGATGAAGACGATGGTCTTCTTCAGGGTCTTCTGGAGTTCCAGCAGCTGGTCCTGCATGTCCCGGCGGATCAGCGGGTCCAGGGCGCTGAAGGACTCGTCCATGAGCAGTACGTCGGCGTCGGTGGCGAGGGCGCGGGCGAGGCCGACGCGCTGCTGCATGCCGCCGGACAGCTCGTCGGGCCAGGACGTCTCCCAGCCGGCCAGGCCGCACAGGGCGAGCGCCTCGTCGGCGCGGCGTTCGCGCTCGGCGCGGGGCACGCCCTGCACTTCCAGGCCGTAGGCGGCGTTGTCGCGGACGCTGCGGTGCGGGAAGAGCGCGAAGTGCTGGAAGACCATGCTGATCTTCCTGGAGCGCAGCTCGCGCAGGGCGCGGTCGGTGAGCGCGGCCAGGTCCTGGCCGTCGTGGCGCACGCTGCCCGCGGTCGGCTTCAGCAGCCCGTTGAGCATGCGCAGCAGGGTGGACTTGCCGGAGCCCGACAGGCCCATGACCACGAAGATCTCGCCGGCCTCGACGCGGAAGGAGGCGTCGATGACGGCGGCCGTCGTGCCGTCGGCACGCAGCCCCGCCCGGTCGGCGCCCTGCCGCAGGCGTTCCACTGCCGCGTCCGGTCGTCTGCCGAACACCTTGAACAGGTGCTCCGCCTCAAGTCTGGGTTGCACGCGTACCTCTCGTCTCGGGGACAGGGACAGGAGACGAAGAGTCGCCGACAGTTGAAAAGAGCAACCAGCCTCGCTCCGAGGCGGCACCTCCCCAGGTCAAGCCGGGGCAAACCCGCAAGTGGCCGGGCTCACGGGGATGCGCATCGCGCAACGCGTTCCGGGGCGAAGAGGCGCTGTCGGTGCCGTACGGCATGATGCGAGCGTGACCGGACGACTCATGCTCCTCGACACCGCCTCGCTGTACTTCCGCGCCTACTTCGGCGTCCCGGACTCCGTGAAGGCGCCGGACGGCACGCCGGTGAACGCCGTGCGCGGACTGCTGGACTTCATCGACCGGCTGGTCAAGGACCACCGGCCGGAGGGGCTGGTGGCCTGCATGGACGCCGACTGGCGCCCGCAGTGGCGGGTGGACCTCATCCCCACGTACAAGGCGCACCGGGTCGCCGAGGAGCGCACGGGCGTGCCGGACGAGGAGGAGGTGCCGGACACGCTCGCCCCGCAGGTGCCGGTCATCGAGGACGTGCTGGACGCGATCGGCATCGCGCGCGTCGGCGTCGCGGGGTACGAGGCCGACGACGTGATCGGCACGTTCACCGCGCACGCGAAGGGCCCGGTGGACATCGTCACCGGCGACCGCGACCTGTACCAGCTGGTGGACGACGAGCGCGAGGTCCGTGTGCTGTATCCACTGAAGGGCGTCGGCACGCTGCAGCTGACCGACGAGGCGGTGCTGCGCGAGAAGTATGGCGTCGACGGGCGGGGGTACGCGGATCTGGCGCTGCTGCGCGGCGACCCGAGTGACGGCCTGCCGGGCGTGGCCGGCATCGGCGAGAAGACGGCCGCCAAGCTGCTCGCCGAGTTCGGTGACCTGGCCGGGGTCATGGCGGCGGTCGACGACCCGCGGGCGAAGCTCACGCCGTCGCAGCGCAGGCGGCTCACCGAGGCCCGGCCGTATCTCGCGGTGGCGCCCAAGGTGGTGCGGGTGGCCGACGACGTGCCGCTGCCGCAGGTCGACACCGTCCTGCCGCACGCCCCGCGCGACCCGGCAGGGCTTCAGGAGCTGGCGCGCCGGTGGGGGCTGGGCGGCTCGCTGGAGCGGCTGCTGGTCACCCTGGCGCACTGAGCACGGCCGTCGTCCACCGGAATATTCCGGCAAAGGGCTCTCATCGGAGCCTCATAAATGAGGTGTTGAATCGGAGCGGGATGCTAACTTAGGTAAACCTAACCAATCTTGCAGGAGGCCGTGATGGCAGAGCGTCCGGGACGAAAGCCGCGCAAGCCCTATACCGCCCAGGTGGTGCGTACCGAACGGCTGACCCCGCACATGCAGCGTGTGGTGCTCGGCGGCGAGGGCCTGGCCGGATTCGCCGCGGACACCTGCACCGACCACTATGTGAAGTTGCTGTTCGGCCCCGCCGGTGTCAGCTACCCGGAACCCTTCGACCTGGAGCGGATCCGCGCCGAGTTCCCACGCGAGCAGTGGCCGGTGACCCGGACCTACACCGTGCGCGCGTGGGACCCCGTACAGCGGGAGCTGACCCTGGACTTCGTGATCCACGGCGACGAGGGCCTGGCCGGACCGTGGGCCGTCCGCGCCCGGCCCGGCGACACGGTGCGCTTCATGGGCCCCGGCGGCGCGTACGCGCCCGACCCGGAGGCCGACTGGCATCTGCTCGCCGGTGACGAGAGCGCGCTGCCCGCGATCGCCCGCGCCCTGGAGACCCTGCCCGCCGGCGCCCGTGCGCACGCCTTCATCGAGGTCTCCGGTCCCGAGGAGGAGCAGAAGATCGACACCGAGATGCAGGTCGTCTGGCTGCACCGCGGGGACCGGCCGGTCGGCGAGGCCCTGCTGGAGGCCGTGCGGGTGCTCGAGTTCCCGGAGGGCCGGCTGCACGCGTTCGTGCACGGCGAGGCGGGCTTCGTGAAGGAGCTGCGCCGGCTGCTGCGGGTCGAGCGGCAGACTCCGCGCGAGGACCTGTCGATCTCGGGCTACTGGCGCCTCGGGCACAACGAGGACGGCTGGCAGGCGTCCAAGCGGGAGTGGAACGCCCGCATCGAGGCCGAGCAGGAGAGCAGCACGGCCGTAGCCGCCGCCTGAGCACGCGGTCCGGCAGCCCACCACCCGTCCGGGGGCAGAGCCCCCGATACTCCTTGGCCGCTACGGCGACGAGGCCCGACAGCGACTGCGTCCTCTCGTCCCGGCCGGCCGCGGTGAACCGGTACACCGTGCGCTCCGGGCGGTCGCCCTGCCCGCCCGTACCCTTGACCTCGATGAGACGCCGTACACCGCCCCCGCCCGCCCCGCTCCCCCAGCGCGACGGGGTCGACCCCGTGCGGGTGCGGCTGCCCATGGAGGGGGCGTGGGCCACGGTGCGGGAGCATCTCGTGGAGCGGCTCACGGGCGCCGGGCCCGGGGTGATCGAGTCGATGTTCGCCGCCGGGCTGGTGGTCGGGGCCGACGGGCGGGCCGTGCCGCCGGACGCACCGTACCGGCCGGGGACGTACGTCTGGTTCCACCGCGAGCTGCCGACCGAGGTGGCGGTGCCGTTCCCGGTGGAGGTGGTCTACCGCGACGAGCACATCGTGGTGGCCGACAAGCCGCACTTCCTGGCCACGACCCCGCGCGGCACGCATGTCGCGCAGACCGCGCTGGCCCGGCTCCGGCACGAGCTGGGCATTCCCACACTGACGGCGGCGCACCGCCTGGACCGGCTCACCGCCGGCCTGGTGCTGTTCACCGTGCGTCCCGAGGAGCGCGGCGCCTACCAGACGCTGTTCCGGGACCGGCAGGTGCACAAGGAGTACGAGGCGATCGCGCCGTACGACCCCGCGCTCACCCTGCCCCGCATGGTACGGAGCAGGATCGTGAAGGAACGCGGAGTGCTCGCCGCCCGGGAGGTGGCGGGCGAGCCGAACGCCGAGACCCACGTGGAGCTTGCCGAGCACCGGGCCGGGCTCGGCCGCTACCGGCTCGTCCCGGCGACCGGGCAGACCCATCAGCTGCGGGTGCACCTGACCGCGCTGGGCGTGCCCATCCTCGGTGATCCGCTGTACCCCGAGGTGACCGGCCCGGTGCCGGCCGGTGACTTCCGGCGCCCGCTCCAGCTGCTCGCACGCGGGCTGGAGTTCACCGATCCGGTCACCGGGGCGCGGCACGCGTTCGTCAGCGGGCGCCGGCTGGGGGCCTGGACCTCCTACGGCGACTGGGCCGGGGACCGCGAGGGCCGCCGGCCCGCGGTCACGCGCCCCGCCACCAGCGCACCAGCCGCCGCCACAGTCCCCGCGGCCGGGCCGCCGGCTCCAGGGCCGGAGGGATCGCCTCCGGCGTGAGGAGGGGGCCGAAGTCCGAACGCTGCCGTTCGACGACGGCCGGGGCCCGGTCGCTGCTCAGGGTGCCGACCTGCCAGTTGGAGCGCTGCGGCGGAACGGGCATGGCCCGCGGCGCCAGGTCGACGTCCTGCTGCGGCTTCGGTTCGAAGCGCACCGGCAGGGCCACCAGGTGCCGGGAGGCGATGGACGACCGCCAGCGCAGCTCCTCCTCGGCGCAGTCGAGCTGGATGTCGGACAGCCGGGTCAGCAGCGCGTCGACACCGACGTCGGCGATGGCGCGGCCGATGTCCTGGCCGGGGCACTCGTGCGGGCCGCCGCCGAAGGCGAGGTGCGAGCGGTTGCCCTGCATGCTCGCGGACAGGTCGGGCCGCACCCGCGGGTCGACGTTGCCCGGGGCGGGCGCGAAGAGCAGCCCGTCGCCCTTGCGGATGCGCCGGCCGCCCAGCTCGGTGTCCTGCTTGGCGTAGTACCCGAGGACCGTGCTGAACGGCGGCTCGTCCCACAGGGACTGCTCGATCGCCTCCGGCACGGTCATCTGGCCGCCGTTGAGCTGGGCGCGGAAGCCCGGCTCGGTGAGGACCATGCGCAACGCGTTGGCGAGGAGGTTCGCGGTGGCCTCGTAGGCCGCGAAGAGGACGAGCCGCAGGTGTTCGCGGACCTCGTCGTCGGAGAGCCCGGCCGGGTGGGTGATCAGGTGGCTGGTGAAGTCGTCGTCGGGCCGGGCGCGCCGCCGGGTGGTGAGCCGGCTGAGGGCGTCCATGACGTAGGCGTGGCTCTGGATGGCGGTCTCGGTGCCCTTGAGGGCGTCCCGGGCGGCATGCACCATCCGGTCGTTGTACTCCTCGGGCATGCCGAGGATCTCGCACAGCACGGCCATCGGCAGGTGCTCGGCGAACTGGGAGACCAGGTCGGCCCGGCCCCGCTCGCAGAAGCCGTTGACCAGGAGCTGGGTGTGCCGGCCGATGTGGCGGCGGACGCTGCGGTGGTCGATGGTGGCCATGGCCGCGGTGACCGCCTCGCGCAGCCGCTCGTGCTCGTCGCCCTCGGCGTGCGAGCAGATGGGCTGCCAGGCGATGTGCGGCATGAGGGGGTGGTCGGGCTTGACCGTGCCCTCCCGCAGCGGGGTCCAGATCCGGCTGTCCCGGGTGTACTGCGAGGGGCTGCGCACCAACTGGAGGTTCTCGGCGTGCCCGAGCACCACCCACATCGGTACGTCGTCGTGGAGCAGCACCGGGGCCACGGGGCCGTGCTGCTCGCGCAGGCGCTCGTAAAGGCTGCCGAGATCCTCGGCGTCGGGGCCGTAGAGCCGATGCACTCCCCCGGGGCCGAGGCCGTGCGCCGGGCAGCCCGGCGGCGGGCCGGCGGTGGGGTCTGTGCCGGTCAGGGATGGGGATTCAGACGTCACGGTGTCGCTCCGGAACGGATGGTGGGGGGCGGTCGGCGGCAGGTCAGGTGAGGGCGCCGGAGAGGGCGATGGCGTGCAGGAAGCGCACGAGGGTCATCAGCACCTCCTTGCTGGAGGCCCGGCGGCGCACGTCGCACTCGATGATCGGGATCTCCGGGCCCAGGTCCAGGGCGGTGCGCAGTTCCTCGACCGGGTAACGCGGGGCGTCCGGGAAGGAGTTGACGGCGACGACGAAGGGCACGCCACGCTCCTCCAGCCGGCCCATGACGTCGAAGCTGACTTCCAGGCGCCGGGTGTCGACCAGCACGACCGCGCCGAGGGCGCCTTCGAACAGGCCGTTCCACAGGAACCAGAAGCGCTCCTGGCCGGGGGTGCCGAAGAGGTAGAGCACCAGCTTGTCGGTGATGCTGATGCGGCCGAAGTCCATGGCCACGGTGGTGGCCGTCTTCGACTCGGAGCCGTAGTTGTCGTCCACGCCGATGCCGGCCTGGGTCATGGTCTCCTCGGTGGTCAGCGGCCTGATCTCGCTGACCGAACCGACCATGGTGGTCTTGCCGACACCGAACCCGCCCACGATCACGATCTTCGCCGCGGCCTGGGCCGTGTGCGGCAGATGGTCCTCGGTGCGTGGGCCGGGAATCGTGTCAGAGCTTTTGAAGTCCATGCATCACCGCTTCGAGGAGTGATCGGTCGGGAACCGCCTGGCGGACGATCGGGGCGCGGGCCTGCACCACTCCGGCTGCGATCAGTTCGGTGATCAGTACGGTCATCGCGCTGAACGGCAGCTGGACATAGGCCGAGAGCTCGGCAACGGACAACGGGGCGATGCAGAGCCGGAGCACGGCCGCCTCCTCCGGTGAGGCGGTCGGCGAGGGCGCGGAACGCGCCACGATCAAGGTCACCAGGTCGAGTTCGGCGCGGGCGCCGTCGGCGGTTCCCGCGATGGTGTACAGCCGTTCGGGGTTCTTGGGCTTCTGCTCACCGCCCACCGGTTTCGGGGGCGGCGGGGGCGGGGGCGGAAGGTGCTGCGACCGGCGCCGTCTGCGCGGTGGAGGTGTCATACGGTCTGCCCGTTCCGCCGCGGCGGACTGGTGAGATGGGCGCCGATCCGGACGACGAGGTCACGCATCATCCCGCTCATACGGCCCGGTTCGCAGGTGACGTCGGCGAGTACGGCGAGGTAGGCGTTGGGGCCGGCGTTCATGAGGTAGAAGTAGCCGCCCTCGATCTCGAAGACCACGAGCCTCATGTCGCCGGCACCCGGCAGCTCCTGGATGATGGCCCCGGCCAGGCTCTGCACGCCCGCGCAGGCGGCGGCCACCCGGTCGGCGGCGTCGGGGTCGCCGCCGTAGCGGGCGATGCGCAGTCCGTCGGCGGAGAGGACCACGATCATCTCGATGCCCGGCACGCCGTCGTTCAGCTGCTTGAGCATCCAGTCCAGGTTCGCTCGCTGCTGGATCACTTGAGGTCCCCCTCGTCGTCGGCCTCGATGGCGCCCTCGGCGGGGTCGGCCGAATCTTTGAGCAGATGCAGGTACTTGGTCGGGTGGATCGTGAAGTCGGTCAGTTCCGGCCCGGTGGCGTCCGGGGGCATGCCCTCCCGCAGGCCCTTCCAGAAGGCTTCGATTCCCGCACCGATCGGCCGGTCCATGAGCTTCTTGCGCTCCGGGTCGATCTCGGGCTCGGGTTCCGGCTCCGCCCGGGTCTGGGACCAGATGGTCGGTCTGCCCTCGCGCTCGGCGCGCTCGATGGCGGCCTGTTCGGCGATCCGCTGGCTGAGCGGGGTCTTCACCCGGCTGCGGCGCTGCGGCAGACCGCCCGCGGTCCACTCGGTGACCTCCGGGACGTCGTCCTCCAGGGAGATCCCGGCGGGGATCTTGGGGCTGGTGGGGCGACGCTTCTTGGGCGGGCGCTTCGGGCCCTCCACGGCGCCGAGTTCGGGCTTCGGGATGCCCGTGGCGCCGATGCCGTGCGCGGCGCCGACGCCGGGCTCGGTGGTCGTCATCACGCGCGGCACGACGAGGATCGCGCGGACACCGCCGTAGGCGGAGGAGCGCAGCGAGACCTCCATGTCGAACTGCTTGCACAGCCGGCCGACGACGGCGAGACCGAGGCGCGGGTTCTCGCCGAGATTGTGCGCGTCGTCGAAGTTCTTGGCGTCCTCGATCGCCTGCTCGATACGGGCGCGGGACTCCTCGCTGAGGCTGACGCCCGCGTCCTCGATCTCGATGGCGATGCCGGTCTGCACCTCGGAGGCGGTGACGTGCACCTTGGTCGTCGGCGGCGAGTAGCGGGTGGCGTTGTCGAGGAGCTCGGCGGCGGCGTGGATGATCGGCTCGACCGCGGTGCCCTTGATGTTGATGGTGACGATGGAGGCGAGGTTGATCCGGCGGTACTCCAGGATCCGGGACATCGCGCCGCGCAGCACGCTGTAGAGGGAGACCGGCAGGGGCCACTGACGGCCGGGGCGGCCGCCGCCGAGGACGGAGATGGTGTCGGCGAGGCGGCCGATCAGGGAGGTGCCGTGGTCGAGCCGGAGCAGGTCGTCGAAGACCTCGGGGTTGCGGCCGTGGTCCTCCTCCATCTCCCGGAGTTCCTTGGCCTGCTGGTGGACGATGGCCTGGACGCGGCGGGCGATGCTCACATAGGAGCGCTCGGTGGCGTCGCGCATCGAGATCTCGTGGTCGGCACCGCGCAGCGCCGTACGCACCAGGTCGCGGTAGCCCTCGGGCAGGCGGCGCAGTTCGGGGTCGGCGTCGTAGACGTTGCTCACGACGTCCCGCAGCACCTCGCCGCGGCGCAGCCGGTGGAAGCCGGTGGGCAGAACGTCGTGGATGATGCGGTCCAGCACCGCGTGGTGCGCCGCCATCCGACGCTCCAGTTGCGCGGCGTAACGGGCGTGTTCGGCCTGCGCCTCGCGGAGCAGGCGGCCGCGGCGGGCGGCCTCCCCGGCCGTGCCGAGGACCAGCAGCACGGCCAGCGCTCCGCACACGCCGACGGCGAGCCGCGCCGTGGGCGGTACCAGGGCGACGGCGGCCCCGGCCGCCGCGGCCATCACTATGGCCGGCGGCAACAGCACGCGCGCATAGGGACGTTCACGGCCACGGGGGGGCTTCTGAACACTCACCATGGATGCCTTCTGAGACGAATCGGCTGGGTGTCGGGAGAGCTTTCAGGGGGAAGATTCATGGAACTAACGGAATCTGCTTCATATGTGGGAACAGGCGCACGAATCACCTCAACCGGGTGCGCCGCGGGCGAGCTTAGTCCGACCGGATCATCGCCGTGTCATATTCGGCAACCCCCTGAAATCACCCCTGCGACAGGAGTACGCTCGGCTCCTTTTGCACACTGCGCCTTCAATCGAACACGTTCGGTAACGGCGGACAGGCGTGCGAAAGTCACTCACCGTGAAGAGTGAAAAAGGAACCGGGGCCACACCTCGCCGGCCCCGGCCGCCGTTCCCTACGCCGTGACCGCCTTCAACGGCCGCAGGGCCCGGACCGCCTGGCGAAGACGGTCCGGGCCCTTGCGACATGGCCGGCCACAGCCGGCCTCACGGGGCGCGGGGAAGCCGGATCGACCCGCACCCGCCCACCCGGCGGGTCAGCCCACCGACGAGTAGGCGACCACACCCCGCAGCAACTGGTCCACGGCCTTCCGCGCGGCCTTCGCCACGGTGGAACCCTCCGCGGGAGCCGCCGCGGAGATCTGCCCGAGCACATCGATGACCTGCTTGCACCACCGCACGAAGTCACCGGCGGGCATGTCCGCCTCGCGCAGCACCTCGTCGAGCGCGTTGCCCGACGCCCACATGTACGCGGCCCAGGCGAAGCCGAGATCCGGCTCCCGCTGGCCGACACCCTCGGTCTGGCTGATCCGGAAGTCCTCCTCCAGAGCGTCGAGCCGGCCCCAGATCCGGACCATCTCACCGAGCGCGGCCTTGGCCTTGCCGGAGGGCAGCTTCGGCGCCATCGCGTCGTCGCCGACCCGCGCCTCGTACACCAACGCCGAGACACACGCGGCGAGTTCGGCAGCGGACAGCCCCTCCCAGACCCGCTCACGCAGACACTCGCTGGCCAGCAGGTCCAGCTCGCCGTACAGCCGCGCGAGCCGCTTGCCGTGCTCGGTGACCTCGTCACCGCGCAGATAGTCCAGCTCGGTCAGCAGGGCCACGATCCGGTCGAAGGTCCGCGCGATCGTGTTCGTACGGCCCTCGATGCGCCGCTCCAACTGCGAGGTGTCACGCAGCAGCCGGTGGTAGCGCTCGGCCCACCGGGCGTGGTCCTCGCGGTCGTTGCACCCATGGCAGGGGTGCGCCCGGATGGCGGTCCGCAGCCGGGCGATCTCGCGGTCGTCGGCGGCCTGGGACCGCTTCTTGCGCGCCCGCTCCGGCGGGATGTGCCCGGCCTTGGTGCGCAGCGCGGAGGCGAGGTCCCGGCGGGACTGCGGCGAGCGCGGGTTGAAGCTCTTGGGGATCCGCATCCGGTCCAGCGGCTCGACCGGCACCGGGAAGTCCATCGACGCCAGCCGCTTGACCTGGCGCTCCGCGGTCAGCACCAGCGGGCGCGGGCCGTCGTAGTGGTCGAACCCGCGGTGGCCGTTGGAGCGCCCGGCGGGCAGACCGGGGTCGAGGACCAGGGCCAGCCCCGCGTACTTGCCCGTGGGGACGTGGATGACGTCGCCCGGCTTCAGCCTCTCCAGGGCGACGGCGGCCTCGGCGCGGCGCTCGGCGGCGCCCTGCCGGGCCAGCTCCGTCTCCCGGTCCTTCAGCTCACGGCGCAGCCGCGCGTACTCCTCGAAGTCACCGAGGTGGCAGGTCATCGAGGCCTTGTAGCCGGCCAGCCCCTCCTCGTTGCGCTGCACCTGCCGGGAGATCCCGACGACCGACTTGTCGGCCTGGAACTGCGCGAAGGAGGTCTCCAGCAGCTCACGCGAGCGGTGCCGGCCGAACTGCTCGACCAGGTTCACCGCCATGTTGTACGACGGCTTGAAGCTGGAGCGCAGCGGATACGTGCGCGTGCCCGCGAGACCGGCGAGGTGCTCGGGGCTCATACCGCGCTGCCACAGCACGACCGCGTGGCCCTCGACGTCGATGCCCCGGCGGCCCGCGCGGCCGGTCAGCTGGGTGTACTCGCCGGGTGTGATGTCGGCGTGCTGTTCGCCGTTCCACTTGACGAGCTTCTCCAGCACCACCGAGCGGGCGGGCATGTTGATGCCCAGTGCGAGGGTCTCGGTGGCGAACACGGCCTTGACCAGGCCGCGCAGGAACAGCTCCTCCACGACCTCCTTGAAGGTCGGCAGCATGCCCGCGTGGTGGGCGGCGATGCCGCGCTCCAGGCCCTCCAGCCACTCGTAGTAGCCGAGGACGTGCAGGTCCTCGGGCGCGATGTGGGCGGTGCGCTCCTCGACCAGGGCACGGACCTTTTCCCGCGCCTCCTCGTCGTTGAGCCTGAGGCCCGCGTACAGGCACTGCTGGACGGCGGCCTCGCACGCGGCGCGGCTGAAGATGAAGGTGATCGCGGGCAGCAGGCCCTCGGAGTCCAGCCGCTCGATGACCTCGGGACGGCCCGGGGTCCACACGCGCGAGCGCTGTCTGCGCTCCCGCTCCCGGTCGGCCTCGCGCATCGCCCGGCCGCGCCGGCGGTCCTGGTACGACGGCCGGGTGGCCTCCATGCGGGCCAGCCGGACCAGGTCGGGGTTGACGGCCTTCCTGTGGCCCTCGCCCTCCTCGAACAGGTCGTACATCCGGCGCCCGGCGAGGACGTGCTGGAACAGCGGCACGGGCCGGTGCTCGGAGACGATCACCTCGGTGTCGCCGCGGACGGTGTCCAGCCAGTCACCGAACTCCTCCGCGTTGGACACGGTCGCGGAGAGCGAGACCAGGGTCACCGACTCGGGCAGGTGAATGATCACCTCCTCCCAGACGGCGCCGCGGAAGCGGTCGGAGAGGTAGTGCACCTCGTCCATGACCACATAGCCGAGGCCGAGGAGGGTCTGCGAGCCGGCGTAGAGCATGTTCCGCAGCACCTCGGTGGTCATCACGACCACCGGGGCGTCGGAGTTCACGCTGTTGTCGCCGGTGAGCAGGCCCACCTTCGCTATGCCGTAGCGGCGGCACAGGTCGGCGTACTTCTGGTTCGACAGCGCCTTGATGGGTGTCGTGTAGAAGCACTTCTTGCCCTGCGCGAGGGCGAGGTGGACGGCGAACTCGCCCACGATCGTCTTGCCCGAGCCGGTGGGGGCGGCCACCAGCACACCCTTCCCCGTTTCGAGCGCCTGGCAGGCCTCGATCTGGAAGGGGTCGAGGCCGAAGTCGTACATCTCGCGGAAGGAGGCGAGCGCGGTGGCCTGCTCGGCTGCCCGCCTGCGGGCTGCCGCGTACCGCTCGGCCGGTGAGAGATCCTCTGTCATCGTACTTTCGAGCGTACCGGGCGCCACTGACAACGCGACGATCATTATCCGGATCGTGGGGCCTGCCCGAGGGCGCAACGGCACAGGCGCGACGGCAGAGACAGGGAAGCGGGCCAAGGGCGGCGGAACGACGGATGCCCCCGTCCTCAGGGAGCGGGGGCATCGCGCGGCGGCCGGGTAGCCGGATCAGGTCACGTCGTCGTAGCCGTTGACCCGGTCCGTGCTCACCTGCTCGGGCAGCGCCCGGCTGGCCGGGACCGGCTCCACATCGCCGATGTCATCGGGCGTGAGGTCCAGCTCGGAGGCCTCGTCGTCGGCGGGGCCCGCGGCCTCGCGGCGGTGCCGGCGCTTGTCGTTGAGGAGCGAGAAGCCGGTCGCGGCGAAGTACAGCACCCAGATCGGCCCGGCGAGGGCCAGCATGGACAGCGGGTCGGTGCTCGGCGTGGCCACGGCCGCGAAGACCGTGATGCCCAGGATCATCCCGCGCCACCAGCCCAGCATGCGCCTGCCGGTCAGCACCCCGGTGAGATTCAGCATGATCAGCAGCAGCGGCAGCTCGAAGGAGAGGCCGAAGACGATCACCATGCGGGTGACCAGCTGGAGCAGGTCGTCGAGCGGCAGGAAGTTCCTGATGGACCCGTTCGGGGTGAAGTCGAGCAGCACCTTCGCGGTGGTGGGCAGCACCGCGTACGCGAAGTAAGCACCCGCGAAGAACAGGGGGGCACCCGTGAAGACGAAGGCGTAGGCGTACTTCTTCTCGTGCCGGTGCAGACCCGGCGCGACGAACGCCCACAGCTGGAAGAGCCAGAGCGGAGACGCGATCACCACGCCGGCCATCAGCGAGACCTGGAGGGCCAGCGTGAACGGGGCGAGGAGACCGTTGATCGTGATCTCCGCGCACTGGTGCTTGCCGCTGGCCTTCGCCAGCTCTTCGAACGTCTCCGGGCAACCGATCGAGTCGAGGATGGGCCTCGTCAGGAAGTTGATGATGTCGTTGTAGAAGAAGGCGGCGACGACCGTCACGACGACGATGGCCAGCAACGCCTTCGCGAGCCGGTTGCGGAGCTCACGAAGATGATCCGCAAGGGGCATCCGCCCCTCGGGATCCTTCTCCTTCTTGCGGGCAGGCTTGAGCAACCCACGTCCTCATCTCGTGCGGTGGGCCGGGGCTTTCCGGCCCTGCGTCAGCGCTGGGTGGTGTCCGTCGGCTCGTTGACCGGCCGCGAGCTGGTCACATCACCGGGGGCCGCCTGGATGGTGCGCTGGGCCGGAGGCTGCTCGTTGGAGCCGGGCGCCTGGGCGGAGGCGTTGCTCTCCTCCTTCATCGCCTTGGCCTCGCTCTTGAGGATGCGCGCGGACTTACCCAGCGAGCGAGCCATGTCGGGAAGCTTCTTAGCGCCGAAGAGCAGCAGAATAATGACGAGAATCAGAGTGATCTCGAGCGGGCCAAGCCTTCCGAACATAAGTCTTTACCTTCTCACCGAGGCGGCTGGGTGGGGTGCTGTCCGACCAGTCGGACATGCGTCCGATGGTCGTGCTGGCAGCGATCGTAACGCCGAGGGGTGAACGTGAGGCAATCCCCGTGCGTACTCCCGGTCCACGGTGCGGGCCTCGTTCTCCGCACCGCGACCAGCAGCGTACCTTCCAGGACCGACTCGGTGACAGGGCGAAGTGGCCCAAAACGCATCGGCCCCGGCACTCACAGCGTTTCCTTACCCGGGCTTACACAGAGTCCACGGCCCGGGCCGCGCTCACGGCCGCCCGCTCCAGATCCTCGGCGGCCCTGTTGATACGGCGGGCGGACTCCGCGACCTGCTGCCCGAGGCGCCGCGCCTCCAAGAACACCCGGACGGCGAGCACCCCCAGGACGGCGAGACCCAGGAAACCCACGGCTACCGCGAACATCGGCCAGAACATGACGTCGAGCCTAGACCGTCCGCCGGCACCGACCGCAGCCGGCCGCACCCCGGCACGCGGCCGGCTACCCCGTGAAGTGCGGCCCGAGGGTCCTGACGCCGGCTACACCGTGGAGTGCAGCCGCAGGGTCCTGACCCCGCCTCCGCTGAGCAGTTCGACGATCCGCTCGCCGGCGGGCTTGCGGACCGCGGCGCCGCAGTCGGGGCAGGTGAAGGAGTAGAACGTCGTCCGGCTGGTGGCGCCGATGGCAAGGCGCAGCGCGCTCGCGGCGAGCTCGAAGCGGCCCCGGCAGTCCGGGCAGCCCGCCCGGAACACCACCGGGACCACTCTCCGCATCCCGGCGAAGGCGGTCGCCACCGACATCTCGCCCGCAACCGACTCCGGAGACTCGCTCACAGCCCTCGCTCCTTCTTCTGGTCGTTCGCCAAGCGCGCCGCTGGAAGGGCCACGGTCTGCCGTCCGGCGCCTGCCGCGCCGTCGCGGCCGGTCGCGCCCCCGCGGCAGAGCCGCACAGGGGACACAGCCCCGCGCCCCTTCGGGGCGCCTCACTGCCCGGAGCTTGCCTGCCTCGCCGTGTCGTACGCCGCCAGTGCCTCCGCCGCCGCCCGGCGGGCGCTCTCGGCCAGCTCCGGCGGCGAGACGATCCGGCCGTCGCGGCCGAGCCGCAGCGCCAGCCGGCGCAGGGAGGCCGGATCGGGGGTGCGCAGAGTGATACGCAGCCCGCCGTCGGGAAGCTCATCGGCGCTGTCGTGCGGGTAGTACTCGGCGACCCAGCGGCCGCCGGGGCCGACCTCCACCACGACCTCCGGGTCCTCGGCGGCCGGCTGCACCAGTGCCTCGGAGAGGTCGCGCAGCTCTATCTCGGGCGGAGCCGCGGGCGCGTCCAGGACTTTGATCTCGGCGACCCGGTCGAGCCGGAAGGTGCGCCGGGCCTCGGAGCGGCGGCACCAGGCCTCCACGTAGGTGTGGCCGACGCTGACCAGCCGGATCGGGTCGATCTCGCGCTCGGTGACCTCGTCGCGGGCCGGGGAGTAGTAGCGGATCCACAGCCGGCGGCGCT
Organism: Streptomyces sp. NPDC036984; assembly: GCF_055607665.1. Lineage (NCBI taxonomy): Bacteria > Bacillati > Actinomycetota > Actinomycetes > Kitasatosporales > Streptomycetaceae > Streptomyces > Streptomyces sp. NPDC036984. Next base: position 294,759 of record NZ_JBVJRL010000006.1, read on the forward strand.
CGGAGATCGCCCGGTCGACGTCGGCGAAGACACCGCCCTCGGACTCGAAGGTCACCGACAGCCGGGAGCTGGCACCGGCGGCCTCGCCGGCCGCGGCCTCCACCTTGGCGGTGGCCCGCAGCAGCGCCTGGCGGTCGCTCTCCCGCAGGCCGGGCAGGGTGGCGACGGCTCGGGCGGCGACCAGCAGGGCGGTGGCCTCGTCGGCGGCGAGCCGGAGCGGTTCGGCCGCCTCCTCGCCGAGCGCGGCCGGGTTGTGCCACCAGATCCGCTCGCCGTCCGTGTCGATGTCCAGCAGGTCGCCGCCGCGGAAGCTGGTACCGCACATGGGCAGCAGATCGAGGTCGGCGACCAGCTCGTCCTCGGTGATGCCGAAGGCGCGCGCGACATCGGCGATCCGGGCGCCGGGGCGCTCCCTCAGGTAGGTCACCAGGGAGAGCATCCGCCGGGTCTGGTCGATCGCGTTGACGGTCCTGGCCGGTTTGCCTGCCACAGTCCTGCTCCCCCTCAGCCCTTGGCCACGGCACGCAGCCGGTCCACCACGTCGGCCCGCAGCTCGGCCGGTTCCAGGACCACCACGTCCGGCCCGAACTCCACCAGCCAGGCGTCCAGGCCGTGCCCGTACGGAATCTCCAACTCGTCCCAGCCGTCGCCGAGTTCCCGGACCCTGGTGGCCTTCGCCCGAAGGGGGTAACCGGAGCCGGAGCGCAGCCGGATCAGCGCCGTGCCGTCGGCGATCTCGCCGGCCCAGCCGGCGACGGTCTCACGCACGGTGACGACGTCCGGCACGGGCGCGGTGAACCCCGTGCCGCGCGAGCGGACCCTGCCGGTGATCCGGGAGAGCCGGAAGACACGCTCGGCCCCCCGGTCGCGGTCGAAGCCGGCCAGGTACCAGTGGCCGCGCCAGCACTCCAGCGCCCACGGCTCGACATGCCGGGGCTCGGGGCGGGCGGCGGATGCCTTGCGGTAGTCGAAGACGACCGGGCGGCGGTCGCGGCAGGCCAGCATCAGCGGCTCGAAGGCGGCCTCGTGCACCGGGATGCGCGGCTCCAGGGCGCTGTGCGCCTCGTAGGGGTCGACGTCCTCGGGCAGCCCCGCGGCGCGCAGCTTCTGGAGGGCCCCGCTGGCGGCGCCGGCCAGGCGGGCCTGCTGCCAGACTTTGGCGGCCAGACCGAGGGCGGCGGCCTCCTCGGCGTCCAGCGTGATGGGGGGCAGGCGGTTGCTGTCGCGGCGGGCGAGGTAGCCGACCTCGCCGTCGAGGTTCTCGACGGTGGCGATGACCAGGCCCAGCTCGCGCAGGTCGTCCTTGTCCCGTTCGAACATCCGGTTGAAGGAGTCCTCGCTGCCCGCCACGCCCCTCTCCGACCTGGCGGCCTCGCGGTACGCCTCGATGGAATCGCGCAGCTCGCGCTTGCTGAGCGGCCGGCGTGTGCCGAGCAGACACAGCGCGAGGTTCATCAGCCGCTCGGCCTTGGCAATGGCCATCGACGCCCTTCGCCTTCCCTATTGTGCTTCCGACCGATGACCGTACCGCTCCGCGGGGCGGTGACAAAAGCCGAGGGCCCATGCCCGAGCAGGCATGGGCCCCAGGTGATCGGATCCGGTCGGATCCGGCCGGCCGATCAGGCGTTCATCAGACGCCGAGCAGGTCGACCACGAAGATGAGGGTCTCGCCGGGCTTGATCGCCGGAGTCGGGCTCTGGTTGCCGTAGGCGAGGTGGGCGGGGATGGTCAGCTGGCGACGGCCGCCGACCTTCATGCCCTGCACGCCGAGGTCCCAGCCCTTGATGACCCGGCCGCCGCCCAGCGGGAAGCGGAACGGGGTGCCACGGTTCCAGCTGGCGTCGAACTCCTCGCCGGTGCTGAATGCGACGCCGACGTAGTGGACGGTGACGTTCTGGCCCGCCTGCGCGACCGGCCCGTCCCCCTCCCAGATGTCCTTGATCTCGAGGTCCGCCGGGGGCTCGCCGCCCGGGAAGTCGATCTCGGGCTTCTCGATGCTCACGTCAAAAGCTCCTGCTTGTGTACGACACGAAACGCGGACAGTCTTTCATCTCCGCAGCTCTCCCGCCCGCCTCGGGCGTCCCGGGCGCTACATCGCCGCGAGGATGTCCACCGTGAACACGAGAGTGGAGCCCTTCTTGATGACCCCGCCGCTCGGCGGGTTGTCCCCGTAGCCCAGCTCCGGCGGGACCACGATCAGAACCCGGCTGCCGACCTTTTTGCCGGTCAGGCCCTGCGCGAGGCCCTTGACCGCCTGCTGCATCTGCTCCAGCGCGAACTGGCTCAGCCGGCCCGAGCCGTACGTCCGCTGAAAGGTCTTGCCGCCCTCCCAGACCAGGCCCTGGAACTGGCACAGCACCGTCTGGTCGGCCTTCAGCTCGGGCCCGTCGCCCTCCAGGACGTACTCCGACACGAGCTTCTTCGGCGGATCCGTCTTGGGGACGGTCACCTTCGGCACCTGGCCGTCGGTGTTGACGGCCACCTTCGGCAGCGCGGCACCGCTCTGCGGGACCGGCTTGCCCTTGGCGGAGCTCTTGGAGTTGAAGGATTCGATCAGGTCGATGACGAACACCAGGGTGTCGGTGCCCTTGATGCCCGCCTGCGCATTGCCCTCCTTGCCGTAGCCCAGCTCCGGCGGGACGGCGATCTCGACGCGGCTGCCGGTCTTCTTGCCCGCCAGGGCGTACCGCCAGCCGTCGATGATGCTGCCCCGGGCGAGCTGCATGACCAGCGGGCGGTGGCGGTCGTAGGAGTTGTCGAAGACCTTCGCGGTGCTCCAGATCTGGCCCAGATAGTTCGCCTGGATGAAGTCGTTCTCCGCGATCGTGCGGCCGCCACCCGCGATCACCGTCTTGACGGCGAGGTTCTTCGACGGCTCGCCCGAGCCCTTGGCGACGGTCGGCTTCTCACCGAACTTCGTGCCCCCCGTGATCGCCGGCAGCGGCCCGTCCACGATCTTGGGCGGGGGCGCGGAGGACGCCGACGGCGAGGCACCCTTCCTGCTTGCGTCGGACTTGTCGTCACCGCAGCCGGCGAGCGTGACCAGTCCTGCGGGAACGGCGGCGAGGAGAAGTGAGCGTCGGCGCACGGAAGAGCCTCGTAATCGGTCGATCTTGCGGATGGCGTGCGCGCAACTCTACGACGCGAGAAGGGCGCCGTACGGGAAACGTACGACGCCCGTGTGGCGTTCCGGCATTTCGGTACCCGAACGCTTGACTTCCGCGCTTTTCGCTACATTCCGGCGATCAGCTTCTCCACCCGGTCGTCCACCGAACGGAACGGGTCCTTGCACAAGACGGTGCGCTGGGCCTGGTCGTTGAGCTTGAGGTGCACCCAGTCGACCGTGAAGTCCCTGCGCTGCTCCTGCGCCCGGCGGATGAAGTCGCCGCGCAGCCGGGCCCGAGTGGTCTGCGGCGGAACCGACTTGCCCTCGAAGATCTTCAAGTCGTTGCAGACCCGGGTGGCTTGGCCCTTCTTCTCCAGCAGGTAGTACAGCCCACGACGGCGGTGGATGTCGTGGTAGGCGAGGTCTATCTGGGCGACCCGCGGGTGCGACATCGTCATGTTGTGCTTGGCCCGGTACCGCTCGATGAGCTTGTACTTCATGACCCAGTCGATCTCGGTCTCGATGCGGTCGAGTTCCTCGTTCTCGATCGCCTCGAGTGTGCGGCCCCACAGCTCCAGCACCTGGGCGACGATGCCGGTGTTGATGCCCCGGCGCTCGCAGAAGTCCAGGGCCTTGTCGAAGTACTCGCGCTGCACCTCCAGCGCGGAGGCCTCCCGGCCGCTGGCCAGGCGCACCTTGCGCCGGCCGGTGATGTCGTGACTGACCTCGCGGATCGCCCGGATCGGGTTCTCCAGAGTGAGGTCGCGCATCACTGTGCCGGCCTCGATCATGCGCAGCACCAGATCGGTGGCACCGACCTTGAGCAGCATCGTCGTCTCCGACATGTTGGAGTCGCCGACGATGACATGCAGCCTGCGGTAGCGCTCGGCGTCCGCATGGGGTTCGTCGCGGGTGTTGATGATGGGCCGGGAGCGCGTCGTCGCCGAGGAGACGCCCTCCCAGATGTGCTCCGCGCGCTGGCTGACGCAGTAGACGGCACCGCGCGGCGTCTGGAGCACCTTGCCGGCGCCGCACAGCAGCTGCCGGGTGACCAGGAACGGAATGAGGATGTCCGCGAGCCGGGAGAACTCCCCGTGCCGGGCCACGAGGTAGTTCTCGTGGCAGCCGTAGGAGTTGCCCGCCGAGTCGGTGTTGTTCTTGAAGAGGTAGACGTCGCCTGCGATTCCCTCCTCGTGCAGGCGTCGTTCCGCGTCCACCAGGAGTCCTTCGAGAATGCGCTCGCCGGCCTTGTCGTGGGTGACCAGTTCGATCACGTTGTCACATTCGGGGGTCGCGTATTCCGGATGTGAGCCCACGTCGAGGTAGAGCCGGGCGCCGTTTCGCAGAAAGACATTGCTGCTGCGGCCCCATGACACGACACGGCGGAAGAGGTACCGCGCCACCTCGTCAGGAGACAGGCGCCGCTGTCCCCTGAACGTGCACGTGACGCCGTACTCGTTCTCCAGCCCGAAAATGCGGCGGTCCATGAGGGAACATTACGCCCGATCCCCCGAGCTGAAACGGGGTTCGGCAGCACGATTTGGATCATTTTCCGATGAAGCCGCAACGACCCCGCCCCGCGCGGGAGCTGCGAGGACCCGTCCGGTGGCCAGCAGGACCAGCAACGACACGGCTCCGGCCACCCCCGGCAGGGCAAAGCCCCACAGGGTTCCACCGGCCTGGACCACCGGCCCCGCCAGGCCCGTTCCGACCGAGGCACCCACCGTGAACGTCGTCACAAGCCAGGAGAAAGCCTCGGTGACCGTCCCGCTCGGCGCGTGCCGGTCCACGATGATGAACGCGCAGGCGATGCAGGGCGCCAGAAACACGCCGGAGACCACACTGAGCAGCACCATGGCGACCGCGCCCGGCACCAGCATCAGGGGCAGATAACACACCGCCAGAAGGGCCACCAGCACCGTCAGTCGCCGCTCGGGCGCACCGGCCCACCGGCGGGCGCCGTAGACGGTACCGCCGACGAGCGCACCGAGACCGAGCCCGGCCATCAGCCAGCCGTAGACCGCGTCACCCCCGTGACCGTCGGCGTACGAGACCGACGCGACCGTGATGGAGCCCAGCGCGATACCGATGAACAGGAAGGCGGCCAGCAGGGCGAGCAGGCCCGGCGAGCGCAGCGCGCCCAGCCAGTGGGCCTCACGCGGCGCGGAGCGCCACGCGCGCGAGGGCGGCGAGAGCACCACGCAGAGCGCGCCGAGCACGCCCAGGAGGTTCAGCACCAGCAGGGCCGCGCGCTCGTCCCACAGGGACACGCACAGGGTCACCAGCAGCGGCCCGACGGTGAACATGATCTCCTGCGCGACCGCGTCCATGGCATAGGCGATGTGCACCTGTTCCTCGCGGCGCAGCACGGACGGCCACAGGGCGCGCAGGCCGCCCTCCAGGGGCGGGGTGAACAGACCGGCCGCCGCGACGGCCGCGTAGGCGAGCGGCAGCGGGTCGGTGCCGGCGAAGGCGAAGACGGTCATCGACAGGGCCGCCAGGACGGCCGCGGGCAGCTGGATGCGCGGCTGGCCGTACAGATCCACGAGCCGGCCCAGCACCGGCTGACCCACGGCGTTGGCCACGCCGTACACGGCGGCGAGAGCGCCCGCGAGGCTGTAGGTGCCGCCCTGGGCGCGCACGAAGAGCACGAGGGCGATGGCGGCGGTGGCGTTGGGCAGCCGGCCCACCAGCGTGCCCGTGAGCAGCCGGAGCGCATACCTCGCCTTCAGGATCTCCAGGTAACCCGTGGCCATGTCCTGCCCTCCCGGGGGCTCACCGGGGCGCCGCGACGGCCCGAAGTGTTACGTATAACGTCTCCATCCATACGTACCATGTGCGCTGTTCACACGTCCAGACGGACAACCGGCAGAAGAGGAGCAGGCCCACCGTGGCACGCAGCAGCACGCGCCCGACCAGCCGGGACGTCGCCCAGGCGGCCGGGGTCTCCCAAGCCGCCGTCTCCCTCGTCCTGGGCGACAAATGGCGCGGCCGAGTGTCCGAGACCACCGCCGAACGCGTCCGGGAAGCCGCACGCGACCTCGGCTACCGCCCCAACCTCGCCGCCCGCCACCTACGCCTCGGCCGCACCCGCACCGTTCTGCTCGTCGTACCCGCCCTGACCACGGAATTCTTCGCCGGCGTCTACACCGGCGCCGCACGCGTGGCCGCCGAACACGGCTTCGGCGTCGTGCTCTACCCCTCCCCCGAAGGCATCGGCCCCGCCCGCGACCCCTTCGCCTCCGCACAAGCCGCCCTCGACGGCGTCATCGCCTCCTCCATGGCCGCCGACGCCCTCACCGCGATCCGCGGCGACCAACTCCCCCTCGTCATGCTCGACAGCGACCCCGCAGGCAGCCTCGGCGCCGCGACCGTGAACCTGGACATCCCCGACGCCGTCCGCCAGGTCACCGAACACCTGCTGGACCTCGGCCACCGCCGCGTCCTCCACCTCGCCGCGGACGTACCGTCCTGGACCTTCGAAATCCGCGGACGGGAACTGGCGGCACGCATGGCCGCCGTACCGGGCACCGAGATCCACACCGCACGAGCCCCGATCTCCATCGACGGAGCACTGGCCGCCACCGAGACCGCGTTCACCACACCCGGACCCCGGCCCACCGCGGTGATCTGCGACGACGACAAGCTCGCCGCCGGCGCCTACAAGGCGCTGCGCCGACTCGGCCTGCGCATCCCCGACGACGTCTCCGTCACCGGCCTCGACGACCTCGCCCTGGCCACCGCCATCGACCCGGAACTGACAACGGTACGACTGGACGCCGAGCTCTTCGGAGAGCGCGGCATGGGAGCCCTGCTGGCCGTTCTGGAGGGCCGGGAGCCGGAGAGCGGGGACATCCCCGTGGAACTCGTCGTCCGGGGCTCCACGGCGCCACCGGGCACGCCCGGATAGCCCGGTGCCCCGACCGGAGATCCGGCCGGGGCACCGCAGGGCGGCGACGGATCACTCCTCCTCGGAGCTCTCCGCTTCCGTGCTCGCGCCGCCCGCCTCCAGCAAACGGGCCAGCTGGCGGCCGACGATGCGCTTGAACTTCCGCTTCTGCGGGCGCGTACGGTCCAGCACGGCCACCTCCAGGCGCTCTGCGGGGATCGCCCGCTCACTGCCGTTGGTGTCCCGGGACAGGGCCTGCACGGCCAGCTTCAGAGCCTCCGCGAGGCTCATGCCGTCCTGGTGACGCTGGTCCAGGAAGCTGCTGATCTGCTCGGCGTTACCGCCCACCGCCACCGAGCCGTGCTCGTCCACGATCGAACCGTCATGCGGCAGCCGATAGATCTGATCGCCCTCAGGCGTCTCCCCGACCTCGGCGACCACCAGCTCCACCTCGTACGGCTTCTCGGCCGCCGAGGAGAAGATCGTGCCCAGCGTCTGGGCATAGACGTTGGCGAGACCACGAGCGGTCACATCGTCACGGTCGTAGGTGTACCCGCGCAGGTCCGCGTAGCGCACACCACCGATGCGGAGGTTCTCGTACTCGTTGTACTTGCCGGCCGCGGCAAAACCGATCCGGTCGTAGATCTCGCTGAACTTGTGCAGCGCACGGGACGGGTTCTCGCCGACGAAGACGATGCCGTCGGCGTACTGAAGCACGACCAGGCTGCGGCCACGGGCGATGCCCTTCCGGGCGTACTCCGCCCGGTCGGCCATGGCCTGCTGGGGTGAGACATAGAACGGCGTCGACACCGGTTATCCGTCCCTTTCTGTCATGGTCACTGGATCACCTTGCTGAAGAACCGGGCGCGCTCAGAGCAGCGCGGCCTTCGGACCGTCCGGCTCCTCCAGCCGCCTCTGGAGCACCGCGCGGGAGAGCTCCGACGCCTCCTCATCGGTGAGCCGGCGGAAACCGTCCTCGGTGATCACGGTGATGATCGGGTAGATCCGGCGGGCGACATCGGGACCACCGGTCGCCGAGTCGTCGTCAGCCGCGTCGTACAGGGCCTGCACCACCAGCGTGGCGGCCTGCTCCTCGGACAGGTCGTCCCGGAACAGCTTCTTCATCGCACCCCGCGCGAAGATCGAGCCGGAGCCCGTCGCCGCGAAGTTGTGCTCCTCGGAACGGCCGCCCGTGACGTCGTAGGAGAAGATGCGCCCCTTCTCACGGTCCACGTCGTACCCCGCGAAGAGGGGCACCACCGCCAGACCCTGCATGGCCATGCCCAGGTTGGAACGGATCATGGTCGACAGCCGGTTCGCCTTGCCCTCCAGCGACAGCTGAGCACCCTCGACCTTCTCGAAGTGCTCCAGCTCCAGCTGGAAGAGCTTGACCATCTCCACGGCCAGACCGGCGGTACCGGCAATACCCACCGCCGAGTACTCGTCCGCCGGGAACACCTTCTCGATGTCCCGCTGAGCGATCACATTGCCCATGGTCGCCCTGCGGTCACCGGCGAGCACCACGCCCCCGGGGAACGTCACGGCGACGATCGTCGTCCCGTGCGGCGCCTCGATCACGCCCTGCGTGGGCGGCAGCTGCCGGTTGCCGGGCAACAGCTCGGGCTGGTGCTCGGCGAGGAAGTCCATGAACGAAGAGGATCCTGGCGTCAGGAAGGCAGCTGGTAGACGCCCGGTGCTACGAGTGTTGGCTTCCACGCGTTTCCTTCCACGTATGCAGCAGCCCGCCTTATGACCTCGGGCTGATCCTTGAACTGCCCCAGTGCAGCGTTGCAGCTGAAGCACAGTACGCCTCGGACCCTACCCGTCTCATGGCAGTGATCCACATGTGCGGGCACGGCGGTCAGGCACACACAGCAGACGCCCCCTTGGGAGGCGATCAAGTCGTCACGCTCGGCTTCGGTGATTCCGTATTGACGCTTCAGGTGGCCTGCCCGCCCCTTGGCCGCACGGCAGGCCTTACAGCTCGTGGAGAGGCCGTCGGAAGCCGTCGCGTTGCGATGCCACTCACTGTGCGGCTTGATCTCACCGCAGCTCCGGCAAAGCTTGTGCCCGTCGGGCGTCTCCACTCGCGGACGGACGTTTTTGCCCCTGGCCAGCTGCCGGGCCTGGTGGTACGCAGCCCAGCACGTCCGACAATAGGCCTGCAGTCCGTCGCGGGCCGCTCTGTTACCGGCGAAGGCCGCTCGCGGTTTGACCTGCTTGCACCGCGAGCAGCGCTTCGACCCCTCCTCGTCGCTCACTCACACCCCCGAGCCCCCGAACCTTAGATTCGAAGGCGAAAGCCGCCTACTGGCCACCCTTCTGAACGAATGAGCGCACGAAATCCTCGGCATTTTCCTCGAGGACATCGTCGATCTCATCCAGCACGGAGTCCACGTCGTCCGACAGCTTCTCGTGTCGTTCCTTGAGCTCCTCCGAGGCCTGCGCGTCCTGCGCCTGCTCCTCGACCTCCTCGGTGGACCGGGTGGCCTTCTGCTGTCCGCCGCCGGTGTCCTTGGTTGCCATAACCCTCACCCCGCTCAGTTCGCCTGCCGATCGGTGATGATCAGACCCTATAGTCCGGGTCCGACATCGGCCCCGCAGTTTCCTCAACGTGCGGGGGCCACCTCGATGATTCCCGGGCGGTGGGGTTTCCACCCTGGCCGCCCGGGGCGGTACGAGCACCCGCTGGTCGCTCTCAGCTGCCGGACAGGACCCTGACCAGGTCTTCCGCGGTGCGGCAGCGGTCCAGCAGCTCCTTGACGTGATTTCGCGTTCCGCGTAGCGGTTCCAGGGTTGGAACGCGCTGGAGGGAGTCGCGGCCGGGGAGGTCGAAGATGACAGAGTCCCAGGAGGCGGCCGCGACGTCGTCCGCGTACTGCTCCAGGCAGCGGCCGCGGAAGTAGGCGCGTGTGTCCTCCGGCGGCTTCGTGCGGGCCTGCTCGACCTCGGACTCGTCCAGCAGCCGCTTGATGCGTCCGCGGGCCGCCAGGCGGTTGTACAGGCCCTTCTCGGCGCGCACGTCGGCGTACTGGAGGTCGACCAGGTGGAGCCGGGCGGCGTCCCAGTCGAGGCCGTCGCGGCGGCGGTAGCCCTCCATCAGCTCTCGCTTGGCGACCCAGTCCAGTTCGCCGGCCAGACTCATGGGGTCGTTCTCCAGCCGGGTGAGGGTGTCCTCCCAGCGGCTGAGGACGTCCTTGGTCTGGTCGTCGGCGTCGGCGCCGAAGCGTTCCTCGACGTACTTGCGGGCCAGTTCGAAGTACTCCATCTGGAGCTGGACCGCGGTGAGTGTGCGTCCGCTGCGGAGGGTGATCAGGCGCTTGAGGGACGGGTCGTGGGAGACCTGGTGCAGGGTGCGGACGGGCTGGTCGACGGCGAGGTCCACGGCGATGAAGCCGTCCTCGATCATGGACAGGACCAGGGCGGTCGTGCCCAGCTTGAGGTAGGTGGAGATCTCCGAGAGGTTGGCGTCGCCGACGATCACATGCAGCCGGCGGTACTTCTCGGCGTCGGCGTGCGGCTCGTCGCGGGTGTTGATGATCGGGCGCTTCAGCGTGGTCTCCAGGCCGACCTCGACCTCGAAGTAGTCGGCGCGCTGGCTGATCTGGAAGCCGTGCTCGTGCCCGTCCTGGCCGATGCCGACGCGGCCCGCTCCGGCGAAGACCTGCCGGGAGACGAAGAAGGGCGTGAGGTGGCGCACGATGTCCGAGAAGGGGGTCTCCCGCTTCATCAGGTAGTTCTCGTGCGTGCCGTAGGAGGCGCCCTTGTTGTCGGTGTTGTTCTTGTAGAGGTGGATGGGCTGGGCTCCCGGCAGCTGCGCGGCCCGTTCGGCGGCCTCGGCCATGATCCGCTCGCCGGCCTTGTCCCAGAGGACGGCGTCGCGGGGGTTGGTGACCTCGGGGGCGCTGTATTCGGGGTGGGCGTGGTCGACGTACAGGCGCGCGCCGTTGGTGAGGATCACGTTGGCCAGGCCGATGTCCTCGTCGGTGAGCTGGCTGGCGTCGGCGGCCTCTCGGGCGAGGTCGAAGCCTCGCGCGTCCCGCAGCGGGTTCTCCTCCTCGAAGTCCCAGCGGGCCCGGCGGGCCCGGTGCATCGCCGCCGCGTAGGCGTTGACGATCTGGGACGAGGTGAGCATGGCATTGGCGTTGGGGTGGCCGGGGACGGAGATCCCGTACTCCGTCTCGATGCCCATTACTCGCCGTACGGTCATGCGGCCCTCCTTGCCCGGCGGCGCCCTCGGTCGTGGGCGCCGCTCAAGTACCGCTGGCGCTCCGGTGCGTGTGCGGTGCCCGTCCCCGCACTGCGCGACTCGGCGGTAGGAAAGAGCCTAGAACGCCTTTGCGCTGGTGGGGAGATCATTTGCGTCATTGGCTGCTCCGGTCGTGGCCCGGAAAACAGTCGGCTGCGGGTACCCGTCGAGGGCACCCGCAGCCGCCCTGCTGTTACAGGTACTGACCGGTGTTCGCCACCGTGTCGATGGAGCGTCCGGTGTCCGCGCCCTGCTTTCCGGTGATGAGCGTACGGATGTAGACGATCCGCTCGCCCTTCTTTCCGGAGATCCGGGCCCAGTCGTCCGGGTTGGTGGTGTTGGGCAGGTCCTCGTTCTCCTTGAACTCGTCCACGCAGGCTTGGAGCAGGTGGGAGACGCGGAGGCCCTTTTGGCTCTTTTCCAGGAAGTCCTTGATCGCCATCTTCTTGGCGCGGCCCACGATGTTTTCGATCATGGCGCCGGAGTTGAAGTCCTTGAAATAGAGGACTTCCTTGTCACCGTTGGCGTAGGTGACCTCCAGGAAGCGGTTCTCCTCGGATTCGGTGTACATGTGCTCGACCGCCGTCTGGATCATGCTCTGGACGGTGGTGGCCTTGTCGCCGCCGTGTTCGCCGAGGTCGTCGGCGTGCAGCGGGAGGCGCTCGGTGAGGTACTTGCCGAAGATGTCCTTCGCCGCCTCGGCGTCCGGACGCTCGATCTTGATCTTCACGTCGAGTCGGCCGGGGCGCAGGATGGCGGGGTCGATCATGTCCTCGCGGTTGGAGGCGCCGATCACGACCACGTTCTGCAGGCCCTCGACGCCGTCGATCTCGGCGAGCAGCTGCGGGACGATGGTGTTCTCCACGTCCGAGCTGACGCCGGAGCCGCGGGTGCGGAAGAGGGACTCCATCTCGTCGAAGAAGACGATCACGGGGGTGCCCTCGCTGGCCTTCTCACGTGCACGCTGGAAGACCAGGCGGATCTGCCGCTCGGTCTCGCCGACGTACTTGTTGAGCAGCTCGGGGCCCTTGATGTTCAGGAAGAAGCTCTTGCCTGCGGCCTGGCCGGTGACCTCGGCGACCTTCTTGGCCAGCGAGTTCGCGACGGCCTTGGCGATGAGCGTCTTGCCACAGCCGGGGGGGCCGTAGAGCAGGACGCCCTTGGGCGGGCGCAGCTCGTGCTCTTTGAACAGGTCCGGGTAGAGGTACGGCAGCTCGACCGCGTCGCGGATCGCCTCGATCTGGTTGCCGAGTCCGCCGATCTGCTCGTAGCCGATGTCGGGGACCTCTTCGAGGACGAGCTCCTCGACCTCGCTCTTGGGTACGACCTCGTAGACGTAGCCGGAGCGGGGTTCGAGCAGGAGGGCGTCGCCGGCGCGGATGGTGACGTCCAGCAGCGGCTCGGCGAGCCGTACCACCCGTTCTTCGTCGGTGTGCCCGAGGACGAGGGCGCGCTCGCCGTCCTCGAGGATCTCCTTGAGGGTGACGATGTCGCCGACGCGCTCGAACTCCAAGGCCTCGACCACGTTGAGCGCCTCGTTGAGCATGACTTCCTGGCCGCGCCTGAGGTCGTCCAGCTCGACGCTGGGGCTCACGTTCACGCGGAGCTTGCGGCCGCCGGTGAAGATGTCGGCGGTGCCGTCCTCGTTCGCCTGCAGGAAGACACCGAAGCCGGCCGGCGGCTGAGCGAGCCGGTCGACCTCTTCCTTGAGGGCCACGATCTGGTCGCGGGCCTCGCGGAGGGTGTTGGCCAGTCGTTCGTTCTGGGCGGACACGCCGGCCAGGTTGGTCTGAAGCTCGACGATCCGCTCTTCGAGAATCCTCGTGTGCCGCGGAGAGTCGGCGAGCTTGCGGCGCAGGACGGCGATCTCCTGCTCAAGGTAGGCGATCTGCCCGGCCGGGTCGTCGGACCCGCGTCCCGGGCGGATGCCGCGGTTCATGTCGTCGTCGTGGGCTGCCACGGTCCTCACCTCCTCCAAGGGGAGCTGGACGCTTCCAGACCCTACCTGGGTGGGTGTCGATTGAAACCCCTAGATCACAATGACTGTCAAGGTGTGTCGTCGGTCACCCGGTGCGCACTCCCTCGCACGGAGGGGATACCCACTCAACGTGATGGGAAAGCAGGTTGTTCCTTGCATGGCGTGGTCAAAACCCGCCAGGAGTGGCCGGAGTTGTCCGCTGCGTGCCGGCCGGGCCGGTAGGTGGGCAGCACTCAGGGCGCTCGTGCGTTCATCACGCAGAGCGACGGTTCAGGCAGTCGGTGTCACCGCTGTGGTGGCTTGAAGTGGTCGTCCCGGCCGCCGGGGTGCCCCTCTCCCGGTCCGGCGCTGGTACCCGAGCGGGCCGGGGTGGAAACCCGGCGGCGGTCGAACCGGGCGGGGAACGGGGCGGAGGTAGGGTCGAGGGTGTTCAACAGCCGCTGGAGCGGACCCGGCTGGCCTTCGTGGCGTCGGGCCGTCCGGCGAACCGACGGCAGGAGAGATGACCGTGCAGCAGGAGGCCCCGGGCGGCGAGGCGCTGGAGGTCTGGATCGACCAGGACCTGTGTACCGGCGACGGGATCTGCGCTCAGTACGCCCCGGAGGTGTTCGAGCTGGACATCGACGGGCTGGCCTATGTGAAGGGCGCGGACGACGAGCTGCTCCAGGCTCCGGGGGCGACGACGCCGGTGCCGCTGCCGCTGCTGGCGGACGTGGTGGACTCGGCGAAGGAGTGTCCTGGCGAGTGCATCCACGTGCGCCGGGTTTCGGACAGGGTCGAGGTGTACGGGCCGGACGCGGAGTGAGCCCGGTTCAGACGCTGTGGGTTCCGGCCGGTGTGGAGCGCAGGAAGGCGTTGCCGTTCCACTGCCAGGTGGCCGGGGTCTTCACGTCGGGGCAGCAACTGGGCACGGAGTCCGAGGAGTAGCCGAGGAGCGTGGCGGAGACGGCACGGGCGCGGAGGGCGACCTCGGTGACGGTGAGCCGTTCCTTGGGTTCGACGAGGGTGGCGACCACGCGCGGCCGCGCCCCGTCGGCGGAGCGGGTGAGGACGTAGACCCCGTCGGGCGGGGTGCCCATGGGGGCGTCGCAGTGGACCACGGCGACTGTTTCCGGCCTGCCGTCGCCGTCGAGGTCTCCGGTGGCCTTTTTGACGACGACGGCTTTCACCGGTCCGCACTGCAGCGGGAACTGCACGCCGGCCGTGCTCGGCGGCGCGGCGGCGGCGGGCTTGGCCGCCGTGGCGTCGGCGGGCTGGGCGGCCGTGGCCGATGCGGGCTGGACGACGGAGGAGAGGGCCACGACCCCGGCGACGGCCGTGGCGGTGGCGACCCAGTGGATGGGCCGGGTCTGGGTGTGGGCGAGCTCCGGAACGGCGGATTGCTGCACGAGGAGTGTCTCCTGTGAGGGCTGTGCCGGTGGGGGTGGCCTGCATGGTGCCACACGTCACAGTGCGGGGGAACGGCGGGGGCCGGGATTCCCGCAGGCGGCGTGCCCGCGCGGGGGTCGTCGTACGGGGCACGGGGGCTGTGTGAGTCCTGGTGCCGTGTCAACGAAGGGGCGCCGTGACCGAGTTCCCGTCGGATGGGCGGGAACTCGGGCACGGCGCCCTCGTGTTGCACGCGCGCGTGGCCGGTCAGCGGCCGGCGCCGCCGTCGGCGTTCGGTCCGGCGTAGTCCTCGCCGTAGGCGCCCTTGGCGGGGCGGCGGCGGCGCATGGGCGGCTCGACGCCGTCCGCGAGGCGGCGGGCGGTGAGCAGGAAGCCGGTGTGGCCGATCATCCGGTGGTCCGGGCGGACGGCCAGGCCCTCGATGTGCCAGTTGCGGATCATGGTTTCCCAGGCGGTCGGCTCGTTGAAGCAGCCGATCTCCCGGATGGACTCCACGGTCCGGGCGAGCTGGGTGGTGGTGGCCACGTAGCAGCACAGGATGCCGCCGGGGACGAGCGCCTTGGAGACGGCCTCCAGGCATTCCCAGGGGGCGAGCATGTCGAGGATGACGCGGTCGACGTCGGAGTCGGACAGGTTGTCCTGGAGGTCGCCGACGGTGAGCTGCCAGGCGGGGTGCGGGCCGCCGAAGTAGCGTTCCACGTTCTGCTGGGCGATCTCGGCGAAGTCCTCGCGGCGCTCGTAGGAGTGCAGCATGCCCTGGTCGCCGATGGCCCGCAGCAGGAAGCTGCTGAGCGAGCCGGAGCCGACGCCGGCCTCGACGACGCGGGCGCCGGGGAAGATGTCGGCGAAGGCGAGGATCTGCCCCGCGTCCTTCGGGTAGACGACGGCTGCCCCGCGGGGCATGGACAGGACGTAGTCGGGGAGCAGGGGGCGCAGCGCGAGGTAGGCCACGTTGCCGGTGGTCCGGACAACGCTGCCCTCGGGAGCGCCGATCAGTTCGTCGTGCGGGAAGGAACCCTTGTGGGTGTGGAAGTTCTTTCCGGCTTCGAGCGTGAACGTGTAGTGGCGGCCCTTGGGGTCGGTCAGCTGTACCTGGTCCCCGACCTTGAAGGGCCCGCGTCTGCGGGCGGCACCGGTCGGTTCGGACATGTGACCAGCGTACCGGTTCCCTGCGGGGGGCTTGGCCAGCGGAGGGGGTGGGGGCCGATCGTGGGTGCGGAAGCGGCGGGCGGGGTGGTGGAGCGTGTGGTTCCGCGCGCCCTGGCGGGCGGCGCGGTTCCGGGGGTTGTCAGGCCGGCCGGGCCATCGCCCGGACGAAGGCCCGCTCCACGTCCGCCGCGGACAGCACGCCGTAGATCTCGCCGGTCTCCTCGACCACCAGGTACTCGGTGGCCGGGGTGGCGCGCAGGGCGTCCAGGAGGTCTTCCCCGGCCAGTTCGGCGGAGACCCGCATGCCGTCGGTCAGTTCCTGGGCGAGGCCGCTGACGGCCACCCAGGGTCGGCGGTGTTCCGGTACGCCGACGATGGCGGCCTCGCGGACGAGTGAGAGGGGGTTGCCGTCGGCGTCGACCACGACCAGGGCGCGGGCCCCGGCGGCGTTGGCGCGGCGCAGGGCCTCGGAGAGCGGGGTGTCGTTCTCGACCGGTACGGCCCGACGGGTGAGGGTACGGGCGCGCAGTTCGGGGAGGTGTTCGCGGAGCCGGGCCATGCGCAGGCTGTTGCCGGCGCCGGTCCAGATGATCGCGGCGAGGATGGCGGCGAGGAGGGCGTCGGTGACGGTGTCCATGCCGCCGGCGTCCTCACCGCCGCCGCCGAGAGCGCCGGACTGGTTGAGCAGCGGCAGGCCGATCAGGACCGAGACGGCGAGTGCCCGGCCGACCCAGGCGGCGGCGACGGTGCCGGTCATCGGTTTGCCGCTGATCTTCCAGACGACGGCGCGGAGCATGCGGCCGCCGTCGAGGGGCAGGCCGGGCAGCAGGTTGAAGATCGCGACGATGAGGTTGGAGACCATGAGCCCGGCGAGGAGTACGCCGGGGACCGTGCCGGGTTCGACCGGTTTCATGGCGAGGTAGAACAGGCCGGCCAGCGCGAGCGAGAGCAGCGGTCCGACGAAGGCGAGCACGAACTCCCGGCCCGGGGTCTCGGCCTCCTTCTCGATCTCGGAGACACCGCCGAAGAACTGGAGCTGGATACGGCGGACGGGGAGCTTGAAGCGGATCGCGGCGATCGTGTGGGCCAGCTCGTGGACCAGGACGGAGGCGTAGAAGGCGACCGCGAAGAAGAGGGAGACCAGGTAGCGGGCGGCGCCCAGCTCGGGCAGCACGCGGTCGAGCTGGCCGCCGAAGACCCAGGTGATCAGCGCGGCGACGAGGAACCAGCTCGGCGCGACGTACACGGGCACGCCGAAGGGGCGGCCCATGAGGATCCCGCCGCCGGGTTCCTTGGGCCGCGGCTCGGGCGGCGCGCCCTTGGCGATTCCGGAGTGCGCGAGCGTGCGGTGCTCCGGCTCGGGGGCGTGCCCGGGGGTGGTAGCGGGGTCTTGCCGGTCGGGGACGTGCGGAGCGGGGGTGCGGGGTGCGCTGTCGGTGCCGTGCCCGCCGGACGGGTCGGCCTCGGCACCGGACGGGTCGGTCTTGGCGCCGGACGGGTCGGTCTTGGCGCCGGACGGGTCGGTCTTGGCGCCGGACGGGTCGGTCTTGGCGCCGGACGGGTCGGTCTTGGCGGGTGCCTCGTCCTGGGCCGGGTTCTGCGGTGCGGCGGTCTTGTCGGGTGCCGGACGTTCGGGATCGGGCCCGGGGTGGTCGGTGGGTCCGGTCGCCGGGGCCGTTGGGTCCGCGGAGTGCTCGGCCGGCTCGTCGTTGCCGGACCGCGGCTGTCCGCTCCCGCCGCTCACGTCCACGGTGTCCCCTCGTTCGAAGCGTCTTCCGCACCTGCCGGACGGAAGGGTCTCTGGTCGATGGTATGCGGCCGTGGTGGCACGTTCCGCCCCGGCACCCTTTGTGTTTGCCCCGAGGTCGCGCGGTCGACGCGGCCGGCGAGTGGGTCACTGTCAGTGGTGGGCCGTAAGGTCTGTGGACATGGACAGCAGTATCGAGGAGGAGGCGGCCCTGCCGGGCGGCGCCGAGCAGACTCGACCGGCCGCCCCGCCGCAGCCGACGACGCCCCCGCCGGCCGAGGCGTCCCCGCCGGCCCCCTCGACGGCCCCGGACGCAGCCGCCGCGGCCGGGGCGGCCGGGGCGAGCGCAGTCGGGGAAGCGGGTGCCGGTGAGCGGGGGGCGATGGCGCCCACCTCGCTGTCTCCCTCTCGGGCCAATGACTTCATGCAGTGCCCGTTGCTGTACCGATTCCGGGTGATCGACCGGCTGCCGGAGAAGCCGAGCGCGGCGGCGACGCGCGGGACGCTGGTGCACGCCGTGCTGGAGCGGCTGTTCGACGCGCCCGCCGGGGAGCGGACCGCGCCGCGGGCCAAGGCGCTGATCCCGGGGCAGTGGGACCGGCTCAGGGAGAGCAGGCCCGAGGTGACCGAGCTGTTCGCCGATGATCCGGAGGGGGAGCGGCTGGCCGGGTGGCTCGCCGAGGCGGAGCGGCTGGTGGAGCGCTGGTTCACGCTGGAGGACCCGACCCGGCTGGAGCCGGCCGAGCGGGAGCTGTTCGTCGAGGCCGAGCTGGAGTCGGGGCTGCGGCTGCGCGGGATCATCGACCGGGTGGACGTGGCGCCGACCGGCGAGGTGCGGATCGTCGACTACAAGACCGGCAAGGCGCCCCGCCCCGAGTACGCCGAGGGCGCGCTGTTCCAGATGAAGTTCTACGCCCTCGTCGTGTGGCGGCTGAAGGGCGTCATCCCGCGCCGGCTGCAGCTGGTCTATCTCGGCAGCGGTGACGTGCTGACGTACGACCCGGTCCG
This sequence comes from Streptomyces sp. NPDC036984, assembly GCF_055607665.1. NCBI lineage: Bacteria > Bacillati > Actinomycetota > Actinomycetes > Kitasatosporales > Streptomycetaceae > Streptomyces > Streptomyces sp. NPDC036984. Next base: position 313,274 of record NZ_JBVJRL010000006.1, read on the forward strand.
CGCCGACCTCGAGCGGGTGGAGCGCAGGCTGCACGCGCTGTGGGAGGCCATCAGGCAGGCCACGGAGAGCGGGGACTGGCGGCCGCGGCCGACCAAGCTGTGCGGCTGGTGCGACCACCAGGCGCACTGCCCGGAGTTCGGCGGCACTCCCCCGCCGTATCCGCTGCCGGTCAGGGCGACGGAGTCCGGGACCGGGTGAAGCGGAGATCGGGCGCAGGGCAGAATGGGGCCGGACTAGCGAAGGAGTGTCAGGTGGCCATCCGTGTCCTACTGGTCGACGACCAGCCGCTGTTGCGTACCGGTTTCCGGATGATTCTGGAGGCCGAGCAGGACATCGCGGTCGTCGGCGAGGCCGGTGACGGCCTGCAGGCCCTGGATCAGGTGCGAGCGCTTCAGCCGGATGTCGTGCTGATGGACATCCGGATGCCGCGGATGGACGGTGTGGAGGCCACCCGGCAGATCACCGGGCCCGGGCGGGACGGTCCGGCGAAGGTGCTGGTGCTGACCACGTTCGACCTGGACGAGTACGTGGTGGAGGCGCTGCGCGCCGGGGCGAGCGGCTTTCTGCTCAAGGACGCGCCCGCCAACGAACTGGTGCAGGCGATCCGGGTGGTGGCGGCCGGCGAGGCCTTGCTCGCGCCGAGCATCACGCGGCGGCTGCTGGACAAGTACGCCACTCATCTGCCGTCGGGCGAGGAGCCGGTGCCGGACACCCTGCACACCCTCACCGACCGTGAGGTGGAGGTGCTGAAGCTGGTGGCGCGCGGGCTGTCCAACGCCGAGATCGCGGCGGACCTGTTCGTCAGTGAGACGACGGTGAAGACACATGTGGGGCATGTGCTCACCAAGCTGGGCCTCAGGGACCGGGTGCAGGCCGCCGTGTACGCGTACGAGAGCGGTCTGGTGCGCCCCGGCGCGCAGTAAGACCGCGCGGTACACCGCATGGCAGGCCGCGTGGTGGGCCGCGCGGGAGACGCAGGGCGGCGCGGGCCGTACGACGGCGAAGGGCGCCCCTCACCACACGGGAGGGGCGCCCTTCGGCACGACCGGCGTCAGCCCTTGCTGAGTTCCCAGAACCGGAACACGGTGGAGGCGTCCAGGCAGTACTCCAGGCCGTACACGCCGTCACGGACGACCGCGTACTGCTTGGCCTGCCAGACCGGCAGGACGGGCAGTTCGTCGGCGACGATGTTCTGGAGCTTGCCGAACTCCTTGTCGGTCGCCGAACGGTCGCTCTGCGCTGCGGTGGCGGGGATGAGGGACCCGGTGATGGCGCGGTTGTTGTAGTTGTTGTCCAGCACGTTGCCCTTGCCGAAGAAGGGGGCGGTGAAGTTGTCGGCGTCCGGGTAGTCCGGCACCCAGCCCTTCACGTACACGCCGTACTTGCCCTGGGCGATGTCCTTCTCGTACTGGTCGAAGGCGACGGACTTGACGTCGGCGTCGAACAGGCCGCTGGCGTTGAGCTGGCCGGCGATGGCCTTCAGCTCCTCGTCGGTGGCGGGGCCGTAGCGGGACGGCGTGGACCACAGGGTGAGCTTGACCTTGCCGCTGATGCCGTCGGCGTGCAGGGCGGCGGCGGCCTTGGCCCGGGAGGGGCGGGCGCCGTAGGTGTCGAAGAACGCGGTGTTGTGACCCGCGACGCCCGCCGGGATGATCGAGTACAGCGGGGTGGCGGTGCCCTGGTACACGTCCTTGATCAGGGCGTCGCGGTCGATGAGGTAGGCCATGGCCTTGCGGACGCCGAGCTTGCCGGCCACCGGGTCCTTCACGTTGAAGACCAGGTGCTGGACCTCGGCGCTGCTGCCCTCGATGACGTCGACGCCCTCTTTGTCGGCCTGCTGGTCGAGGCCGGCGATGTCGGCGGCGGTCAGGCCTCGGTAGGCGATGTCGATGTCGCCGTCGAGGAGGGAGTGCTTCAGGGCGGTGCGGTCGCCGTGGAAGAACTTCAGGGTGACGCCCGAGTTCCTGGCCTTGGCGGCGCCCTGGTAGTTGCCGTTGACGGAGAAGACCGCCTGGTCCTTGTCGATGGAGTCCAGCTTGTAGGGGCCGGATCCGACGGCCTGGTGGTCGGTGCGCAGGCCGTCCGCGTCGTACTGGCGGTGGTCCACGATGGAGCCGGCGCCGGAGGCGATCTTGCTGGGGAAGGTGGCGTCGGGCACCTTCAGATGGAAGACGGCCGTCTTCGCGTCCGGTGTCTCGACCTTGTCGAGCATCGGGAACATGATCGCGGGACCGGCGGGGTCGTCGATCCGCAGCATGCGGTCGAAGGAGAACTTCACGTCCTCGGAGGTGAGGTCGTCACCGTTGCTGAACTTCAGGCCGTCCTTCAGCTCGCACTTGTAGACCATGGCCCGGGTGTCGGTGAAGGCACAGTCCTTCGCCAGGTCGGGCTGGGGTTCGGTCGCGCCCTTGGGAAAGCTGAGCAGCGACTGGAAGACGTTGTTGAACAACAGCCAGGAGCCGGGGTCATATCCGGATGCCGGGTCCGTGGCGAGGACGTCGTCGGACATCCCCATCACCACGGAGGAGCCGGTACCCCCGGAATCACCGGTCTCCGAGCCGCAGCCGGTCAACAGGCCGGAGGCCAGCCCCGCCACGATGGGCAGGACTGGCCACTGGTTGCGCATGTTCACTTGAAATGTGCCTTGTCGTCGGGTCGTCAGCCCGGGGCCGCCGTCCCTGGCCCCGGGCCCCGGGGCCGCCGTGCTTGGCCCCGGGTGCAGAGAGCCGTCAGCCGCTCACACCGCGGCCGAGCTCCCACAGCTGAAGCGTCGAGGAGGAGTTGAGGGCGTAGGCCACGCCCGTGATGTCGTCCCGTGCGGCGGCATACTGCTTGCCCTGCCACAGCGGCAGGACCGGGACGTCCTCGGCGACGGTGTCCTGGATCTCGGTAAGGCTCTTGGACGCGCCGAGCCGGTCCGCCTCGCGGCGGGACTGCGGGATCAGCGTGCGCTGGATGGTGCTGTTGGAGTAGGGCGAGCCGAGGAAGTTGTCCTTGTCGAGGAAGGGCGCGAGGAAGTTGTCGGCGTCCGGGAAGTCCGGGAACCAGCCCATGCCGTAGACGTCGTACTGGCCCTTGCGCTCGGCGGGCCGGAAGGTCGCCCAGGGGTGGCCCTCGATGGAGGCGTCGAACAGGCCGCTGTCGTTGAGCTGCTTCCGGAGGACCTCGAACTCCTGCCGGGTGGCCGAGCCGTAGTGGTCGGTCGTGTAGTGCAGGGTCAGCTTCACCGGGGTGGTGATGCCGGCCTTGGACAGCAGTTCCTTGGCCTTGGCGGCGCTGGGGTTGCCGTACTTGTTGAAGAACGAGTTGGAGTGGCCGGTGACGGTGGCCGGGACCAGCGAGTACAGCGGCTCGGCCTGGGTGCCGTAGACCTTGGAGACCAGCTCGCCGCGGTTGATCAGCTGGGCCATGGCCTGGCGTACGGCCTTGGACTTGACGCTGGACGCGGTGGTGTTGAAGGCGAGGTAGCGGATTTCCAGGCCCGGCATGTCGACCAGGTCGACCTTCTCGTCGCTGCTGCCGTCCAGCTTCTGGATCAGCGCGGGCGACATGGTGCGGGTCATCACGTCGATGTCGCCCTTGTCGATCGCGGCGCCCATGGCGTCGGCGTCGGCGAAGGCGCGCAGCTCGACGGTGCTGTTGTTCACCTTCACGGCGCCCTCGTAGGAGGGGTTCTTGCTGAAGGTGGCGCTGACGATGGCGTCGTCCTCGACGTCGGCCTTGAAGGTGTACGGGCCGGAGCCGTCGATCTCGAAGCCGTCGCGGAGCTTGCCCTTCTCGTAGTCCTCGGGGTTGATGATGCCCGCGACCGGGGTGGACAGCTTGTACGGGAAGGTGGCGTCGGCCGTCTTCAGGTGGAAGATGACCTCGCGGTCGCCCTGCGTCTCGATGGTGTCGATGGTGTTGAGCAGGGCGGAGACACCGCTGTCGGCGTCGATGCGCAGCGCGCGCTCGATGGAGTACTTGACGGCCTCGGCGGTCACCGGGTCGCCGCTCGCGAACTTCAGGCCCTCGCGCAGCTTGCAGGCGTAGCGCTCGCTGCCGCTGTCGGTGAAGGAGCAGCTCTCGGCGGCGTCCGGGACAGGGTCTCCCTCGCCCTTGGGCTGCGCCATCAGGGTCTGTACGGACTGGCGCAGGATGTTCCAGGTGCCGACGTCGTAGGCGTAGGCCGGGTCGAGGGGCGCCGGGGCGTCCTTCGTGGCGGTGAACCGGTCCGTGGTGCCGACGACGATGGCGTCGCCGCTCTTGCTCCCGCTGTCGGATCCGCCGCACGCGGCGAGAACCGGGGTGAGCAGGCCGGCCACCGCCGGCAGCACCAAAGTCTTGCGGTTCATGCGGGAGTTTCTCCAGGGCTGTTCGGGTCCGTGTATCCGGCATGCATGGGTGGTGCGGCGGATCACGGGGGTACTCGGCGATGTTCTCGCGACGAGATTAGTCCTCGCCCGCAGCGGGGTTCACAGCCGCGTGAGTTGACCCCCCATCACGCAGTGGAACCGGTCGCGGACGCACCGAAAACCCGACAGCGGCAGGATTAGTGCAGCATCCCACCAATCGGGACACAAGGTTCCACCGAACCGCCCGGAACGGGGCCCACCAGCACACTTGGGCAACGTTGTCGAGCCCCGTCGGCGTGGGGAACGTCACACTCCCAACTGTGCGGCCGGTCAGCAGTATTCGGCCGGGCGGCCTGCCCGGAATTCCACGCCGGTGTACTTCCCCGGAAATATGTCCAGCACGGCCAATGGACTTAAGCACTCCCCCCGGCTCTTCGAGCCGGGGATACCGCGCGTGACCGGCTAGCGCATTTCCGTCATCAGGCCCTGAAGAAATGCCAGGTCGACCTCTTCCAGAGAGGAGACGACGGTGCGCCCCGCGGCCGGGCCGATGGGTGCGACGGAGGGGACGGCGACCACCCGGCAGCCCGCGGCCTCGGCGGCTGCCACGCCGGTCGCGGTGTCCTCGACCACGGCACATCTGGCCGGATCCGCGCCGAGCCCCGCGGCGGCGAGCAGATACGGGTCCGGGAAGGGCTTGGTGCGGGAGACCTCGTCGCCGGCGATGGAGAGGGCGAAGTGGTGCGGGCCCAGCACGGACAGCACACGGTCGATGATGCGCCGGTGGGAGGCGGAGACCAGGGCGGTCGGGATCTCGTACCGGGAGAGCTCGGCGAGCAGCCGGGCGGCGCCCGGCATCAGCGGCAGGGCGCGTCCGATGCGGTCCTCGAACCCCTCGTTGAGCAGGATCGTGAGCTCGGCGAGGGTGATGTCGGCGCCGGTGGCCTCGATCAGGAATCCTGCGCTGCGGGTCATGGGGCCACCCACCACGACATGGCGCCAGGTCTCGTCCAGGGTGTGCCCGAGGGAGGCGAAGACCTCCACCTCGACGTCCCACCAGAAACCCTCGGTGTCCACCAGGGTGCCGTCCATGTCGAGGAGCACCGCTTGCAGGGCGGAGCCTTCGGCCGTACGGGTTCCTAGCGCGGGGACCGTGCTGGTCATCCGGGCGCACCTCCTTGAGGGACGACCAGGCCGGTTCCCCGGTGGGGGAACCGGCCTGTAATGGACCGACCAGTGTACGACTTATCCGATCAGCGTGCTGGGTGAGACACGCGTCACCGTGCGTTGAAGTACTTGGCCTCGGGGTGGTGGATCACGATCGCGTCCGTGGACTGCTCGGGGTGCAGCTGGAACTCCTCGGAGAGGTGGACGCCGATCCGCTCCGGCTTGAGGAGTTCGGCGATCTTGGCGCGGTCCTCCAGGTCGGGGCAGGCGCCGTAGCCGAGGGAGAAGCGGGCGCCGCGGTACTTCAGGGCGAACATGTCCTCGATGCCGGCCGGGTCCTCGCCGGCGAAGCCGAGTTCGGCGCGCACCCGGGCGTGCCAGTACTCGGCGAGCGCCTCGGCCAACTGCACGGACAGGCCGTGCAGTTCGAGGTAGTCGCGGTAGGCGTTGGCCTCGAAGAGCTTGGCGGTCTCCTCGCCGATGCGCGAGCCGACGGTGACGACCTGGAGGCCGACCACGTCCGTCTCGCCCGACTCCTCGGGGCGGAAGAAGTCGGCGAGGCACAGGCGCCGGCCGCGGCGCTGGCGCGGGAAGGTGAAGCGGGTGCGCTCGTTGCCCTGCTCGTCCAGGATGATCAGGTCGTCGTCCTTGGACACGCAGGGGAAGTAGCCGTAGACGACGGCGGCCTCGAGGAGGTTCTCGGTCTGGAGCCGGTCGAGCAGGCCGCGCAGCCGGGGCCGGCCCTCGGTCTCGGCCAGTTCCTCGTACGTCGGTCCCTCGCCGGTGCGGGCCTGCTTCAGCCCCCACTGGCCCTTGAACAGCGCGCCCTCGTCCAGCCAGCTCGCGTACTCCTTGAGCTGGATGCCCTTGACGACCCGGGTGTCCCAGAACGGCGGGGTGGGCACGGGGTTGTCGGTGGCGACGTCGGAGCGGACGTGGCCCTCCTGCGGGCGCTCCTCCACCTCGACGGCGGCGGCCGCGCGGACCCGGCGCTGCCTCAGCTCGGGCAGCTTGGCGCCGGGCACGCCCCGCTTGACGCCGATCAGGGCGTCCATCAGGCGCAGGCCCTCGAAGGCGTCGCGGGCGTAGCGGACTTCGCCCTCGTAGATCTCGTGCAGGTCCTGCTCGACATAGGCCCGGGTGAGGGCGGCGCCGCCGAGGATGACCGGGAAGCGGCCGGCGAGGCCGCGCTGGTTCAGCTCCTCCAGGTTCTCCTTCATGATCACCGTGGACTTGACCAGGAGCCCGGACATGCCGATCACGTCGGCCCGGTGTTCCTCGGCCGCCTCCAGGATCGCGGAGACCGGCTGCTTGATGCCCAGGTTGACGACGTTGTAGCCGTTGTTGGACAGGATGATGTCGACCAGGTTCTTGCCGATGTCGTGCACGTCGCCGCGCACGGTGGCGAGCACGATGGTGCCCTTGCCCTCGGCGTCCGACTTCTCCATGTGCGGCTCGAGGTGGGCGACGGCGGCCTTCATGACCTCGGCGGACTGGAGGACGAACGGCAGCTGCATCTGGCCGGAGCCGAACAGCTCGCCGACGACCTTCATGCCGTCCAGGAGGGTCTCGTTGACGATGTCGAGGGCGGGCCGGTCCTGAAGGGCGGTGTCCAGGTCCTGCTCCAGGCCGTTGCGCTCGCCGTCGATGATGCGGCGCTTGAGCCGCTCCTCCAGCGGCAGCGCGGCCAGCTCCTCGGCCTTGCCGGCCTTCAGGGACTTCGCCGTGGCGCCCTCGAAGAGCTGCATGAGCTTCTGGAGGGGGTCGTAGCCCTCGGCGCGGCGGTCGTAGATCAGGTCGAGAGCGGTCTGGACCTCTTCCTCGCTGAAGCGGGCGATCGGCAGGATCTTGGAGGCGTGCACGATCGCCGAGTCCAGGCCCGCCTTGACGCACTCGTCGAGGAAGACGGAGTTCAAAAGGATGCGGGCGGCCGGGTTGAGGCCGAAGGAGATGTTCGACAGGCCCAGCGTGGTCTGCACGGCCGGGTGCCGCTTCTTCAGCTCGCGGATCGCCTCGATGGTGGCGATGCCGTCCTTGCGGGACTCCTCCTGACCGGTACAGATGGTGAAGGTCAGGGCGTCGATGAGGATGTCCTCCTCTCGGATGCCCCAGTTCCCGGTCAGGTCCGCGATCAGCCGTTCGGCGATCTCGACCTTCTTCTCCGGGGTGCGGGCCTGGCCCTCCTCGTCGATGGTGAGCGCGATCAGCGCGGCGCCGTGCTCGCCCGCCAGCTTGGTGACCTGGACGAAGCGGGAGTCGGGGCCGTCGCCGTCCTCGTAGTTCACGGAGTTGATCACCGCGCGGCCGCCGAGCTTCTCCAGGCCCGCCCGCAGGACGTCGACCTCGGTGGAGTCCAGGACGATCGGCAGGGTGGAGGCGGTGGCGAAGCGGCCGGCGAGTTCCTCCATGTCGGCGACGCCGTCGCGGCCGACGTAGTCCACGCACAGGTCGAGCATGTGCGCGCCCTCGCGGATCTGCTCGCGCGCCATCTCCACGCAGTCGTCCCAGCGGCCGGCCAGCATGGCCTCGCGGAACTTCTTGGAGCCGTTGGCGTTGGTGCGCTCGCCGATGGCGAGGTAGGAGGTGTCCTGCCGGAACGGCACCGACTGGTACAGGGAGGCGGCGCCCGGCTCGGGGCGCGGGTCGCGGGCGGGCGGGGTGAGGCCCTGGACGCGCTCCACGACCTGGCGCAGGTGTTCGGGTGTGGTGCCGCAGCAGCCGCCGACGAGCGAGAGGCCGTACTCGCGGACGAAGGTCTCCTGGGCGTCGGCCAGCTCCGGCGCGCCCAGCGGGTAGTGGGCGCCGTCCCTGCCGAGGACCGGCAGGCCCGCGTTGGGCATGCAGGACAGCGGGATGCGGGCGGTGCGGGCGAGGTAGCGCAGGTGCTCGCTCATCTCGGCCGGGCCGGTGGCGCAGTTCAGGCCGATCATGTCGATGCCGAGGGGTTCCAGCGCGGTGAGGGCCGCGCCGATCTCGGAGCCGAGCAGCATGGTGCCGGTGGTCTCGACGGTGACGGAGACGATCACCGGCAGGTCCAGGCCGAGGGCGTCCAGGCCGCGCCGGGCGCCGAGGACGGCCGCCTTGGTCTGGAGCAGGTCCTGGGTGGTCTCCACCAGCAGGGCGTCGGCGCCGCCGGCGACCAGGCCCTCGGCGTTGCGCTGGTAGGCGTCGCGCAGGGTGGTGTAGGGGGCGTGGCCGAGGGTGGGCAGCTTGGTGCCGGGGCCCATGGAGCCGAGCACCCAGCGGGGCCGGCCGTCCTTGGCGGTGAACGCGTCGGCGGTCTCCCGGGCCACCCGGGCGCCGGCCTCGGACAGCTCGTGTACGCGCTCGGGGATGTCGTACTCGCCGAGCGCGGAGTGGTTGGCCCCGAAGGTGTTGGTCTCGACGCAGTCGACGCCCACGGCGAAGTACGCCTCGTGGACGGAGCGGACGATGTCGGGGCGGGTGACGTTGAGGATCTCGTTGCAGCCCTCGAGCTGCTGGAAGTCCTCGAGAGTGGGCTCCTGCGCCTGGAGCATCGTGCCCATGGCTCCGTCGGCGACCACCACCCGGGTGGCGAGCGCCTCGCGGAGCGCGGACACGCGGGTCCGGCTGTCGGCGGAAGGGGACGTCGGCGACGAGGCCATGTAGGGACTCCCTGTGATGCGACGGCTGTCGGCTATGCGGTTTCCCGGGCAGACGGGATGCCGCACGGCGCCAGAGTAACCGGGAGTGGGCTTGGATGGGCAGCGGCGTCCACGAGACGGACGCGTGTGGCCCTGATGCCACGCGCAGGTCACGTGTGATGTAACAGGTGCCGTCCGACCATTAGCGGGAGGTCGGCATGGACCGGTAGTGTTCGACATTGCCGAACGGTGTGGTTGTCGCGCCGCGGGCAGTCGAAGGGGACGGAGGCAGGACGGCGATGGCACGGAACATCCAGTCGCTCGAACGGGCGGCGGCGATGCTGCGGCTGCTCGCGGGCGGCGAGCGGCGGCTCGGCCTCTCGGACATCGCCTCGTCACTGGGTCTCGCCAAGGGCACCGCCCACGGCATCCTGCGCACCCTCCAGCAGGAGGGGTTCGTGGAGCAGGACGAGGCCTCCGGCCGCTATCAGCTGGGCGCGGAGCTGCTGCGCCTGGGCACGACCTACCTCGACGTGCACGAGTTGCGCGCGCGGGCGCTGGTGTGGACCGACGACCTGGCGCGCTCCAGCGGGGAGAGCGTGTACCTGGGTGTCCTGCACCAGCAGGGCGTGCTGATCGTGCACCACGTCTTCCGGCCGGACGACAGCCGGCAGGTGCTGGAGATCGGGGCCATGCAGCCACTGCACTCCACGGCGCTGGGCAAGGTGCTGTCCGCCTACGACCCGGTGGCGCACAGCGAGGCGCTGGACACCGACCGGAAGGCGTTCACGGATCGCACGGTGTGCGAGGCGGGCGACTTCGAGCATCTCCTGGACATCACGCGCGCGCGTGGGTATGCAGCCGACGTGGAGGAGACCTGGGAGGGCGTGGCGTCGATCGCCGCCCCCATCCACGACCGGCGCCGGATGCCCGTGGGCGCGGTCGGCATCGCCGGTGCCGTGGAGCGGCTGCGCCGGGACGGGGAGCTGCGCCCCGAGCTGATCGCGGCGGTGCGCGACTGCGCCCGAGCGGTCTCCCGGGACCTGGGCGCCGGGCGGTTCTGACAGACCCGGGCTCCAGCGCGGAACGACCGGGACGCCAGGCGGCGTTCCGGCCCTCGGCCTACCCTGAAATGGACAAATTAGGCTAGATCGTACGTCCGTGTACGAAGGTCGATAACCCGCAGCGATCAATAACGATCCTGTTTTCGATAACAGAACTCTTGACGCACGCGTAACGCCGAACAAGACTCCCGTCCATCGGTCGGCATTGTCGAACACCTACCGGCAATACGCGCTAGAGTGTGACAACGCCAAGGGCCGGCATCGCTCTCACCCCCGAGGGCGCCTGAATCCCGGCGGGACCCGGGGTTCGGCCCCTGGACGAAGGACAAAGGAGTCGCGGGTGTCCAGCTCCGACATCTTCATCGGCGAGACCATCGGTACCGCCATACTCATCCTGCTCGGCGGCGGCGTCTGCGCCGCGGTCACACTGAAGGCCTCCAAGGCCCGTAACGCCGGCTGGCTCGCCATCGCCTTCGGGTGGGGCTTCGCCGTCATGACGGCCGTGTACATCTCCGGACCGCTGTCCGGTGCCCACCTCAACCCGGCCGTCACCGTCGCCCTGGCCATCAAGGACAGCGACTGGAGCAACGTTCCGACCTACTTCGCCGGCCAGCTGCTCGGCGCGATGATCGGCGCGGCGCTCGTGTGGGTCACCTACTACGGCCAGTTCCAGGCGCACCTGACCGACAAGGAGATCGTCGGCGGTCCGGGCGCGCAGGCCACCTCGGCCAAGGCGGTCGAAGCCCAGGAGAAGGGCGCCGGCCCGGTCCTCGGCGTCTTCTCCACCGGTCCGGAGATCCGGAACGTGGTGCAGAACCTCACCACGGAGATCATCGGCACCATCGTGCTGATCCTCGCGGTCCTCACCCAGGGCCTGAACGACAAGGGCAACGGTCTCGGCATCCTCGGCGGCCTGATCACGGCGTTCGTGGTCGTGTCGATCGGTCTGTCGCTCGGCGGCCCGACGGGCTACGCGATCAACCCGGCCCGCGACCTGGGCCCGCGCATCGTGCACGCCCTGCTGCCGCTGCCCAACAAGGGCGGTTCCGACTGGAGCTACGCCTGGATCCCGGTGGTCGGTCCGCTGATCGGCGCCGCCATCGCGGCAGGCATATACAACGTCGCTTTCGCTTAGACATCACTTCGAAGCACGCGCCGTACGTACAGCCCCATCACCACGGATCTTTTCAGGAGCACACAGTGACCGACGCCCACACCGCAGGCCCCTTCATCGCGGCGATCGACCAGGGCACGACCTCCTCGCGCTGCATCGTCTTCGACCGGGACGGCCGTATCGTCTCCGTCGACCAGAAGGAGCACGAGCAGATCTTCCCGAAGCCGGGCTGGGTCGAGCACAACGCCAACGAGATCTGGACCAACGTCCAGGAAGTCGTCGCCGGAGCCATCCAGAAGGCGGGCATCACCCGCGACGACATCAAGGCCATCGGCATCACCAACCAGCGCGAGACCACCGTGCTGTGGGACAAGAACACCGGTGAGCCCGTCCACAACGCCATCGTCTGGCAGGACACCCGCACCGACGCCCTCTGCCGGGAGCTGGGCCGCAATGTCGGCCAGGACCGCTTCCGCCGCGAGACCGGCCTGCCGCTGGCCGCCTACTTCGCCGGGCCCAAGGCCCGCTGGCTGCTCGACAACGTCGAGGGCCTCAAGGAGCGGGCCGAGGCGGGCGACATCCTCTTCGGCACCATGGACAGCTGGGTCATCTGGAACCTGACCGGCGGTGTCAACGGCGGCCGCCACGTCACCGACGTCACCAACGCCTCCCGCACCCTTCTCATGAACCTGCACACCATGCAGTGGGACGAGAAGATCGCCGAGTCCATCGGCGTCCCGCTGGCCATGCTGCCCGAGATCCGCCCCTCCGCCGAGGTCTACGGCGAGGTCACCGGCGGCAAGCTGGGCGACCTGCTGGGCGGCATCCCGGTCGCCTCGGCGCTCGGCGACCAGCAGGCGGCCCTGTTCGGCCAGACCTGCTTCTCCGAGGGCGAGACCAAGTCCACCTACGGCACCGGCACCTTCATGGTGATGAACACCGGTGACAAGATCATCAACTCCTACGCCGGTCTGCTGACCACGGTCGGTTACAAGATCGGCGACCAGCCGACGGTCTACGCCCTCGAGGGCTCGATCGCGGTCACGGGCTCCCTGGTGCAGTGGATGCGCGACCAGATGGGCCTGATCTCCACCGCGGCCGAGATCGAGACGCTCGCGCTCTCGGTCGAGGACAACGGCGGCGCCTACTTCGTACCGGCCTTCTCCGGTCTGTTCGCCCCGCACTGGCGCTCCGACGCCCGCGGTGTGATCGCCGGCCTGACCCGGTACGTCACCAAGGCGCACCTCGCCCGCGCGGTCCTGGAGGCGACCGCCTGGCAGACCCGTGAGATCGCCGACGCCATGGTCAAGGACTCCGGTGACGAGCTGGTGGCCCTGAAGGTCGACGGCGGCATGACCTCCAACAACCTGCTGATGCAGACCCTCGCCGACGTTCTGGACGCACCGGTGGTGCGCCCGATGGTCGCCGAGACCACCTGCCTCGGCGCCGCCTACGCCGCCGGCCTGGCCGTCGGCTTCTGGTCCAGCACCGACGAGCTGCGCGCCAACTGGCGCCGGGCCGCCGAGTGGACCCCCCAGATGGACGCGGACACCCGCGACCGTGAGTACAAGAACTGGCTCAAGGCCGTCGAACGGACCATGGGCTGGATCGAGGACGAGAGCTGATCGGCTCAAGACAGTTCAGACAGCTCTGACGAGGAGTAAGTACCCGACATGACCAGTCAGTCCACCCTGAGTTCCGTGCCTGCCCTGGGGACGCACCCGGCCTCCGGCTCCAACCCGAGCCGAGCCGAGACCAGGGAGCAGCTCTCCAAGGCGTCGTACGACCTTCTGGTGATCGGCGGCGGCATCCTGGGCATCTCCACCGCCTGGCACGCCGCGCAGTCCGGGCTCAGGGTGGCGCTGGTCGACGCCGGCGACTTCGCCGGCGCCACTTCCTCCGCCTCCTCCAAGCTGCTCCACGGCGGTCTGCGCTACCTGCAGACCGGCGCGGTCAAGCTGGTGGCGGAGAACCACTTCGAGCGCCGTGCGGTCTCCCGCCAGGTGGCCCCCCACCTGGCGAACCCGCTCACCTTCTACCTCCCCGTGTACAAGGGCGGGCCGCACGGCGCGGCGAAGCTCGGCGCGGGCGTCTTCGCCTACTCCGCGCTCTCCGCGTTCGGTGACGGCGTGGGCCACCTGCTCTCACCCGCCAAGGCGGCGCAGGACGTGCCCGAGCTGCGCACCGAAAACCTCAAGGCCGTGGCCGTGTACGGCGACGACCAGATGAACGACGCGCGCATGGCGCTGATGACGGTCCGCGCGGCCGTCGAGGCCGGCGCGGTCGTCCTCAACCACGCCGAGGTCACCGGGCTGCGCTTCACCAACGGCCGGGTGACGGGTGCCGATCTGAAGGACCGCACGTCCGGCGACGAGTTCGGCGTCAACGCCCGTCTCGTACTGAACGCGACCGGCCCCTGGGTCGACCACCTGCGCAGGATGGAGGACGCGGGCGCGGCGCCGTCCATCCGGCTGTCCAAGGGCGCGCACCTGGTCCTCAAGCGCACCTCCCCCTGGAAGGCCGCGCTCGCGACCCCGATCGACAAGTACCGCATCACCTTCGCCCTCCCCTGGGAGGACATGCTGCTGCTCGGCACCACCGACGAGGAGTTCGAGGGCGACCCGGCGGACGTGTCCGTCAACGAGAAGGACATAGCCCAGATCCTGGACGAGGCCGCGTTCTCCGTCCGGGACCAGCAGCTCCAGCGTGACCTGATCACGTACGCCTTCGCCGGCCTGCGCGTGCTGCCGGGTGGCCCCGGTGACACGGCCAAGGCCAAGCGCGAGACCGTGGTGACCGAGGGCAAGGGCGGCATGCTGTCCGTCGCGGGCGGCAAGTGGACGACGTTCCGCCACATCGGCCGTACGATCATGAAGAAGCTGGAGGCGCTGCCGGGCCACCCGCTCGGCGACGACTTCGAGCCGATCTCCTCGCTGCCGAAGAAGCTGCCGCTGCCCGGCGTCGCCAACCCGCGCGCGGTCGCGCACCGCCTGCTGGTCGACAACCCGGCTCCCGGCCCGCGCATGGCCGCCGACACCGCCAAGCACCTGGCCACGCACTACGGGTCCCTGGCGTTCGACATCGCCCGGCTCGCCAACGAGAACCCGGAGCTGGCCGAGCGCGTCCACCCCGACGCCCCGGAGATCTGGGCGCAGGTCGTCTGGGCCCGGGACCACGAGTGGGCCGAGACCCAGGACGACGTGCTGCGCCGCCGGACCACGCTGACCATCCGCGGCCTGGCCACGGACGAGGTCCGCGCGAAGGTCCAGGACCTGCTGGACAAGAAGTAGGACCGGGCGGCGGCCGGCCACCGCCCTGACCGGGCCGGCCGCCGCCGACGCTCCGGACCCCGCCGCACCGGGTCCGGACCACGGAAAGGGGCGGCTCCACGCCGATGGAGCCGCCCCTTTCTCCTCCCCGGTGCGACAACCGGACCTCGCCGCCGCCCGCCGGGCCGGCGAACGGCGCCCACGGCATCCCGCCGTACGACGAGCCGGCCAACTGCCTGTGACCGCGCATAATGAGGCCGGAGACATCCGATGTCTGGGGCAGGAGGCCGGTCGATGGCAGTCACCGACGAGGCGATCGAGAAGATCAAGGGCATGATCGTCTCCGGTGCGCTGGGCCCGGGCGACCGGCTGCCGAAGGAGAGCGAGCTGGCCGCCGAGCTGGGCCTGTCCCGCAACTCCCTGCGGGAGGCGGTCCGCGCCCTGTCGCTGATCCGGATCCTCGACGTACGGCAGGGTGACGGCACCTACGTCACCAGCCTCGATCCGCAGCTGCTGCTGGAGGCGGTGAGCTTCGTCGTGGACTTCCACCGCGACGACACGGTGCTGGAGTTCCTTGCGGTGCGCCGGATCCTGGAGCCGGCCGCGACCGCGCTGGCCGCCTCGCGCATCGGCGAGGAGCAACTGGAGGCGCTGGGCGCGCAGTTGGACGCCCTGGGCGCGAACCCGTCGGTGGAGCAGCTGGTCGCGGCCGACCTGGAGTTCCACCGGAGCATCGTGCGGAGCGCCGGGAACTCGGTGCTCTGCTCGTTGCTTGACGGGTTGTCAGGGCCCACCACCCGGGCCCGGATCTGGCGCGGCCTCACCCAGGAGGACGCCGTCGGCCGCACGCTGCGCGAGCACCGGGCGATCCTGGCCGCGCTGCGCGACCGGGACGCGGAGGCGGCCCGCTCCTGGGCGACCGTGCACATCGCGAGCGTGGAGCAGTGGCTGCGGTCCGCTCGGTGAGTTCGGCCGTGAGCGCCTCGGGGAGTGAGACCGCCGGGGTGTTCCCCGGTGACGAACGGGGCAGTGATCCGTTCACTCCCCCGTGCAAGGGGGCTGCGGGCGCCCCCGCCGGACGCCGTAAGGTTGGTGGGTCAAGCGAGGGCACGTCGGAAGGAGGCACTGGGTGATCGAGCTGGAGGGGGTTCCCGAGCTGATCGACCCAGTCATGGTGGCCGCGTTCGAGGGCTGGAACGATGCCGGCGACGCCGCCTCCACGGCGGTCGCGCATCTGGAACGCGAGTGGAAGGGCGAGGTGTTCGCGGCGCTGGACGCCGAGGACTACTACGACTTCCAGGTGAACCGCCCCACGGTGTTCATGGACGGCGGTGTGCGAAAGATCACCTGGCCGACGACAAGGTTGTCGGTGGTGCGGGTCGGCGGCGAGAAGCCGCGCGACCTGGTGCTGGTCCGCGGGATCGAGCCGTCCATGCGCTGGCGGTCGTTCTGCAACGAACTGCTCGGTTTCGCGCACGAGCTGGGCGTGGAGCTGGTGGTCATCCTGGGCGCCCTGCTCGGTGACACCCCGCACACGCGTCCGGTGCCGGTCAGCGGGGTCACGTCCGACCCGGACCTGGCCCGCCGGATGGACCTGGAGGAGACCAAGTACGAGGGCCCGACGGGCATCGTCGGCGTCCTGCAGGAGGCGTGCACGCACGCGGGCGTCCCGGCGGTGTCGCTGTGGGCGGCCGTACCGCACTACGTCTCCCAGCCGCCCAACCCCAAGGCCACGCTGGCACTGTTGAACCGTCTGGAGGACCTGCTGGACCTGCGCATCCCGCAGGGCGAGCTGCCCGAGGACGCGCGCGCCTGGCAGGTGGGCGTGGACCAGCTGGCCGCCGAGGACAGCGAGGTCGCCGAGTACGTCCAGACGCTGGAGGAGGCCCGGGACACCGCCGAGTTGCCGGAGGCGTCCGGCGAGGCGATCGCCCGCGAGTTCGAGCGGTACCTGCGGCGCCGGGACGTGGGCCCTCCGGGCGGGAAGCCGCGGCCGCCTGCCTCCGGCGGCGGGGCCAAGGAGGACGACGAGGACGGTTCGGAGGACTGAGCCTGCGGACGTCCGCGGGTGTGCAGAAGGGGCGGTCCCCGTGTGGGAAGCGCCCCTTCTGCGTGTTCCGTCGCGTTGCGGTGTGCCACGACAGGCGTCGGGCGACTGCCGCGGCGTCGCGGCTTGTCACGCCGTTCCCCGCGCCCCTTTCGGGGCGCTCACGCTCAGGGTGTTTACAGGGCCACGCCCAGCAGGGCGTCCACCGCCCTGGTCACCAGGCCCGGAGCTGCCGTGTCCGTGCCGCCCTGCTCTTCCTGTCGGGCCGCCCAGCGGTCCACCGCGGCGAGCGCGGCGGGCGCGTCCAGGTCGTTGGCCAGGGCCTCGCGGATCTCCTCCACCAGTGCGTCGGCGGACGGGCCGTCGGGCCGGGAGACGGCCGCGCGCCAGCGGTCGAGGCGGGCGACGGCGTCCTGGAGGACCTGGTCGGTCCACTCCCAGTCGGCGCGGTAGTGGTGGGACAGCAGGGAGAGGCGGATGGCGGCGGGGTCGACGCCGTCGCGGCGCAGCCGCGAGACGAAGACCAGGTTGCCCTTGGACTTGGACATCTTCTCGCCGTTCAGGGCGACCATGCCGGCGTGCACGTACGCCTTGGCCATCGGGAAGTCGCCGGTGAGCACCTGGGCGTGCGAGGCGCCCATCTCGTGGTGCGGGAAGGCGAGGTCGGAGCCGCCGCCCTGGACGTCGAAGCCCATGCCGAAGTGGTCGAGGGCGATGGCCACGCACTCGATGTGCCAGCCGGGCCGGCCCCGGCCGAGGGAGCCGCCGTCCCAGCTGGGCTCGCCGGGCCGGGCCGCCATCCAGAGCATCGGGTCGAGCGGGTTCTTCTTGCCCGGGCGGTCCGGGTCGCCGCCGCGCTCGGCGGACAGCAGCCGCATGGCGGCGGCGTCCAGGTTCGAGACCTTGCCGAAGTGCGGGTCGGACTCGACGGAGAAGTAGATGTCGCCCTCCAGCTCGTAGGCCGCGCCGAGTTCGCGCAGCCGCTCCACGAGCGGGACGATGCCGGGTATCGCCTCGACGGCGCCTATGTAGTGCTTCGGCGGGAGCATCCGCAGGGCGGTCATGTCCTCGCGGAAGAGGGCCGTCTCCTTCTCGGCGAGGGCGACCCAGTCGACGCCGTCCCGGTCCGCGCGCTGGAGCAGCGGATCGTCGACGTCGGTGACGTTCTGGACGTAGTGGACCTGCCGCTTGGTGTCGAGCCACACGCGCTGAACGAGGTCGAACGCGTTGTAGGTCGCCGCGTGACCCATGTGGGTCGCGTCGTACGGCGTGATGCCGCAGACGTAGATGCGGGCGACGGGACCGGGGTCGAGGGTGACCAGACCACCGGTCGCGGTGTCGTGGATCCTCAGGTCGCGGCCCTGACCAGGCAGGGCGGGGACCTCGGAAGCGGGCCAGGCATGCATGTACATGAGCCTAACCGGCGTCGAGCTGCGTATACGAACGGGACCGGGCCGGATGGCCGGTTCTGCGTTCTTGTACCTCGGCGCCGGATGTGCTTACACGGGTGGCCAGGGGATGGCGGGCCACTCTCCGTTCGGCTCCGGATGCAGGCCCGAGGTGAGCAGCGCGTCGACACGCGCGCGTGTGGCGTCGGCCTCGGCCGCGGTGATCAGTGCGGCCAGCCGCCCGCCCAGCTCCCCGTCCAGGGCGTCCCGCAGCCCCTTGAGGACGTCGACGGCCTCCGCGGTCAGGGGTTCCCCGGCCCAGCCCCACAGCAGTGTGCGCAGCTTGTTCTCGACGTTGAAGGTGACGCCGTGGTCGATGCCGTAGAGCCGGCCGTCGGCGGTGGGCAGCAGGTGGCCGCCCTTGCGGTCGGCGTTGTTGATCACGGCGTCCAGGACGGCGAGCCGGCGCAGCCGCTCGTCGTCGGCGTGCACGAGCAGCGCGGTGCGGCCCTCGCCCATGTCGGCGAAGCCGATGGCCTTCCAGCCCGGCTCGGGCTCCTCGCCGTCGACCAGGGCGAGCAGCTCGGCCTCGGCGTGGACGTCGATCCAGAGCTGGCACATGCCCTCGCCGTACGGTCCGTCGCGCAGCACGGTCGGCGGGACGAGTCCCCAGCCGGTGGCCTCGGAGACCGCGTAGGCGGCCACCTCACGGCCCGCGAGGGTGCCGTCGGGGAAGTCCCACAGGGGGCGCTCGCCGGCCACCGGCTTGTATATGCAGGAGGCTTCCCGGCCGTCGAGGGCGACCGAGCAGAACAGTGCCGCGTTGGACGCCTCGCGGATCCGGCCGCGCACGGTCAGCTCACCCCGCGCGAGCAGCTCGGCGGGGTTCGGATCGGCCGTCACGCTCCGCGGCGGTATCCGTTCTGGCGCGGACATACGTGTCCTTCCGGATCGAGCGGGAGGCTGCACAGCGGGCACGGCGGCCGCCCGGCGTTGACGACGTCGAGGGCACGCTTGGCGAAGGCCCGGGCCTGCGCGCCGGTCAGCCGGACCCGCAGCATGGGGGGTCCGTTCTCCTCGTCCTGGAGCAGTCGCTCCTCGGCCTCGGCGAGGTCCTCCTCGGTGTCGGCGTCCAGCTCCACCAGCGCCTGCGCCTCGACGATCATGCACTGTTCCTCGCCGTCCCAGGCCAGTGCCATGGTGCCGACGCGGAACTCCTCCTCGATGGGGGTGTCCAGCGGGGCGGTGTCGGAGATCTCGGTGGGCGCCATGGCGGGGACGGCGGCGCTGCCGCCACTACGGCGTACGACCTCGTCCAGCAGCTCGTCCATGCGCTCGGCGAGCGCGGCGACCTGGGTCTTCTCCAGGACCACGCTGGTCACTCGGGAGCCGGCGGTGGCCTGGAGGAAGAACGTACGGCGCCCGGGCAGTCCGACCGTGCCGGCCACGAAGCGGTCCGGCTGGTCGTAGAGGAACACCTGACGGGACACGTCCTGTCTCCATTGATTCGAGGGTTTCAGCGGTGCGGGCCATGCGGATGGGCGACTGTGGTGGATCGCTTCACCCTACTGCGGCCGACGATCACGGTGCGCCCGCACCTCCCCCGACCGGTGCGTCGCCCTCGCCGGGTTCCTCACGCGGGGCGAGCGAAGCGAAATCCCCGGTGTCGCCGAGGCGGACCAGGAACGGCCTCAGGCGGGTGTAGCGGATCGCGGTGATGGAACACGGCTCCACGGAGATCCGCTGGAAGAGGTCGAGATGCAGACCGAGGGCGTCGGCGACGAGCGACTTGATGATGTCGCCGTGGGAGCACATGAGGTAGACGGCGTCGGAGCCGTGATCGCGCTCCACGCGCGCGTTCCACTCGCGGACGGCCTCGGCGGCGCGGGTCTGCATGGCCCGCATGGACTCGCCGCCGGGGAAGGCGGCGGCGGACGGGTGGGCCTGCACCACCTCCATGAGAGGCTCGTCCTTCAGCTCGGCGAGCTTGCGGCCGGACCAGTCGCCGTAGTGGCACTCCCCGATCCGCTCGTCGGTGTGGGCGCGCAGCCCGGGGCGGGACTCCAGCAGCGGCCGTACGGTCTCCTGGCAGCGCTCCAGCGGGCTGGTGACCACCTCGGAGATCGGCAGGCCGGCGAGCCTTCCGGGCAGTGCGGCGGCCTGCGCGGCGCCGCGCTCGTCCAGGGTGACGCCGGGGGTCCATCCGGCGAGCACGCCGGAGGTGTTGGCGGTGGAACGTCCGTGCCTTACGAGGATCAGCGTGGGCATGCGGACAGGGTAGGCGCATCGGGAAGTGCGCTGAGGGACGGACGAAGGGAGAGTGCGCTCCGTGATCGTCGACTGCGCCGTCTACCGGCACGGGCACCGTACCGAGGGGCCGGAGGACCTGTCCGACGCGCTCGCCGAGGCGAGGGCGGTGGGCGGCTTCGTGTGGATCGGGCTGCACGAGCCGTCCGAGCGGGAGTTCGGCCTGGTCACGCACGAGTTCGGGCTGCACCCGCTGGCCGTGGAGGACGCGCTCAAGGCGCATCAGCGGCCCAAGCTGGAGGTGTACGACGACTCGCTGTTCATGGTGCTGAAACCGGTCGTGTACGAGCCCGAGAGCGATGCCGTCTCGGCCGGCGAGGTGATGGTCTTCATCGGGGACGGTTTCGTGGTGACCGTCCGCCACGGCGAGGGCTCGCCGCTGGCCGCCGTGCGGCGCCGCCTGGAGGACGAGCCGGAGATGCTCGACAAGGGCCCCACCGCCGTGCTGTACGCGATCGCCGACGCCACCGTCGACCACTATCTGGAGGTGGCGACGGAGCTCCAGACCGATCTGGACGAGCTGGAGGCGGAGGTGTTCCAGCCGGAGATCGGCGGTTCCCGCAACACCGCGTCGCGGATCTACACCTTCAAGCGGCAGATCCTGGAGTTCCGGCGGGCCACCGGGCCGCTGGCGCTGCCACTGAACCGGCTCGCCGGCAGCGGCGCGCTCGGCCCGGAGGTGCCCTTCGTGCACGACAAGGCGCGGCCGTTCTTCCGGGACGTGGGCGACCACCTGATGCGCGTGAACGAGTCCGTGGAGGCTCTGGACCGGTTGGTGTCGGACATCCTCTCGGCCCACCTGGCGCAGATGAGCGTGCGGCAGAACGACGACATGCGGAAGATCTCCGCCTGGGCGGCGATGGCGGCGGTCCCCACGATGATCGCGGGGGTCTACGGCATGAACTTCGACCACATGCCCGAGCTGCACTGGGTGTGGTCCTACCCGGCGGTGATCCTGTTGATGGTCGCGCTGGTGGCGCTGCTGTACGGGCTGTTCAAGCGGCGCGGCTGGCTGTGAGGACGGCTCAGGCGTACTCGGGGGCGGGCGCCGCGGGGTCGCCGAGGGGGTTGCGGCGGGCGGGCATGGTGAGGGTGACCATGCGGTGCCAGCCGGCGAGGCGTTCGTAGGCGTACGCGGCGTGGATGCCGGCCGTGAGCAGCGCGGACTTGGCCTTCGGCCAGCCGAGGATACGGCTCATGCGGGCCATGACGGCGAGGCTGACGTCCCGGTGGACGGCGATCTCGGCGAGCGCGCACTCACGCAGGGTGCGCTGGATCAGCCGGCCGTGGCCGGCGGCGGCGAAGCGCAGCAGTTCCTCGTGGGTGTAGGCGAGGTGGTTGTCCTCGTCGTCCGAGATCATGCGGATGGCCTTGCCGACCTCGGGGTGCTCGGCGAAGTGCGTGCGGAGCATCGTCATCTGCTCGGCGGCGCGCTGTTCGGTGACCCGGCTGTGCGCGAGGTAGACGATGATGTCCCGCACGGTGAGCGGTTCGTCCCGGCGGAGCTTGTCGTGGGCGAGGCCGATGCCGCGCCGTTCCAGGAGCATCGTGTAGTCGGTCTCGGGCGGGACGGGGACGGGGGTGAGGCCGCGCTTGCTCAGCAGGGCGTGGAAGAGGCGCCCGTGCTTGTCCTCGTCGGCGCCGTGCCGGGTGATCTTCGGGGCGAGGGCGCGCTCGCTTCGCGGTACCAGTGCGGCGATCCGGCCGTTCTCCCAGCCGCCCTGGGACTCCCCGCTGGCGGCTATGGAGCAGAAGAGCCGGAAGGAGTCGTCGGTGTCGAGGATCTCCTGGAACAGACGCTTGGCCGAAAGCATCGCAGACACCTCTCCCCGCTCCGCACGTTTCCGTAAAGAACGAGTCAAATACGGACAGAGGGGAGCCGCAACAGGGGTGCGGTCCGGCTCGGCCGAACGAAGGACGTCGGGCGTCGTGAAAGAAGGGCCGCGGGGGTCGTAACCGCGCGGCGCCGGGCGCGTTGTTCCCCGTGACGGCCGTGGCGGGGAAGACCCCCGAGCCCCCACCACGGCCGCTGACTTCCCTTACGCGAGCCCGGCGCGCTCCAGGGCCTCGCTGCCGGCCCGCAGGGAGGCGATCCGCTCCTCCAGCGTGAAGCCGGCCGGGGCCAGGCTGAGGGTGGTGACCCCGGCGGCGGCGTAGGCCTTCATCCGGTCGGCGATGCGGTCGACCGAGCCCAGCAGCGTGGTCTTGTCGATGAGGTCGTGCGGGATCGCGGCCGCGGCGCCCTGCTTGTCCCCGGACAGGTACTTCTGCTGGATGTCGGCGGCCTCCTTCTCGTATCCCATGCGCTGCGCGAGCTTGTTGTAGAAGTTCTGCTTGGCGCTGCCCATGCCGCCGACGTAGAGCGCGGTGTACGGCCGGAAGGTGTCCGCGAGCCGGGGCACGTCCTTGTCGTCACCGACCGCGAGCGGCACGGTCGGGCACACGTCGAAGCCGTCGAGCGTCAGGCCCGCCTTCTCCCGGCCGGCGCGCAGGTACGAGATCGTGGTCTCCTCCAGGTGCTCGGCGGAGGGGAAGATCAGCAGCGCGCCGTCGGCGATCTCGCCGGTCTGCTCCAGGTTCTTCGGGCCGATCGCGGCGATGTAGAGCGGGATGTGCTCGCGCTGCGGATGCACGGTCAGCTTGATCGGCTTGCCGGGTCCACCGGGCAGCGGCAGCGTCCAGTGCTCACCCTCGTACGTCAGCCGCTCCCGGCTCATCGCCCTGCGGACGATCTCCACGTACTCGCGGGTGCGGGCCAGCGGCTTGTCGAACCTGACGCCGTACCAGCCCTCGGAGACCTGCGGGCCGGAGACGCCGAGGCCGAGCCGGAACCGGCCGCCGGACAGCGAGTCGAGCGTGGCCGCGGTCATCGCGGTCATCGCGGGCTGCCGGGCCGGGATCTGGAAGATGGCCGAACCGACGTCGATGCGCTCGGTCTGCGCGGCGACCCAGCTGAGCACCGTGGCCGCGTCGGAGCCGTACGCCTCGGCGGCCCAGCACACCGCGTAGCCCAGCCGGTCGGCCTCCTGCGCCACGGCCAGGTTGTCGCCGTCCATTCCGGCACCCCAGTAGCCGAGGTTGAGTCCGAGCTTCATGGCCGATTCCCCTTACCCATGAGTAACGTCCCTGTGGCGCAGACCTTAGCGCGGAGGCGCGCGCCGGGGGCAGGGCGTGGCCCGGGATGGGGGGCGGATCACGCGTGCCGCGCAGGGCCGGTCGAGTTGTCCACAGGCAACCCACCGCACCGGTTCTGGCCAGTAATCTCGCGGGCATGGAGCAGAGGCATCTCGGCCGTACCGGCCTGCGTGTGTCCCGCATCGGACTCGGCACCCTCACCTGGGGCCGGGACACCGACGAGCACGACGCCGCGGACATGCTGAAGGCGTTCTGGGAGGCCGGCGGCACCCTCGTCGACACGGCGGACGTGTACGGCGACGGCCAGGCGGAGTATCTGCTCGGGCGGCTCATGGACGGCCTGGTGGCGCGCCGGGACCTGGTCATCTCGACCAAGGCGGGCAGCGTCCCGGACCCCGACCGCCGCTTCGACGGCTCCCGCGGCCATCTGCTCGCCGCGCTCGACGCCTCCCTGGCCCGCCTGGGCACGGAGTACGTCGACGTGTGGCACGTCCACGCCTTCGACCCCGGCACCCCGCTGGAGGAGACGCTCCAGGCCCTCGACCTCGCGGTGAGCAGCGGCCGCGCCCGGTACGCCGGGGTGTCCAACTTCTGCGGCTGGCAGCTGGCCAAGGCGGCCACCTGGCAGCTCGCGGCGCCGGGCACCCGCACCCGGCTGGCCAGCACGCAGATGGAGTACTCGCTGCTCCAGCGGGGCGTGGAGCGCGAGGTGCTGCCTGCCGCGCTCGATCTCGGCGTGGGTCTGCTGCCCTCTTCCCCGCTCGGCCGGGGCGTACTGACCGGCAAGTACCGGCACGCCACTCCCCCGGACTCGCGCGGCGCCTCCGAGCACCTCGCGCCGTTCGTCGAGCCGTACCTGGACGACACGGCGACCCGGATCGTGGACGCGGTGACGACGGCCGCCGACGGGCTCGCGGTCACCCCGCTCCAGGTGGCCCTCGCCTGGGTCCGGGACCGGCCCGGAGTGGCCGCCCCGATCGTCGGCGCGCGCAACGCGCAGCAGCTCACGGCGGCGTTGTCAGTGGAGGCCCTTAGTCTTCCTGACGAGATCTGCCGGGCGCTGGACGATGTGTCGGCGCCCGTGCACCGCTACCCCGATCACGACTGGAGCACGCTGTGAGCACGCAGCCGGAGACCACGGAGGACGCCGGGCCGGGGGCGCCGGACACCCGTGAGACCCCGGACCAAGGCACCGACGGGGGCGTCGCGGCCGAGGGCCTGGAGAAGACGGAAGGCCCGGAGAAGACCGAGGGCATGGAGGAGGGCCCGGAGGCCGCCGAGGGCCCGGAGGCCGCCGAGGGCCCGGAGAAGGCCTGCGGCACCGAGCAGGCCGACGACGTCGAGCACCCCGGCGGGGCGGAGGCCGGGGACGCCGGGGACGCCGGGGACGCCGGGGACGCCGGGGAGGGTACGGACGGCGCTGAGGGTGCAGTCGACGAGGACGGTGCAGCCGGCGCGGACGGTGCAGCCGGCGCGGACGGTGCAGCCGGCGCGGAGGGCACCGGCGACGCGGACGGTGGCACGGCCGGGCCGGCCGAGATGTCCGAGGTGGAGGCCGAGCTGGCCGCACAGCGGCTCGAGCGGGAGCGGATCGAGCGGCGCAAGGCCGAGAAGAGCGGCCCGATCGCCAGCGGCGCCAAGCTCAGCGGCAAGGCGGCCGACCTGCTCGCGGCGGTCCGGGCCGTGGAGAGCGGCGAGAAGCCGGTGGCCGCGGTGTTCGCCGAGCCCGCACCGGCACCGCGCCGCCCCGCCCCGGAGCCGGTGCGCAGGCCCGAGCCCGCCCCGGCCGCGCCCAGCGCCCCCGCACCGCAGGCCGTCGACGCCGTGCGCCGCGTGCTGGCCGAGGGCGGCGCGCCCGACACCCTGGCCCCCCAGGTCACCGCGGTCCTCGGCGAGAACGCCGGCACCGCGCTCCGCGAGGACCCCTGGCAGCTGCTGCGGGTCGGCGGCGTACGGCCGGAGCAGGCCGACGGCTTCGCGCGGGCGCTGCTCGGCGCCGGCTGCGGACCGGACGACGAGCGGCGGGGCCGCGCGGTGACCGGCTGGCTGCTGGAGCAGGCCGCCGTCGCCGGGCACACCGCGCTGGAACTGTCCGCGCTCACCGCGGCGCTGGGCCGGCAGGGCGTGCCGGACCCGGACGCGGCGGTGCAGGACACGCTCGCCGAGGGTGCGGCGCTGGTCTTCCAGGACGCCCTGGAGGAGCCCGGCGCCGCCGCGCCCCAGGACACCGACGAGGAGCAGGAACGGCCGGTCCGGGTCCTCGTCGGCCTGGAGCGGTACGCGCTGGCCGAGGAGAGCCTCGCCGACGGCCTGGCCCGGCTGGTCAACTCCCCGGCCGAGGAGGACGCGCAGCGCTGGGAGGCGGTCGCGGCCGGAATGTCCGGCGGTGCGGCCGAGCTGGCCCGCGCGGTCGCCGGGCACGGCCTGGTGCTGCACACCGGCGCGGAGGCGGCCCGCGCCGAACCGGCCGCGCTGCTCGGTGCCGCCCGCACCGCCGGCCTGCGGGCCTTCGCCGCCTGCCACACGCCGGACGGGAGCCGGCGCCTGGCCGCGCTGCCGGGCGGGGAGCCCGGGGAGCGGGGCGTGGGCACGGTCGCCGGTCTGCTGTCCGGTGCCGAGGGCCCGGGCCGGGACGCGGACGGCGCCCTGGAACTCGACCTGCTGATCGTGCTGGACGCCCCCCAGCTCGACGTGGAGAGCGCCGCGATGCTGGTGGAGTCGCTGCCGGACGGCGCCCGGCTGGTGCTCAGCGGAGACCCGGCAGTGCTGGGGCCGGCCGGCCCCGGCCGGGTCTTCGCCGACCTGCTCGCGGCCCGGGTCTGCCCGGTGACCGCCTCCCGCGTCGCGGACCCGGGCCCGATCGGCGAGCTGGTCTCCGGCGTCGGAGTCGGCGAGCTGAACCAGGTTGCGGCTCCCGGCAAGGAGATCGTGATCGTGCCGGTGCGGGACGCGGGCGAGGCCGTGCACCGGACGGTGCAGCTGGTCGCGGACTCGGTGCCGCGGGCGATCGGCGTCCCGCCCGACCAGACCGTGGTGATCACCCCGGGCCACGGCGGCGCCGCGGGCACCCGCGCCCTCAACTCCGCGCTGAAGGAGCGCCTGAACCCCGGCCCCGGCCGGTTCGGCGGCTTCGACCCCGGCGACCGGGTCGCCTACTCCCCCGCGCCGGGCCGCACGGTGCCGGGCGTGGTGGTGAAGGCCGACGCCGAGGGACTGCACCTGACGTGCGCGGGCACCCCCGTCGTCGTACCGCGGGAGCGGGTGGAGAGCTGCGTCCGGCACGGCTGGGCGCTGACCGCGCACCAGGCGGTGGGCGCCCGCTGGCCGGCGGCGGTCGTGGTCCTGCCCGGCGACGCCGCGCAGGCCCTCAGCCGCCCCTGGGTGTACACGGCGTTCGGCCGGGCGGAACGGCACCTGTCCGTGGTGCACGGTGTGGAGCAGGCCCTGCCGAGGGCGGTCGCGGAGGTCCCGGCCAAGCCCCGCACGACCCGCTTGCAGACGTTGCTGCGCACGCAGGAAGCCTGACTCTTTCCGCCGCGTCTGCGGTGGGCCGTCTTCCCTTTCCGCCGCAACGGAGATCAGCCACGCCGGCGGATTCCGGCGGTGCCGTACCGGCCTCAGGCCCTACGGCACCGCCGCCCCGCTCCCGTCTCCGCTCACTTCTCGGCGTCGAGCGGCTCCAAGTCCTCGTCGTCGTCCTCGACGAACTCGAGATCCTCCTCGTCCCCGTCCTCAGCGTCGGAGACGTCGTCGTCGAACAGCGCGCTCACGTCGAACCGGCACACCACCCCCTGCGGATCGACGTGCTCGAACGGCGCCTCCAGCCACTCCCCGGCCTCGGGCGGCTCCTCCGCCGCGGTGACCCACAGCGTGGAATCGCCCTCCTCCAGGCCGAACTCCTTGTGCCGGGAGGCGATCTCGTCCGGTTCGAACTCGCCGAAGAGGATGCCCAGTGCTCCGGGGACGGTCCCGGCGGCATCGTCGTCGTCCGCGCCGTCGTCGTACTCCGCCGCCTCGACGCGATGGGCCTGCGCCAGCAGTCGCTGGGGTTCGGCCACGGTGTAGTCGCGGCGGATCAGCACGCTGATCGCGTTCGGTTCCTCGGGACCCGCGTACGGCGGCAGCGTCTCCTCCGCAGCGGGGATCTCGAAGGGCGTGACCTCGTCGAAACGGTCGTAGAGCAGCTCGTCGTACGCCTCGGCGGCAGCGGCCAGCTGGTTGAACGCCTCGGAGACGGCCGGGTCGTCCTCCCCGGACCGGCGTTCGACCGCGGCCAGATGACGGTCGAGCGCGGTCTTGACGGCCTCGGCGGCGGCGCGTACCTCGGCAGCGGTGGGCTGCGCAGCATCAGACATAGTGCAGACGCTATCCGTACCGGGCACCAGCCCGCACAATAGATGCGATGCCGGAATACGAATTTGTCGACGTGTACGTACCTCGCGGGGTCTCCCGCAAGGAGGCGACGCGTCTGCTGACGGACCATGCCGAGTACGGACACTGGGAGTTGGACCGACTGAGCCTGCTGCGCGACGGCAGCCGCAAGGTGCGGTTGCGCCGGCGGATCATCCGCCAAGTGCGAGCCACGTGGTGACGCAGGACGACCAACGGAGCGGGCCCCGCCGGCATGGCAGGGCCCGCCCCGTTTTCCGGGCGGTACGGCGGTCGTACCCGCCGGTGTCAGGCCGCGGCCCGCGCCTTGCGGTAGAGCGCCGCGCCGGCGAGCAGCGCGCCCGCGGCGGCCGGCAGGGCGATGCCGAGCGGCATCTCACTTCCCGTGTGCGCGAGCTGGGCGGAGCGGTCCGCCTGCGCCCTGACCCGGGACGCGCCGTGGTCCCCCGCGTGACCCGTGTGACCGGGGTGGCCGGGGTTGCCAGGGTGGCCAGGCGTCCCCGGATGCCCCGGGTGGCCGGGCTGCCCCGGGTGTCCGGGGTGGCCCGGGTGTCCGGGGTGGCCGGGCTTTCCGGGCGGGTTGCCGGGCTCGCCGCCCGGCGGCCGGCTGTCGTGCCCGCCGCCGTTGGCACAGTCGTTGCCTGTGGTGGCGTTGCCGGCCCCGACGACATCGACGCTGTTGCCGCAGACGTTCACCGGGACGTCGACCGGCACCTGCACGGTGTTGCCGGAGCCGACGCCCGGCGAGCCGCCGGTGCTGCCGCCCGCGTGCGAGCCGCCGGAGCCGCTGTGGCCGCCCCCCGAAGTTCCGTCGTGATTGGCGCATTTGTTGCCCACCGACGGGTTGAGGAGCCCGACGACGTTCACGGTGTTGCCGCAGACGTTCACCGGCGCGTGCACCGGCACCTGCACGGTGTTGCCGGAGCCGACGCCCGGCGAGCCGCCGGTGCTGCCGCCCGCGTGCGAGCCGCCGGAGCCGCTGTGGCCGCCCCCCGAAGTTCCGTCGTGATTGGCGCATTTGTTGCCCACCGACGGGTTGAGGAGCCCGACGACGTTCACGGTGTTGCCGCAGACGTTCACCGGCGCGTGCACCGGCACCTGCACGGTGTTGCCGGACAGTACGCCGGGTGAGCCGGCGGCGGTGCCGGCCGCGCCCGCGTCGGCGTGTGCGTAGCCGCTCGCGGCGGCGATCACGCCGGTCGCGGCGGCCATGGTCATCAGGCCCTTGCGGGTGCCCTGTCGCATGCTGATTTCCCCCTGCCTTCCATGCTTCGTTTCTCGAAAGGCCGGTCGGCCCGGGAACACATGGCGCTCGCTCCGAGGCCGGCCGGCTCACACAAGACGCCCCCTCAGGGAGCCGGTGTCACTAGTTGAAGCAGGCGTTGCCGAAGGCGGGGTTCAGGAGCCCGATCACGTCGACCGTGTTGCCACAGGCGTTCACCGGAACATGCACGGGCACCTGGACGACGTTGCCGGAAGCGACACCCGGGGAGTTCACGGCGGCACCCTGGGCGCCGGCGTCGGCAACGGCGAGGCCCGCGCCCGCGAGAAGCAGTCCACCGGTGGCAGCCGCAGCAGCGACGATCTTCTTGATCATTTTTCCTCCTAGTTGGCAATGCGGCCCCCAGGTGCGGGATCGCATCACCTGTAACGAGGAGGGAGTAATGGAGCTACGAGCTTATGGTCGGATTCACCCTTCTCAGTCGATCTCGTACGACCGACCGATTACCTGAGGACAGGGTCTTATGACGCGTCGATGAATCGGTCAAGCACCCGCACACCGAACTGCAGCCCGTCCACCGGCACCCGCTCGTCCACGCCGTGGAACATGCCGGCGAAGTCCAGCTCCGGCGGCAGCTTCAGCGGGGCGAAGCCGAAGCCGCGGATGCCGAGGTCGTCGAAGGACTTGGCGTCGGTGCCGCCGGAGAGCATGTACGGGATCGCCTTGGCGGTCGGGTCCTCGGCGAGCAGCGCGGCCTGCATGGCCTCCACCAGGGCGCCGTCGAAGCTGGTCTCCAGCGCCTTGTCGGAGTGGACGTCCTCGCGGCGGACCCTCGGGCCGAGGAGCCGGTCGAGGTCGGCGAGGAACTCCTCCTCGTGGCCGGGCAGGAACCGTCCGTCGAGGTGCGCGGTGGCCTCGCCCGGGATGACGTTGACCTTGTAGCCGGCGTTCAGCTGGGTGGGGTTGGCGGTGTTGCTCAGGGTCGCGCCGATCAGCTTGGCGATGCCGCCGAGCTTGGCGAGGGTGGACTCCATGTCCTCCGGGTCCAGCTCGGTGCCGAGCGCGTCGCCCAGTTCGTCGAGGAAGGCCCGGGTGGTCTTGGTGACCCGCACCGGGAACGTGTGCCGGCCCACCCGGGCGACGGCCTCGGACAGCTCGGTGATGGCGTTGTCGCGGTGGATCATCGAGCCGTGCCCGGCGGTCCCGGCCACGGTCAGCTTCATCCAGTGCATGCCCTTCTCGGCCGTCTGGATCAGGTAGAGCCGCCGCTGCTCGTTCACCGTGAAGGAGAAGCCGCCGACCTCGCTGATCGCCTCGGTGACGCCCTCGAACAGCTCGGGGTGGTTGTCGACCAGGTAGCGGGCGCCGTACGTGCCGCCCGCCTCCTCGTCGGCGAGGAAGGCGACCACGATGTCGCGCGGGGGGCGGCGCCCGCTGCGCAGCCGGTCGCGGACGACCGCGAGGGTCATCGCGTCCATGTCCTTCATGTCGACGGCCCCGCGCCCCCACACGCACCCGTCGGTGACCTCGCCGGAGAACGGGTGGTGGGTCCAGTCGACGGCGTTGGCCGGTACGACGTCCAGGTGGCCGTGGATCAGCAGGGCGGGCCGGGACGGGTCCTCGCCCTCGATACGGGCCACCGTGGAGGCGCGGCCCGGGTGCGACTCGTAGATCTTCGGCTCCAGCCCGACCTCGGCGAGCTTCTCGGCGACCCACTCGGCGGCCTTGCGCTCGCCGGGGCCGGAGTGGTCGCCGTAGTTGCTGGTGTCGAACCGGATCAGCTCGCGGCAGAGGTCCACGACCTCGTCCTCGCCGGTGACGCTGCCGGCCGTGCCCGTCTCGCTCACGCTGCTTCCTCCCGCTGTCACTGCTGGTGGTCCTCCTCATCCTCCCTCCGGTCCGGCCCGGGGCCCAAGGCCGCTCCCGGCCCGTCACACGCCGTTCACGCGGGACCCGGTCCCGGGACGGGGGGTGATCAGCCACCTCCGAAAGCCTGGTAATGTTTCCTTCGTCGCCGCGAGGGAAACCCCGCCGAAAGGGAAACCCCGCACGACAGACACCTTGTCCGGGTGGCGGAATGGCAGACGCGCTAGCTTGAGGTGCTAGTGCCCTTTATCGGGCGTGGGGGTTCAAGTCCCCCCTCGGACACCAGCAAGGCCCCTGCTCCGGCGGGGGCCTTTCGCATGCCCCCGCACGGCTTCCTAGACTTGAGGGGTGGCCCGGCCCAACGACGAGGTCGAGGCGCTTCTGTCGGGAGTATGCCGACCTCATCGCGATCACCGGAGGTGACGCCTTCAAGGCGCGCGCCTACGAGAAGGCGGCGCGGGCGATCGGCGGGTATCCGGCCGACATCTCCGCGCTGGACGCCGACGGGCTGCGGGAGATCCCGAATGTGGGCCGGTCGATCGCCGACAAGGTGGCCGAGTATCTGCGTACGGGGAAGATGGCGGTGGTCGAGGAGCGCCGCGCGAAGATCCCCGCGGGGGTGCGCGAGCTGATCACCATTCCGACCCTTGGCCCGAAGAAGGCGCTGCGGCTCTACGAGGACCTGCACATCTCGTCGGTGAGCGAGCTGGCCGCGGCCATCGAGGCGGACGCGCTGGCCGATCTGAAGGGCTTCGGTGAGAAGACGCAGGACAACATCCGGCACGGCATCGAGCTGCTCCAGCGGGCGGGCGCCCGGGTGCCGTTGTCGCTGGCGCTGGACACCGCCGAGCAGATCGTCGCCGAGCTGTCCGGCGTGCCGGGGTGCAGGCGCTGTGCGTACGCCGGTTCGCTGCGCCGGATGCGGGAGACCGTCGGGGACCTGGACGTGCTGGTCGCGGCGAAGCGCTCGGAGCCGTTCATGGACGCGCTGTGCGCGCTGCCGGTCACCGCCGAGGTGATCGCGCGGGGCACGAAGAAGACGTCGGTGCGCACCGCCAAGGGGCTCCAGGTCGACCTGCGGGTGGTGCCGCCGGAGTCGTGGGGCGCGGCGATGCAGTACTTCACCGGCTCCAAGGCGCACAACATCCGGACCCGGACCATCGCCGTGCACCAGGGGCTGAAGCTCTCCGAGTACGGCGTGTTCGACACCGGGAGCGGGGAGTCGGTCGCGTCCCGCACCGAGGAGGAGGTGTACGCGCGGCTCGGTCTGCCGTGGATACCGCCGGCGCTGCGCGAGGACCGCGGGGAGATCGAGGCGGCGCTGCACGGGGAGCTGCCCGAGGTGGTGACGGGGCGGGACATCCGCGGCGATCTGCACACGCACACCGATCTCACGGACGGTCTGGCCCCGCTGGAGACGATGGTGGAGGCCGCCGCCGAGCGCGGGTACGCGTACTACGCGGTCACCGACCACGCGCCCGACCTGTACATGCAGCGCATGACGGACGAGAAGATCCTCGCCCAGCGGGAGCGGCTGCGGGAGCTGGACGGCACCCGGCGGCGGATGCGGCTGCTGCACGGCACGGAGCTGAACATCGCTCCGGACGGCGACGTGGACTGGCCGGCGGAGTTCCTTGCCGGTTTCGATCTGTGCGTGGCGTCGCTGCACTCGCACTTCGACCTGGGCCGCACGGCGATGACACGGCGGCTGGTGCGGGCCTGCGAGCATCCGTACGTCAACATCATCGGGCACCCGACCACCCGGCTGATCGGCAAGCGGCCGGGCGTGGACGCCGACTGGGACGCGGTGTTCGCCGCGTGCGCGCGCACCGGCACCGCGCTGGAGGTCAACGCCCAGCCGGACCGGCTGGACCTGCGCGACGAGGACATCCTGCGGGCCAGGGAGCACGGGGTGCGGTTCGCCGTGAACAGCGACGCGCACTCCGTGCCGCACCTGGGCCAGCTGCGCTACGGCGTCGGAACCGCGCAGCGCGGCTGGCTCACCCGGGACGATGTGATCAACACCTGGCCGCTGACCCGGCTGCGCCGGTTCCTGCGCAAGAGCGGCCGAGGGTGAGACCGCGCGCTCACCGGGCCGCGCCGGTGCGCAGCGGCCGTACCGTCAAGGTGCCGTCGTCCCGCTGCTCGACTCGGGTGCCGAAGTCCCGGGTGTGCCCGTCCAGGACGGTGCGCAGCCAGTCGGTGTCCGCGGCCGACGCGCGCTCCAGGCGCATCCGGCGCGACCGGAGGGGCACCATGCGCAGGCCGGTCAGCCGGCCGGTGCCGCGCTCCAGCGAGGCCAGGTACAGCAACCGCAGGTCGTCCCGGTAGCGCTCGTAGCCGCCGATGCCCTCGTAGTCGTCGACGAGGTCGCCGCAGCCGTACAGCACGAGTCGGTCCCGGTAGACCTCGGGCGGGCGCGGGTGGTGCGAGGAGTGGCCGTGGACGACGTCGGCGCCCGCGTCGACGAGGGCGTGGGCGAAGCGGACCTCGTCGCGGGGGACGGTGTAGCCCCAGTTGGGGCCCCAGTGGACGGAGGCGACGACGAGGTCTCCCGGCCGCTCCACCTGCCGCAGGCGGTCGGCGAAGTCCTGCGCGGCGGCCGCGGTCGGTGCGGGGACGAAGGCCACGCCGGGCTGTTCGGCGGTGGCGGCCCAGCTGTGCGGGATGCCGCTGGACGGCATGCCGAAGGCGAAGACCAGGACGCGGCCGCCCCGCGGCAGCGGGACGGTGGCCGGGCGCCAGGCGGTGACCGCGTCGCGGCCCGCTCCGGCGGTGCGCAGCGCGGCCGCCGCGAGGCGGTCCAGCGTCTCCGTGAGGCCGAGCGGGCCGAAGTCGAGCACGTGGTTGTTGGCCAGGGCGCAGACGTCGGGGCGGGCCGCGGCGAGGCAGGGCAGGTTGGCGGGGTGCATGCGGTAGTGGACGCCCTTGCCCGGGGCGAAGTCGCCGTCCCCGGTGACGGCGGTCTCCAGGTTGATCACCCGAACGTCCGGCGCGGCGCGGTCCAGGAGGGGCAGCGCCTCGCCCCAGGGCCAGGCGGGGGGCACGGGCCGGGGTATCGGCCCGTTCGCGGCCTCCGCCAGGGCGACGTAGTCCCGGGCGTCGTGCACGTAGTCCTCCCGCAGGGCGGGGTCGCCGGGGTGCGGGAGGATCTGGTCGACGCCCCGGCCGAGCATGACGTCACCCGCGAGGAACAGGGTGACGGTGTCCTCGCGCATGGCCGGCGCCTAGACGTGCGCGGGTGCCATGTGGTCCGTGAACCAGTCGCGGGCCACTTCGGTCACCCGCTCCATGGTGCCGGGTTCCTCGAAGAGGTGGGTGGCACCGGGGACGATCTCCAGCCGGCTCTCGCACCGCAGACGGGCCTGTGCCTCCCGGTTGAGCTCCAGGACCTGCGAGTCGGCGCCGCCCACGACGAGCAGGGTGGGAGCGGTCACCGCGGGCAGCCGGGGTCCGGCGAGGTCGGGCCGGCCGCCGCGGGAGACGACCGCGGCGGGCTGTGCCGAGGGTTCGGCGGCGGCCCACAGGGCGGCGGCCGCGCCGGTGCTGGCGCCGAAGTAGCCGATGGCGAGCCCCTCGACGTCCGGTTCCTCGCGCAGCCAGCGGGTGGCGTCCAGCAGCCGGCCGGCCAGCAGGCCGATGTCGAACACGTTCTCCCGGTCGCGCTCCTCCTCGTCGGTGAGCAGGTCGAACAGCAGGGTGCCGAGGCCGGCCCGGTGCAGCCCCTCGGCCACGAACCGGTTGCGCGGGCTGTGCCGGCTGCTGCCGCTGCCGTGGGCGAAGGCCACGACGCCGGTGGCTCCGTCGGGCAGGGTGAGCCGTCCGCCCAGCCGCACGGCACCGGCCGGCACCGTCACCTCCCGGTCCGTGGCCACGGCGCCCGCGGTGTGCCGGTAGTGGCTCGCGGCCCGGTGCAGACAGGCGGTGACCTCCTCGTCGCCGACCTGGGTGAAGTCGGCGTAGAACTGGCCGACCGCGGCGAAGTCCCAGGGGGTGTCCAGGCAGACCAGTTCGTCGGCGTCCCCGCCCAGTCGCCGGGCGAAGTCCTGCGGGGCCACCGGGACCGCGAGCACGATGCGGGCGGCGCCCCGGGCCCGGGCGATCCGGCAGGCGGCCCGCGCGGTGGAGCCGGTGGCCACGCCGTCGTCCACCACCAGGGCGGTCCGGCCGGCGACGGAGACGGGGGGTGCCTGGCCGCGGTAGCGGGCGGCCCGGTGCTGGAGCACCCGGCGTTCGTCCTCCTCGACCCGGGCGAGGTCGGCCTCGGTGCTGCCGGTTCCCCGCAGCACCTCCTGGTTGATCACGCGTACGCCGTCCTCGCCGATCGCCCCCATGCCCAGTTCCGGCTGGTACGGCACGCCGAGTTTGCGCACCAGGCAGACGTCGAGGGGGGCGTCGAGTGCCTCGGCGACCTCCGCGGCGACGGGCACTCCGCCGCGCGGCAGACCGAGCACCACGACGTCCTGGCCGCGCAGGTATTCCAGGCGGGCGCCGAGCCGGCGTCCCGCTTCGGTGCGGTCTCTGAAGAGCACGGTGCCGCCTCGTCATTCCCTGGGCAGCCAGAGCGGCACGGGGCCGTCGGTGTCGGCCGCTCCGGTCGCCTTCATGTCGCCGTCGGCGGCGCGCAGCAGCATGCGGCCCATGGCGATGAGCGCGCGTCCGGCGGCGAGTTCGTCGCCGATCTCCGGCATCGCCGGGTCATAGGGGTTCCGGCGGGCCTCCGCGTGGCTCTCCAGGACGTTGTCGCCGGTGTCCAGGACGATCCGGGCCGTGGTGTCCGGATCGTGCTCGGACAGGTACACGTTCAGCCGCCACTCCTTCACGGCCGGCGGCCGGCTGCTCACGGGTCGGGTCATCGTCCGTCTCGCCTCCCAGTGCCGGGGCCCGGCTCGGTGCACCGGTCCGGCACTTCCACTGTGCACCCCGCCGCAGGCGGACGCCTCCCCTGGTGCGGGCAGAATGTGGGCCATGACCTCGCGTACCTGCCCCTGTGGACTCCCCCAGCCCTACGACGCCTGTTGCGGCCGTTTCCACGCGGGCGCCGCGGGCGCGCCGACCCCGGAGCTGCTGATGCGCTCGCGGTACAGCGCGTTCGTCAAGGGGGACGCGGGGTATCTGCTGCGCACCTGGCATCCGCGGACCCGGCCCGAGCGGCTGGACCTCGACCCCCGGATGAAGTGGACGGGCCTGGAGATCCTGGACACCACCGACGGGTCGGCCTTCCACACCACGGGCACCGTGACCTTCCGCGCCTCCTACCGGGGCGGTTCGCTGCACGAGCGCAGCCGGTTCGAGCGGGTGGCCGGGGCATGGGTGTACGTGGACGGGGAGTTCCTGGACTGACGGGCCGGCCGGCGCCGGAGAGCCGGCCCCGGCCGAACTCCGGCTCGGTGTCCGGGCCGAGTGCATTCCCCGGCCGGCGAGGGGGGCACAGCACACCGGGGCACTGGAGTATCAGGGCGCCAGGACGTCCAGCTCGCGCAGGGCGCCCACCGTGATCTCCCTGGTCAGTTCCTCCGCGCGGGCCGCGTCGCCCGCACGGACCGCCTCGGCCACCCGCACGTGCAGGGTGACGGCCGCGGGGTCGGGGTCCTCGAACATGACCTCGTGATGGGTGCGGCCGGCCAGCACCTCGGCGACGACGTCGCCGAGGCGGGCGAACATCTCGTTGCCCGAGGCGGTGAGGATGACCCGGTGGAAGGCGACGTCGTGGACCAGGTACTCCTCCAGCCTGTGGCCGCGTGAGTTGGCCACCATGCCGAGCGCGCACTCGGTGAGTTCCGCGCACTGCTCGGCCGTGGCGTGCTGGGCGGTGAGGCCCGCCGCGACGGGTTCGACCGCGGAGCGCAGCACGGTGAGCGAGCGCAGCTGGTGCGGGCGGTCGGCGCCGGCCAGGCGCCAGCGGATGACCTGCGGGTCGTAGACGTTCCACTCGGCCTTGGGGCGGACCGTGACGCCCACGCGGCGGCGGGACTCGACCAGGTGCATGGACTCGAGCACGCGGACCGCCTCGCGCATCACGGAGCGTGAGACCGCGAAGTGCTGTGCCAGCTCGTCGGTCCGCAGCACGCTGCCCGGCGGGTACTCGCCCGCTGTGATCGCGGGGCCGAGGGTGTCCAGTACATGGCCGTGCAGCCCCCGGCCCGGTGTGGTCATGCACTCAGCGTACGACCTGGATCACAGAGCCAAAAAGTCAGACTTATATGTCACACGCTCTTGAATTAGTCGTACCTAATGGGTTTCAGTGTGGCGACGCCGCAGTGGCGTCGGATGTCGAGGAAGACAGCGAGGCAGTGATGCGAACCCCCCAGGTCGTCGTCGTGATGGGCGTCGCGGGGACGGGCAAGACCACGATCGGTCCCCTGCTCGCCGCGCGGCTGGGCGTCCCGTACGCCGAGGGCGACGACTTCCACCCGCAGGCCAACATCGACAAGATGTCGGCCGGGACCCCGCTCGACGACGCCGACCGGTGGCCGTGGCTGGACGCCATCGGGCACTGGGCGCACGGCCGGGCCGGACGGGGCGGGGTGGTCAGCAGTTCGGCGCTGAAGCGGTCGTACCGCGACCGGCTCCGGACCGTGGCCCCCGGGATCGTGTTCCTGCACCTCACGGGCGACCGGCAGCTGATCGAGGAGCGGATGTCGCAGCGGCAGGGTCACTTCATGCCGACCGCTCTGCTGGACTCCCAGTTCGCCGCGCTCCAGCCGCTGGAGCCGGACGAGGCGGGCGTCGCCGTGGACGTCAGCGGCAGCCCGGAGGAGATCACCGAGCGCGCCGTGCAGGCGCTGGACGCTCTTCCCGCCGCATCCGCGTAGCCCCCGAAAAAGTCCCCGTAACCGCAAGGGAACCCCCGTGACCAGACTCAGCGTCGAGATGCTGGCAGCGGACGCACCTCCGCCGATCACCTCCGCCGGACACGCCCAGCTGGGCATCGCCGTCCTGGTGGGCATCGCCGTCATCGTCCTGCTCATCACCAAGTTCAAGCTCCATGCCTTCCTGGCGCTGACCATCGGGTCACTGGCGCTAGGGGCGGTCGCCGGCGCACCGCTCGACAAGGCCATCACCAGCTTCACCACCGGGCTCGGCTCCACCGTGGCCGGCGTCGGCGTCCTGATCGCGCTCGGGGCGATCCTGGGCAAGCTGCTCGCCGACTCCGGCGGCGCCGACCAGATCGTCGACACGATCCTCGCCAAGGCCGGTGGCCGGGCGATGCCGTGGGCGATGGTGCTGATCGCCTCCGTGATCGGCCTGCCGCTGTTCTTCGAGGTCGGCATCGTGCTGCTGATCCCGGTCGTGCTGATGGTCGCCAAGCGCGGCAACTACTCCCTGATGCGCATCGGCATCCCGGCGCTCGCCGGCCTGTCCGTGATGCACGGCCTGATCCCCCCGCACCCCGGCCCGCTCGTCGCGATCGACGCGGTGGGGGCCAATCTGGGCGTGACCCTGGCGCTCGGCATCCTGGTCGCCATCCCGACGGTGATCATCGCCGGTCCGCTGTTCTCCAAGGTGGCGGCCCGCTGGGTGGACGTCCCGGCACCCGACCGGATGCTGCCGCAGCGCGCCTCACAGGCGCTGGAGCGCCGTCCGGGCTTCGCCGCGACGCTCGCCACGGTGCTGCTGCCGGTGGTGCTGATGCTGGCCAAGGCACTGGTGGACATCGTCGTCGACGACCCCGCGAACACCACCCAGCGCGTCTTCGACGTCATCGGTTCTCCGCTGGTCGCGCTGCTCGCCGCCGTGCTCGTCGGCTTCTTCACGCTGGGCCGGCCCGCCGGGTTCGGCAAGGAACGGCTCCAGCAGACGGTCGAGAAGGGCCTCATACCCATCGCCGGCATCCTGCTGATCGTCGGCGCGGGCGGCGGCTTCAAGCAGACGCTGATCGACTCCGGTGTGGGCCAGATGATCCTGGACGTCTCCAAGGACTGGTCGATCCCCGCGCTGCTGCTGGCCTGGCTGATCGCGGTGGCGATCCGGCTGGCGACCGGCTCGGCGACGGTGGCGACGGTCTCGGCGGCCGGCCTGGTCGCGCCGCTCGCGGCCGACATGTCGACCACGCACGCGGCCCTCCTCGTCCTCGCCATCGGCGCGGGCTCGCTCTTCTTCAGCCATGTCAACGACGCCGGTTTCTGGCTGGTGAAGGAGTACTTCGGGCT
Source organism: Streptomyces sp. NPDC036984 (assembly GCF_055607665.1). Lineage (NCBI taxonomy): Bacteria > Bacillati > Actinomycetota > Actinomycetes > Kitasatosporales > Streptomycetaceae > Streptomyces > Streptomyces sp. NPDC036984. The sequence goes on from NZ_JBVJRL010000006.1 coordinate 352,335, forward strand.
GAGTGTCGGGCAGACCGTCAAGACCTGGTCGGTGATGGAGACGATCATCTCGGTGGTCGCGGGCGGCCTGGTCCTGCTCCTCTCACTGATCATCTAGGGGTACGAGCTCTTCGACATCAGCGGCCGTACGGCCCTGGTCACCGGGTCCAGCCCGAGCCTCGGCCTCGCCCTGGACGGGGCTTCCCTTTTTCCTCTCGGAGGCGTAGCTTCCGGTTACCCCGCGTCGGCGCCCTTCGAGGCGCCGTCGGCCCGCCGGTCCCGGGACGGCGGGCCGCGCGGGGGCCAACTGCCGTCAGGGGCGCCACAAGGGGTGCTCCCGCTTCGCCCAGTCCTCGCTCGCCAGACCCGTCCGCAGCCCCTTACGGGCCTCCGGGTCCCCCAGGGCCATGCCGATGTGGCCTGCCAGGACCACGCCGATCGTCAGGGACAGCCAGTCGTGGACGAAGGTCGCCGAGGTGCGCCACAAAAGCGGGGTGACGTGGGTGAACCACATCATCAGACCCGTGCCGAGCATGACCAGGGTCGCACCGGCGATCCAGGCGGCGTAGATCTTCTGGCCGGCGTTGAACTTGCCGGCGGGGCGGGCGTCAGGGCGTTTGTCGCGGCGCAGGGCGGCGCGCAGCCAGACCCGGTCGTGCGGGCCGAAGCGGTTGAGGAAGCGCAGGTCGGCGCGGAAGGCGCGGGAGGCCAGGCCGAGCAGGACCGGCAGCGGCAGGACGAGGCCGGCGTACTCGTGGACGCGGACGACCAGCGCACGGCGGCCGACCAGGACCGCCAGCTGCGGGATGTAGAGGACGGCCGCGGTCAGCACGCACACGCCCATCAGCCCGGCCGTCGCGCGGTGCACCCGGCGTTCGGCCCGGGTGAAGCGCTGGACGCGGGCGCTCGGCGGGGCCGGGGTCTCAGCTCGTAGGCTCATCGGTCCGTCCGTTCGAGCGGCCGACCCAGGCGTCCACGTCGTAGCCGAGCTTCTCCCAGTAGCCGGGCTTCACCCGGTCCGTGACCGTGATGCCGGTGAGCCACTTGGCCGACTTGTAGAAGTACATGGGGGCGACATAGAGGCGGGCCGGGCCGCCGTGGTCGTGGCCGATGTTCTTGTCCTGCATGCGCAGGGCGACCAGGACGTCCGGGCGGCGGGCCTGGTCGAGGGTGAGGCTCTCGGTGTAGGTGCCGTCGAAGCAGGTGAAGCGGAGGGCCCTGGCGGAGGGGCGGACGCCGGCCGCGTCGAGCAGCCGGGAGAGGCGTACGCCCTCGAAGGGGGTGCCGGGCACCCGCCAGCCGGTGACGCACTGCACATCCCTGACCAGCCGGGTCTGCGGCAGGGCGCGCAGTTCGGCGAGGGTGTAGGCACGCGGGTGGTCGACCAGGCCGTCGATGGTGAGGCGGTAGTCCGCCGCCGTCCGGTGTGGGACGGAGGCGGCGACGGAGTAGTAACGGAAGCCGCCGCCGCCTGGCAGCAGGCCGGTCAGACCCGTCGGGTCGTCGCCCGCCACGCTGCCGAGGAAACCTTCGAGGCCCCGCTGGAGCGCGGGCGCCGCGGCCACGCCGAGGGCGCCCAGGCCGAGGGTGCCGAGGAAGACGCGGCGGCCGATCGGCCGGCCGTCCTGCTCGTGTTCCTGTGCCTCGGATCGTTCAGGGTTCACGCGTTCATTCGAGCACTCGGGGCCGCTCGGGGCCAGGGAATCGGGTCGCCGGTCAGGGTTCCGTAATGACTTCTTCCATGAGTACGTCGCGCGGAGCCGGGTCGCTCACTGCCCGAGGGCGCGGGTGCGGGCCGCGTGGAAGGCCGCCAGGGGGTCGCGGTGCACGTACGACCAGGGCGCCGGTGTGGCGTGCGCGCCGATGCGCCGGAACAGGGCGGCGGCCTCGGCCGGGCGGCCGGCACAGGACAGGGCGAACGTGAGGTGGTTGAGGTCGATGTGGCGGCGCGGGTGCTCGTCGTGCTCCCACTCCAGCCACCAGTCGAAGGAGGCGCGCAGAATGCGCCGGGCCCGGGGGCCGGACCAGTGCCCGGAGGCGGCCGGGTCGGCCGGGGTCAGGCCGGTGGCGGCGAGGACCCGGTAGCGCTCGGCGTACGCGACGACCGGCAGGACCGCCAGCGGGGAGTCGGCGGGGGCCTCGGCCGCGGCCAGCTCGGCGAGGTCGTACACCTCGTGGGCCTCGGTCCGGCCGCCCCCGGGCCGTTCGGCGAGGCGCGCGATCAGCAGGTGGTGGGCGTGGTGGTGCTCGGGGTGGCGGCGGCACAGCTCGGCGAAGACGCCGAGCAGCTCGCGCTCCGGGCCGAGGGCGCGGGCGAGCAGCATCCGGCCCAGCCAGGGAGTGGGGTCGGAGGGGGCGAGCGCGGCGGCCGTGTCGCAGACCTCGCGGGCCCGGTCGGGTTCCTCCTCGCCGCGCAGGGCGCGGTGGACCAGGGCCAGGGCCGACAGCGCGGCCGCGTCCGCGGAGCCGGGCTCGGCGGCCAGCCAGTCGCTCGCCCAGGCGGCGGCGTAGGGGTCCTGGGCGAGCACGGTGAGGCGGTGGCCGCGGCGGTCCCAGTCGTCGCCGGTGTGCACGAGCAGGGCGCGGGCGGACTGCCGGCGGCCTTGGGCCAGCGCGGCCCGGGCGGTGCGCAGTTCCGCGTCGTCGAGGGCGGCGTCGAAGGCACCGAAGTCGTCCTGGGCGGTCGCGCCGGACGGGTCCGTGAGGGCCCGGCGAGCGCCGAGCAGAGGCGGGGAAGGGGGCACCGCAAGGCTTCCTGTTTCTCGGGCTGCCATCGACCGATCACGCACAGCAAACCCTCAGCCAACGGTGGCGTCAAGCGGAACGGTGGTGTTACCGGCTTCAACTTCCGGTCCCCGCAAGGAACTTGGACCCTCAGGCGCAGGTGGGCCGGGCCACGGCCGCGTGGCTTCCGGGGATTTCCTGTGGCGTATGCCATGGCTTTCCGGGCCGTACGCCCCGGGCTTCTGTGGCGTAGGCCATGGCGCCGTGCGTTCCGGTTGCGGAGCATGGCCAGTCAACCGCCCGGTTCCGGGCACTTCCGGGGCCCGTCGCCCCGGGAGCACTGAGTCGGCCACCACCCGCCCGTGGTCCGGCCGGATGATCGAGGTACACCGCGTGTCCGTTCTGGTTCTCCTGCTCGCCGTGAGCGCGGCCTGCTGTCTGGGCTTCGGATTCGTACTCCAGCAGAACGCGGCGCAGCAGGCGCCGCTCGGCGACTTCCTCTCCTTCCGGCTGCTGCTCGACCTGGTGCGGGTGCCGCGCTGGCTGGGCGGGCTCGGGCTGATGGCGGCCGGCATGGTGCTGGGCGCGGTTGCCCTCGGCAACGGCGAGATCTCCCTGGTCGAGCCGCTGCTCGCGACCAACCTGCTGTTCGCGCTCGCCCTCTCCCGGCACCAGACAAGACAGCCGCTCGGCCGCCAGGGCTGGGCCGGTCTGCTGCTGCTCGCGGGCGGGGTGAGCGCCTTCATCATGGCGGGCGAGCCGCGCGGCGGCGCGGCCGCCGCCGATCCGCTGCGGCACTGGCTGATCATCGGCGCCGTGGTCGGCGCGGCCCTGGTCCTCACGACGTACGCCAAGCGCTCCCGGCTGAGTCGGGGCCCGGTGCTGCTGGCCCTGGCGGCCGGGCTGCTGTACGGCGTCCAGGACGCGCTGACCCGGGTCAGCGGCACCCTCTTCGCCGACGGCGGCTTCGCCGAACTGTTCACCGGCTGGCAGCCGTACGGCGTGCTGGCGTGCGGGGTCACCGGGCTCGTCCTGGTGCAGAGCGCCTTCGAGACGGCCCCGCTGCGCATGTCGCTGCCCGCGCTCACCGCGGCCGAGCCGCTCGCCGGGATTCTGTGCGGGATCGGCTTCCTCGGTGACCGGCTGCGCACCGACACCGGGGCGCTGGCCTGGGAGGCGGCCGGGCTCGCGGCCGTCGTCGCCGGCATCGTGCTGCTCGGGCTGCACCCGGCGATGCCGTGCGGCACGGCGGAGGCGGCGCCCACGGCCCGCGCTCTCCAGCGGCGCTGAGTCCGGCCTGCTCGGATACGGCGCCGGGACCGCCCCGCTCGGATACGGAGCTGACCTCGCCCTGCTCGGACACGGCGCCGAGCCCGCCCTGCTTGGATACGGGCATGAACCCTGCTGACGAGATCCTCGACATCGTCGACGAGCACGACCGGGTCGTCGCCCAATACCCGCGGGGCGAGGCATACGCCCGCGGACTGCGCCACCGCTGTGTCTTCATCCAGGCCCGGGACGCGGCCGGCCGGCTCTTCGTACACCGGCGTACGGCGACCAAGCTGGTGTTCCCCTCCCTGTACGACATGTTCGTCGGCGGGGTCGTCGGGGCGGGCGAGTCCTACGACACGGCCGCGTTGCGGGAGGCCGAGGAGGAGCTGGGCGTGACCGGACTGCCCCGGCCGGAGTACCTCTTCAAGTTCCTGTACGACGACGGCGCCGGGAACAGCTGGTGGTCGGCGGTGTACGAGGTGCGCTGCGAGCTGCCCGTGCGGCCGCAGGCCGAGGAGGTCCAGTGGCACGCCTTCCTGCCCGAGGAGGAGGTCGAGCGGCGGCTCGGCGAGTGGGAGTGGGTGCCGGACGGGCTGGCGGCGTACGAGCGGCTGCGGGCGTTCCGGGCGGGCCGCTGACCGCCCGGTAGGGTCGGCCGCGTGAGCGAATTCGTACGGAACATCCGGCTGTGGTTCGCACCGGAGCGGGTGCGGGACGAGGGCGGCACGCCCGACTACCGGTTCTCGCTGGCCAACGAGCGCACGTTTCTCGCCTGGCTGCGCACCGCGCTCGCGCTGATCGGCGGCGGATTCGCGGTGGACCAGTTCCTGCCGGACCTGCGCTGGGCATGGCGGGTCGGCCTCGCGCTCGCGCTGCTCGCCGCCGGTGTGCTCTGCTCCCTGCGCGCGGTGAACCACTGGGTGCGCTGCGAGCGGGCGATGCGGCGCGGCGAGGACCTGCCCACGTCCCGGTTCCCGGTGCTGCTCAGCCTGGTCGTGGCGGTGGTGGCCGTCGCGATGGTCGTGTTGGTGCTGGTCGGGTGGGAGGGGTGACCTCCGGTGCGGGCCGGGAGGAGCGGGGCGAGGAGGAGCCGGGCGGGGAGGACCAGGAGGACCGAGGCCGGGAGGACCGGGAGGACCGAGGCCCGGAGGACCGGGAGGACCGGGGCCCGGAGGACCGGGAGGACCGGGGCCCGGAGGACCGGGAGGACCGGGGCCCGGAGGACCAGCGCCCGGAGGGCCGGGGCCCGCAGGACCGGCGCCGGGAGGAGCGGGACCCCGGATTGCAGCCCGAGCGCACCCGGCTGGCCTGGCGGCGTACGACGCTGTCCGCCGCCGTGGTCGCCGTCCTCGCCATGAAGACGGCGCTGCACGGCGGCGCTTCGGCCCCCGGGATCCTCGCGTGCGCGCTGTGCTGCGCGCTGTGGCTGGGCTTCCTGTGGGTGGCCCACCACCGCATCCGCGCCCTGACCACAACAGCCCGCCCGCCCGCGCTCGCCCCCCGGCAGGCGACGGCGGCGGTGCTGTACGCGGTGGCGCTGGCGGCGTGCGCGACCGTGCTGGTGATGTAGGCGGCGTTCTCGTCCGCCGCTCGGGTCGATATCGGCGGTCTCGTCCGCGGCTCGGGACCAACCGCGTTCTCGTCCGCCGCTCGTGGGCCGGCGGCTGATGGGCTAGCCGGCGTTCTCGTCCGCCTCCCAGTCCACGGTGACCACGATCTTGCCGCGCGTGTGGCCCTCCTGGCTCAGCCGGTGGGCGTCCGCCGTCCGCTCCAGTGGGAACGTCTCCTGGACGTGCACGGACACGACGCCCTGATCGGCCAGCTCGGCCAGGTGCCGCAGGTCCTCGGCGTCCGGGCGGACGAAGGCGTACCGGCCGCCGTAGCCCAGCACCTCCGGGTCGGCGATCGACGCCATCCGGCCCTCCGGGGCGAGCAGGTTGGCCGAGACCTTCAGGGTGTCGCCGCCGACGGTGTCGAAGACCGCGTCCACCCCCTCGGGGGCGAGCCCGCGGACCCGTTCCGCCAGACCCTCGCCGTAGCTCACCGGCTCGCCGCCCAGGCCGCGGACGTAGTCGTGGTTGGCCTCACCGGCGGTGCCGATGACCCGGGCGCCGAGGTGGGCGGCGATCTGGACGGCGAGCGAGCCGACGCCGCCGGCCGCCGCGTGCACCAGGACGGTCTCGCCCCGCTTGACCTCCAGCGCCTTGACCAGCACCTGGTAGGCCGTGAGCCCGGCCAGCGGGAGTCCGGCGGCCGCCTCGAAGGACAGGGTGCGCGGCTTGCGGGTCAGGGTGCGCACGGGCGCTGCCACGTACTGGGCGCAGGTGCCCCGGGAGAGGAAGTCCTCGCGGACGTAGCCGATGACCTCGTCGCCGACGCCGAACTCCGTGACCGCGATACCCGGCTGGACGACCACTCCGCTGACGTCCCAGCCGGGGACCACCGGGAAGACGGCGTCCAGGACCGGGTCCAGATAGCCCTCGCGGCACTTCCAGTCGACGGGGTTGACGGCCGCCGCGCGGACCTTGACCAAGACCTGGTCGGGGCCGACCTTGGGGTCGCGCAGCTCGCCGTACTCCAGCACCTCGGGTCCGCCGTAGCGGCGGTAGCTGATGCCCTTCATGCCCTCGACCCTCCGGGGTACTCGTGCGCCACGCAACCGGGGTGCCCCGGTATGCGGCTTTCGCGTGGCAGCCTGTCCGTCGACACCATCCCGTACCCCTCGAAGGTGAGCACCATGACCGCCCTTCACCAGGAACACACCGAACACGGGACACACCGCCACGGCCCGGACTGTGGGCACAACGCCGTGCCGCACGGCGACCACCTGGACTACGTCCACGACGGCCACCTGCACCGGGAGCACGCGGGGCACTGGGACGAGTGCGAGCCGGCCGGCCACGCCGTCCACGAGGGCCATGAGCACGTCCACCACGACGAGTGCGGGCACGCCCAGGTGCCCCACGGCGACCACGTCGACTATCTGCACGACGGCCACCGGCACGCCGAGCACGGGAGCCACTGGGACGACCACTGACCTGTCGGGAGGCAGGGGCCGACGGCTCCCCGGGCAGCGCGCCGGGGAGCCGTCGGCCTATCGTGGCTCCGGTCACGTTCGGCCCGATCTTCGACGTACCCACTGGACGACATACCGACCGGTCGGCATCATGAGTCGCGTCGTATTCACCCGTTGGTAGGAGTGATGAATGAGCGCCGACCACCCGCCCGGACTCGACCTGGACCGGCTGCGCGCCCTGCTCGAGCGCGAGCGCCCCGGTCTGGTGCACGGCCCCCTGACCGGCCGGCTGATCGAGGGCGGGCGGTCGAACCTCACCTACACGCTCTCCGACGGCACCTCCCAGTGGGTCGTGCGGCGGCCGCCGCTCGGTCATGTGCTGGCCACGGCGCACGACATGAAGCGCGAACACCGGGTGATCAGCGCGCTGCACCCGACGGCCGTGCCCGTCCCCCGCCCGGTGCTGCTGTGCGAGGACGACGAGGTGCTCGGGGCGCCGCTCTACGTCATGGAGTTCGTCGAGGGCACCCCGTACCGCACCGCGGACCAGCTCGCCCCGCTGGGCCCGGAGCGCACCCGCAACGCGGTGCTCTCCCTGGTGGACACGCTGGTCGAGTTGCACGCGGTGGACCCCGCCGAGGTGGGCCTCGCCGACTTCGGCCGCCCGGAGGGCTTCCTGGACCGGCAGCTGCGCCGCTGGGGCAAGCAGCTGGACGCCTCCCGCAACCGCGAACTGCCCGGCATCGAGGAGCTGCACGCGGCCCTCGGCCGCGCCCTGCCCGCCTCCCCCGCGCCCGCCGTCGTGCACGGCGACTACCGGCTGGACAACGTCCTCATCGGCGACGACGACCGGATCAAGGCGGTCCTGGACTGGGAGATGTCGACCCTCGGCGACCCGCTCACCGACCTCGGCCTGCTGGTGATGTACAGCCGGCCGCTCGGCATGCCCGACTCCCCCGTCTCCACCACCGCCGAGGCCCCGGGGCACCCGTCCCCGCAGGAGCTGATCGAGCGGTACGCGGCGCGCTCCGGCCGGGACGTCTCGGCCGTCTCCTGGTACACGGCGTTCGCCTGGTTCAAGCTCGCCGTGATCCTCGAGGGCATCCACTACCGGTACACGCTCGGCCAGACGGTCGGCCGCGGCTTCGACCGCATCGGCGACCTCGTTCCCGTGTTCATCCACCACGGACTGACCACTCTTCAGGAAGGCTGACCGGCATGGACTTCGCGTTCGACGCGCGCACCGAGGAGCTGCGCGCCAAGCTCCTCGCCTTCATGGACGAGTACGTCTACCCGGCCGAGGCGGTCGCCGAGGAACAGCGGGCCCGGCTGGCCTCCCCGTGGGACACGCCCGCGGTGGTCGAGGAGCTGAAGGCGGAGGCGCGCCGGCAGGGCCTGTGGAACCTCTTCCTGCCCGACGCCGAGTACGGCGCCGGCCTGACCAACCTCCAGTACGCGCCGCTCGCCGAGATCACCGGCCGCTCCCCGCAACTCGCGCCCACCGCGACCAACTGCGCCGCGCCGGACACCGGGAACATGGAGGTGCTGGCGCAGTTCGCCACCGAGGAGCAGAAGAAGCAGTGGCTGGAGCCGCTGCTTGCCGGCGAGATCCGTTCGGCGTTCGCGATGACCGAGCCGGAGGTGGCGTCCTCCGACGCCACCAACATCACCACGCACATCGAGCGGGACGGCGACGAGTACGTCATCACCGGCCGCAAGTGGTACATCTCCGGGGCGATGAACCCGGACTGCACGATCTTCATCGTGATGGGCAAGACGGACCCGGACGGCTCCGACATCCGCCGCCAGCAGTCCATGGTCCTGGTTCCGCGCGACACCCCGGGCGTCACCGTCAAGCGCGCCATGCAGGTGTTCGGCTACGAGGACCACTCCCACGGCGGCCACGCCGAGGTGGTCTTCGACCACGCGCGCGTGCCGGTGTCGAACCTGATCGGCGAGGAGGGCGGCGGCTTCGCCATCGCCCAGGCCCGGCTCGGCCCCGGCCGGATCCACCACTGCATGCGGCTGATCGGCATGGCCGAGCGGGCGATCGAGCTGATGTGCCGGCGGGCCGTCTCCCGTACCGCGTTCGGCAAGGCGCTGGCCCAGCAGGGTGTGGTCCAGAACTGGATCGCCGACGCCCGGGTCACTGTCGAGCAGCTGCGGCTGCTGGTGCTGAAGACGGCCTGGCTGATGGACACCGTCGGCAACAAGGGCGCCCACACGGAGATCCAGGCCATCAAGATCGCGACTCCGCGCGCGGTGGTGGGCATCCTGGACCGCGCGATCCAGTTGCACGGCGCGGGCGGGGTGAGCCAGGACTTCCCGCTGGCCGAGCTGTACGCGAGCGCCCGCACCCTGATGCTGGCCGACGGTCCGGACGAGGTGCACCAGCGGTCGCTGGCCCGTCGGGAGCTGAAGAAGTACCTCTGAAGCACTCCGCCGGTGCGGGGGCCGGTGCGGCGGGCTGCCGCACCGGCCGCCGCCGTCCCGGGGCCCGTGCGGCGGGCTGCCGCACCGGCCGCCGCCCTGCCGGGCGCCGCGGTGCCGGCCGACGCCGACGCCGACGCCGACGCCCGATGATTCCGTGGGTCTTCATGCCCCATTGAGCGCGTGCCCGGTGTGTGGTGTCGTACCTCTACCGGGAGCGGCCACGAGGCGGCCGGTGGTGTGTCGAGGGGGAAGCGTGACCGACCTGCGGGAGGACGCCGAGTGGAGCACGGCCGCCGAGCCCGGGGTGACCCTGGAGCGATTGCTGTCGGTGGTGGGCTCCGGGGCCCTGGAACTGGACACCGCGCCCGGCGGCCTGGCCGTGGTCGTCGGCGGCGTCACCGTGCTCGACGTGCTGGTCCCCGAGATCCGGCCGCGAGAGCTGGTGCTCGCGGTCGGGGTCGCGGCCGGGTCGGCCCAGGCGGTGGACGTGCTGCGCCGGGCCGGTGCCGCCCGGGCCGCCGGGGTGGTCTTCGGCCCGGACCGCCCCGAGGGGACCAGCGGTGCCCTGCGGGCGGCCGCCCACGAGGCCGGTACGGCGGTGCTCTTCCGCACCTGGTACCGGTGGGAGGAACTGGTGGCGGTGCTGCGGGCCGGGCTCGTCGCGGCGGGCGTCCCGCCGTTACCGGCGGCCCGGGGACTGGTCCTGGGCGACCTCGACGGGCTGGCCGACGCGGTGGCCGCCCTGGTCGGCGGCTCGGTGACCATCGAGGACACCGAGTCCCGGGTGCTGGCGTACTCCTCGACGGAGGAGAACGTGGACGAGATGCGCCGGCTGACCATCCTCGGACGGCGTGTGCCCGCCTGGCGGGTGGCCGCCATGCGGGACGCCGGATTCTTCCGCGCCTTGTGGACAGCCGATGACGTGCTGCACCGGCGCGCCCAGGGGGACGACCCCGAGCGCCTGGTGTGTGCCGTCCGTGCGGGCGGCGAGGTGCTGGGGTCCGTCTGGGTGGCCGCGGTCGCGGGCCGGCCCCTGTCCCCGAACGCGGCGGAGGCCCTGCGCGCGGCCTCCCGGGCGGCCGCACCCCATCTGCTGCACCACCGCACGCGCGGTGCGGACAGCCGGCTGGTGGAGGACGCGGCGCGCGCCCTGCTGGAGGAGCGCGGCCCCGCCGAGGTACTGGCCGAACGGGCCTCGCTGCCGGCGCTGGAGCCCTGCGCCGTCCTGGCGGTGGCCGCCGGGACCGGCACCCCCGGGCAGCGGCCGGGCGACCCGTCCCGGATGTACGCCCTGCTCGCCCTGCACTGCGCGGCCTTCGGCCACCCGGTGGTGGTCGTGCCGGCGGGTGGCCGGGCCCTGGTGCTGGTGAGTGCGCTGGACCGGGACCCGGGCCGGGCGCGTGAGCAGGTGACGAAGCTCGGCACGTCGCTGACGGCCCGCTTGTCGGCGGCGACCGGCGCGCCGGTGCGGGCGGGGCTGGGCGAGGTGGTCCCTGCGCTGGCGCGGGCGGCTCGGTCGCGCCGGTCCGCCGAGCAGGCGCTGAAGGCCCTGGCGCGGACCGGGGGTACGCGCACCGTCGCCTGGGTCGAGGACGTGGCCGACACGATCGGTGTCCTCCAGATGCTCGATGCCCTGCGGAACGTCGAGCTTCCGCCGGGGACCTCGGTGGCGCGGCTGGCCGCGTTCGACGCCGAGCACGCCGGCAGCCGCCTGGTGGAGTCGCTGCGGGCCTATCTGGACCACTTCGGCGACGTGTCGGCCGCCGCGCGCAGTCTCTCGCTGCACCCCAACACCCTGCGGTACCGGCTGGGCCGGATCACCGCGGTCTCGGAGCTGGATCTCGACAGTCCGGACGCCCGGCTGCTGGCGCAGCTTCAGCTGCGCCTCGGTCTCGGGGACGCGGACCGGGGGCCCGGACCCACATCGTGAGGCCCGGCGCTTGCGCCGGTGATCGGTGCGCCCGCACCAACGCGGGGCCCGTTCTTCGTCGCCGCGCACGAAGGACGGCCCACCGGAGTCCCGTCACGCGGCCCGGGCCCTGTCGCGGGGGGTGTGCCTGTGCGGATCCGACGATGACGGCCCGCGGGCGCGGCGAGCAGCCTGGGACCACGCCCGGGACCGGCCCCGGGCGGTCGTCCCGACACCGGAAGGTTCACCATGACCACTGTGTCCCGCGCCGCCGCGCGCCGCGAACGCGTCCTCCAGGAAGCCGTGCGGCAGGGCCTGCTGGATCCGGAACAGTCCCTGCTCGCCGCCTTCGTCGACCTCGACGGCGTCGCGGCCACGGTCCAGGCCCTGCGCGAGGCGTTTCCAGGCGCGCCCGAACTGCGCGAGGTCACCCACACGTTCGCCGCGAAGGCCAACTGCCTGGTGCCCGTTCTGCGGGAACTGGAGCACCACCGGATGGGCTGCGAGGTCGCCACCGCGGGCGAGCTGGCCCGGGCGCTGGCGGCCGGGTTCCCGGCCGACCGGATCGTCTTCGACTCTCCGGCCAAGACGCGGGGCGAGCTGGAGCGGGCGCTGGAGCTGGGCGTGGCCGTCAACGCGGACAGTTTCCAGGAGCTGGAGCGGATCGCCGGGCTGCTGGCCGGCCGCGCCTGCGCGTCACGGATCGGCGTACGGCTCAACTGCCAGGTCGGAGGCGGGGCCATCGCCGCGATGAGCACCGCCACGAGCACCTCGAAGTTCGGTGTCCCGCTGACGGATCCCGGCAACCGGGAGCGGCTGCTGCGGGCGTTCGACGCGTATCCGTGGCTGACCTGGGTGCACACCCACACCGGGTCGCAGGGCTGTCCGCTGGACCTCATGGCCCGCGGGGTGGCACAGGCGGTGGAGTTCGCCGACCAGGTGTCGGCGGTGTTCGGCGAGGGCCGGGTCGAGGGCATCGACATCGGCGGTGGACTTCCCGTCAACTTCGCCGACGACGAGGTCACGCCGACGTTCGCCGACTACGTCGGGCAGTTGCGGGCCCACGCCCCGCGGCTCTTCGAGGGCAGGTACCGGGTCGTCACCGAGTTCGGCCGCTCGATCCTCGCCAAGAACGGCTTCCTGGCCGCTTACGTCGAGTACACCAAGAGCGCCGGGGGCAGGCCGATCGCCGTGACCCACGCCGGCGTCCAGATCGCCACCCGGACGGTGTTCAGCCCCGACGCCTGGCCGCTGCGGATCGAGGCGTACGACCGGGACGGCGGGGCCAAGCGGGGCAGGCCCGTTCGGCAGGACGTCGCCGGTCCCGCCTGCTTCGCCGGTGACCTGCTGGCACGCGACCGCGCGCTGCCACCGCTCCGGCCGGGTGACCTCGTCGTGGTGCCGGACACCGGCGCGTACTACTTCTCCACGCCGTTCAACTACAACAGCCTGCCGCAACCCGCCGTGCACGGGGTGCGGACGGGCCCGGACGGCCGGGTGGACTTCACGCCCATCCGGCCCGCCCAGGACCCCTGGCGGCTGACGGAGCAGGACGGTGTGCCCGTGGCGCTCCCGGAGCCGGCGGGTGTCGCGGCCGGCCGGGTTCGGTGAGGAGTGGCCCGGTGTCCCAGGACAGTCCCGAGCGGCCCGGCCGGGACGGGCCGCTCCTGACGCAGCGCGCCGCCATCGTGTTCCTGCTGGCCGCGCTGGCCGGCATCGGGGCCGCCGTCCTGGCGGCGCTGGCCGGCAGCGCGTGGCCGGTCGCGGTGAGCGCGGGCGGCACCACCGCTGCCACGGCGGTCCTGTTCTTCAGGGAGATCATCGACTAGGCCGATGCTCCACCGAGCCCGCGTCGGGGCGACAGGGCCTGCCTAGTACTGCAACGGTGTTCGTTCTGAGTGCTGGGCAGTTTTCAGGGGCTGTGTCCGCGTCGTTTGCAGTGGCTGGTGCGGGCTTGGTGCTGGCGTCTGCGGCGCCATGTCGACCAGTGCAGGATGTGGTCGGCCGAGGTGGGTCGGCGGTTGGTGAGGCGGGTGATCAGGCCTCGGATTTCGGCGAGGCTGAGGTGGATGAGCTGGGAGGATCCGTTTCTGCTTTGTCGGCGTCGAGTTGGTGGGCCCGCAGGACGGTCAGGCAGGCGTGGGCGGCCATGGCCAGGGTCATGTGGCGGTGCCAGCCGGGGTAGCGGCGGACTTGGTAGTCGTCCAGGCCGCATTCCTGTTTCGCGCTCTGGAAGCATTCCTCTACCGCCCACCTGCTGCCGGCGATGCGGATCAGCTCGTCCAGCGTGGTGCCGGCCGGTCAGTAGGCGATGTAGTAGGAGATCTGCGGCAGCCTGTCGTTGAATCGGGCGCTGATGGCCGCCGGCCTGGTCGACCGCTTGCAGGGGACGCTCTTCCCTGTCATCACCGGTCAGACCGGGCTGAACTCGATCTTCCAGGGTGCGGCCGACTTCGACCTGAGCTGGTCGAGCACCGGACGCTCGACGGTCACATCCAAGAGCTCATCTATCGGCGCACCCTCCATTGACCTGCACGGATTCGAAGACGATCTTCGGCTGGGCTGGCCGGCCGGGGCTGCTCCCGGGCGGGCGGATGCGGTCAGGTCATCGGCGGGTGCCGCGGCGTGGCGCGGAGTCGGTCAGTTACTCCCGTGGAGTAAGCCGGATCGCTTTGCCTGGATCCCGTGCGTAGCGTGCAAAGCACCGCTTGCTGCTCTGAGGAGGGCCATGCCGTGGAGACGCGTGTCGATGAGATCGCCGACGGCATCTATCGGATTTCGACGTTTTTCCCAGAAGTGGCCGAGCCCGCAGGGTTCACCTTCAACCAGTTCCTGATCAAGGCGGAGGAGCCGCTGCTCTTCCACACCGGCATGAAGCACCTGTTCCCTACTGTCTCCCAGGCCGTCAGACGGGTGGTGCCCATCGAACGGCTGCGGTGGATCGCCTTCGGGCATGTCGAGGCCGATGAATGCGGGGCCATGAACGAATTCCTGGCCGCGGCACCGCACTCCGAAGTGGCACACGGCCTGCTCGGCTGCCAGGTCTCCCTCAACGACCTCGCCGACCGTCCACCGCGTCCGATGGCACACGGCGAAGTGCTCGATCTGGGCGGCAAACAGATCCGCCGCCGGGTCCGCCACCTCAACACACCGCATGTGCCGCACGGCTGGGATTCCCGGGTCCTCTACGAGGAGACCACCGGCACGCTGCTGTGCGGCGATCTGTTTACACACGTCGGAAGCGGGCCGGCAGTCACGGAGGAGGACCTGGTCGAGCGCGCCCTCGACGCGGAGGCCGCGTTCCGCCAAACGTCCTGCCTCACCGCCGCCGTGACGACGCTGCGATCCCTCGCCGACCTCCAGCCACGCACCCTGGCAGTCATGCACGGCTCCTCGTTCCACGGCGACGGCGCCGCTGCACTGCTCGCGCTTGCCGACGGCTACGAACAGAGGTTCGGTCCAGAGCCTCAGTTCGCTACCCAGCCCAGTGTGCTCGCTGGCGAGGATGCACCTGGATATGCCCCGCGGGCGTGATGCCGGTGCGCCCGCTGATCACGCAACCGGGATGATCCGCGGCCACCAAGACCGGTGAGGGTCTTTGTGCGATCCGTGCCCGCGCTCTGCTGATCCGTCAGGTGGCTACGAGGGCGTAGTCGCTCGTGTACACCTGCCATTGGGCTTCCTCGGCGCTGTAGAGGATCTTCGTATGAGTGGAGGAGGCGTCGAGGACGACCTTGATGCCGACAGTGCTGCTGATGTGGTTGGTGGCAAGGTAGTCGCCGGAGCCGTCGCCGACCAGGGTGATCGCCGGGTCGGCTCCGGACGGGTTGACGTCGGCAGCCGGTACCGACAAGGAGAACTGGTTGCCGGTCACGGCATTGTCGTCGCCGTTGATGTGGACAAGACCGTAGAGGTCGTCGAAGCAGGTGCTGGTCCCGTCGCCGTGGACCCTGCGGAAGCCGTTGGCGGAGACCAGGTTCTCGGAACTGCCGTTCGTGCTCACCTTGAAGGCGGCCGCAGCCAGGCCGAGTTCTCCCGACGAGTGCCCTGGCGTATCGGGGTGATCACCCACGACACCCGGTGCAGTCGGACACGACCGGCGCGGCCACGTCGTTCCGCATCCAACACCCAGTTCCGGGGCGACGTGCCGGCGACGATGGAGGTCACGTACTGCGACGGTCGGCAACGCCGGCCCGGTCAGCTGGACCCCTACCAGCAGTTCAACACCGCCTTAGTACTCCAGCAGTACTTCTCCATTTTGGCTGGTCAGGGGTCTGGGAGTGGGGAGTGTAGTGGTGTGCTGGTGGAGGTGGGACGGTCTTTGCCAGTGTGTCGCCCCAACGGGTGGCCACGCCGCATGTAGTGACAGCGGCGGGCTTGTGCTTGGTGGCGGCGGTGCCAGTGTGACCACGTCATGATGTGACGGGGGTCGGCGAGACGGTGGCGGGGTCCAGTTGCCAGTAGACGGCGAATCTCGGCTGGTGTGAGGTCCACGAGGTCGGGTGTGTCCCGTTCGACGCCCCTTTTTGCCGTTCGTGGCCGGCCATCACTGCCAGGAAAGCGTGCGCGAGCATGGCGAGAGTGATGTGCCGGTACCAGCCGACATAAGGGCGGACTTCGTAGTGGTCCAGGCCGCATTCATTCTTCGCGCTCTGGAAGCACTCCTCGATCTTCCAGCGGCATCCAGCGACGCGGACCAGGTCGGCGATGGTTGCCTCCAGCGGGGTGTGGGCGAGGTAGTAGGCGATGTCGTCGGGCTTGGTGATGCTGCGCCGGGCCAGCACCCAGCGCCGACTGGTAGGCATGTCGCCGTCTGACTGGCACGCAGAGGGCAGGTGAGCGGCAGCCCAGTCGTAGTAGCGCTCGCCTTTCGCGCCGTGTCCGGCGGACAGTCGCTGCCAGGCTTCGGGCGGTGCTTGGCTGAAGAGGTGATCGATGCGCGGGCCGTCGGCCGGCTGGGATTTGGGCA
>NZ_JBVJRL010000007.1:0-346362 GCF_055607665.1 Streptomyces sp. NPDC036984
TTCTCAAGGAACGGTCGCTTCCTTTGTACTCACCCTCTCGGGCTTTCCTCCGGGCGCTTCCCTTCGGTCTTGCGTTTCCGACTCTATCAGATCTTTTCTCGATCCGATTCCCTGTCGGCGGGATTGTCTCGGGGGTTTCGGCTTTCGCCCTCCGCCCTTTCGACATTCACTACTTTAGCCGATTCCCTCGGCGACTCATAATCGAGTCTCGCGAGTTCGAATTCGGGCACACGAGCGCGCCAGAATCGACCCCGCTTGAGGGGGGAGCTAGGTAGTGGGTTGGCCGCTCCGGCTGCAGGCGATCGCCGTACCCGGTTCAGCGGCTCGGGATACATTACGCACCTCGGCCAGCCGCGTCAACTTCGGCGGCGCCTCGGTACATGGGCCCGATAGGGGCTGACCGTCGGGTCGTCAGCGATCCAGAAGCGCCATGGGTGCAGGTCGCCGTTCCCGCCCTCGCCTGCCACCCCCGTGCGCGGACCGCTGCGTACCTGGTCGGAGGCGACCGGCGTACCGGTCAGCGTCCTCAGTGGCGTCTCGTCGGCGGCGCACGCGTCCGTGCCGTCCAGGGCCCGGTCGACCTCCAGGGCGGTGGCCAGCCGGGCCGGGCCCTTGGCCAGTTCCTTGTCGTTCCGGGCCGAAACCCGTCGCTTCCGGGCCAGCTCGGCGCCCTCCACCACTTCACCCGCACGGAGCAGCACCGCGCTCGCCCGGCCCTCGGGTCCGCAGACGAGGTTCATGCAGTGCCACATGCCGTAGGTGAAATAGACGTACACGTGTCCGGGCGGACCGAACATCACCGCGTTGCGGGCGGTGCGGCCCCGGTAGGCGTGCGAGCCGGGGTCGTTCGGGCCGTCGTACGCCTCCACCTCGGTGAGACGGAGGGCGATCGGGCCGTCGGGTGTCGTGCGGACCAGGATGCGGCCGAGGAGGTCCGGAGCGACCTCCAGGACCGGGCGGTCGAAGAAGGTCCGGGGCAGTGGCGTACGGTCCGGGGGCGCGATCATGCCCTCCGAGGGTAGTCCAGACGGGGCACCGCGCCGGCGGAACCGGTCGCGGGCCGATCGCGTTTGTACGGGCGAGGGTCCATTCGTAAAGGGAGAGTCATGGCGTTCAAGAAGCTGCTCGCGAGCCTGGGTGCCGGCGGGGCGTCGGTCGAGACGGTGCTGACCGAGGTCAACGTCGTACCGGGCGGGGTCGTCCAGGGTGAGGTGCGGATCCAGGGCGGGTCCGTGAACCAGGCCATCGAGGGGCTGTCCGTCGGCCTGCAGGCCAAGGTCGAGGTGGAGAGCGGCGACCAGGAGTACAAGCAGGACATCGAGTTCACCAAGGTGCAGCTGGGCGGGGCTTTCGAGCTCCAGGCGGGGGCCGTGCACGCGGTGCCGTTCGGGCTGGAGATCCCCTGGGAGACGCCGGTCACGATGATCGACGGGCAGGCGCTGCGGGGCATGAACATCGGTGTGACCACCGAGCTGGCCATCGCGCGGGCGGTGGACTCCGGCGACCTGGACCCGATCAACGTGCACCCGCTGCCGGCGCAGAAGGCGATCCTGGACGCCTTCATCCAGCTGGGCTTCCGTTTCAAGAGCGCGGACATGGAGCGCGGCCACATCCGGGGTACGCGGCAGAAGCTGCCGTTCTACCAGGAGATCGAGTTCTTCCCGCCGTCGCAGTACCGGGGCCTGAACCAGGTCGAGCTGAGCTTCGTCGCGGACGAGCACGCGATGGACGTCGTGCTGGAGATGGACAAGAAGCCGGGGCTGTTCAGCGAGGGCTCGGACACCTTCCGGTCCTTCCAGGTGGGTCTGAACGACTGGCAGGGGACCGACTGGGCGGCTTACCTCAACCAGTGGCTGTCCGAGGTCGGCAGCAAGCGCAACTGGTTCTAGGCTCGGGAACTGCTGGTTCCAGATCATCGATCAGGAGGTACCGAGGTGACCGAGCTCAAGCGGCGGCCGCTCCCGCACGATTTCCATCCGCCCGTGCCGTCGTTCACGGTGACGAGCGAGGACATCGCGCAGGGTGCGACGCTGGGGAGCGCCCAGGTCCATGCGGAGGGCAACACCTCGCCGCAGCTGCGCTGGGAG
Source organism: Streptomyces sp. NPDC036984 (assembly GCF_055607665.1). NCBI lineage: Bacteria > Bacillati > Actinomycetota > Actinomycetes > Kitasatosporales > Streptomycetaceae > Streptomyces > Streptomyces sp. NPDC036984. Next base: position 2,088 of record NZ_JBVJRL010000007.1, read on the forward strand.
GGGTTCCCGGCCGAGACCAAGAGCTTCGCCGTGACCTGCTACGACCCCGACGCGCCGACCGGCAGCGGGTTCTGGCACTGGGTCCTGTTCGACATCCCGGCCTCGGTGACGGAGCTGCCGGCGGGTGCGGGCAGCGGCAAGTTCGAGGGGCTGCCCGCGGGCGCCGTCCACGCGCGGAACGACTACGGGACGAAGGACTTCGGCGGTGCCGCTCCGCCGCCCGGGGACGGCCCGCACCGGTACGTCTTCACGGTGTACGCGGTGGACAAGGAGAAGCTGGGCCCGGACGCGGACGCCTCGCCGGCCGTCGTCGGCTTCAACCTGCGGTTCCACGCGATCGCGCGCGCCCAGCTCATCGGTGAGTACGAGAACCCGCAGAAGGGCTGACCGCACCGTCCCGTTTCAGCCGAGCGTTCATTGAACGTTTGCCCGCCTCCGGTCTTGGAAGTGATCGGAGGCGGGCATTTTTTTATTGCGTTGTCCATCTCGGCGCGCCCGTCCAGAGTTGATCCAAGCCCGCCGGGGGGTGGGCAGGTGCACACGGGAGGTGGGCTGGATGCGTGACACGCTGGTGCTGAACGCGAGCTTCGAGCCGCTGTCGACGGTGACTCTGAACCGAGCCGTGGTCCTGGTGCTGCAGGACAAGGCCGTGGTCGAGCAGGCCCATCCCGAACTGCGCATGCGCGGTGCCGAGATGGACATACCCGCGCCCCGGGTGATCCGGCTGTGCCGGTATGTACGGGTGCCGTTCCGAAGACAAGCTCCGTGGTCGCGGCGGGGTGTGCTGGTCCGGGACCGGCACCGGTGCGCGTACTGCGGGCGCCGGGCGACGACCGTGGACCATGTGCTGCCGCGGTCGCAGGGTGGGCAGGACACGTGGCTGAACACGGTGGCCGCATGTGCGGAGGACAATCACCGGAAGGCGAACCGGACTCCGGAAGAGGCCGGGATGGCGCTGCTGCGGCAGCCGTTCGAGCCGACCCCGGCTGATGCGATGCTGTTGGCTCTGGGGCAGGAGGACTTCGCTGCGCTGCCTGAGTGGCTGGCTCTGGATGCGGCCTAGGCGTCTGCCGGGTTCTGTTTGTCGGCGGCTGCGGGTCGTCGTGGGTTGATCGCGCCCACGCGGCGGAGCCGCATATCGAAACAGCCCCGCGCCCCTGAGGGGCGCGGGAGGAACCCGCCGTTCTCCAGTGCCTCAGTCGATGCTCGGCTTCTCCCGGCGTTCCGTGCCACCGCTGTTGCCGTTGCCCGAGGAACCGCCCCCGCCCGAACCGCCGCCCATGGAGCCGAAGTTGCCCATCGCGCCGGAGAGGCCCTTGAGGGCGTCCCCGATCTCGCTGGGGACGATCCAGAGCTTGTTTGCGTCACCCTCGGCGATCTTCGGGAGCATCTGGAGGTACTGGTAGGAGAGCAGCTTCTGGTCCGGGTCGCCGGCGTGGATGGCCTCGAAGACCGTACGGACGGCCTGGGCCTCGCCCTCGGCGCGCAGGGCGGCCGCCTTGGCCTCACCTTCGGCGCGCAGGATCTGGGACTGCTTCTCGCCCTCCGCGGTGAGGATGGCGGCCTGGCGCGTACCTTCCGCGGTGAGGATGGCGGCGCGCTTGTCACGGTCGGCGCGCATCTGCTTCTCCATCGAGTCCTGGATGGAGGTGGGCGGCTCGATGGCCTTCAGCTCGACGCGGTTGACGCGGATGCCCCACTTGCCGGTGGCCTCGTCCAGGACGCCGCGCAGGGCCGCGTTGATCTCCTCGCGGGAGGTCAGGGTGCGCTCCAGGTCCATGCCGCCGATGATGTTGCGCAGTGTGGTGACGGTGAGCTGCTCGATCGCCTGGATGTAGCTCGCGACCTCGTAGGTGGCGGCCCGGGCGTCGGTGACCTGGTAGTAGATGACCGTGTCGATGTTCACGACCAGGTTGTCCTGGGTGATCACCGGCTGCGGCGGGAACGGTACGACCTGTTCGCGCAGGTCGATGCGGTTGCGGATGGTGTCGATGAACGGGACCACGATGTTGAGGCCCGCGTTCAGGGTCCGCGTGTAGCGGCCGAAGCGCTCGACGATGGCGGCGCTGGCCTGTGGGATGACTTGGATGGTCTTGATCAGGGCGATGAAGACCAACACCACCAGGATGATCAAGACGATGATGACCGGTTCCATCGTCGTTCCCCGTACCCTTCTCCGCCTCGGCGCTTTCGGCAGATCTCATGACTGTTGAAGATCTTGCTGGTCGAGTCTGACAGACCGTCGCGCAACTCGTGCGTCGTTCTCGGTGAGTTGTCCTCAGAGAACGATCGCGGTGGCCCCTTCGATGTCCACGACGTCCACCTCCTGGCCCACCTCGTAGGCGCGGCCCGTGTCGAGGGCGCGGGCCGACCAGACTTCCCCCGCGAGCTTGATGCGGCCGCCGGATGCGTCGACCCGTTCCAGTACGACGGCTTGTCTGCCCTTCAACGCCTCGACGCCGGTGGCGAGTTGGGGGCGCTGTCGGCCGTGCCGGGCCGCTATGGGCCGGACGACGGCGATGAGGGCGACGGAGACGACGACGAACGTGAGGACCTGGATGACCGCGTCGAAGCCGAGGCCGGAGACGACCGCCGCCGCGACGGCTCCCACCGCGAGCATGCCGAACTCCGGCATCGCGGTCACCACGAGCGGGATTCCGAGCGCCGCCGCGCCGACGAGCCACCACACCCATGCGTCGATGTCGTTCACATGGTCATGGTAGGGCCGCGGTCGGGCGGCGGACAGGGCGCGAAAGGGAGAGCGACGGGGCAGCAGACGGGTCAGGACAGGGGCAGACCCTGGGCGGTCCAGCGGTCGCCGACCTGCTCCACGACGAGCGGGAGACCGAAGCAGAGGGAGAGGTTGCGGGAGGTCAGTTCCAGCTCGATGGGGCCGGCGGCGAGGACCTTGCCCTGCCGGATCATGAGGACGTGGGAGAAGCCCGGGGCGATCTCCTCGACGTGGTGGGTGACCATGATCATCGAGGGGGCGATGGGGTCGCGGGCGAGCCGGCCGAGGCGGCGGACCAGGTCCTCACGGCCGCCGAGGTCGAGGCCGGCGGCCGGCTCGTCCAGCAGGAGCAGCTCGGGGTCGGTCATCAGGGCGCGGGCGATCAGGGTCCGCTTGCGCTCGCCCTCGGAGAGGGTGCCGAACTTCCGGTCCAGGTAGTCGCTCATGCCGAGGCGGTCGAGGAAGGCGCGGGCGCGCTGCTCGTCGACGGCCTCGTACTCCTCCTGCCAGCCGGCGGTCATGCCGTAGGCGGCGGTGAGGACGGTCTGGAGGACGGTCTGGCGCTTGGGGAGCTTGTCGGCCATGGCGATGCCGGCCATGCCGATGCGGGGGCGCAGCTCGAAGACGTCGGTGCCGGGCTTGCCGAGGGTCTCGCCGAGGATGGTGGCGGTGCCCTTGCTGGGGTAGAGGTAGCTGGAGGCGACGTTCAGGAGGGTGGTCTTGCCGGCGCCGTTGGGGCCGAGGATGACCCAGCGCTCGCCCTCCTTCACCGACCAGGAGACCTGGTCCACCAGAGCCCGGCCCTCGCGGACCACGGATACGTCCTGAAGCTCCAGAACATCGCTCATGAGCGCGTTGTCTCCCCTTGCAGTGTGGCCGGTCTCGGCTGTCGCGTACGCCTGTGGCTCGGGTCCGCCGCGCCGGTGGGCGCAGCCCTTATGAAATCTACGCCACGAGTGCCCCGCTCCATTCCATCGGTCCTGTCCTTAGGGTGGGGGCATGCTCTCGGAACCGCGTTCAGGACGCCTTGCCGCTTGGGGAAATGCCCTTTTGGCCGGACTTGTCTCTCCGGATGACGCCGTTCTCGCCATCGTGGGCGAGGACACGGTGCACCGGGTGGAGGGGCTGCCCGGTGAGTCCGCGCCGGTCGGCCTGACGCTCGCGCTGGGGCGGCTGCGCGCGCTGGGGGTGACCGCGCTGCGGGTGGCGCTGCCGGCGCCGGGGCATCCGCTGGGGTTGAGCGGTCCGCCGGAGTTCAACGCGCGGGCGCTCGAGGCCGAGGAGGCGGTGGTCTGTCACGGTGCCGCGTTCGGGCTGGTGCCGGAGGTGTACGAGGCCGGGCCCGCGGGTGATGTACATGCCGAGGTGGTCTGGCACGTGCTGCCGGTGCGCCAGGCGCCGCCCGCCGATGTGCCGTCGCTGGGCGAGGCCGAGCGGGAGCTGGCGGAGGCACTCGGGGAGGCGACCGAGGTGCTGTCGAAGCTGGACGTCGCCGGGTCGGGTCCGGTGGCGGAGGCGGCGATCGACGCGTACCGGGCGCGGGCCGAGCGGGGGCGCGAGGTACTGGCGCCCGGGTATCCGCCCCGGGCGGTACGGGTGTTGGAGCTGGCGCAGCGGGTGGGGCTGCTGGTGTCGCTGGCCTACGGCAACGGGCACGGGGGCGCGGTCAGCTCCGCCGAGATGAGGGCGCGTACCGAGGCGCTGAGGCCGGTCGAGCGGACGGCTCGGCGGGCGCAGGTGGCGGCGTACAACGCGTACGTCGAGGAGCGGGAGCGGGGAGCGCGGTAACGGCGTCCGCGGGTGGACGACCTGCCAGGCCTCCCGGCGGGTCCGGGAGGCCTGGGGTCACCGTGGGCGGGGCGTCAGTGGTTGACGCCGAGGTTGCCGAAGGCCGGGTTCAGCACGCCGATGACGTTCACGCTGTTGCCGACCGCGTTCACCGGGACGTGCACCGGGGCCTGGGCGACGTTGCCCGAGCCGACGCCCGGGGAGCCCGCGGCCCCGCCGGCCGCGTGGGCACCGCCGTGGGCGGAGGCAAGGCCGGCACCGGCGGCCACCAGGCCACCGGCCACCATCGTCACGGCCGCCGCCTTCTTCAGGTTCTTCACTGTCAACCCCTCCTGGACGTTCACCGCGGCGATCACCGCGGCACGCACTGGAGAACGGCGGAGATCACCGGAGGGTGCGCCATACGGGTGACATTCCCACGACGGTATGAATCTCGGCCTGGACCGTAACCCTCCGTGTTGTCGTGCGTGAGGCGTTGGTCAGGGCGTTTCAGCCGGTCACGCCATGGCGTACGGCCCACAGCGCGGCCTGGGTGCGGTCGGCGAGGTCGAGTTTCATGAGGATGTTGGACACGTGCGTCTTGACGGTCTTCTCGGACAGCACGAGGGCGCGGGCTATCTCCCGGTTGGAGCGGCCGTCCGCGATCAGGCCGAGCACCTCGCGCTCCCGCTCGGTGAGCGAAGTCCCCCGGCCCGGGCCGGTGTTGGCCTCCTCCTGGGAGAGCAGGACGTCGGCGACCTCCTGCTGGAGCAGGACGTGCCCGGCGTGCACGGAGCGGATGGCACCGGCGAGGGCGTCGGGGTCCACGTCCTTGTAGACGTACCCGGCGGCGCCCGCGCGCAGGGCCGGGACGACCGTGCGCTGCTCGGTGAAGCTGGTGACGATCAGCACGCGCGCGGGGTTGCCCAGCTCGCGCAGGCGGCGCAGGGCGTCGATGCCGTCCATGCCCGGCATCTTGACGTCCATGAGGACGATGTCCGGCCGTAGTTCCTCGGCCTGGGCGACTCCCTCGGCGCCGTCGGCGGCCTCGCCGACGACCTCTATGTCGTCCTGTACCTCCAGGAAGGTGCGCAGGCCCCGGCGGACGACCTGGTGGTCGTCGACCAGCAGCACTCTGATCGGTTCACCCACCGGGGACCTCCATCTCGATCGTGGTGCCCTTGCCGGGCGCCGATTCCACGCTCAGGCTGCCGCCGACCCCGCTCGCCCGGTCCCGCATCGAGACCAGGCCGAGGTGGCGTCCGGCGCGGCGGACGGCCGTGGGGTCGAAGCCGTGGCCGTCGTCGGTGACGCGCAGTACGGCTCCGCCGCCGCGCCGCTCCACGCTCACGTCGACGTGGCCGGCGCCGGAGTGGCGCAGGGCGTTGTGCAGGGCCTCCTGGGCGACCCGGAGCAGGGCCTCCTCCTGGGTGGCGGGCAGGGCGCGGAAGCCGTTGCTCGTGAAGGTCACGCGGGCGGTGTGGGCGCGGTCGAGGACCTGGGTCTGGGTGCGCAGGGTGGCGAGCAGGCCGTCCTCGTCCAGCTCGGCGGGCCGCAACTCCACGACGGCGGCGCGCAGTTCGTCGGCGGCCTCGGCGGCGAGCGCGGCGACCTGGTGCAGTTCGCCCTTGGCGCGGGCGGGGTCGCGGTCGATCAGCGCGGCGGCCGCCTGGGCGGTCAGGCGCAGGGAGAACAGCTTCTGGCTGACCGCGTCGTGCAGTTCGTGGGCGAGCCGGGAGCGCTCCTCGGCGATGGTCAGTTCGCGGCTGCGCTCGTAGAGGCGGGCGTTGGTGAGGGCGATGGCGGCGTGCTGGGCGAGGATGGAGAGCAGCTCCTGGTCCTCTTCGGTGAAGCCGCAGCTGCCTTCCGGCTTGGAACAGCGTTTGTTCGCGAGGAACAGTGCCCCGAGGACCTCCTCGCCGTCCTTGATGGGCAGGCCCAGGAAGTCGATCAGGTCGGGGTGGGCGGACGGCCAGCCCTCGAAGCGGGGGTCCTTGCGCACGTCGGCGAGGCGCTCGGCCTTGGCCTCGTGCAGCATCGCGGCGAGGATGCCGTGCTGGCGCGGGAGCGGGCCGATGGCACGCCACTGGTCGTCGCTGACGCCGTCCACGACGAACTGGGCGAAGCCGCCGTGGTCGTCGGGGACGCCGAGGGCGGCGTACTGCGCGTCGAGCAGCTCGCGGGCGGAGGCGACGATCGTCTTGAGGACGTCGCGCACCTCCAGATGCCTGCTCATGGCCAGCAGCGCGGAACTCACCGCGGCGAGGCCGGACCGGGGGCCTTGACTCATGTCCTCACGGTACCGGCGGGGTGTGACAGCGCGGATCGGACCCGTGACGGCGGGATCCGGTCCGCTGGGCCTAGGGCCGTCGGCGTAGGCCCCGGGGCCGGGGCGCTGGACGTACGCCGAAGGGACCCCGCGCTGTGCGGCCCGCGTCCGAGGCGGCCCGGGCGGTGCCGTCCCTACGGTGTGGTCACCGCCCGGCGGAGGCGGTGACCGACGAGGGGACGGTAGTCATGCCGGTAGCGATCATCACGGGGGCCTCCAAGGGCCTGGGGCGGGCGCTGGCCGAGGCGCTGGCCGCGCGCGGCTGGGATCTGGTGCTCGACGCCCGGGGCGCCGACGCCCTCAAGGAGGCCGCGGAGGCCGCCACGCGGCACGGTGCCCGGGTGGTGGCGCTGCCGGGGGACGTGACGCACAGCGGGCACCGGGCGGTGCTGGTGGCGGCGGCGCACGGGCTCGGCGGCCTTGATCTGGTGGTGAACAACGCGGGGATCCTGGGGAGCGAGCCGCTGGTGCCGCTGGGGGGCCAGCCGCTGGACGGCTTCCGGGCGGCGCTGGAGACGAACCTGGTGGCCCCGCTGGGACTGCTCCAGGAGGCACTGCCGCTGCTGCGGAAGGCGCCCGCGGGTGCAGTGGTCAACGTGAGTTCGGACGCGGCCGTGGAGGCCTACCGGACGTGGGGCGCGTACGGCGCGACGAAGGCGGCACTGGACCAGGTGTCCGCGGTGCTCGCGGTGGAGGAGCCGGAACTGCGGGTCTGGTGGGTGGACCCGGGTGGGATGCGGACCGACATGCTGGCCGCGGCGGAGCCGGACGAGGACCTGTCGGGGACGCCGGCGCCGGAGGAGATCGCGCCGGCCTTCCTGCGGCTGCTGGAGCGGCGGCCGGCGAGCGGCCGGTACACCGCGGCGGCGCTGCTGGAGGTGCGGTGACCCTCTCGGTGCGGGTGCCCGGGGAGCTGTCCGCGCGCGTGCCGGCCGAGCAGCGCGGGCGGGGGCTGGGCCGGGACGCCGTGCGGCTGCTGGTGTCGCGCGGTACGGAGGTGGCGCATCACGCGTTCGGTGAGCTGCCGGAGCTGCTGCGGGCCGGGGACCTGCTGGTGGTGAACACCTCGCCGACGCTGGCCGCAGCGGTGGACGGGCGGATCGGGGACGCGCGTGTGGTGGTGCACGTCTCCACGCGCGGGGACGACGGGCGGTGGGCGGTCGAGCTGCGGGAGCCGGACGGGCGGGGCACCACGCGCGCGCGTACGGGCTCGCCCGCGGTCGGGGAGGTGTCGTTGCCGGGCGGGGGCCGGCTGCTGCTGGAGGAGCCGCTGAGCGCGCACGGGGAGCGGCTGTGGTGGGCGCGGGCCGCCGGGGCGGACGTACGGGAGGTTCTGTGGGAGCACGGGCGGCCCATTCGCTACTCCTATACGGAGCGGGAGCAGCCGCTGTCCGTGTACCAGACGGTGTTCGCGCTGCCGTCGGCGGACGGGGCGGGCAGTGCGGAGATGCCGAGCGCGGGCCGGCCGTTCACCGAGCGGCTGGTGGCGGAGCTGGTGCGCCGGGGGGTGCAGTTCGCGCCGGTCACGCTGCACACGGGGGTCTCGTCGGCGGAGGCGCACGAGCCGCCGTACCCGGAGCGGTTCGCGGTGCCGGAGGCGTCGGCGCGGCTGATCAACCATGCGCGGGCGAATCGGGAAGGGCGCGAAGCGCTTCCTCGGAAGGGTGGGGGCGGGAGACGAGAGGGCGGCCGGGTGATCGCGGTCGGGACGACGGCCGTGCGGGCCGTGGAGTCGGCGGTGGGGCCGGACGGGGTGGTGCGGGCGGTCGCGGGGTGGACGGATCTGGTGGTCACGCCCGAGCGCGGGGTGCGGGTGGTGGACGGGCTGCTGACCGGGCTGCACGAGCCGGAGGCCTCGCATCTGCTCATGCTGGAGGCGGTGGCCGGCCGGGCGGCGGTCGACCGTGCCTACGCGGAGGCGGTGCGCGGGCTCTACCTGTGGCACGAGTTCGGCGACGTGCACCTCATCCTTCCCGAGGAGGACCCTCACTGAGCGAGTTGCGGCGGCAACGCGCGGTGAGAAGGGGCGGCGGGCGGTGTGAGCCCGCACATAGGGCCTGCATCACGTACGAAAGAACATAGGAGATAAACCCGCCCACATGAACGGGGCAGACGGCCCTGTCTGTCCCGTTTTGCCCTTCCCTGATCCACTACCTGGGATCGTACGTCACACCTTTGCCTGGGCATTTTGCGCCCGCTAAGAATTGCTTCCGTCGCTCAGCGCCGTGGGTTCCGCCCGCGGCGTTCGTGTGGGAGGAGCCGATTCCCCCGGCGGACGCAGGAGCGACCTCCGCGCTATTCGAAGAGGTCCAACAGCCATGCCCAAGAACATCCTCAACCGTGCTTATAGTCGTACGCTGACCAAGCACCACAAGATCGCCGTCGCCGGTGTCGCCGCGCTCGGTACCGCCGCCCTCGCCTTCTCGGCCGCCCCCAGCAGCGCCGAGACCGTCACCACCGGCGCCCCGGCCGCGACCGCCCAGGTCGCCACCGGCATCGCCCTCCAGAACGTCAAGGGCACGGTCACGGACCAGCTCGCCGCCGAGAACGTCAAGCTCGACACCCTCGCGGCGCAGAAGAAGGCCGCCGACGAGGCCGCCGCCAAGAAGGCCGCCGAGGCCGCCGCGCAGAAGAAGGCCGCCGCCGCGGCCGCCGCGAAGCAGGCCGCGCAGCAGCGCGCCGCCGCGCTGGCCGCCACCCGCTCCGCGCAGCGCCCGCAGATGCAGCCGGTCGCCGCGAAGACCTACGCCGACAACCTCGACGGCTGGATCCGGCACGCGCTGGACATCATGAAGACCAAGGGCATCCCGGGCAGCTACAACGGCCTGCACCGCAACATCATGCGGGAGTCCTCCGGCAACCCGAACGCCATCAACAACTGGGACATCAACGCGATCAACGGCATCCCGTCCAAGGGCCTGCTCCAGGTCATCCCGCCGACCTTCAACGCGTACCACGTCCCGGGCACGTCCTGGAACATCTACGACCCGGTCGCCAACATCACCGCCGCCGCCAACTACGCGGCCGACCGGTACGGCTCGATCGACAACGTCAACAGCGCGTACTGAGGGCCTGGCGCGGGACCTCAGCGACGCACACGCCGAAGGGCGGCACCCCGATGCGGGGTGCCGCCCTTCGGCGTCGTACGGGCGCGGTTACTTCCGCATGACCTCCGGCTCGTGGCGGCGCAGGAAGCGGGCCACGAAGAAGCCGCAGGCCACACCGAGCGCGATCAGCGCGACCATGTCCAGGGTCCAGGCCGAGGCCGCGTGGTCCCACAGCGGGTCCGTGCTGGTCGGGTCGTCGGTGTTCGGGGCGATCTTGTTGAAGTCCAGCGTGGCGCCGGCCGCGGCCACCGCCCAGCGCGACGGCATCAGGTACGAGAACTCGTTGACGCCGAGCGTGCCGTGCAGGGTGAAGAGGCAGCCGGTGAAGACGACCTGGATGATCGCGAACATCACCAGCAGCGGCATGGTCTTCTCGGCGGTCTTCACCAGCGAGGAGATCACCAGGCCGACCATCATGGAGGTGAAACCGAGCGCCATGATCGGCACGCACAGCTCGAACAGCGTCGAGCCGCCGAGGACGAGCCCCTCCTCCGGGATCTCCCGGCTGGAGAAGCCGATCACGCCGACCATCAGGCCCTGGAGCACCGTGATGACGCCGAGCACGACCACCTTCGACATCAGGTACGCCGAGCGGGACAGGCCGGTGGCGCGCTCCCGCTCGTAGATCACCCGTTCCTTGATCAGCTCACGGACCGAGTTCGCGGCGCCCGCGAAGCACGCGCCGACGGCGAGGATCAGCAGGACGGTGGTGGCGGTGCCGTTCGGGACGGGCAGGCCGGTGGTGCGGTTGGGCGGGTTCACCAGCAGGCCGCGTTCGTGGTCGATCAGCAGGCTGACCGCGCCGAGGACCGCCGGCAGGATCACCGTCAGCGCCAGGAAGCCCTTGTCGGAGACGATCACCGACACATAGCGCCGGATCAGGGTCATCAGCTGCGAGCCCCAGCTCTGCGGCTTGGGCGGCCTGATGGCCTGCGGCACCGGCATGGGTACGGACTGCGGGGCGATCGCGTCGATCTCCGCGGCGTACATCTGGTAGTGCTGCGAGCCCTTCCAGCGGCCCGCCCAGTCGTAGTCGCGATAGTTCTCGAAGGCGGAGAAGACGTCGGCCCAGCTGTCGTAGCCGAAGAAGTTCAGCGCCTCCTCCGGCGGGCCGAAGTAGGCGACCGCGCCACCCGGCGCCATCACCAGCAGCTTGTCGCACAGCGCCAGCTCGGCCACCGAGTGGGTGACGACGAGGACCGTGCGGCCGTCGTCGGCGAGGCCGCGCAGCAGCTGCATGACGTCGCGGTCCATGCCCGGGTCGAGGCCCGAGGTCGGCTCGTCCAGGAAGATCAGCGACGGCTTGGTGAGCAGCTCCAGGGCGACCGACACGCGCTTGCGCTGGCCACCGGAGAGCGAGGTGACCTTCTTGTCCTTGTGGATGTCGAGCTTCAGCTCGCGCAGCACCTCGTCGATGCGGGCATCGCGCTCCTGCGCGGTGGTGTCGGCCGGGAAGCGCAGCTTGGCCGCGTACTTCAGGGCCTTCTTGACGCTCAGCTCCTTGTGCAGGATGTCGTCCTGCGGGACCAGACCGATGCGCTGGCGCAGCTCGGCGAACTGCTTGTACAGGTTCCGGTTGTCGTACAGCACCTCGCCCTGGTTGGCCGGTCGGTAGCCGGTGAGCGCCTTGAGCAGGGTCGACTTGCCGGAGCCGGACGGTCCGATGACCGCGATCAGCGACTTCTCCGGCACACCGAAGGAGACGTCCTTCAGGATCTGCTTGCCGCCGTCCACCGTGACGGTGAGGTGGCGGGCGGAGAAGGAGACCTCACCGGTGTCGACGAACTCCTCGAGGCGGTCACCGACGATACGGAAGGTCGAGTGGCCGACGCCGACGATGTCGCTCGGGCCGAGCAGTGCCGAGCCGCCCTTGGTGATCGGCTGGCCGTTGACGTAGGTGCCGTTGTGCGAGCCGAGGTCGCGGATCTCGAACCGGCCGTCGGGCGTGACGTGGAACTCGGCGTGGTTCCGCGAGACCTGGAGGTCGGAGACGACCAGGTCGTTCTCCAGCGCACGGCCGATGCGCATCACGCGGCCGAGGGCGAACTGGTGGAACGTGGTCGGGCTGCGGTCGCCGTAGACCGGCGGTGCCCCCGCGCCACCACCGGGCGTCTTCTGCGCGTACTGCTCGGCGGGGCCGCCCTGCTGCTGCGGGAACGCGGGCGGCTGCTGCCAGCCCGCCTGCGGGGCCTGCTGGTGCGCGGCCGCCTGGTGGGGCACGGCCTGCTGCGGAGCACCCTGCTGAGGTGCGGGCGCCTGCTGCGGAGCATCCTGCTGCTGGGCCCAGCCGGGCGCGCCGGCCCCCTGGGCCGCGTACGGCGCCGCCGCCTGCGGCTGCCGGTCCGGGCCGCCGACCGGTGCGGCGGCCCCCGACAGGTTCAGCCGCGGCCCGTCGGTCGCGTTGCCGAGGTGCAGCGACGAGCCGGGGCCGATCTCCATGTGCTGGATCCGCTGTCCCTGCACGAACGTGCCGTTGGTGCTGCCGTGGTCCTCGATGACCCAACTGCGGCCGTTGAAGCTGACCGTGGCGTGTCGCCAGGAGACCCTGGCGTCGTCGAAGACGATGTCACCCTGCGGATCGCGACCGAGGGTGTATGGCCTGGACGGGTCGAGCGTCCAGGTCCGTCCGTTTGTTTCCAGTACGAGTTCCGGCACTCCATGCCCCACTGAGTTGTCCCCCGAGTTACCCCCATCACAGGGAGTCTAGGGATGTCGAACATCGTGGGGAACTATTTCAGGCTCCGGCCCCTGACCGAAACCCGGGCCTTGCGGAGGGCTCCGGCACGCGCTCCAACTCGCCCCGTTGACGGGGTTGAAAACGGGCCGGAGAGTAATAATTCCCGCGAGGGGGCAAGCGCGGCCAACGGCGCCGCGGCGTGGATCGGGGGCTCTGCGATGAGTTCTGTCACCGGCGTCGAGACCACGCGGCATCGTGCGCCGGTGCCCTGGGGGGACGTTCTGCTGTCCGCGATCGCCGCCGTGAGCTGGGCGTTGATCGGTATGGCGGGCACCGCCGCGCTCGGTCTGCATCTGCTGCGGGCGGACGCGGCGGGCTCACTCGGCCCCATGACGGCGGCCGTTGTGGCGCTCGGGGCGGGTGGTTCGGTCTCCCCGGCGGGTGATGTATCCGCTTTCGGACTGAAAGGCGCCGAGGCCCACACCGCCGTCGACATCACGCCACTCGGGGTGAGCCTGGTCGGTGCGCTGCTGCTGTCGTGGTTCTTCCTACGGTCCCTGCGCGCGGCCGGAGTTGTCGTCCCGCCGTCCGAACTCCTCGCGCGCGCGGGCGCGGTGGCCGTGCTCTTCGTGACGCTGCTCGGCGGTCTCGCCTGGGCCGGTCACGACGTCATCACCCTCGACGGCGGCTCGCTCGGCCTGGACGACCTGCCGGGCGGGCACAGGGCCGGCGGCGGGCTGAGCATCCCCGGCCTCGGGGACGTGGGCGGCCTGCTGCCGGACCGGATCGGTGACCTGATCGACGCCAAGGCGGCCGTCGGCTTCACCGTGGACACCCCGGCCACGCTCCTCGGCGGCCTCGGCTGGTGCGCCGGCGTCCTGCTGATCGCGCTGCTCGCCGGCCGCCGCGCTCCCCTGCCGCCCGGCTGGACCGCCGTGCACCGGGTGGTGCGCCCGGCTGTCTCGGCGCTGGTCACCGTGGTGCTGCTGGCCGTCGTGGCGGGGCTCGCGGCGGCGGCGTACGCGGCGGCCGGCGACGACCACCCGGGGCGCGTCGCCGGGGCGGCGCTGCTCGGCGCGCCGAACGGGGTCTGGCTCGGGGTCCCTCTCGGCCTGTTCGTCCCCTGGGACGGCAGGGCCACCGGCGTCCTCGGCACGCTGCTGCCGCACCCACTGGACCAGTTCCTCGGCGGCCGGTCGGACGAGCCCGTGACGGTGGGCCGGCTGGCCGAGCTCGACGGGCGCGTGTGGCTGCTCGTGCCGGCCGCGGTGCTGATGCTCCTGCTGGCCGGGGTGCTCACGGCGATCCGTACCCCGGTGGTGCGCACCGCCGACAGCGCCCTCGGCCTCGCCGGCCGGTGCGCGCTGCGGCTGGGCGCCACGACCGCACTCGCCCTGCCCCTCCTCGCGTGGCTGACGGACGTGTCCGTGGACGCCGGCCTGTCCGTCCTGGGCTTCGACGCCTTCGGCGCGGGCCTCGCCCTGCACGGCCGGCTCGGCACGGCACTGCTTCTGGGAGCGGTGTGGGGGGCGGCCGCCGGCGCGGCGGGCGCACTGTTGGCCTGGGCGAGCGGGGCGGCGGGGGCGGGGGCGGTGGACGCGGCGGCGGGAGCGGGGGGCGCGGGGGCTGGGGCGGTGGCTGCGGCGCGCTACGTGCAGCCGTCGGCTTCCGGCGCCGGCCCGTCCGGCAGCATCCAGGGCCATGAGGGCCATGAGGGTGCCGGTCGGGTCGAGATCTCCCGATACGGCGACAGGGCCGCGCCTCCCGGGTACGGCGAGCCCGGTGCGGGCCCCGGGTACGGCGAGCCCGGCCGAGGCCCCGGGTACGGCGGTGGTGCCGGGCGCCCCGGGTCCGGGTCCGAGGCGGGGCCGTACGCGCCGGCCAGGCCGTACCGGCCGCCGAACCCGGACACCAACCCGTATCTGCGGCTGCCGCAGGAGCCGCGGGACGTCTGGCCGCCGGCTGCGGGACAGGACGTGTACGGCGCCCCGACCATCGCCGGACCGCTCGGCTCTCCTCCCCCGCCGCCCCGGGAGCGTCCGCCGGGCCGGCGTCCGCCGGAGGCACCCCCGGACGACGGCCCACCGCCTCCGCCGCCCCCGCCCGGAGCACCGAAACCGCGCCGATGAGACCGGCCCCCTCAGGGCGGATCCCATCGGTCCGGGCCGCGCACCAGGCCGGGCTCCCTCAGGACGGATCCCCGTCGGCGTGGGCCACGCACCACGCCGGGCCCCGCCGGAAACCGGCCTACGAGGGGCGGTCCGGGGCATGCCGTGGCACTCTCGTGAGGGAGCCGGGGCGGTACCGCGCCCGCGGGCCGGTGCCGTTTCCCGGCGGCAAGATTCCCCACACCGGCCCGACACCCATTGTTCCGTGTCCGTCAGGCGGACCTCGGCGGCGGGAGGCACTGGGTGCCGGATACGGTGGTGACACCATGAGCGCTTCGCAGACCTCCGCCTCGCAGACCTCCGAGGTCCCCACCCTCCTCGTCAAGATCTTCGGCAAGGACAGGCCGGGCATCACGGCCGGCCTGTTCGACACGCTTGCCGCGTACCTCGTCGACGTGGTCGACATCGAGCAGGTCGTCACCCGGGGCCGGCTGGTGCTGTGCGCCCTGGTGACCCAGCCGCCGGCCGGCCTGGAGGGTGACCTGCGGGCCACCGTGCACAGCTGGGCCGAGTCGATGAAGATGCAGGCGGAGATCATCTCGGGGCACGGCGACAACCGTCCGCGCGGCCTCGGGCGCTCCCTGGTGACCGTCCTCGGTCATCCGCTCACCGCCGAGTCGACGGCCGCGATCGCCGCCCGGATCGCGAAGGCCGGCGGCAACATCGACCGTATCTTCCGGCTCGCCAAGTACCCGGTGACCGCGGTGGAGTTCGCGGTGTCCGGTGTGGAGACCGAGCCGCTGCGCACGGCCCTGGCCTCCGATGCGGCGGCACTGGGTGTCGACATCGCGGTGGTCTCGGCGGGTCTGCACCGGCGGGCCCAACGGCTGGTGGTCATGGACGTGGACTCGACCCTGATCCAGGACGAGGTCATCGAGCTGTTCGCCGCGCACGCCGGCTGCGAGGACCAGGTCGCCGAGGTGACGGCGGCGGCGATGCGCGGGGAGCTGGACTTCGAGCAGTCGCTGCACGCGCGCGTGGCACTGCTGAAGGGGCTGGACGCCTCGGTGGTGGAGAAGGTGCGCGAGGAGGTCCGGCTGACGCCGGGCGCGCGCACCCTGATCCGCACCCTGAAGCGGCTCGGCTATCAGGTGGGCGTCGTCTCCGGTGGCTTCACCCAGGTCACGGACGATCTGAAGGAGCGGCTGGGCCTGGACTTCGCGCAGGCCAACACGCTGGAGATCGTCGACGGGAAGCTGACCGGCCGGGTCACCGGCGAGATCGTGGACCGGGCGGGCAAGGCGCGGCTGCTGCGCCGGTTCGCCGCGGAGGCCGGGGTGCCGCTGTCGCAGACGGTGGCGATCGGCGATGGCGCCAACGACCTGGACATGCTGAACGCGGCGGGCCTGGGCGTGGCCTTCAACGCCAAGCCGGTGGTGCGGGAGGCCGCACACACGGCGGTGAACTTCCCCTTCCTCGACACGGTCCTGTACCTCCTCGGCATCACCCGGGAAGAGGTCGAGGCGGCCGACATGCACGACGAGGACTGAGCGGGCCGCTGCCCGCGCTCGCCCGCGAAGGGCCCGGCCACCGGTGCGGTGCCGGGCCCTTCGGCGCGCCGCGTCAGCGCCGGGTCACTCGGAGGGGGCCCAGTAGTCCATGAGCGTGGCCACGCCCGGCTCGACGCCCTTCCAGGGTCCGTCGTAGGACAGCAGGGCGAAAGCGGCGGCCGGGAAGCCGCGGCGGTTCATCCGCCGGCGGGCATCGTCGTCGGCCGGGCCGGCCAGGATGTCGGCCAGGCCGTGCACGCCCGGGTTGTGGCCGATCAGGATCACGTTCTGCACGTCGTCCGGGAGCTCGTTGAGCACGGCGATCAGCTCGCCGGGCGACGCCTCGTAGATCCGCTCCTCGTAGACGGTCTTCGGCCGGTGCGACAGCTCGTGGACGGCGAGCTTCCAGGTCTCCCGGGTCCGGGTCGCCGTGGAGCACAGGGCCCGGTCGAAGGTGAGGCCGGTGTCGGCCAGCTTGCGTCCGGCGACTGCGGCGTCCGTGCGGCCGCGCTCGGCGAGCGGGCGTTCGTGGTCGGAGACCTGGGGCCAGTCGGCTTTCGCATGCCGGAAGAGGACGATCCTGCGGGATTCAGCGACGCTCATGGGACCCAGCTTCGCATGAAACAGGCCACCCGGCGCAGGGAGTTGACATGCGGATTCACCGCGTGAGGGGGCTTGGCGTCAGCGCGCGAGGAGCTGCTGGGCGCGCTCCAGGAGGCGCGCGATCGCCGGGTCGCCGCTCGCCGCGTGGGCGTCCGACGGGTTCAGTATCAGCGCGAGCAGCACGATGAAGGCGAGGGCGGGCAGGGCGAGGGCCCACCAGGGCAGCCTGATGTCGACGCCGCCCGTGGTCGCCGGGTGGGGCCGGGGGTGGGTGCGGGCCGACATGGTCGCCTCCGTGGGTCTTCGAGCGGGTCCGTGACCGCCTGGTGCGGGCACCTCTCGAAGCTACGGAATCCGGCGCCGACAACCCATCCGGCATTCCACCCAGTTGACCCTGACCCTGACCCCCTAGGGGATGGTGGGGCCAGCCCCACCCTCCGCCGGGGGGACGGGAGCAGCTGCCCTCAGGGGGACGCGATGTTGGAGGCAGCGGCCGCCAGAGGGGCATGACGGCCGGGAGCAGCGGCCGCCAGAGGGGCATGACGGCCGGGAGCAGCGACCCTCAGGGGGACGCGATGGTCGCCACGATGGCGATGATCACGAAGATGGCGAGGAACGAACCGAAGACGAGCAGCATCTTCTTCTGGCCGTTCTTCGGGTTCGGGTCGAGCACAGGCTGCATGCGCCCAGTCTCGCACCCGCCCCCCGCGCGGCGGCGCCGGGGGCACCCGGTGGCGGGTCAGCGCGCCGCCTCGTCCTCCACCGTGCGGTCCCGGCCGGCCAGGAAACCGACCGCCATCTGCGGCACCATGAGGGCCGCCATCAGGGCGATCGGCAGGCCCCAGCCGCCGCTCTGCTGGTAGAGCACGCCGACCAGCAGCGGGCCGGGGATGGAGATCAGATAGCCCGTGCTCTGCGCGAACGCGGACAGCTGGGCCACGCCCGGACCGCTCCGGGCGCGCATGCCGACCATGGTCAGCGCCAGCGGGAAGGCGCAGTTGGAGACGCCGAGCAGCAGCGCCCAGGCCCAGGCGCCGGCGGCCGGGGCGAGGTACAGCCCGGCGTATCCGGCGAGCCCGCAGGCGCCCAGGACCAGCACGATCGGCCCCTGCTGGGGCAGCCGCGTGGCGACCCGCGGGATGACGAAGGCCAGCGGTACGCCCATCACCATGGTGACGGCGAGCAGCACGCCCGCGGTGCCCGCCGGGACGCCGGCGTCCCGGAAGATCTGCGGCATCCAGCCCATGGTGATGTAGGCGGCGGTGGCCTGGAGGCCGAAGAAGACGGCGAGGGCCCAGGCGGTGCGGCTGCGGGTGACGCGCAGCGGAGCGTGCTCTTCCGCCGGTTCGCGCACCGGCTCCTGCGACTGCGCGGCGGCGGGGCCGCGGTCCCGGAGGAGCGGCAGCCAGGGCAGGACGGCGGCCGCGGCGGTGATAGCCCAGACTGCCAGACCGGACTGCCAGCCGCCGCCCAGCGCGTCGGTCAGGGGGACGGTCACCGCGGCGGCGAGGGAGGTGCCGAACGCGAGGGCCATGGAGTACAGGCCGGTCATGGAGCCGACCCGGTCGGGGAACCAGCGCTTGACGATGACCGGCATCAGGACGTTGCTGACGGCGATGCCCATCAGGGTGAGCGCGCTGGCGGCCAGGAACCCGGCGGTGCCGCCGGCGTACGGCCGTATCAGCAGGCCGGCGGTGATGGCGGCCATGCCGGCGCACACCACGGCGGCCGGTCCGTAGCGGCGGGCCAGGCGGGGTGCGGTGACGCCGAAGACGGCGAAGCACAGCGGGGGCACGGAGGTGAGCAGGCCGGCCACGCTGCCGCTCATGCCGAGCCCGTCGCGGACCTCCTCCAGGAGCGCGCCGAGGCTCGTGATGGCCGGGCGGAGGTTCAGCGCGGACAGCACGATGCCGACGACGACCAGCCGGGTCGCCCACGCGCGCGTGCGGTCCGCGCCGGGTGTCCTCTCGGGTGTGCTCGCCGCGGCGGCCGTACCGCGTTCGGTCGGTGACATCGCCGTACGGGTCTCCACTGTCCGGGTTTCCTCACTAGCCATGAGACCCATCATAGAATCATGGGATGATTGCCTGTCCATCTCCAGGGCGCTCGTGCCCGGGTCTCTCGTGCGAAGGTGTGCCATGCCCTTGAGCCACCCGCGCCGTTCGGCGCTGTCCGAGCAGGTCATCGCCGCACTGCGCAACCAGATCACCTCGGGCGAATGGCCCGTCGGCTCGCGCATCCCGACCGAGCCCGAACTGGTCGAGCAGCTCGGCGTCGCCCGCAACACCGTCCGCGAGGCCGTCCGCGCGCTCGCTCACAACGGTCTGCTGGACATCCGCCAGGGCTCGGGTACGTACGTCGTGGCCACCAGCGAGCTGGCCGGCGTGATGCACCGCCGTTTCGCCGACGCCGATCCGCGGCACATCGCCGAGCTGCGGTCCACGCTGGAGTCGGCCGCGGCCAAGCTGGCGGCCGAGCGGCGCACCGAGAAGGACCTCAAGCAGCTGGACGCGCTGCTGGCCCGGCGCGAGGAGGCCTGGGAGACCGGTGACGCCGAGGCCTTCGTGACGGCCGACGCCACCTTCCACCTGGCCGTGGTGTCCGCCTCGCACAACGACGTGATGACGGCGATGTACGCCGACCTGGGCGAGGTGCTGCGGGACTGGCTGCGCGCGGACGTCGGCGCGGAGCTGACACCCGAGAGCCACATGGACCACACGCGGCTGCTGGACGCGATCCGCGCGGGGAACGCGGAGGCGGCGGCGGAGGAGGCCGCGAGCTATCCGTTCCTGTGCGATCCGGGCCGGTTCACCGCGCCTTCTGGTGGCTGATCCAGACCGAACGCACTTCCTTCCAGCACCGGCCGGTGAGCCGTACGGTCATGGCGGGTCCCGCGTCCGCCGGCGCGCTGTCGGTGTCGATGTCCCACCAGCGGGCGCACTCGATGTGCAGACGCACGCGGTCGGTGTCGACATAGGGGTTGTGGCAGTAGACCACCACGTGAGAGCCGCGGACGGCCGTACGGCACGAGGCACCGAACCGGTTCGGCGCGGGTGGCGTGCCGTGGCCCACGCGCGCGTGGGGCAGCGCGTCGTACGGCAGCGACAGGACGAGGGCCACAGCCACGGTCACCGGGGCCATGCGGGACAGGCGCACAAGGGGACCTCCTCGGCCGGGCTGCGGAGGGACGTGCGGGGGAAGGTGTAATCCAGGGTGCGCCGTCGGCGCGGCGGCGGCCCGGCCGGTGAGCCGAACGGGTGATGTCCGCCGCACGCACCGCCCACGCGCCCCGCCTCCGATACGAGTGAGGCCCCCTTGCCCGGACACGAGCGGGGCCCGCACCCCCGGAAGGGTGCGGGCCCCGGTCGTCGGTCGGGTCGCGGCGGCGATCAGGCGCCGATGGCGTGCAGACCGCCGTCGACGTGGATGATCTCGCCGGTGGTCTTCGGGAACCAGTCGCTCAGCAGCGCGACGATGCCGCGGCCGGCCGGCTCCGGGTCCTTCAGGTCCCACTCCAGCGGGGAGCGGCTGTCCCACACGGAGGCCAGCTCACCGAAGCCCGGGATGGACTTGGCGGCCATGGTGCCGATGGGGCCCGCCGAGATGAGGTTGCAGCGGATGTTCTGCTTGCCCAGGTCACGCGCCATGTAGCGGTTCGTGGCCTCCAGGGCGGCCTTGGCCGGGCCCATCCAGTCGTACTGCGGCCAGGCGTACTGCGCGTCGAAGGTCATGCCGACGACCGAGCCGCCGTTCTGCATCAGCGGCAGGCAGGCCATGGTCAGCGACTTCAGGGAGAACGCCGACACGTGCATGGCGGTGGCGACGGACTCGAACGGCGTGTTGAGGAAGTTGCCGCCGAGCGCATCCTGCGGGGCGAAGCCGATGGAGTGGACGATGCCGTCCAGCCCGCCCAGCTCCTCGCCGACGACGTCGGCCAGCCGGCCGAGGTGCTCGTCGTTGGTGACGTCGAGCTCGATGACCTTGGTGGGCTTGGGGAGCTTCTTGGCGATGCGCTCGGTCAGCGTGGGCCGCGGGAACGCGGTCAGGATGATCTCGGCACCCTGCTCCTGGGCCAGCTTGGCGGCGTGGAAGGCGATGGAGGACTCCATCAGCACACCGGTGATCAGGACGCGCTTGCCCTCGAGAATTCCGCTCATGGTGATCAGTGACCCATTCCCAGTCCGCCGTCAACGGGAATGACGGCTCCAGTGATGTACGAGGCGTCGTCCGAAGCGAGGAACCGCACCGTCGCGGCGATCTCCTCCGGCTGCGCGTAACGGCCGAGCGGCACCTGCGAGACGATGCCCTGGCGCTGCTCGTCGGTGAGCACCTTGGTCATGTCGGTGTCGACGAAGCCGGGCGCGACGACGTTGAAGGTGATGTTGCGCGAGCCCAGCTCCCGGGCGAGGGAACGCGCGAAGCCGACCAGGGCGGCCTTGGAGGCGGCGTAGTTCGCCTGCCCCGCCGAGCCGAGCAGACCGACCACGGACGAGATCAGGACGACGCGGCCCTTCTTGGCGCGCAGCATGCCGCGGTTGGCACGCTTGACGACCCGGAAGGTGCCCGTGAGGTTGGTGTCGATGACCGAGGTGAAGTCCTCCTCGGACATGCGCATCAGGAGCTGGTCCTTGGTGACGCCGGCGTTGGCGACGAGGACCTCGACCGGACCGTGCTGGTCCTCGATCTCCTTGTAGGCCTGCTCCACCTGCTCCGGGTCGGTGATGTCGCACTTGACCGCCAGGAAGCCGGCCGGCGGCTCCCCCGAGCGGTACGTGATCGCGACCTTGTCGCCGGCGTCGGCGAAAGCGCGGGCGATGGCGAGGCCGATGCCCCGGTTGCCTCCGGTGACGAGAACCGAGCGGCTCAACGGATCACCCTTTCCATAGCGGTCTGACACATCCGCCCGAACAGCTGGATGACAGGCGGCTTCATCGAAAACCTATCGGTACCGCCATGCCCGTGGGCAAGCGGGCACCGACAGTGGCTCGGGGGTGTCGCTGTCGGGTCCCTACAGAAACGGGCCGGGCCGGCACCGGAAGCCTGTGGTCCGCCGACCCGCTCCCAGGACATGATCGGATCCGACAGGCCACGACAGCAGGGAGACCTCCGTGCCTCATTCCATCGACGAAGCCTTCACGGCGCTTCCCCTACGGGCCCTGGCCGACGCCGCGCTCGCACGCGCGCGTGCGCTGGGGGCCGAGCACGCGGACTTCCGGTTCGAGCGGGTGCGCAGCGCCTCCTGGCGGCTCAGGGACGCCAGGCCCGCCGGATCGTCGGACACCACGGACCTCGGGTATGCGGTCCGGGTCGTGCACGGCGGTACGTGGGGTTTCGCCTCGGGGGTGGATCTGACCATGGACGCCGCCGCCCGGGTCGCCTCGCAGGCCGTGGCCATGGCCAAGCTGTCCGCGCAGGTGATCAGCGCCGCCGGCTCGGGCGTGGGGGCACCTCCCACGCCTTTCGGGCAGCGGGGGAAGGTGGAGCTGGCCGACGAGCCGGTGCACGCCGACAAGACGTGGATCTCGTCGTACGAGATCGACCCGTTCTCGGTGCCCGCCGAGGAGAAGGCCGCGCTGCTCGCGGAGTGGAGCGCACGGCTGCTGGCCGCGCGGGGCGTCAGCCATGTCGACGCCTCGCTGCTCACCGTGCACGAGAACAAGTTCTACGCCGACACCGCCGGGACCGTGACCACCCAGCAGCGGGTGCGGCTGAATCCGCAGCTGACGGCCGTGTCGGTCGACGAGTCGAGCGGCGAGTTCGACTCCATGCGCACCATCGCGCCGCCGGTCGGGCGCGGCTGGGAGTACCTGACCGGAACCGGCTGGGACTGGGACGCCGAGCTGGAGCGGATCCCGGAACTGCTCGCCGAGAAGATGCGGGCGCCGAGCGTGGAGCCCGGCCTGTACGACCTGGTGGTCGACCCGTCCAACCTGTGGCTGACCATCCACGAGTCCATCGGTCACGCCACCGAGCTGGACCGCGCCCTCGGCTACGAGGCCGCGTACGCCGGCACCACCTTCGCCACCTTCGACCAGCTCGGCAAGCTGAGGTACGGCTCGGAGCTGATGAACGTCACCGGCGACCGCACCGCCGAGCACGGCCTGGCGACCATCGGCTACGACGACGAGGGCGTGGCGGCGCAGTCCTGGGACCTGGTGAAGGACGGCACGCTGGTGGGTTACCAGCTGGACCGCAGGATCGCGAGGCTGACCGGGTTCGAGCGCTCCAACGGATGCGCGTACGCCGACTCCCCCGCCCATGTGCCGGTGCAGCGCATGGCCAACGTGTCCCTGCGGCCTGACCCGGCGGGGCTGTCCACCGAGGACCTGATCGGGGGTGTCGACCGGGGCATCTACGTCGTCGGCGACCGGTCCTGGTCGATCGACATGCAGCGGTACAACTTCCAGTTCACCGGCCAGCGGTTCTTCAAGATCGAGAACGGGCGGATCACCGGGCAGCTGAAGGACGTCGCCTACCAGGCCACGACCACGGACTTCTGGGGGTCCATGGCCGCCGTGGGCGGGCCGCAGACGTACGTCCTCGGCGGTGCCTTCAACTGCGGCAAGGCCCAGCCGGGCCAGGTGGCCGCCGTGTCCCACGGGTGCCCGTCCGCCCTGTTCAGGGGCATCAACATCCTCAATACAGCTCAGGAGGCCGGTCGATGAAGGTCAGCACGGGGATCGGCTGGGGGTCCGGGGGTTACCCCCCGGGAAAGCACCGTCTACATACAGCTCAGGAGGCCGGTCGATGAGCGTCCGCACCCACAAGCCGCACGAGGTCGTCGAGCAGGCACTGGCGCTGTCCCGGGCCGACGGCTGTGTCGTCATCGCCGACGAGCACTCCACCGCGAACCTGCGCTGGGCGGGCAACGCGCTGACCACGAACGGTGTCACGAGGGGCCGCACCCTCACGGTGATCGCGACCGTGGACGGCCGGGAGGGCACGGCCTCCGGTGTCGTGTCGCGGTCGGCTGTCACGGCCGGCGAGCTGGAGCCTCTGGTCCGGGCCGCCGAGGCCGCCGCGCGCGGGGCCGCGCCGGCCGAGGACGCTCAGCCGCTGGTGAGCGGGGTCCCTGAGTCCCCGGACTTCACGGACGCGCCGGCCGAGACCTCCTCCGCGGTGTTCGCCGACTTCGCCCCGGCGCTCGGCGAGGCCTTCGCACGCGCGCGGGCGGGCGGCCGGGAGCTGTACGGCTTCGCCAACCACGAGCTGGTGTCGACGTACGTGGGGACGTCCACCGGGCTGCGTCTGCGGCACGACCAGCCCACCGGCACGCTGGAGCTGAACGCCAAGTCGCCGGACCACACCCGCTCGGCGTGGGCCGGCCGGTCGACCCCGGACTTCAAGGACGTCGACCCGGGCGCGCTCGACGCCGAGCTGGCCGTACGGCTGGGCTGGGCGGAGCGGCGCGTGGAACTGCCCGCGGGCCGCTACGAGACGCTGCTGCCGCCCAGCGCCGTGGCGGACCTGCTGATCTACCAGCTGTGGTCGGCGTCGGGCCGTGACGCCAGCGAGGGCCGGACGGTGTTCTCCAAGCCGGGCGGCACCCGGATCGGCGAGAAGCTCTGCCGGCTGCCGCTCACCCTGCGCAGCGACCCGGACGAGCCCGGACTGGAGTGCCCGCCGTTCGTGGTCGCCCACTCCTCCGGCAGCGACCAGTCGGTGTTCGACAACGGCCTGCCCGTGCACGCCACCGAGTGGATCGGCGAGGGCGTGCTGCGGCATCTGACGACGACCCGGCACAGCGCCGCCCTGACCGGGCTGCCGGTCGCCCCGGCGCTCGGCAATCTGATCCTGGACGGCGGGCGGGACCGCTCCCTGGACGAGATGGTCGCGGACACCGAGCGCGGACTGCTGCTGACCTGCCTGTGGTACATCCGCGAGGTCGACCCGGCGACGCTGCTGCTGACGGGCCTGACCCGGGACGGCGTCTACCTCGTGGAGAACGGCGAGGTGACCGGGCAGGTGAACAACTTCCGGTTCAACGAGTCGCCGGTGGATCTGCTGAGCCGGGTCACGGAGGCCGGGCGGACGGAGAAGACGCTGCCGCGCGAGTGGGGCGACTGGTTCACCCGGGCCGCGATGCCCGCGCTGCGGATCCCCGATTTCAACATGAGCTCTGTCAGTCAGGGCGTATAACCTCGTAGTCGGCTGTCACCCGACCGCCCGAAGACCATCAAGGAGACACGAGAACCGTGACGGACATCGTCGACGAGCTGAAGTGGCGTGGGCTCATCGCCCTCTCCACGGACGAGGACGCACTGCGCAAGGCGTTCGCGGACGGCCCCGTCACGTTCTATTGCGGCTTCGACCCGACCGCGCCCAGCCTGCACCTCGGCAACCTCGTGCAGATCCTCACGATGCGCCGCATCCAGGAGGCGGGGAACCGTCCGCTGGCGCTGGTCGGCGGTGCCACGGGGCTCATCGGCGACCCGAAGCCCACGGCCGAGCGCACGCTGAACGCGCCGGAGGTGGTGGCCGGCTGGGTGGAGCGGCTGCGCGCCCAGATCGAGCCGCTGCTCCACTTCGACGGGCCGAACGCCGCGGTGATGGTGAACAACCTGGACTGGACCCAGGGCCTGTCGGCCATCGAGTTCCTGCGGGACATCGGCAAGTACTTCCGGGTCAACAAGATGATCGCCAAGGAGGCCGTCGCCCGGCGGCTGAACTCCGACGCGGGCATCAGCTACACCGAGTTCAGCTACCAGATCCTCCAGGGCATGGACTTCCTGGAGCTGTACCGGCGCCACGGCTGCACGCTCCAGACCGGCGGCAGCGACCAGTGGGGCAACCTCACCTCCGGCACGGACCTGATCCACCGGGCCGAGCCGGACGCCGTGGTCCACGCGCTGGGCACCCCGCTGATCACCAAGGCGGACGGCACCAAGTTCGGCAAGACCGAGTCCGGCACGGTGTGGCTCGACCCCGAGATGACCACGCCGTACGCGTTCTACCAGTTCTGGGTCAACGCGGACGACCGGGACGTCTCCAAGTTCCTGCGCATCTTCAGTTTCCGGTCCCGTGAGGAGATCGAGGAGCTGGAGCGGCAGACGGAGGAGCGTCCGCAGGCCCGGGCGGCGCAGCGGGCGCTCGCCGAGGAGCTGACGACGCTGGTGCACGGCGCCGAGCAGACGGCCGCGGTGACCGCCGCGTCCAAGGCGCTGTTCGGTCAGGGCGAGCTGGCCGAGCTGGACGAAAAGACGCTGGCCGCGGCGCTGTCCGAGGTGCCGCACATCCAGGTCGCCGAGCTGGGCCCGGTGGTCGACCTGTTCGCCGAGGTCGGTCTGGTGGCGAGCAAGTCGGCTGCCCGGCGGACCGTGAAGGAGGGCGGGGCCTACGTGAACAACGTGAAGGTCGCCGCGGAGGACGCCGTCCCCGGTGCCGAGGACTTGCTGCACGGGCGGTGGCTCGTGCTGCGGCGGGGGAAGAAGAATCTGGCCGCCGTGGAGATTGTGGCCGCATAGCGCCGTAGGGGTGCGGGGAATGCGCGGGCTGCGGGGTGTTCCCGGTTGCCCGCGCAGTTCCCCGCGCCCTGCGCCCCTTCGGGGCGTGCTTCCCTCAGGGTCCTGGACAGCTCAGGCCCGCCCGTACTTCTTCTTGCCCACCGTCGCCATGTACAGGGCGTCGACGGCAGCGACGATGATGATCGCGGCCACGAGCTGGAAGAGATGGCGGCTCCAGTCGATGCCCGGGGTCGCCTCCACGCCGACCGCACGGGCGATCGCGTTGCCCACGATGGCGCCCAGTATGCCGCAGATGGTGGTCAGCCACAGCGGGCTGTGCTGCTTGCCCGGGATGATCGCCTTGGCGATGAGCCCCAGCACGAATCCCACGATGATCGCCCACAACCAGCCCATGGCTGCCTCCTCGTACGGATCGACGTGAGCATTACGGCCAGTGTGGTTCCGTCCGCCGTACGGCGCATGCCGGGTACCGCCGTGCGTGGCACGGCCGCAGGCGTCACCGCAGGCAGAGGGCGACCCGGTCTCGAAGGCGGCGCGGGCGCGGCGTACCGTGGGGGGTGTCCCGTCCCGGTTCCCCGCCGGAGGTGGACGAGGGTGCGGGCCGGGGAAAGTCCGATGCGGGCGGATGGTGGAATGTGATGCGGAAACAGCACGGCGGCAACGTCCAGGTTTTCCGGATCACCGGTGCCCGGACGGGGCTCGCCGAGGACGTCCGGGGCCGGCAGCGACGGTACGTCATCTCCATGTCGGTCCGTACCGTGTCGGTGATCCTCGCGGCCTCGCTGTGGAACGTCGAGCGGTACGTCGCGATCGTGGCGTTGGTGCTCGGCGCGGTGCTCCCCTATATCGCCGTGGTGGTCGCCAACGCCGGCCGGGAGAGGCCGCCCTCCCTTCCGTCGACGTTCGTCACTGCGCCGACGCGGCCGATGATCGCGCCGCCGCGGGCCGATGACCCGGCGGAAGCCGCGCCCGGCTCGGGGTCCGCGTCCGGGTCCGGCTCGGGGTCCGTAGCGGACGACGTCTCGGCCAATTCGGCGGACGGGGTCCGCGCCGAACACCCCGACCCCGCCTGATCAGGGCGGACGCGGCCGAAGCGGAACGCGGCCACGCGTCAAGCTCAAGAAAAGCTCAGATCAATCCTGCTGTTCCAGTGCCGGGCGGTGGGGTACCCGTGACATACTGCGTACGCGCTCCGCATCCCCCGTCGGAGCGACGGACCGACGCCGGGCAGCTCCCCCCGTGGCTGCCCGGCGTCGCCTTGTTCACGCCCCATGACACCCCCTTCGCGAGACGAACCGAGACGAAGCCGTGAGTGACGACACCCCGATCTGCTCCGCCAAGGGCTGCCGTGCCGCCGCCGTGTGGGTGCTGGCGTGGAACAACCCGAAGGTCCACACGCCGGAGCGGCGCAAGACATGGCTCGCCTGCGAGGAGCACCGCGAGCATCTGTCGCAGTTCCTCGGGGTGCGGGGGTTCCTGAAGGACGTGGTGCCGTTCGAGGAGTGGCGGGCGGCCGAGAAGGGCTAGCCGCCGATCGCCGACATGGGCCGGTCCGGCTGTACGAACGACGGGTCGTCCAGGCCCGCCCCCGCCTTCTTGCCCCACATCGCCAGCCGCCAGATCCGGGCGATCTCCTCGTCCGGAGCGCCCGAGCGCAGGGCCGCCCGCAGGTCGGTCTCCTCGGTGGCGAACAGGCAGGTCCGTATCTGGCCGTCGGCGGTGAGTCGGGTGCGGTCGCAGGCCGCGCAGAACGGGCGGGTCACCGAGGCGATCACGCCGACCCGCTGCGGGCCGCCGTCCACCAGCCAGCGCTCGGCCGGTGCCGAACCGCGCTCGTCCGCGCCCTCGGCGGTGAGGTCGAAGCGGGTGCGCAGGGAGGCGAGGATGTCCCCGGCGGTCACCATGCCCTCACGCTTCCAGCCGTGCTGGGCGTCGAGGGGCATCTGCTCGATGAAGCGCAGCTCGTAGTCGTGCTCCACCGCCCAGGCCAGCAGGTCGGGGGCCTCGTCGTCGTTCAGGCCCGGCATCAGGACCGAGTTGACCTTGACCGGGGTGAGGCCGGCCTCGCGGGCGGCCTGGAGTCCTTCGAGTACGTCGTGGTGGCGGTCGCGGCGGGTGAGGGTCTTGAAGACGTCCGGGCGGAGGGTGTCCAGGGAGACGTTGACCCGGTCCAGGCCGGCCGCCTTCAGGGCGGTCGCGGTGCGCTTGAGACCGATGCCGTTGGTGGTGAGGGACATCTGCGGACGCGGGGTGAGGGCCGCGACGCGCTCGACGATGCCGACCAGTCCGGGGCGCAGCAGCGGCTCGCCGCCGGTGAAGCGGACCTCCGCGATGCCGAGCGTCCGGACCGCGATGTCGATCAGGCGGACGATCTCGTCGTCCGTGAGCAGGTCGGGCTTGGCCAGCCACTGCAAGCCCTCCTCGGGCATGCAGTAGGTGCAGCGCAGATTGCACCGGTCCGTGAGCGAGACCCTCAGGTCGGTGGCCACTCGGCCGTAGGTGTCGATGAGCACGTGGGCCCCCTCCCTCTCCCGGTCACTCGTTTCGGTCAGATGTGCGTCGACCGTCACCTGCGAGCCTACGCGACCGCACTGACATCGACAGCGGCCCGATCCCACGAGGTACGACACGGCCGCGTCGTAGGACCGTACAGTCCTGGACGACGCGGCCGTCGTACGAACCTCAGTGCGCTCCGGTGCCGGTCAGGGACCGCACCTCCAGTTCCGCGTACTTGCCCGCGTCCGGGGTCTCCTTGGACAGCAGAGTGCCCACGACGCCGAGGAGGAACCCGACCGGGATGGAGATGATCCCGGGGTTCTCCAGCGGGAACCAGTGGAAGTCGGCGTGGGGGAACATGGAGGTCGGCTTGCCGGAGACCACCGGGGAGAAGAGCACCAGGCCGACCGCGGTGACCAGGCCGCCGTAGATCGACCACAGGGCGCCCGAGGTGGTGAACCGCTTCCAGAACAGGCTGTAGAGGATCGTCGGCAGGTTGGCGGAGGCGGCGACCGCGAAGGCGAGGGCCACCAGGCCGGCCACGTTCAGGTCGCGGGCGAGGGCGCCGAGGACGATCGAGACCGCGCCGATGCCGACGGTCGCCCAGCGGGCCGCGCCCAGCTCCTGCCGCTCCGTGGCCTGGCCCCGCTTGATGACGTTCGCGTAGATGTCGTGCGCGAACGAGGAGGACGAGGCCAGGGTGAGGCCGGCGACGACCGCGAGGATCGTGGCGAAGGCGACCGCCGAGATGGTGGCGAGCAGGATGGCTCCCCAGTTGGAGTCGACACCGCCCAGATGCAGTGCGAGCAGCGGGGCCGCGGTGTTGCCCGCCTTGTTGGAGGCGATGATCTCGTCCGGTTTGATCAGCGCGGCGGCGCCGAAGCCGAGGGCGAGGGTCATCAGGTAGAAGGCGCCGATGAGGCCGATCGCCCAGATCACGGACTTCCGTGCGGCCTTCGCGGTGGGCACCGTGTAGAAGCGGATCAGGATGTGCGGCAGGCCGGCGGTGCCGAGGACCAGGGCGATGCCGAGCGAGATGAAGTCCAGCTTGGTGGTGCCGGTGGCGCCGTACTTCAGGCCGGGCTCCAGGAACGCGCTGCCTTTGCCGCTGTTGTCGGCGGCCCTGCCGAGCAGGTCGGAGATGTTGAAGTCGAACTTCAGCAGGACCAGGAAGGTCAGCAGCAGGGCGCCCACGATCAGCAGGACCGCCTTGACCATCTGGACCCAGGTGGTGCCCTTCATGCCGCCGATGGTGACGTACACGATCATCAGAACGCCGACCAGGGCGACGATGCCGATCTTGCCGCCGTCGCTGGTGATGCCGAGGAGCAGGGAGACGAGGACGCCTGCGCCGGCCATCTGGGCCAGCAGGTAGAAGATCGACACGACGATCGTGGAGGTGCCGGCGGCTGTGCGGACGGGACGCTGGCGCATCCGGTAGGCCAGCACGTCGCCCATCGTGTAGCGGCCGGAGTTGCGCAGCGGCTCGGCGACCAGGAGCAGGGCGACGAGCCAGGCGACGAGGAAGCCGATGGAGTACAGGAAGCCGTCGTAGCCGAAGAGGGCGATGGCGCCGGCGATGCCGAGGAAGGACGCGGCGGACATGTAGTCACCGGAGACGGCGAGGCCGTTCTGGAAGCCGGTGAACTGGCGTCCGCCGGCGTAGAAGTCGGCGGCGTCCTTGGTCTGCCGGCCCGCCCAGACGGTGATGACGAGGGTCGCGGCGACGAACACCGCGAACAGCGTGATGATCAGCGTCCGGTGCTCGCTCGCCTCACCGGCGGCCAGCAGGGTGTGTGCGGGGCTCATGCTCGGCCCTCCATCCGGGACTTGATGGCCTCGGCCTTCGGGTCGAGCTTGGCGGCGGCGTGCCGCGCGTACCACCAGGCGATGAGGAACGTGGTGAGGAACTGGGCAAGGCCCAGGACGAGGGCCACGTTGATGTTGCCGGCCACCTTGGTGCCCATGAAGTCGCCCGCGTAGTTGGAGAGCAGGACGTAGAGCAGGTACCAGGCGGCGAAGGCGAAGGTGAGCGGAAAGGCGAAGGAGCGGTAGGCGCGGCGCAGTTCACCGAACTCCGCGCTCTGCTGCACCTCGGTGAACTCCTCGGTGGAGGGAAGGTGGGCTTGGGGTTTCGCGGGCGGCGGTGTCTCGGTTGCCACGGAGTCTCCTCGCGTCACGGACATGCGCTTTTCTGATCTCACAGGTACGGGGGCCACATTACAAGGAGTCATCGAACGACTCCTTGGCGTGATTCCCGCGAGGGCCACGATCCGGATGGGCCCTCCGTTCACGGTCACGGCGCCACGCGCGGAGTGGTTCAAGTCCGCCTGGCTCTTTCGGAGATCAGCCTCGGGAGATAGCTTCGCCCTGCACCACCCGTCATGTACCTGCCCGAACAGCACCTGCGTCTCGGGCGGTTTTCGTATTCGGATGATGTGGAGATCCCATGGCTCATCTGCGCTCCAGACGCCGGCTTGCGCTCGCCGTACCGGTCGTGCTGTCGCTGACCGCCTCCCTCGGCTTCCTTCCGTCGGCGGCCTCGGCGGCGACCCCGACGGCCACGGCGGCCACGGCGGCACGGGCGGCGGACGGCCCCAACCTCGCGTACGTGGTCAACACCCGGACCGACCACCGGACGATCGAGTCGGTGCAGCGAGAGATCACGCGCAACGGCGGGACCGTCGTGGCGACTTACGACCGGATCGGCGTGATCGTCGTCCACTCCGCCAACCCCGACTTCGGCGCGCGGATGCGTGCCGTGCGCGGCGTGCAGTCGGCGGGTGCCACGCGCACGGCTCCGCTGACGGCGGCGGGCACGACCGACGAGGGCGCGGCGCAGGTGCTGTCGAAGGCGGAGGCCGCCAGGATCGCCCAGGGCGCGGCGGCGGGCGAGGAACCCCTCGAGGCCGACCAGTGGGACCTGCGGGCGATCGGCGCCGACCAGGCCGCGAAGATCAACCCGGGCAGCGCCGGCGTGACCGTCGGTGTCATCGACACGGGCGTCGACGACACCCACCCGGACATCGCCCCCAACTTCTCCCCGGCCCAGTCGGCGAGCTGCGTGAGCGGCAAGGCGGACACCACGTACGGCGCCTGGCGGCCGGTGGACGCCGACCACTACCACGGCACCCACGTGGCCGGTGAGATAGCCGCGGCCCGCAACGGCACAGGCGTGGCCGGTGTGGCGCCGGGGGTGAAGGTCGCGAGCATCACGGTGGCGCAGCCGGACGAGAAGTCGCTGTTCTACCCGGAGAGCGTGGTCTGCGCGTTCGTGTTCGCCGCGGACCACGGCATCGAGATCACCAACAACAGCTACTACGTTGATCCGTGGCTGTACAACTGCATGGACGACCCCGACCAACGCGCCATCGTTGACGCGGTCAACAGGGCTCAGCTGTACGCCCAGCACAAGGGCACCCTCAACGTCGCCTCGGCGGGCAACTCCAACGACGACCTGGACTCCGACGCCCTCGTGGACGACTCCAGCCCCGACGACTCGACCGCCCAGACCCGCACGGTCGACCCGCACGAGTGCTTCGACGTGCCGACCCAGCTGCCCGGCGTGGTGACCGTGAGCGCGGTGGGCGTGAAGGGCACCAAGTCGTACTACTCCAGCTACGGCCAGGGCGTCGTCGACGTGGCGGGGCCGGGCGGCGACAAGTACCAGATCCCGGACACGCCGTCGAAGAACGGCCGCATCCTGTCCACGCTGCCGAACAACCAGTACGGCTTCCTCCAGGGCACCTCGATGGCCTCCCCGCACGTGGCCGCGGTGGCCGCGCTGCTCAAGTCGACCCATCCGCACGCCACTCCGGCGCAGCTCCAGGCGCTGCTGAAGGCGGAGGCGGACAACCCGGGCTGCCCGAGTGAGCCGTACGACGGCAATGGTGACGGGGTCGTGGACGCAACCTGCGCCGGGGGCAAGCGGGTCAACGGCTTCTACGGCTTCGGTGTCGTCAACGCGCTGCGTGCGGTCAAGTAGCGACCGCTGATCCGTACGACCAGTCCACCCTGCCCACCCCGTGCACCCTGCCCGTCGTGTGCAGTCATCACTATGCAGTGTTGATTGAATCAATACTGCATAGTGAAGTAATGACTGCAATCAAGGATGCCTGGGACGCCCTGGGCGGGCAGCCCGCTCTGGTGCCGCGTGTCTCGGCCGTCGTCCGCCGGGACGTGCTCGCCGCGCGGCTGCCCGTACGGGAGCTGGCGCACGCGTGCGTGGGAGCGTGCGCGCTGGCCGCCGCCGAGCTGGGGGCGCGGCGGGCCGGCCTCGCCGAGGTACCGGCGGTCACCGTGGACGACGGAGCGGTGGCCGCCGCCTTCCACAGCGAGCGGCTGCTGCGGGTCGACGGCCGGACGCCGGTCGCCTTCGCGCCGCTGTCCCGGTTCTGGCGCACGGCGGACGGCTGGGTGCGCACCCACGCCAACTACCCCCACCACCGCACCCGGTTGCTCGCCGCGCTGGGCCTGCCGGCGGACGCCTCGGTGGAGGAGGCCGCCGGCCGGCTCGTCGAGCGCTCCGCCCTGGAGACCGAGGAGGCCGTGTACGGCGCCGGCGGCCTCGCCGTGGCCCTGCGCACCCCCGAGGAGTGGCACGAGCACCCGCAGGCCGCCGAGGTGGCCGCACGGCCGCTGGTCGAGCGCGCACGGCTCGACACGGCACCCGTGCGCGTGCTGCCTCCCACCGACCCGGCCGCCGCTCCGCTGCTGCCCGCCGCCGGGCTGCGCGTCCTGGACCTGACCCGGGTACTGGCGGGCCCGGTCGCCACCCGCACCCTGGCCCTGCTGGGCGCGGACGTCCTGCGCCTGGACGCACCCTGGCTGCCGGAACTGCCCGACCAGCACGCCGACACGGGCATCGGCAAGCGGTCCGCCACGCTCGACCTGACGGCCGGCCGGGACACTTTCGAGGAACTGCTGCGCACGGCCGACGTGGTGGTGACCGGATACCGGCCGGGCGCCCTCGACCGGTTCGGGCTCTCCCCGCGGGCACTGGCCGAGCGGCACCCCGGCCTGGTCGTGGCGCAGGTGTCGGCGTGGGGCGCGTACGGGCCGTGGAGCGGACGGCGCGGCTTCGACAGCCTGGTGCAGGTCGCGACCGGCATCGCGGTCACCGAGGGCGCGGCCGAACAGCCCGGCGCGCTGCCCGCGCAGGCCCTGGACCACGGCACCGGCTATCTGCTGGCGGCGGCCGTGTTGCGGGCGCTGACCGAGCAGTCGTACGACGGCGGGAGCCGGCTGGTCCGGCTGGCGCTGGCCCGCACCGCCCGCTGGCTGACGGACGGCATCCGCCCGGCGACGGCCGAGGGCACGCCGGATCCGGGCCCGGACGCCTGGTTGACCGAGACGGGCAGCCCCCTCGGCCGGCTACGGCACCCCCGCCCGGCCGTCTCCTTCGCCGGCGGCCCCACCGGCTGGGCACGGCCGGCGGGGGCATGGGGATCGGACCCGGCCGAGTGGCTGTGCCAGTAGGCCGGATCGGACCCGGTGCTGACGACGGGACGCGACGCTTGACGACGTGATGCAACCGTTGACGACGCCCCCGCGGCCATGGGCCACCGTCGACGGCGCCCCACGACCATTGGCAACCGTTGACGACTCCCCACGACCATTGACGACCCGACGCGGCTGTTGACGACGCGGCGTGACCATTGACGACATGACGCGCCCGTTGACGGCGTTGACTCAGCCCGTTGCTCACCAGCACCGGCAGGGGCCACGGCGCGTGCTACACCCCCGCCGCGCCCAGCAGGCTCCCCGCCACGTACGTGACCCCCATCGCCAGTGCCCCGCCCGCCACGGTGCGCAGGACCGCGCGTTTCGGGTCCGCCGCGCCGAGGCGGGCGCTGCTCCAGCCGGTGAGGGTCAGGGCGGCCAGGACCGAGAGGACGGTGACCGCCAGCCGCGCGCCGGCGGGAGGCAGGACGATGGCCAGCAGGGGCAGCAGCGCGCCCACGGTGAAGGACAGGAAGCTCGCCCAGGCCGCGTGCCAGGGGTTGGTCAGCTCGTCGGGGTCGATGCCCAGCTCCACGCGCGCGTGGGCCTTCAGCGCGTCCCGCGCGGTGAGCTGTTCGGCGGCTTCCCGGGCCACCTCGCGGGTCAGGCCGCGCTCCGCCAAGAGGTCGGTCAACTCCCGCAGTTCGGCCTCGGGCTGCTCGCGCAGTTCCCGTTTCTCGACGGCCAGCGCGGCCATCTCGGAATCGCGCTGGGTGGAGACGGAGACGTACTCGCCGGCCGCCATCGACATCGAACCGGCGAGCAGGCCGGCCAGTCCGGCGGTGAGCAGGGCGGCCCGGCTCTCGGTCGCGCCGGCCACGCCCACGACCAGTCCCCCGGTGGAGACGATGCCGTCGTTCGCGCCCAGCACGGCCGCCCGGAGCCAGTTCAGCCGTGAGCCGAGCGCGCCGCCGTGGGCCTCGTCGTGGGTGGGTTCCATCACAGCAGGGAGGATCCCACCCCGACGGTCACGCCCGCCGCACCGACGCTCCTGCGGCACCGCCCGCGCGGCCCCGGCCGGATGTCACCACACGCGTACCGACGCCCCCCGCGCGAACACCGGGCTGGTCGCGTCGGCCGGCGGCTCGTCCAGCGGCTCGGCGACCTCCGCCACCGCCGGTCCGACCTTCGCCGCGATGGGGTCCAGGAGGCCGAGGTCGAAGCCGTACACGCGGGCCGCGTTGCCGCCGAGCATGGCCGCGACCTCCGCGCGCGGGACGCCCGCGTAGGCGAACCGGAGGGCCTCGCGGGTGTACGGGTGGGTGCCCTCGTCGTGCGGGTAGTCGCTGCCCCACATGATCTTGTCGACGCCGATGCGGTCGCGCAGCGGCACCTCGTGGGGGCGCATGAAGCTGGCGCCGACGTAGCAGTGGTCGCGCCAGACCAGGGAGGGCGCCTCGCCCATGCCTGCGGCCAGGCCGGCACCGAACTTGGCCTCCGCCGTGTCCGCCTCGGTGGCCGCGGCGACCAGGCGGCCGTGGTAGTAGTCCAGCATGTCCAGGACCCCCGGGATCCAGCCGGAGCCCTGCTCGGTCAGGACCAGTCGCAGGTCCGGGTGGCGGCGGAAGGCGCCGCCGAAGACCAGGTGCCACAGGGCGCGGTGGGAGAACCAGGTCGTCTCCACCATGAAGACCGCGCGTGCGGCCGGTTCCTCGCCGAGCGGCGGGGATGCCGAGCCGGCGTGGTGGTTGACGGGGAGTCCGAGTTCCGCGCAGGCGGCCCAGATCGGGTCGTACGACCGCGAGTACAGCTCGGGCAGGCCGGAGCCGGGCGGGGTGCCGGGCAGCATCAGGCCGCCCTTGAGACCCGCCGAGGCGGCCCAGCGGATCTCCTTGACGGCCTCCTCGACGTCGCCCAGCAGGATCTGGAAGACGCCCGCCCGGCGGCCCGGCGCGGCGGCGCAGAAGTCCGCGAGCCAGCGGTTGTGGGCGCGCAGGCCCGCCCAGCGGCGCCGGAAGTCCTCGGCGCCCGGGGGCGGGGCCATGAGGGAGCCGGACGGGAAGAACGGCGGGATGGTGTTCGGGAAGATCACCTCCGCGACGATCCCGTCCGCCTCCAGTTCCGCGAGCCGCCGCTGCGAGTTCCAGTTCCGGTCGGCGGAGTCGGCGAGCAGGTCCTCGTAGGGGTTGACGTAGGTGGCCGCCCAGACGTCGAAGTCGTCGTGGTGGCGCTTTTCCAGGTACGGCTTGTAGTCGAGCAGGTCGGCGCCGGCGT
The DNA here is from genome assembly GCF_055607665.1 of Streptomyces sp. NPDC036984. Taxonomy (NCBI): domain Bacteria; kingdom Bacillati; phylum Actinomycetota; class Actinomycetes; order Kitasatosporales; family Streptomycetaceae; genus Streptomyces; species Streptomyces sp. NPDC036984. The sequence goes on from NZ_JBVJRL010000007.1 coordinate 38,636, forward strand.
GGCAGTCGGCCGAGATCACCGTGTACCGGTCGTCGGTCATCGGGTCACCCCCAGAACCGGGAAGTCCCCGCCGGTCAGCCAGTGCCGGCCGGTCTCGCGGGAGCGCGCCCAGGACGCCTCCACGGCCGCCTGGTCGGCCGGCTGGCCGAGGTCGGCGGGGGTGGGCCCGATGCGTCGGGCCAGGGGCGTCAGCTTCGCGACGTCGAAGCCGAAGACCTCGGCCGCGGCGAGGCCGAGCATGCGGCGGGTCTCGGCGACGGGGATGTCGTGGAAGGTGCGGCGCAGCCACGCGCGCGTGTCGGGCCAGGTGCCCTCCGGGTGCGGGAAGTCGCTGCCCCACAGGATGTTGTCGACGCCGATCTCGTACCGCTGGGCCAGTTCGCGCCGCTTGGTGTTGGTGGCGCAGACGAACACCTGCCGGTCCAGGTACTCGTGCGGCGGGCGCCGCAGCTCCTCGAACGGGGAGAGCTTCTTGCCGCCGTGCGCGCCGAGGTAGAGGCGGTCCATGAACCACAGCAGGTTCGGCAGCCACCAGCAGCCCGACTCGGCCACGCCGAAGCGCAGCCCCGGGTGGCGTTCGAACACACCGGACCAGAGCAGGAACCACAGTGGGCGGGCCGGCCACCAGGTGACCTCGGAGACGTAGATGCCGAGGTGGTCGCCGTACTCGTGGCGCGGAGCGGCGCCGGAGTGGGTGAGCACCGGCATGCCGCGCTCGGCGGCCGCCGCCCACACGGGGTCGTAACGGCGGTCGTGGTAGGGCTCCTTGTCGGCCCACATGGACGGGATCATCAGGGCACCGAGCCCGGACTCCTTCGCCCGGTGGATCTCGGCGACCACCTGATCGACAGGGGCCGTGACGGGCAGCAGGGCGACTCCGCAGTGCCGCTCGGGGCGGGCGGAGACGAAGTCGGCGAGCCAGCGGTTGTGCGCCCGCGCGCCCGCCATGCCCAGCTCCGGGTCCTGGTCGCCGGAGAGGCCGAGGCCCACGCCGAAGGGGGCGGCGGTGCGGCTGTCGACGGCGTCGGCGTCCGGGAAGACGACCTCGGCGGCCACCCCGTCCCCGTCCAGCTCCTTCAGGCGCTGTGCGGGATCCCAGCCGCCGCGCAGCCCCTCCTCGTTGTCCTCGAACCATCTGTCGGCGAACGCCTCGTTGCGGATGCCGAGCCGGGTCATCTCCTCGCGGCGCCGGTCGCGGCCGGCGAGGAACTCGTCGAAGTCCCGGTGGAAACGGGCCTCCAGGTAGGGCCGGTACTCCTCGGTGGGCAGTCCGGCGTGGCAGTCGGAGGAGATGATCAGGTACGGGTCGTCCTGGCCGGTCACCGCGGCCTCCTCTCAGTCCAGGATGAAGCTTTCGAGGTACGTGGGGTTCGCCCGGTCGAGCATCGAGCGGGCCCGGGCGCGGATCCGCTCGTCGCTGTGCTCGCTCGCCGGCAGCAGCCAGAAGCGGTCCTCCCGGATACCGGTCACGACGAGATCGGCGACCTCCTCGACGGGGGTGAAGCGGACCTCCTGGCCGGCCGCGCGCATGGCCGCCTCCCACTGGCCGAGGCTGCGGTACGGGGTCCGGCGCGGGCGCTGCTTGGCGTAGCGGGCGGGGCGGTTGCGGTGCGACTCCCACAGGCCGGTGCGCAGCATGTGCGGGCCCGGGAAGAGGACCGAGGCGCCCACGCGCGCCTGCTCGGCCTTCAGATGGGCGTAAAGGGACTCGGTGAGGGTGACGACGGCCGCCTTGGTGACCGCGTAGACGGAGGCGGTCGGGAGCGGTGCGACACCGCCGTCGGTGGAGGATGTATTGACCACGTGACCGGGTTGACCCGACTTGATCATCCTGGGCACGAATGCCTGGACGCCATGGAAAACGCCCCACACATTGACGGCGAAGGCCCACTTCCAGTCGTTCGGCTCGTGCTCCCACATGCGGCCCTCGGCGCCGGAGCCGACGCCCGCGTTGTTGCACAGGACGTGCACGGCGCCGTAGGTGTCGTACGCCTCGTCGGCCAGCGCCCGCACCTGGTCGCGGTCGCCGACGTCGGCCACGCACGCGTGGACGTCGGCGCCTTCGGCGCGCAACCCGGCCGCGGCCTTGTCCAGGGCGGCCTCCTCGACGTCGGCGAGGACCACCTTGAGGCCGTCGGCCGCGAACCGCCGGGCCATCGCGAGCCCGATCCCGCTCGCCGCGCCCGTGACGACGGCGACCTGTCCGGCTTCGAGGCGCATCAGCGGCTCCCCTCGGGCGGCGCGTCGAGGGCGTGGAGCGGGTCGTCGTAGCGCTGGTGGACATACGGCAGCAGGGTCTGCGGGTCGACCCGTTCGACCACCCGGCCGCGCTGGTCGCTGGTCTTCTCGCCGATGGTGACCTCCACGAGGTGCCGGACCGGAAGGTCGGCGACGGGGTCGTACATCGACTCGCGCAGGACGACGTCTCCGGTGACCCGCTCCAGCCGGCGCACCTTCTCGTCGCGTACGCAGTGCACGAGCACGGGGTCGCCGTCGAAGCCGTGCCCGTCCACGGCGGGCAGGAACTTGAAGTAGAAGTCGGTCCTGCGCGCGGGGCCGGGCAGGGGCAGCGGGCCGACGACCGCCCCGCGGACCTCCACGAAGGCGATGCCGTGCCGGGCCATCGACGCCCGCACGACGAGACCGTCGCGCTCGACGGTGACCTCGCCCAGCTTCTTGGGCTCCCCGAAGACCTCGCGGCCGCCGGTGAGGGCGCGCTCGCGGGTCATCGGCATCACGAGCGGGTACCAGCCGTCGACGTCGCCGTGGGCGGCGGCGACCGCGAAGGAGCCCGCGCCGAGCGGATACCCGGACAGGTCGACCTTGCTGATGTTCACCCGCACCAGAGGCCGTGCGGTGGGCTTCAGCGGGGGCGGCAGCACCGCCGCGACCGCGTCCGGGTCGGTCTCCCAGACGGCCACCACCCCGGTGGACCAGATGTCGGGGAGCCGTGCGCTCGCGGTGCGCGTGGCGGCGATCTCCCGCTCGGTCCGCGCGCCGTACCGTACGCGTGCCATACCCGTACCACCCTTCTCCTGACGGACCGTCACCTGTAACACAGTTACAGCAGACCGGGTGCGGGGTAAATACGCGTGCACGGAAGGGAGTTGGGGCGATCATGCCGAGCGGGGTGAGGAGCGCGCTGACCCGGGAGGCCGTACTGGAGGCCGCCGCGGGGCTGGTGCGGCAGCACGGCCCCGACGCGCTGACCATGCGCAAGCTCGCCGCCGAGCTGGGCACCGCGGTGACGTCGATCTACTGGCACGTCGGGGGCCGCGAGGCGCTGCTCGACGCGCTCGTGGAGCGGACCGTGGCCGGCCTCGGCGAGATCCGCCCGGCCGGGCGCACGCCCGAGCAGCGGGTGCTGTCCGTGGCGCGCGCCCTGCGGCGCCAGCTGCGCGACCATCCGCATCTGGTGGCCCTGGTGCACGAGCGGGGCCTGACCGAGCGGATGTTCCTGCCGGCCCAGCAGGTCCTGGTGCGCGAGGCGCACGCGGCGGGGCTGCGCGGCGCCCGCGCCGCCGAGTTCGTCCGGGCCGTGCAGTTCCAGGTCGTCGGGCATGTGCTGGTGGAGCGCAACCGCGAGCGGGCACCGGCACAGCACCCGGGCGAGGAGGAGCTGTGGCACACCGGGGGCGCCGGGGACGATCCCGCGCTGGCCCGGGCGCTGGCCCGCCCGGTGGACACGGAACGGCTGTTCGTGACGGCCGTACGGGCGCTGGTGCGGTCGCTGCTGGCCCCATGCGGAAACTAGCCGCCGCCCGAACTGCCGTACGCCCGCGGTTCCCGACCGCGGGGCGGCTCCACCGGCGTGCCATTGCGGGCACGCGCGGACCGTGGCGACCGAGCCGTCGCGCGCACGCGCGTGTGTGTGCGAGCGCCGAGCAGGAAGGCGAGCCCGGGACGCATGACCGCCCCCTGTGGGACAGCGCTGTCAGTCGTGGCCCGTATCCTCAGTGACCATGCTCGAAGACCGTGCGACCGCAGTGTCCTCCCCCACCCAGTGGCCGGCCGCGTATCCGAAGGGATACGCGGTCGTTGACGTGGAGACCACCGGCCTGGCCCGGGACGACCGGATCATCTCGGCGGCCGTCTACCGGCTGGACGCGCGCGGCGAGGTCGAGGACCACTGGTACACGCTCGTCAACCCGGAGCGCGATCCGGGGCCCGTGTGGATACACGGTCTGACGAGCGAGGTGCTCGACGGCGCGCCGCTGTTCGCGGACGTCGCCGAGGAGTTCGCCGCCCGCCTGGACGGCCGGGTGCTCGTCGCGCACAACGCCGTCTTCGACTGGCAGATGATCGCGCGGGAGTACGCGCGCGTGCGCCGCGAGGCGCCGGTGCGGCAGCGGCTGTGCACCATCGCGCTGTCGAAGGAGCTGGGACTGCCGCTGCCCAACCACAAGCTGGAGTCGCTGGCGGCGCACTTCGGGGTCGTACAGCAGCGGGCGCACCACGCGCTGGACGACGCGCGCGTGCTGGCGGAGGCGTTCCGGCCCAGCCTGCGGGCCGCGGCGGCGGGCGGTGTGCGGCTGCCGCTGCTGGAGTGCCGGCCGTTGACGGAGTGGTCGGACCGGCCCGTACCCCGGCAGTCGTCCGGGGGCTACGGCGCCTACCGGCCGAGCAGTTGGCGCCCGTCCCGCAAAAGGCCCGCCTGCCCCTATCCCAACCCAGGTCGCTACGAAGACGGCAAACGTCTCAAACAGGGCATGCGGGTGGCCTTCTCCGGTGACACGTCGACCGAACGCGAGATGCTGGAGGACCGTGCCGTCGAGGCCGGGCTGCACGTCGCCACCAGCATCTCCCGGCTGACCAGCCTGCTGGTGACCAACGACCCGGACTCGGGCACGTCGAAGACGGTCAAGGCCCGGCAGTACGGCACGCCGATCGTGGACGAGGCCGCCTTCGGCCAGTTGCTCCGGGATGTCGAGCCCGCCGACGAGTAGCCGCTCGCCCTGTCGCCCACCCTGTCGCCCACCCGGGGCGTGATCGTACGAATGGGTGATTGCCACACGACTCACCCGGCGCCCGCTCGCCCGGGGAGGGGCCACGGCCCACCCTGTGGCCCATGGCGACATGCGAAGTCTGCGGCAACGACTACGGAATGACCTTCGAGGTGCACGCGCAGGGCGCGGTGCACGTCTTCGACTGCTTCTCCTGTGCGATCCATCGCATGGCCCCGATCTGCGAGCACTGCCGGGTGCAGATCATCGGCCAGGGCGTGGAGGTGGAGGGCCACTGGTACTGCGGCGGGCACTGCGCCCGCCAGGAGGGGAGGACCGGAATCGTCGACCGGGTGTGACCCGGCACCCGTCCGAAGCACCCCACGGCAAGGCACCCCCGGGCAAGGCACCCCACGCCCCGGAGGTACCGTCGTGGGGTGCACCGCTACCGCTTCCTGTTGTCCCGCCAGTGGGTGATCCTCACGCTCGTCGCGATCGCGCTGATCCCGACGATGATCAAACTGGGTTTCTGGCAGCAGCACCGGTACGAGGAGCGGACGGCCCGCAACGACCTGGTCTCCGCCGCGCTGCACGCCGAGCCGGTCCCGGTCGAGGAGCTGAGCTCTCCCGGGCACGCCGTGACCCGCGCCGAGAAGTACCGCACGGTCACCGCGACCGGCACCTTCGACACCGCCAAGGAGGTCGTGGTCCGGCGCCGGACCAGCTCCGACGGCGAGGTCGGCTTCCACGTGCTCACCCCGTTCGTGCTCACCGACGGCAAGGTGCTGCTCGTCAACCGCGGCTGGATCCCGGCGAACGGCGTACAGACCGCCTTCCCCGAGATTCCCGCCCCGCCGGCCGGCCGGACCACCGTCACCGGGCGGCTGATGGCCGACGAGACGACCGCGGCGAGCGGCATCAAGAACGTCAAGGGCCTCCCCGACCGGCAGATCATGCTGATCAACAGCGCGGAGGAGGCACGGCGGCTCGGCGCCGAGGTGCTCGGCGGCTACATCCAGCAGACGGCGCCCCAAGCCAAGGGCGGCTCCCCGGAGCAGATCTCCGACCCGGGCAGCGAGGACGCCCCGCTGAACTACGCGTACATGATCCAGTGGTGGCTGTTCGCCGCGGCCGTCCCGGTCGGCTGGTGGTTCCTGGTCCGGCGGGAGATCCGCGACCGGGCGGAGGCCGCGGCCGAGCCGCGACCGGAGGAGAGCGAACCGGCCGCGGTCTGAGCGCGCCACGGTTCGCCGGGGCGGCTCACTCCCCCGGCGCACCACCTGATTGGCCCCCTGGTCCGCCGGGAAACCGCATCCCGTGAACGCGCGCATCGAGGACTACGCCGTCATCGGAGACGAACAGACCGCGGCCCTGGTCGGCAAGGACGGTTCGATCGACTGGCTGTGCCTGCCGCGCTTCGACTCCGGGGCCTGCTTCGCCAAGCTGCTGGGCGACGAGGACCACGGGCACTGGCGGATCGCGCCCGCCGGGGCGGACACCTGCACCCGCCGCGCCTACCGGCCCGACACCCTCGTCCTCGACACCGAGTGGGAGACCGCCGACGGCACGGTGCGCGTCACCGACCTGATGCCGCAGCGCGAGCACGCCCCCGACGTCGTACGGATCGTGGAGGGCGTCAGCGGCCGGGTGACCGTCCGCAGTACGCTGCGGCTGCGCTTCGACTACGGCTCGATCATGCCGTGGATGCGCCGCTCCGACGGCCACCGGGTGGCCGTAGCCGGCCCGGACTCCGCCTGGCTGCGCGCCGAGCCGGCCGTACACACCTGGGGCGAGGACTACGGCACCCACTCGGAGTTCACCCTCACCGAGGGCGAGCGGGTCGCCTTCGTGCTCACCTGGCACCCCTCGCACGAGAAGCGCCCGCCGCTCGTCGACCCGTACGAGGCGCTGGAGAGCAGCGTCACCGACTGGCGGCACTGGGCCCGCCAGTGCCGGTACACCGGCCCGTACCGGGACGAGGTGGTCCGCTCCCTCATCACCCTCAAGGCCCTCACCTACGCCCCGACCGGCGGCATCGTCGCCGCGGCGACCACCTCGCTGCCCGAGCAGCCGGGCGGGGTGCGCAACTGGGACTACCGGTACTGCTGGCTGCGCGACTCCACCCTCACCCTCGGCGCGCTGCTCGCCGCGGGCTACCAGGAGGAGGCCGAGGCCTGGCGGAACTGGCTGCTGCGCGCGGTCGCCGGCGACCCGGCCGACCTCCAGATCATGTACGGCGTCGCGGGCGAGCGGCGGCTGCCGGAGACCGAGCTGCCCTGGCTGCCCGGCTTCGTCGCCTCCGCGCCCGTGCGCACCGGCAACGGCGCCGTCGACCAGCTCCAGCTGGACGTGTACGGCGAGGTGATGGACTCGCTGTCGCTGGCCCGCGCCTCGGGCCTGCCCGCCAAGCCGCACATGTGGGCCATCCAGCGCTCGCTGATGGGCTTCCTGATGTCGGCGTGGCGGCAGCCGGACGAGGGTCTGTGGGAGGTGCGCGGCGGCCGGCGCCACTTCGTGCACTCGAAGGTGATGGTGTGGGTGGCCGCCGACCGGGCCGTGCGGACGCTGGAGACGCACCGGCAGCTGCGCGGCGACCTGGAGGGCTGGCGCAGGCTGCGGGACGAGGTCCACCGGGAGGTGTGCGAGAAGGGCTTCGACCGCGAGCGCAACACCTTCACCCAGTACTACGGCTCGCGGGAACTCGACGCCGCGCTGCTGCTGATCCCCCGCGTCGGGTTCCTGCCGGCGGACGACCCGCGGGTGGTCGGCACGGTCGACGCGATCCGCGACGGCCTCGGCCACGGCGGCTTCCTGCGCCGCTACGACACCGAGGACTCACTGGTCGACGGCTTGCCCAGCGGCGAGGGCGCCTTTTTGGCCTGCTCGTTCTGGCTGGCCGACGCGCTGCACATGACCGGCCGGCCGAAGGAGGCGCGGGAGCTGTTCGAGCGGCTGGTGGGCCTGTGCAACGACGTGGGTCTGCTGGCCGAGGAGTACGACCCCGTGGCGGGCTGCCAGCTGGGCAACTTCCCGCAGGCGTTCAGTCACATCGGCCTGGTGAACACCGCCCTCACGCTGTTCGGGGGCGACGGGGCAGGATAGGGGCATGGATCTTGGACTGAAGGACCGGGTGTACGTCGTCACCGGGGCCACCCGGGGACTGGGCAACGCCACCGCGCGCGAGCTCGTCGCCGACGGGGCGAAGGTCGTGATCACCGGCCGGGACGAGAAGCGGGTCGCCGACGCCGCGGCCGAACTGGGCCCGAACGCGATCGGCGTGGCCGTGGACAACGCGGACGCGGAGGCTCCCGAGCGGCTGATCGCCGCCGCCCGTGAGCACTTCGGCGGCTTCCACGGTGTGCTGGTGAGCGTGGGCGGGCCGGCGCCGGGGTTCGTCGCCGACAACACCGACGAGCAGTGGCGGGACGCGTTCGAATCGGTGTTCCTCGGCGCCGTGCGGCTCGCTCGCGCTGCGGCGGAGCAGCTGGAGCCGGGCGGAGTGATCGGGTTCGTGCTGTCCGCGTCGGTGTACGAGCCGATTCCGGGACTGACCGTCTCCAACGGCCTGCGGCCGGGGCTGGCCGGGTTCGCCAAGTCGATCGCCGACGAGCTGGGCCCGCGCGGCATCCGGGTGGTGGGACTGCTGCCGTCGCGGATCGACACGGATCGCGTGCGCGAGCTGGACGGCCTGTCCGCGGACCCGGAGGCCACCCGGGCCGCGAACGAGTCCCGGATTCCGCTGCGCCGGTACGGGACGCCGGAGGAGTTCGGGAAGGCGGCGGCGTTCCTCCTGTCCCCGGCCGCGTCGTATCTGACGGGAATCATGCTGCCCGTCGACGGAGGGATGCGGCACGGGTTCTAGCCCCCAGGGCTGTCAGGACACCCGTTGCGCCGTGTGCCTGACCTTCGTCAGCCGGACCTCCGCCGGAAGGGACGCCAGACGTCGTGCGGGCCGGTGTGCAGCCACCAGGAGGGGGCGGCGCGCCCAGGCCGACGGCCAGGACCGCGCCGCCACCAGCAGGAACGCGCCGAAACCGCCGAAGTACCCGGCGAAACCCAGTGCCATTCCGGCGATCATGCCGACCACGGCCCTGCTCATGCAGCGCTCCTCAGCTCGTCAGGCGTGCGGTGTCCGGTGCGCCCTCGGGCGCGCGGTGTCCGGGGCCGGGTCCGGTCTCACTGGATCCGGGGCCCCGGCTCCTCCTCTTCTTCCGCCTCCTCGGGCAGCTTGACGTCGCCGACCGCGATGTTGGCCTCGACCACCTCGAGGCCGGTCATGCGTTCCACGGCCGCGATCACGTTCTCCCGTACCGCGTGGGCGACATCGGCGATCGCCACGCCGTAGTCCACGACGATCTCCAGGTCGAGCGCGGTCTGCACCTCGCCGACCTCGGCCTTCACACCGCGGGTCACGGACTTGGCGCCGCCCGGCACCCGGTCGCGTACCGCGCCGAAGGTGCGGGCCAGGCCGCTGCCCATGGCATGGACGCCGACCACGTCGCGGGCGGCCAGCGCGGCGATCTTCTCCACGACGCCGTCGGCGATGGTGGTCCGGCCGCGGGCGGCCGGGTCGCCGCCGTGCCGGGTGGTCTTGCGGGTCGAAGCCGGCGGTTCCTGGCTGCCTTCGGGAGTGGTCGTCATGTCGGTCATCGCCGTACATCCCTTTCGGTCGTCGCCCCGCCCGGTCGTCGTCCTCACGCACCACGCTATGCAAGGTTGCTCGGCCGCGCGCCGCTCATACGGCAGGCTGGTGGAATGACGGCGGACCGGTGGACTCGGATGGTGCGGCAACAGGTGGGACTGGGCAGGCTTGTGCCGCTCGGTGGGCCGCGGGACGGCGCGTGGATCGCGGAGGCGGCGGCCGGCGCGGTGCTGGGGCGTGCGGCGGCCGACAGCGCGCCGGGGGTGCGGCTGGATGCGCTGCGGATCGCCCTGGCCGATCCGGAGGATGCGCAGGAGCCCGTCGTGCCGGCGCCGCCGAGCGCGCTGCCGCCGGGCCTGCTGCGGGTGTCGGCGGACTGCGCGGTGACGGCCGCCGAGCCGCTGCCGGCGGCGGCGTCCCGGCTGCGGCTGGCCCTGGCGACGGCGGCGACGGAACGCCTCGGTCTCGCCGTGACGGATGTCGATCTACGGGTGACGGACCTGCTGGAGACCGACGAACAGACCCCCGCGGCGGTGCGCCCGCCGCAGCCGCCACCCGCCCGGGAGACGGCGGACCCGGACGAGACCGCGGTGGCCGCGGCGGCCCTCGCCACCCCCGGGGTGGCCCGGCTGACGGGTGTGCTGGGAGGCCTCGGCCGGGCGGTGCACATCGAGGAGCGCGTGTCCGAGGGCACGCTGCCGCGCCGTCATGTCCGGGTGGAACTGATGACGGGCGCGGACCACCGGGCCGTGGACGTGGCCCGGCAGGTCCGCGCGGCCGTACGCGACGCGCTGACGGACCGGCCGACGGTGGCCGTGGTGGTCACGGCGGTCGGCTAGGGGCCGTGGTCACACTCCCGTCGTCCGCCCGAAGGGCGCGCCGCGCGACGTCGGGTGCGTGCTCTGGGGGAATGCCGGGCCCCGGCCCTCGTACTGGATGTACTTGTGCACGCGTGTCACCGACGTACCGAGACAACACGTCTAGGGCCGTGGGGTCACTCGCCGAGGCCGGCCAGGTCCCGCAGGCGCCGGGCCTGCGCGGCCCGCTCGGCCACGCGCTGCTCCTCGTACGTGCGGTCCAGGGCGCCGCGCAGCAACGCCTTGGTCTCCACCACGGCATCCCGCGGCGCGGCCAGCACGGCGGCGGCCAGGTCCCGCGCGGCCGCGTCGAGTTCCGCCGCGGGCACCGCGAGGCTGGCCAGCCCGCTCGACACCGCCTCGGCGGCCCCGACGAACCGCCCGGTCACGCAGATCTCCAGCGCGCGGGCGTACCCGACGAGGCCGACCAGCGGGTGAGTGCCGGTCAGGTCCGGGACGAGACCGAGGCTGGTCTCGCGCATGGCGAACTGCACGTCGTCGGCGACGACCCGGAGGTCGCAGCCGAGCGCGAGCTGGAACCCGGCCCCGATGGCATGCCCCTGGACGGCGGCGATGGACACGATGTCGTTCCGTCGCCACCAGGTGAACGCCTCCTGGTATTCGGCGATGGTCGCGTCGAGCCCGGCGTCGTCACGGCGCGCGAGGTCGATGAAGGTCGGCTCGCCCGGGATCCCCTCCGGGGTGAACATCTGTCGGTCCAGCCCGGCGGAGAAGGACTTGCCCTCACCGCGCAGCACGACAACGCGGACGGAGCCCGGCAGCAGCCGCCCGGCCTCGGCGAGCGCCCGCCACAGGGCGGGGCTCTGTGCGTTGCGCTTGGCCGGGTTGGCCAGCGTCACCGTGGCGAGCGCGTCGTCGACGGTGAGCCGTACGCCGTCCTTGTCGAGTACAGCAGCGAGATCCTGGTCGGGCGAAGCCATGGGACGCCTCCGATGGGTGCGGTCAGCTGAGCAGAGCTAAGTGACTGCACAGTAACCACCCGGCCGGTCAGTCCGCCGACCGGGTGGCCACCATCGAAGCCGATGGGCCGCCCGGCGTCAGGACGAAGCGGCCTTCTTGCCCCGGGTCGCTCCGCCACGCCCACGTAGCGTGACGCCCGACTCGCTGAGCATCCGGTGTACGAAGCCATACGAGCGGCCGGTCTCCTCGGCCAGCGCCCGGATGCTCGCACCGGAGTCGTACTTCTTCTTCAGGTCTGCCGCGAGCTTGTCGCGCGCGGCGCCGGTCACCCGGCTGCCCTTCTTCAGAGTCTCGGCCACCCGTGCCTCCTCATGGGAAGTGCGCTCTGGTCTCCTCATGATCACCCCTCTTCGGCGCGATGGCCACCCATTCGGCAAGGTCCGTGAGACATCGTTGTGACGACAGGAGCGGTTCCCCACAAGCGGAATATGAGATTCCGAGCGCTGGGATCCTTGGGTCCGAACGGGTGGATTCGCGAAGTACCAGGTCAGGGACGCAGAGCGGCCGATCCCTTGGCAGCACGGGGATCGGCCGGAAAATCCGTGTACGACACACCTCGATACGAGGGCATCTCACACAGATGATGGATCACGGATGGGCCGAATGATCCATACTCAATGGATCAGGCTTTGGATCACGCCAGGGCGACGAGATCGGCGTAGTCGGCACCCCACAGGTCCTCGACGCCGTCCGGCAGCAGAATGATCCGCTCCGGCTGGAGCGCCTCGACGGCACCCTCGTCGTGGGTGACGAGGACGACCGCGCCCTTGTAGGTGCGCAGGGCGCCGAGGATCTCCTCGCGGCTCGCCGGGTCCAGGTTGTTCGTCGGCTCGTCCAGCAGCAGCACGTTCGCCGAGGAGACGACGAGCGTGGCGAGGGCGAGCCGGGTCTTCTCACCGCCGGAGAGGACACCGGCCGGCTTGTCGACGTCGTCGCCGGAGAACAGGAACGAGCCGAGCACCTTGCGGACCTCGACCAGATCCATGTCGGGGGCGGCCGAGCGCATGTTCTCCAGGACCGTGCGGTCGGCGTCCAGGGTCTCGTGCTCCTGCGCGTAATAGCCGAGCTTGAGGCCGTGCCCGGGGACGACCTGGCCGGTGTCCGGCGTCTCCACGCCCGCGAGCAGGCGCAGCAGGGTGGTCTTGCCGGCGCCGTTGAGGCCGAGGATGACGACCCGGGATCCCTTGTCGATGGCGAGGTCGACGTCGGTGAAGATCTCCAGCGAGCCGTACGACTTCGACAGGCCCTCGGCCGTCAGCGGGGTCTTGCCGCAGGGCGAGGGATCCGGGAAGCGGAGCTTGGCGACCTTGTCGGACATCCGGACGTCCTCGAGGCCGGAGAGCAGCTTCTCGGCGCGGCGGGCCATGTTCTGCGCGGCGACCGTCTTGGTGGCCTTGGCGCGCATCTTGTCGGCCTGCGCGTTGAGCGCCGCGGCCTTCTTCTCGGCGTTGGCGCGCTCGCGCTTGCGGCGCTTCTCGTCGGCCTCGCGCTGCTGCTGGTAGAGCTTCCAGCCCATGTTGTAGATGTCGATCACGGACCGGTTCGCGTCCAGGTAGAACACCTTGTTCACGACGGTCTCCACGAGATCGACATCGTGGGAGATCACGATGAAGCCGCCGCGGTAGGTCTTCAGGTAGTCCCGCAGCCAGATGACCGAGTCTGCGTCGAGGTGGTTGGTCGGCTCGTCGAGGAGCAGGGTGTCCGCGTCGGAGAACAGGATGCGGGCCAGCTCGATACGGCGGCGCTGGCCGCCGGAGAGCGTGTGCAGCGGCTGGCCGAGCACCCGGTCGGGCAGGTTCAGGGCGGCGGCGATGGTGGCGGCCTCGGCCTCGGCGGCGTACCCGCCCTTGGTGAGGAACTCCGTCTCCTGGCGCTCGTACTGCTTCAGGGCCTTCTCGCGGGTGGTGCCCTTGCCGTTGGCGATGCGCTCCTCGTTCTCGCGCATCTTGCGGATCAGTACGTCGAGGCCGCGGGCGGAGAGGATGCGGTCGCGGGCGAGGACGTCCAGGTCACCGGTGCGGGGGTCCTGCGGGAGGTAGCCGACCTCGCCGGAGCGGGTGATCTGGCCCGCGGCCGGGATGCCGTCGCCGGCCAGGCACTTGGTGAGCGTGGTCTTGCCGGCGCCGTTACGGCCGACGAGGCCGATGCGGTCGCCCTTGGCGACACGGAAGCTGGCGTTCTCGATGAGGACGCGCGCACCGGCGCGCAGCTCGATACCGGAGGCGGAGATCAAGGACAGACTCCAGGGCGTACAGGGGTTGGCGGGTGGGCGGCGTCAGGACGTTCCCGCCGTCTAATGCGCGAGGAGAATGGCCATGGGGACAAGTCTAACGGGGCCGTGCAAGCGGTTTTTCTGCGTCCAGGTGCCGGGGGCGCGGGCCGGGAGATCGTTGCGCAGCGGGGTGCGGCCGGGGGCGATCCGGCCCAGGTCGTCCAGGGCCACGAGCTGCCCGGTCCAGGCGGCGTCCGCGCAGGGCTGCGCGAGCAGCAGGGCCGCGCCGCGCCGTACGGCGTCCTCGGGCCGGAACGCGCAGCCCTTGCGGGCGGGCAGCATCCAGCGCAGATCACCGTCGGCGGTGCGGTACGCGGTGACGCGGTGCGGTGTGACGACCGCGAGGATGCCGTGGCCGAGGGGGCGCAGGACGCCGGTGCCGCCCTGGGCCGGGAGCCACTCGGCCGCGTCGGGCAGGGCCCGGTGCCAGCGCACGGAACGGTCGTCGGTGTCGGTGAGCAGCCCGTCGTCCCAGAGTGCGATCACCTCCCCGCGCGCGGGGAGCACGGCGACGGGACGGTGCCCCACGCGCGCGTAGCGCCACCGGGGCACACCGGTACGGCTGTCGTGCCCGGCCATGACGGCACCCTGCGCATCCGCGACCCGCTCCCGGCCGTGCAGGATCCGGTCGCCGTAGGGGGCGGGCCGCAGCTGGTGGGCCGCGCCGAGAAGACCGGCGGCCAGGACGGCCAGGAGGAGGGCGCCGGCCAGCCGACGGGGGGCCGCGACGGGGATGAGCGGGGTGGGTTTCGGGGCCGTGCGCGTGGACGGCGGGCTGGTGTCCGGGGCAGGGGCAGGGCCTGCGGGGGGTCGGGGGGCCTCCGGGGCGGAGGCAGGGCCTGCGGAGGCTCGGGGGGCCTCCGACGCCGGGGCGGTGTGCGCGGGGGGCGGGTCGATGTCCCGAGCCGGGGCGGTGTGCATGGGGGCCGGGGCGGTGTGCATGGGGGCCGGGGCGCTGTCCCGAGCCGGAGGTGCCGAGTTGGCGCCCGGATCCGGGGGTGGGGGGTTGGTGTCCGGAGACCGGGTGGGGTGGTGCCGGTGGGGTCCGTGGGGTGGAAGTGCCACCTCGCCCCCCTTCGGTAGGCCACCGTCCCGGATCAGGCGCCGAGCGTAGTCACCGTCGGCGGGGCGGGCGGGGCGGCTTGGCGGGCCGGGTGGGGAAGTCGCCCGTTCGGAGGCCGGCGGCGGGCCGCGAGCAGGGGCACCGGACCGGCGGCTCGGCGCGATGCGGCGCGGTCCGCCGGGGCGTTGTCGGTGGTGCCTGCCACACTCGGAAAGCACGGCGGAACCGATGCACGAAGGAGTGATCGGCATGGCAGGCACGGGCGGCGGCGCACGGCCGAGCATCTATCCCACGCTGCTGTACGCGGACGCGAAGGCGGCGATCAGGCAGCTCACGGAGGCCCTCGGCTTCACCGAGCTGTCGGTGTACGAGACGGAGGGCGGCACGGTGATGCACGCCGAGCTGGTCCAGGGCACCGGCGCGGTGATGATCGGTTCCAAGGGCCGCGGCGGCCTCTTCGACGCGGCGATGAAAAACGCGGGGCCCGCCGGGGTGTACGTCGTGGTGGACGACGTGGACGCCCACCACGAGCGGGCCGTGGAGCACGGGGTGGAGATCCTGATGCCCCCGACGGACCAGGACTACGGCTCGCGGGACTACATGGCCCGGGACACCGAGGGGAACATCTGGAGCTTCGGGACGTACGCCCCCGAGATCGGCTCCTGAGTCCCCCTCCCTCCGCTCATCCCCCGGTGTGCACCTGGAAGGCGGCCCGGCGTACGGCCTTGGCCAGGGCCGGGTCGGGGTGGGCGGCGGCGAGCGCGACCAGGACCTGCACGGTGCGCGGGTGGCCGACGGCGCGGACCTCGTCGAGCAGCTGGGGCACGGTGGGCTGCACCGCCGACTCCAGATGCCGGACCAGCATCGGCGCCTCGCCGTGGTCGGCGACCGCGGCGGCGGTGTCCACCCACAGCCAGGTGGCCTCCTCCCGGGTGAGCACCTCGTGGGCGTCCTCGGGGTCGAGGCCGTCGTGCTCGGCGAGCCACAGCAGGGCGTACGGCCTGAGGGCCGGCTCGTCCACGACGCCCCGGACGTCGGGCTCGGCGGGGGCGCCGACGACGCGCAGCGCCTCGAAGGCGAGGCCGCGCAGCAGGGCGTCGTCGCCGCGGGCGGCGGCGATCAGCTCGGTGACGGCGCTGCCGACGGGCCGGGCGGCGAGCCAGGCGCGGTACTCGGCGCGGGCGGCGTTGGGGCGCAGCTGGGCGCAGCCGCGGAGCATGTCCTCGGCGGACTGCTCGATGTTGCCGGCCGGGCTCTGCGCGGCCACGCAGATCTGCTCCAGCTTGACCCACACCGCCCAGCTGCCCAGCGGGGTGAGGGTGGCCTGGCCGCCGCCGTAGGTGAGGGCGCCGACGGAGGCGAGGGCCCGCAGCGCCCAGTCGAGCAGCGGGGCGAGCGGGGCGTCCGCGGCGGGGGCGGGGACCGCCGGCTCCGGGGTTCCGGCGGGGCGGCCGGTGCCGGGCTCGTAGGAGACCTCGCAGCGTTCGGTGCGCAGTTCGGTGACCCGCTGCTGGAGCAGGTCGAGCAGCTGCTCGACGGGGACCGGGCCGGCCGACAGCTGGAGGAAGGAGAGCACCTGGGGCATGGCCGAGACGACCTCGGCGACGGCGGCCGGCTCGTGCCCGGCGGGTTCGGGGCAGGCGAGCGACCAGGCGTCGAAGAGGGCGACCCAGCCGCGCAGTACGGCGCTGTCGTCGCGGTTCCAGGCGCGCAGCCGCCAGCCGGGGCGCGCGCTGTCGCCGTGCACCTCGACCAGTCCGGCGAGGCGGGCGGTGTCCCAGTCGGCACGGACCTGAGCGACGCTCAGGCCGAGGTCTGCGGCGGCGCGCTCGGCGGTGGCGTCGGAGAGAGTGGCCTTGCCGTCGGCGGTGGCACCGCCCTGGCCGGGGCCGAGGGCGGCGTCGGCCCAGCGGGCGACGCGCGCCGCGCCGGCCAGGCCGGTGCGGGCCATTCCGGCCAGCTCGGCGCGGGCGGGCGTACCCTCCGGCGGCCGGGGTGCGGGGCGGCCTGGGCGCCGCTGGTTCACAGCTCTGGGGGCGGCGGCCAGGGGTCGCGGTCGGACGAGTCGGAGCCTGGAGTCGCGCGGGATACGGGACGTCACGGGTGCAGTCTTCCGGTTGACGGTCCGAAAACCCAAACGGAATGTCACGGCGGGCGACGGGGCTGGCCAACGCACCGGGTTCGGGTGGGCCCGAGCGACGTGATCGAGCCAGCCGTACGGCAGGAAACGGAACGCTCAGCACCGGACCGGCCGGCCGCCGGGGGCAGGGCGTCACATCAGCGGGGTCAGGAACCGGCGCAGCCGTTCCTCGTATTCCGTGGGGTCCGCGTTCCACATCGCCGCGTGCGGAGCGTGCGGGACGGTGTGCAGGGCGACGAGGTCGGCGCGGCGCCGGGCGAGCCGGCGGGAGAACTCCCAGGGGGCCACCTGGTCGTCCGGGCCGTGGATGACCAGCGTGGGGACCCGCAGCCGGGCGGGGTCGGCGGTCTCGGCGATCCGGTCGGCGTGCAGTCCGGCCCGGCCCTGCGCGGCCCGCACGGCGAGCGGCAGCAGCGGCTGCGGGGTGCGCCGGGCCCTGGCCAGGGCGCGCAGGGTGGCCTCCCAGTTGAGCACCGGCGAGTCGAGGACGAGCCCGGCGATGCGGTCGCGGACGGCGGAGTGCTCGGCGGCGCGCAGGGCCATGGTGGCGCCGGTGGACCAGCCGAGCAGGACGACCCGGCGGGCTCCGTAGCGGACGGCGTAGCGGATCGCCGCCTCGACGTCCCGCCACTCCGTCTCGCCGAGGTGGTTCAACCCGTCCGGCGGGCGTGGGGCGCCGAGGTCGCCGCGGTAGGCGAGGGCGAGGACCGGCAGCCGGCGGCCGTGCAGGAAACCCATGACATTCATGGCGTGTTCCCGCGTGGTACCGAGGCCGTGTACGGCGATCACCCAGGTGTCCCGGTGGCCGGGCACGAACCAGGCGGGCAGAGCGCCCAGTTCGCCGGGCACGTCGACGTCGGCGTGGTCCAGGCCGAGAGCGGTGCGGGGGTTGCCGACGTACAGGTTGGGGGTGAGCCAGACCGCGTCGCCGGCGGCGAGGGTTCCGTGGGTGACGCGGTCCAGGCGGCGTACGACGGTGTCGGCGGTGTGCGCGGCCGCGTTCAGAACGGGGCCGACGACCGCGTGGGAGCCGTCGCCGGCGAGGCCGTAGGTGCCGGGGCGCAGGGCGGCCAGGTCGCGGGTCAGGGTGATCTGGCCGGCGGCCGTGCCGTGCACGGTGAGGCGGGGCTCGGTGGGCAGGGGGCGGCCCGCGGACGCCTTCAGCGCGGCGTCGCTGGCGAGCCGGCCGGCGACCACGGACGCCGTGCCGGCGGCAAGGACCGCGGTGAGCGCGGTGGCGGTCGCCTTTGCGGTGCGCACCAGTCCAGTGTCGTGGGGGTTCCGGCCGGCGGCCAGCGGAAGGGCCGGACGTGGTGCGGAGCGCCGGGTTCCGGACGGCTTCGGCACCACGGGACGGGCACGTCGTGGCCGAGCGCGAGCGCCGACGCGGCGGATCGAGGCGAGCCGGGTCGGGACGGTGCTGCGGATCGAGGCGAGCCGGGTCGGGACGGTGCTGCGGATCAAGGAGAGCCCGGTCGGCAAGGTGCTGCGGAGCGACGCGAGCGGGGTCGGCGGGGTGCGGAACGGGTCACTGCTCGGCAAGGGGTCACCTCCGTTGGCCGTACCCCTTCAAGCGTTCCCCGACCTCCGCCAGTTGTGCCTCCGTCAGCAGGGACGGTGTCAGGCCCGGTACCGAGGACGCCGTCAGCCACAGGCGGCACATCCACTCCAGCTGGGCGGTGCGGTCGTAGGCCTGGGCGAGCGTGGCGCCGTAGGTGATCGTGCCGTGGTTCTGGAGCAGGCAGCCGGAGCGGCCGGCCAGGGCGCGGAGCATGTTCTCGGCCAGTTCGCCGGTGCCGTAGGTCGCGTAGGGGGCGACCCGGACGGGTCCGCCGAGAGCGGCGGCCATGTAGTGGACCAGCGGGAGTTCGGGCACGAGCGTGGAGACCGCGGTCGCGTGCACGGCGTGGGTGTGGACGACGGCGCGGGCGTCGGTGGTGCGGTAGACGGCGAGGTGCATGGGCAGCTCACTGGTCGGCACCAGCGTGCCGAGCACCTGGCGCCCGGTGAGGTCGACGCCGGTGATGTCGGCGGGGGTGAGCCGGTCGTAGGGGACGCCGGACGGGGTGACCAGCACGAGGTCGCCGAGGCGGGCGGAGACGTTGCCGGAAGTGCCGACCACCAGTCCGTCGGTGACGGTCCGGCGTGCCGTCTCGACCAGTTCCGCCCAGAGGCCTGCCTCGTCCTGTTGCGCGTCCCGTCGCCCGTCGTCCGCGTTCCGCCGCAGTTCAGCCATGCGGCGATCCTGCCAGCCGGCCCGGCGGAGGGCGGGCGGTGCGGCCGTTCCGGTCCGGAAACCGTACGGCCGAACGGGCGGATCTCGCCGGGAAACGCCGGGAATCGGCGCGGATCGGCTGACCAGCGGCCTTCAATGATCTCTCTTGCCCCCTGGACGATCCGGACGACCACCGCCGCCCGCGAGGGCGAGAGCGGCCGTCGTCCGCCACCCGGAGAGACGCATGGCACGTCAACGCACCCCTGTCCGCCGCCGCGCCGGTGTCCTCGCTGCGGCCACAGCGGCGGCCCTCACCCTCGCCGGCACCGCGAGCGCGTCGACCGCTCCGGTGAAAGCGGCCGGGCCGTCGACGGCGGGCAGGCCGGCCCAGGCAGGCGAGCCGGGCCAGGCAGGCGGACCGGCAGCGGCAGGTGGACCGGTGGAAGCCGCCGGGCCCGGGGAAGCGGGTGGGCCGGCGGCGGCCGTCCGGGCTCTGCCCCGGGGGCATGACGTGTCGTCCCACCAGGAGCGCGTCGACTGGCCGGAGGCCCGGGCGGAGGGCGCGCGGTTCGTCTACGTCAAGGCGACCGAGTCCACGGACTACCGCAATCCCTACTTCTCCGGGCAGTACACCGGCGCCCGCGAGGCCGGCCTGATCCGGGGCGCGTACCACTTCGCCCGGCCGGACCGGTCCTCCGGCGCACGGCAGGCCGCGTACTTCGTGCGGCACGGCGGCGACTGGCGGGCGGACGGCTGGACGCTGCCGCCGGCGCTCGACATCGAGTACAACCCGTACAGCGAGAGGCTCCGGTGCTACGGGCTGGACAAGGGGCGGATGGTCCGCTGGATCCGGTCGTTCAGCGACGAGCTCGAGCGGGAGACCGGCCGCCGCCCGGTGATCTACACCACGACCGAGTGGTGGAAGCAGTGCACCGGCAACAGCCGCGCCTTCTCCTCCTCGCATGCCCTCTGGCTCGCCCGGCACGGCACCGGCCGGCCGGGGGCGCTGCCGGGCGGCTGGCGGTACTGGACGTTCTGGCAGTACCGCACCGAGGGCGGGCTGCCGGGTGACCAAAATCTCTTCAACGGGTCCGCGACCCGGCTGCGGGTCTTCGCGCGGAGCCGGTAGCCAAGGGGCGTCTGGGCCGGGCGAGCAGAACGGAATCCCGAGCACCCCCGACTGACACCCCGACGCCCGCCCCAGTTCATCTTCCGTTCACCCAGGTTGCCTACGTTCGACCAGCCAACGACCTCGAACGATTGCCTGGGTAAATGGAAAGCTTCTCGCTGATCCTCGCGATTGTGGTAATAACCGCACTCGCGTTCGATTTCACGAACGGTTTCCACGACACCGCGAACGCGATGGCCACCACCATCTCCACAGGCGCCCTGAAGCCCAAGATCGCGGTGACCATGTCCGCCGTCCTCAATCTTGGGGGCGCCTTTCTCTCCGTGGAGGTCGCGAACACGATCTCCAAGGGTCTCGTCGACGAGACCGGCATCCGTCCCGAGGTCATCTTCGCCGCCCTGGTCGGCGCGATCCTCTGGAATCTGCTGACCTGGCTGGTGGGCCTGCCCTCCAGCTCCTCGCACGCCCTGATGGGCGGCCTGGTCGGCGCCACCGTCGCCTCCGCCGGCTTCGGTGCGGTCCACGGTGACGTCCTGGTCACCAAGGTGCTGCTCCCGGCGGTCGCCGCGCCGCTCGTGGCGGGCGTCGCGTCGCTGCTGGCCACCCGGTTCTCCTACGGCATCGGCGGCACCGCCGACGGCGAGGCCACCCGCAAGGGCTACCGCGTCGGCCAGATCGCCTCCGCCGGCCTGGTCTCCCTCGCCCACGGCACCAACGACGCGCAGAAGACGATGGGCATCATCACCCTCGCGCTGATCGCGGGCGGCGCCATCGCCCCCGGCTCCAACCCTCCCACCTGGGTGATCCTCTCCGCCGGCCTGGCCATCGCGCTCGGCACCTACATCGGCGGCTGGCGCATCATCCGCACCATGGGCAAGGGCCTGACCGACCTGGAGCCGCGCCAGGGCTTCGCCGCCCAGACCAGCGCCGCGACGGCCATCCTGGCCTCCTCCCACCTCGGCTTCTCCCTCTCCACCACGCACGTCGTCTCCGGCTCCGTGATGGGCGCGGGCCTCGGCCGCAAGGGCGGCGTCGTCCGCTGGTCCACCGCGACCCGCATGTTCATCGCCTGGGCGCTCACCCTCCCGGCCGCCGCGCTGGTGGGCGCGGGCGCCGAGGCCGTCACCGACCTGGGTGACTGGGGCACCGCCGCCGTCGCCGTCTTCCTGGTCGCCGCCAGCGCCGCGATCTGGAAGTTCTCCCGCCGCGAGGTGATCGACCACACCAACGTGGTGGCGGAGACCGACGAGCCGGCCGGCGTGGTCACCACCGCCATCGCCGCCGTGACCCCGCCGCCCGTCGGCACGGTCACCGAGGACCTGACGGCCACCATCCCCGCCCCGGCCGCCGAGCCGGCCCCGGCCGTCCCGCCGGCCGCCGCGGTCTGACCCCGAGCACACGGTTACTGAAGGAAGCATCCCCATGAAGATCGACTGGGCAGCCCTCGGCTCCGTCTTCGGTGTCAGCCTCGTGTTCACCGTCGGCCTGGTGACCCTGTTCACCCTCGGCATCGCGGGCCTGAACCGGCGCGAGAAGGCCACGGCCCAGGGTGGCTCCGCCGCCCTCGCCGTCACCGGCGCCTACCTCTGCTTCGCGGCCTGCGCGGCGGCGGTGGCGTACGGCATCCACCTCATCGTGGCCAAGGCCTGAGACCGAGACCCCGACGTCAGCCCTGCCGGGTCCCCCGCTTCAGCGGGGCCGGCAGGGCTGACGCGTGTCGGCGGCGCGGGGCAGGGTCTCGCCCGTCGTCAGGAGATCCTTCAGGTCACGGAGGGGGTAGGCCGCGAGGACCGGACAGAGGCGGGTCGTGCCGCCGTACAACGGGGCCAGCGGGAGGGTCACCCGGCCGAGCGCGGACTCCGCGGTGATCCGGTTCCCGTCCAGCCGGAACCTGTCCCAGGGGGACCAGAGATGCAGCGTGGTGAGGAACGCACCGCGCCCGGTGTCCCACAGTTCGAGGTACCTCCCGGAGTTGGTGTGGTCGGTGTCCCGCATCAGGACGAAGGTCCGCCCGTCGTCGCCGAACGGACCGTAGGCCCACGCCTCCGGCGCCAGCTGCCTGGTGCGGCCCGTACCGGGCCACCAGAGCCAGACCCCCTCGGCGGTCGTGACCGCTGCGACGGAGGCATGCGGTGCGAGAACCAGGTTCGGGGTGTACCAGCCGCTGTCGTCCAGCCGGCGGACATGCGCCGTCGGCCCCCGCTGCCGCCCGTCGCGCAGACTCCACAGCGCGGCCTCCCCGTTTCTCCGCACGATCGCGGCCTTCTCGTCGGGCAGCCCGACCACCGCGGCGCAGGCGCGCGGATTCCTGCCGGTGTCGTCGGGCGGGCAGTCCGGCCGTGCGAGGCGGTGCTCCCTACCGTCGGCTCCGGACACCCGGGTCAGGCCCGTGGTGTGGATCACCACGAAGTCCTTCTCTCCCAGGAGTGAGACGTCCTGGACCTCCTGTGGCAGGTTCGAGCGGCCCTTCCCGAGCACGAGGCCGGGCAGCGTCCGCACCTGCCACCAGTCACCGCCCCAGACCATCACATGGCGGCCGTCGGCGGCGACGACCGCACCGCTGACGTCGACTTCGGGCTTCAGCCACTTCTCCACCGGCTTCCCGCCCGCCCTGCTCACCAGGCTGTACGTGTAACCGGGGGCATCGGACGGGGAATGCATGACGACATCGACGAGGCGTGCGCCCGAGGGCCCGAAGGCGACGGATTCCACGTCGTCGCCGAGGCCGGCCCACGGGTACGCGGTCCGCTCCGTCCGGAACGCCAGGACCTCCTGCCCTTCGACCGCGTACACCAGCGGCGCCCGCCGGCGCGCCCCGGGCACGGCCGTCAGGCGGTCCGTGCGCACCCTGTGGGGCACGACCGTGCCGTAACGGCTCCCCGTTTCGCTGTCCTCGATCACCAGCCGCATGGCGTCGCGGTTCGCTGCCCTCTCCTCGTCGTGCCCCTCGACCATGAGGAGGAAGCGTCCGCCGGACTCCAGCGGAGGGTCCAGCTCATCGACGTCCGCCCGGCTCGGGCGGTCCGCCCCGTCCCGTGTGCGCACCGTCCAGGGACCGTCACCGGCCGTCTGGCGAGCCGTCAGCCTGCCGCCGGGCCCCAGCACCGCCCCGTGCAGCGCGTCGAGCCCGTCCGGTGCGGGGGCCGCTTCCCCGGACAGCGTGCCGTCCAACAGGCGGTACCAGGTCTTCTGCGCGTTCGGTGTCTCCACGTCCTGCCTGCGTACGGCGCTCACCCGGT
Source organism: Streptomyces sp. NPDC036984 (assembly GCF_055607665.1). Lineage (NCBI taxonomy): Bacteria > Bacillati > Actinomycetota > Actinomycetes > Kitasatosporales > Streptomycetaceae > Streptomyces > Streptomyces sp. NPDC036984. Next base: position 62,117 of record NZ_JBVJRL010000007.1, read on the forward strand.
CGGGTGCGCCACCCGCGGGCAGCGCCACCTGGCTCACGCATTCACCGGGCACGAAGAACCCGCGGGGAAGGGCGAGCCGGCGCCGCTCGGCGAGGTCCCGGACGTACCAGTGCCCGTCGATGTCATCGCCCCCGCACACCGGGCTGTCGGTGCTTCCGTGCAGCACGAGGTCGCCCCGGCGGGAGAAGTCCAGGGCGGCGGCGTTCCAGTCACGGGAGGAGGGATGCCAGTGCCACGACGCGACCGGCCGCGCCCGCCCCGTCCGCCACACCTGCACCCACCCGTCCTTCCCGGCGGCGGCGATCTTCGTGCCGTCGTCGCTGACGGCCACCGCGTCGGCCTGCACGGGCACGTCGGCCGGGCTCCGCCGCGGTGCCACCCTGCCGTCGGTCCCGAGCCGGAACACGAAGACGTGCGGCTTGCCGTCGTCGTTGCCCCGCTGGAGCACGGCCAGCACGCGCCCGTCCGCCGAAGCCGCCGTCGCCTGCACCGAGCCCTCGGGAAGCACCCGCTGAATCCACGCCACGCGGGACAGCGGCAGGGAGGTCCGCAGCACCGCGCGCCGCGCCTCCGGTACGTCACTGGTCCGGCGTGCGGCGAGCGCCAGCAGCGCCGCCGCCACCGGATCGTCGGCGGCCCGGCTCTCCGCGTAGCCCGCCAGCTTGCGCGCCGCCTCCTGCCGGTCGCTCTCCTTGCCTCCGTTGACGAGGTGGACGATCACGAGGCTCGCCGTGAGCGCGAGCGCGGCGAGGCATGCCACGAGCGCGACCGCACCGCGCCCCCGCCACAGCGCGCGCCGCCGGTGCTGCCGGCTCAGCTCGATGAACTCGCGTTCGGCGGCGGAGACTTCCTCGGGCCGCTCGGCCTCCCTGCCGCGGGCCACCGCCACTTCGGAGCCGCGCAGCAGCAGTTCGGGGTGGCGCTCGCCCTCCTCCCACTCCCGCAACCGCGCCCGCAGCCGCTCGTGCCAGGCCAGGAACTCCCGTGACTCGTCCAGCCAGCCGCGCAGGGTCGGCCACTGCCGCAGCAGCGCCTCGTGGGCCAGCGCGACCGTCTCCCGGCCCGAGCTGTCCCGGGCGATGACGAGCAGCCGGGTCCGGGCCAGGTCCTGGGCGGCGGCGCGGAGTTCGGGCGGGAGCCGGTCGAAGGCGCGGGCCACGCGGGCGTACTCCTTGCCCTTCACCGGGCGGGCCAGGCGTTCGAACAGGCGCCGGGAGACCGCCGCGTCGGGGCCGTCGGGGGCCTTGCACACCTCCGCCAGTTTCTCGTCGGCGTACCGGGCCAGCGCCCCCTCCACCCCGCCGATCCCCCGGTACGCGGCATGCGTGAGGCGGCCGTGCTCCTGCCGCTCCCAGAGTTCCGCCAGGGCGAACTCCACCAGCGGCAGCGCGCCCGGCTCACCGCCCGCGTCGGCGACGATCAGCTCGGCCAGGCCCGGTTCGAACTCCACGCCGGGGACGGCGGTGACCGGCAGCCGCACCACCTCGTCGAGCTGGGCCGGGCTCATCGGCGCGATCATCTGGACCGTGCCGCTGAGCGCCTCCGCCCGGCCGTCCGTGACCAGTTCCTCCAGGGACGCCGACCGCAGGGTGGCCAGCACCCGGAAGCGGCGGCCCTCCGGGTGGCAGGCCCGGGTCATCGGCAGCAGGACGTCGAGCAGGGCGCGGGCGTCGGCGGGGCGGGCGCCGACGGTCTCCTCGAACTGGTCGAGGAGGACGACGTGTCCGGCCGTACCGGCGTGTTCCAGGATGCGGGCGCCGAGCAGCACCGCCGTCCGGGCGCGGGCGCCGCCGGCCGGTTCCCGGGCCAGGTCGCGGGCCAGGTCGCGGGCCGCCGGGAACTGGCCGGCCAGGGCGGCGGCCAGGGTGTGGACCGGGTCCGTGTCCGGCTGTCCGGCGAAGTCCGTCACCGTATGGCCGGCCGACCGCAGCAGGGGCAGTACCCCGGCGCGCACCAGGGACGACTTGCCGACCCCCGACGCTCCGGCCACCGGCACGAAGGGGTGGGTGCGGACGGCGTCGGCGATGCGTGCGCTGTCGGCGCGGCGGGCGAAGAAGACGTGGGCGTCCTGTTCGCGGAAGGGTTCCAGGCCGCGGAAGGGAGAGGGGCAGAGGGCGGGGTCCAGGCCGAGCAGCAGGGCGGCCGGGATCAGGTACGCCGTCGCCGCCGGAGCGCCCGTCTCCACCGCGACGGTCATCCCCACCACCCCGCCCTGCGCGGTGTCCCAGACCGGCGATCCGCTGAAGCCCCGGGCGATCGCGGGCGAGCCGGAGGCCGCCTCCATGGACGTCCAGCCCTTGCCGACCGGCGCGCGCAGGCGGCCGCGCACCCACACCCCGTGGTCCTCGGTGCGGTGCGGGAAGCCGAGGACGCGGAACGGGTGGCCCCACACCCCGGTGCCGCCCGCGAGGCGGACCGGTGCCGTGCCAGGGACGGTCTCCGCGAGGGTCAGCAGGGCGATGTCGCCGCCGCCGTCCTCGGTGACCGGGCGCCAGTGCGCGACGGTCGCCGCCCGGCGCGCGGACGGCGGGTTCAGCAGCGGGAAGTCCACGGACACCGCGGCCGTCGGCGCCGCCGGGGCCGACTCGTCGCCGCCCAGCGCGCTCGCCACGACGTGCGCGCAGGTGACCAGGGTCCGCTCCGCGATCAGGAAGCCGGTGCCGGTGACGCGGCCGTCCTCGCTCCAGAAGCGGGCGATCCCCCGCGGGAGTTCGTCGTCAGGGCCGGCCTTCGCCATCACGCTGTCCCGGGATGTCCGACGGGTCCGCGTTCGCCCACTGCATGCTCACCGTGAAGTGCGCCTCGGTGGACCCGCGCGCCACGACCACCCCGGCCTCGGCGCTCACCGTGACGCCGAACTCGACGGTGAGGGACTCCGGCGGTCTCGCCATCCCGCGCGCCTCGGTGACCAGAGCGCCCAGCGCGGGACGCACCCGGGCCAGGGCCTGTTGGAGGGTCTCCGCGGCCGACCCGGCCACCACACCGCCCCGCGAGACCCGCTGCACGCCCACCGGGCCCTCGCCGGCCACCTCCAGCAGCACGACTTGGCCGTCGTCCAGCAGCATCTCGCCCACGTACGCCACCGTGCGTCCCCTCCCGCGTCCGTTGCGCCCCCTATGAGGCGTACGCGCTATTGGAGTTGTTCACTGTGCGTGAGCACAAGGGGGTTGGGTGAATGCCGTCCCTGCGAGCGGTTTTGCCGCAAGCCGGCCCCCCGGAGCCCCTCGGCGTGCTAGCGGTGTGGGCCTCAGCACAGTCCGGCATCCCAGGTCAAAGGCAAGTTGACGGCCGTTCCGGGCGCGTGGTGGACTGCCCAGGCCATGTACGGCGGCAGGAGAGGAAGCCGGTGCGAATCCGGCGCGGTCCCGCCACTGTCACCGGGGTAGAACCCCGGGAGCCAGGAACTCTCACCGCCGATTCACGTCGAACCAGGGCGCGGACACCCTGAGTGAGGACACATATCGACATGCTCGGCTGCCGATCGAGGACCAGTACCAGGCCCGCTCCTGTCCCCACGGCCGGCTGAGCCGATGGGTGCCGATCGCACGTACGCGTACGGCGCCGCCGCCGGCCTCCTCGGTGACCTGCTCCTCGGCGATCCGCGCCGCGGGCATCCGGTCGCCGCGTTCGGCCGGGCGGCCGGGGCCGTGGAACGCGCACTGTGGCACGACCACCGCGGCTGGGGCGCCCTGCACACCACGGTGTGCGCCGGTGGCGCCGTCGCTCTCGGGGCGCTGGCCGCACGCGTCGTACGCCCCTCCCGCATCGCCTCCGTCGCGCTGACCGCCACCGCCACCTGGGCCGTCGTCGGCGGCACTTCGCTCGCCCGGGAGGCCCGCACCATCGGGCGTGCGCTGGAGGCCGGGGACGTCGAGACGGCCCGGGCCCGGCTGCCCCATCTGTGCGGCCGGGACCCGCAGGCGCTGGACGCCGACGGTATCGCCCGGGCCGTGGTCGAGTCGGTCGCCGAGAACACCTCCGACGCCGTCGTCGGCGCCCTCGTGTGGGGCGCCGTGGCCGGGGTGCCGGGGCTGCTCGGGTTCCGGGCGGTCAACACCCTGGACGCGATGGTGGGTCACAAGTCGCCCCGCCACCTTCGCTACGGCTGGGCGTCCGCCCGGCTCGACGATCTCGCCGGCTGGCCGGGAGCACGTCTGACCGCCGTACTCGCCGTCCTGGCCGGGCCCGATCCGCGCGGCGCCGTGCGGGCGTGGCGGGCGGACGCGGCGCAGCACCCGAGCCCCAACGCCGGGCCGGTGGAGGCGTCGTTCGCGGGCGCCCTCGGCGTACGCCTCGGCGGCACCCTGTCCTACGGCGGCCGGGTCGAACACCGCCCCGTGCTCAACGGCGCCGCGGGGCGGGCCGTCCGGGTCACCGACATCGACCGGGCCGTACGGCTCTCCCGTCGCGTCGCCCTGCTCGCCCTCGGCGGCACGCTCGCCGCACGCCGACTCCTGAAAGGACGTGGGAAGTGAACGGTGGTCTCCTCGTCGCCGGCACCACCTCGGACGCCGGCAAGAGCGTCGTGACGGCCGGCATCTGCCGCTGGCTGGTCCGCCAGGGCGTGAAGGTCGCGCCGTTCAAGGCGCAGAACATGTCCCTCAATTCGTTCGTGACCCGCGAGGGCGCCGAGATCGGGCGGGCACAGGCGATGCAGGCCCAGGCCTGCCGCATCGAGCCGACCGCGCTGATGAACCCGGTGCTGCTCAAGCCCGGCGGCGAGCAGAGCAGCCAGGTGGTGCTGCTCGGCAAGCCGGTCGGGGAGCTGAGCGCCCGCGGCTACCACGGCGGGCGCCAGCAGCGACTGCTCGGCACGGTCCTGGACTGCCTGGCGGAGTTGCGGGGCACGTATGACGCGGTGATCTGTGAGGGGGCGGGCAGTCCCGCCGAGATCAATCTGCGCCGGACCGACATCGTCAACATGGGCATCGCGCGCAACGCGCGGCTGCCCGTGCTGGTGGTGGGGGACATCGACCGCGGGGGCGTCTTCGCCTCCTTCTTCGGGACCGTCGCCCTGCTGTCGCCGGAGGACCAGGAGCTGGTCGCCGGTTTCCTCGTGAACAAGTTCCGGGGCGATGTCAGCCTGCTGGAGCCCGGGTTGGAGATGCTCCAGGGCCTGACCGGGCGGCGGACGTACGGTGTGCTGCCCTTCCGGCACGGGCTGGGCATCGACGAGGAGGACGGGCTGCGGGTTTCGCTGCGGGGCACCGTACGGGAGTCCACGGTCACTCCCCCGGTCGGCGAGGACGTGCTGCGGGTCGCCGTGTGCGCGATCCCGCTGATGTCCAACTTCACCGACGTGGACGCGCTGGCCGCCGAACCGGGCGTCGTGGTGCGGTTCGTGGACCGGCCGGAGGAGCTGGCGGACGCCGACCTCGTGGTGGTGCCGGGCACCCGCGGGACCGTGCGGGCCCTGGAGTGGCTGCGGGAGCGGGGGCTCGCCGACGCCCTCGTCCGCAGGGCCGCCGAGCACAGGCCGGTCCTCGGCATCTGCGGCGGCTTCCAGATCCTCGGCGAGCACATCGAGGACGAGGTCGAGTCGCGGGCCGGCGCGGTCGACGGGCTCGGCGTGCTGCCCGTCCGGGTGCGCTTCGCCCGCGAGAAGACCCTCACCCGGCCGGCCGGGGAAGCCCTCGGTGAGCGGGTCGAGGGGTACGAGATCCACCACGGCGTGGCCGACGTCACCGGTGGCGAGACCTTCCTGGACGGCTGCCGGGTCGGCCAGACCTGGGGCACCCACTGGCACGGCTCACTGGAGTCGGACGGCTTCCGGCGGGCCTTCCTGCGCGAGGTGGCCGCCGCCGCGGGCCGCCGCTTCGTACCCGCGCCGGACACCTCGTTCGCCGCGCTGCGCGAGCAGCAGCTCGACCGGCTCGGCGACCTGATCGAACAGCACGCGGACACGGACGCGCTCTGGCGGCTCATCGAGTCGGGCGCGCCGCAAGGACTGCCTTTCATTCCACCGGGAGCGCCCGCATGAGCACTGTGTTGTTGTTGTCGACCGCCGACACCGATCTGCTGGCGGCCCGGGCCTCCGGCGCCGGCTACCGCATCGGCAACCCCACCCGGGTCGACGTCGCCGGGGAGCTGGCGGGCCTGATCGAGGGCGCCGACATCGCCGTCGTCCGGCTGCTGGGCGGCAAGCGGGCGTGGGAGGACGGGCTGGCCGCGCTGAAGGCGTCCGGCATCCCGACCGTGCTGCTGGGCGGCGAGAGCGTGCCGGACGCCGAGCTGATGGCCGAGTCGTCGGTGCCGGCCGGTGTGGTGGCGGAGGCGCTGAGGTACCTGGTCGAGGGCGGGCCCGAGAACCTGCTGGAGCTGTCCCGGTTCCTGTCGGACACCGTGCTGCTGACGGGTGAGGGCTTCGACGAGCCGCGCAGGATGCCGGAGTTCGGCGTGCACGGCGCGTACGAGCTCCGGGACGGCCGGCCGACCGTGGGCGTGCTGTTCTACCGGGCCCACGAACTGAGCGGCAACACCGCCTTCGTGGACACCCTGTGCGAAGCCGTCGAGGCGCAGGGTGCCAACGCCCTTCCGGTGTACTGCGGTTCGCTGCGCGGTGCCGACGCCGGGCTGTACGAGCTGCTGGGCCGGGCCGACGCGCTGGTGGCCACCGTGCTCGCGGCCGGCGGCACCCACGCCTCGCAGGCGTCGGCGGGCGGCGACGAGGAGTCCTGGGACATCGGCGCGCTCGCCGAGCTGAACGTCCCGGTGCTCCAGGGCCTGTGCCTCACCTCCTCGCGGGCCGCCTGGGAGGAGTCCGACGCGGCCCTCTCCCCCATGGACGCGGCGATGCAGGTCGCGATCCCGGAGTTCGACGGGCGGCTGATCACCGTGCCGTTCTCCTTCAAGGAGCAGGGCCCGGACGACGTCCCGGTGTACATCGCCGACCCGGAGCGGGCCGCGCGGGTGGCCGGGATCGCCCTGCGGCACGCCCGGTTGAAGCACAAGCCCGACGCGGAGAAGAAGATCGCGCTGGTCTTCACCGCGTACCCGACCAAGCACTCCCGCGTCGGCAACGCGGTCGGCCTGGACACGCCCGCCTCGGCGGTCCGCGTCCTGGACGCGCTGCGCGACGCCGGATACAGCCTGACCGAGTACCCCTCCGGGGGCGACGAGCTGATCCACCGGCTGATCGAGGCCGGCGGCCACGACGTGGAGTGGCTGACCGAGGAGCAGCTGGCGGCGGCCCCCGCGCGGGTGCCGCTGGCCGACTACCGGGAGTGGTTCGAGAAGCTCGACCCGGAGCTGCGGGACGCCATGCTGGAGGCGTGGGGCGAGCCGCCGGGCAGCCTGTACGTCGACGGGGACGACATCGTGCTCGCGTCCCTCCAGTTCGGGAACGTCGTCGTGATGATCCAGCCGCCGCGCGGCTTCGGCGAGAACCCGATCGCGATCTACCACGACCCCGACATGCCGCCGTCGCACCACTACATGGCCGCCTACCGCTGGCTGGAGAACAGCTTCGGCGCGGACGCGATCGTGCACATGGGCAAGCACGGCACGATGGAGTGGCTGCCGGGCAAGGGCCTCGGGCTGAGCGCCGGCTGCGCGCCGGACGCGGTGCTCGGCGATCTGCCGCTGATCTATCCGTTCATCGTCAACGACCCGGGCGAGGGCACCCAGGCCAAGCGGCGCGGGCACGCCACGGTGGTCGACCATCTGGTGCCGCCGATGGCACGCGCGGACACCTACGGGGACCTGGCCAAGCTGGAACAGCTGCTGGACGAGTACGCGCTCGTCTCGGACCTGGACCCGGCGAAGGCCCCGGCGGTCCGCGCCCAGATCTGGACGCTGGTCAAGGCCGCCGAGCTGCACCACGACCTGCACGTGGACGAGCAGCCGGACGACGCCGCGTTCGACGAGTTCGTCATGCACATCGACGGCTATCTGTGCGAGATCAAGGACGTGCAGATCCGGGACGGCCTGCACATCCTGGGCGGCGGACCGGTCGGCGAGCCGCGCGTGAACCTGGTGCTCGCGGTGCTGCGGGCGTCCCAGGTGTGGGGCGGACAGGCGAACGCGCTGCCGGGGCTGCGGGCCTCGCTGGCGCAGCACTTCGGGCTGGTGGAGAAGGAGCTGCTGGCCGAGCCCGGAGCGCCGGTGAAGGTGCCGGTGGAGCTGTCGGACCTGGTCGACGGGCCGGCCCGGACCGCCGCCGACGCGATCGACCTGCTGGAGCAGCTGTGCCGGCGGATCGCCGAGGCGATGGAGTCCCGGGCGTGGGACGGCGCGGCCGTGCACGGCGTCCTGCGGGACGTCCTCGGCGCCGAACTCCCCGACGCCGTGGCCGTGGTGGAGTTCGCCTGCGCGGAGGTCGTCCCGCGGCTGGCCCGTACGACGGACGAGATCGGGCACATCCTGCGCGCTCTGGACGGCGGTTACGTCCCGGCCGGTCCCTCGGGCTCGCCGACCCGCGGTCTGGTGAACGTGCTGCCGACGGGCCGCAACTTCTACTCCGTCGACCCCAAGGCCATTCCCTCCCGCCTGAGCTGGGAGGTCGGTCAGTCGCTGGCGGACTCGCTGGTGCAGCGGTATCTGAGCGACACCGGGGAGTACCCCAAGTCCGTCGGCCTGACGGTGTGGGGCACGTCCGCGATGCGCACCCAGGGCGACGACATCGCCGAGATCCTGGCGCTGCTGGGCTGCCGCCCGGTGTGGGACGACGCCTCGCGCCGGGTGACCGGCTTCGAGGTGATCCCCCTGGCGGAGCTGGGGCGGCCGCGCATCGACGTCACCGTCCGCATCTCCGGCTTTTTCCGTGACGCGTTCCCGCACGTGGTCGGGCTGATCGACGACGCGGTGCGGGCGGTGGCCGAGCTGGCGGAGCCGGCCGAGTCCAACTACGTGAGGGCGCACGTGGACGAGGACACCGCCGGGCACGGCGACCGGCGCCGGGCCACGGCCCGTATCTTCGGTTCCAAGCCGGGCGCGTACGGTGCCGGGCTGCTGCCGCTGATCGACGCCCGCAACTGGCGCTCCGACGCCGACCTGGCCGAGGTGTACGCGGTGTGGGGCGGCTACGCCTACGGGCGCGGGCTCGACGGGCGGGCGGCGCGCGGGGACATGGAGACGGCGTTCCGGCGGATCGCCGTGGCGGCGAAGAACGTCGACACGCGCGAGCACGATCTGGTGGACGCCGACGACTACTTCCAGTACCACGGCGGCATGGTCGCGATGGTCCGGCACCTGACCGGCGCCAACCCCGAGGCGTACGTGGGCGATTCCGCCGTACCGGACCAGGTGAAGACCCGCACGCTGGGCGAGGAGACGCACCGCGTCTTCCGGGCCCGCGTGGTCAACCCGCGCTGGATGGCGGCCATGCGCCGGCACGGCTACAAGGGTGCCTTCGAGATGGCGGCGACCGTGGACTACTTGTTCGGCTACGACGCGACGGCCGGCGTGGTGGACGACTGGATGTACGAGAAGCTCAGCGCCGAGTACGTCTTCGACCCCGAGAACCGGGACTTCATGAAGAAGTCCAACCCGTGGGCGCTGCGCGGGATCACCGAGCGGCTGCTGGAGGCGGCGGACCGTGGCCTGTGGGCGGAGCCCGACGCGGACACGCTGGAGCGGCTGCGCGCGACGTACCTGGAGCTGGAAGGCGACTTGGAGGGCGACCAGTGAGCACCCCGTTCCCCTTTACGGCCGTCGTCGGCCAGGACGATCTGCGGCTCGCGCTGCTGCTGAACGCCGTCTCGCCGGCGGTCGGCGGTGTGCTCGTGCGCGGTGAGAAGGGCACCGCGAAGTCCACGGCGGTACGGGCGCTGTCGGCGCTGCTGCCGGAGGTGGCCGTGGTGCCCGGCTGCCGCTTCTCGTGTGATCCGGCCGCCCCGGATCCCGCGTGCCCGGACGGGCCGCACGAGGCCGGCCCGGGAACCGAGCGGCCCGCGCGGATGGTCGAGCTGCCCGTCGGCGCCTCCGAGGACCGGCTCGTCGGCGCGCTCGACATCGAGCGGGCGCTCGCCGAGGGCGTGAAGGCGTTCGAGCCGGGCCTGCTGGCCGACGCGCACCGCGGGATCCTGTACGTGGACGAGGTCAACCTCCTCCACGACCACCTGGTCGACCTGCTGCTGGACGCGGCGGCGATGGGTGCCTCGTACGTGGAGCGCGAGGGCGTGTCCGTGCGGCACGCGGCCAGGTTCCTGCTCGTCGGCACCATGAACCCCGAAGAGGGCGAGCTGCGCCCGCAGTTGCTGGACCGGTTCGGGCTGACCGTGGAGGTCGCCGCCTCGCGGGAGCCGGACCAGCGGGTGGAGGTCGTCCGGCGCCGGCTGGCCTACGACGACGACCCCGCCGGGTTCGCCGCGCGGTGGGCGCAGGAGGAGGCCGCCGTACGGCAGCGGATCGTGGCGGCGCGGGAGTTGCTGCCGCAGGTGCGGCTGGGCGACGGCGCGCTCCGGCAGATCGCGGCGACCTGCGCGGCCTTCGAGGTGGACGGCATGCGCGCCGACATCGTGATGGCGCGTACGGCGACCGCGCTGGCCGCGTGGGCCGGGCGGACCGACGTGCTGGCGGAGGACGTACGGCAGGCGGCGCTGCTGGCGCTGCCGCACCGCAGGCGGCGTAACCCCTTCGACGCTCCGGGTCTGGACGAGGACAAGCTGGACGAGACCTTGGAGCAGTTCTCGGGCGAGGGCGACGACGATCCCGATCCCGATCCCGACGGTCCCGGGGGCGGCGGTCGGCCGACGCCCGATGCCGGGCCGCAGGGGGGCGGGGACACCGCTGCGCGGCCGGAGGCCGGGGAGAGCGGTGAACCGCAGCCGTCCGGTGCCGGGTCGGGCGAGCAGGCCCCGGCGCGTGCCGCCGAGCCCTTCCGTACCAAGGTGCTGAGCGTGCCCGGGCTCGGTGAGGGTGCCGCCGGGCGGCGGTCGCGGGCGCGGACCGAGCACGGGCGGACCACCGGGGCCCGGCGGCCCCGGGGGGCGCTGACCAAGCTGCATCTGGCCGCGACCGTGCAGGCCGCCGCACCGCACCAGCGGGCGCGCGGCCGGTCCGGGCCGGGGCTGGTGATCCGCCGGGACGATCTGCGGCAGGCGACCCGGGAGGGGCGCGAGGGGAACCTCGTGCTGTTCGTGGTGGACGCCTCGGGGTCGATGGCGGCGCGGCAGCGGATGAGCGCGGTGAAGGGTGCCGTCCTGTCGCTGCTGCTCGACGCCTATCAGCGGCGGGACAAGGTGGGTCTGGTGACCTTCCGGGGCTCCGGCGCGGACGTGGCGCTGCCGCCGACGTCGTCCGTCGACGCGGCCGCCGCGCGGCTGCAGTCGCTGCCGACCGGTGGCCGTACGCCGCTGGCGGCCGGGCTGCTCAAGGCGCACGAGGTGCTGCGGGTGGAGCGGCTGCGGGACCCGGCGCGGCGGGCGCTGGTCGTGCTGGTGACGGACGGCCGGGCCACCGGTGGTCCGGAGCCGGTCGCGCTCGCCGGGCGGGCGGCGCGGCTGTTCGCGGCCGACGGGGTCGCCTCGGTGGTCGTGGACTGCGAGTCGGGGCCGGTGCGGCTCGGGCTCGCCGGGCAGCTGGCGGGTGAGCTGGGCGGTACGGCCGTCACGCTGGACGAATTGCGGGCGGACTCGATCGCCGGGCTGGTCAGGGATGTGCAGGGGACGTCGAGGAGGGCAGCGTAATGCCGCAGGGACAGCCGAGTGTCGTACCGGACGACGGTCTGACGACCCGTCAGCGCCGGAACCGTCCGCTGGTCGTCGTCCACACGGGCGTCGGCAAGGGCAAGTCCACCGCCGCGTTCGGGCTCGCGCTGCGCGCCTGGAACCAGGGGTGGCCCATCGGGGTGTTCCAGTTCGTCAAGTCGGCGAAGTGGAAGGTCGGCGAGGAGAACGCGCTGCGGGTGCTGGGCGCCTCCGGCGAGGGCGGGACCGTCGACTGGCACAAGATGGGCGAGGGCTGGTCGTGGGTCCAGCGGGACGCTCAGATGGACAACGAGGAGAAGGCCCGGGAGGGCTGGGAGCAGGTCAAGCGGGACCTGGCCGCCGAGACGTACCGGCTGTACGTGCTGGACGAGTTCGCCTACCCGATGCACTGGGGCTGGGTGGACACGGACGAGGTCGTGGACGTGCTGCGGAACCGGCCCGGTACCCAGCATGTCGTCATCACCGGGCGGAACGCGCCGGAGAAGCTGGTGGACTTCGCGGACCTCGTCACCGACATGTCCAAGGTCAAGCACCCCATGGACGTGGGGCAGAAGGGCCAGAAGGGCATCGAGTGGTGATGTCGTCGGTGCCTCGGCTGGTCATCGCCGCGCCCTCGTCGGGCAGCGGCAAGACCACCGTCGCCACGGGTCTGATGGCCGCGTTCGCCGCGCGGGGGCTCACCGTGTCCCCGCACAAGGTCGGGCCGGACTACATCGACCCGGGGTATCACGCTCTTGCGACCGGGCGGGTGGGGCGCAACCTGGACGCGTACCTGTGCGGACCGGAGCTGGTCGCTCCGCTGTTTCTGCACGGGGCGCGGGGCTGCGACATCGCCGTGGTCGAGGGCGTGATGGGGCTGTACGACGGGGCGGCGGGCGAGGGTGAGCTCGCGTCCACCGCCCATGTCGCCAAGCTGCTGCGGGCGCCGGTCGTGCTGGTGGTCGACGCCTCGTCGCAGTCGCGGTCGGTGGCCGCGCTGGTGCACGGGTTCGCCTCCTGGGATCCGCAGGTGCGGATCGGGGGCGTCATCCTGAACAAGGTCGGCTCCGACCGGCACGAGGAGCTGCTGCGGGAGGCCCTGGAGTCCTCCGGGGTGCCTGTGCTGGGTGTGTTGCGGCGGGCCGAGCAGGTGTCGACGCCTTCCCGGCATCTGGGGCTGGTGCCGGTCGCCGAGCGGCGGGCTGCGGCGGTCGACTCCGTCGGGGCCATGGCTGCGCAGGTGGTTCAGGGGTGTGACCTGGACGCGCTCGTGTCACTTGCCCGGAGTGCCGGTGCCCTCCCAGGGGGCTGCGCCCCCTGGACCCCCGTTTGCCCGCCCGCCGACCCGACTCGGTCGGCCGAGAGGTGGGACGACGGGGCGACTCGGCCGGCCGAGAAGCGGGACGACGCGGCGACTCGGGTGGCCGGGAAGCCGGCGCCACGCGTCGCCGTCGCCGGTGGTCCCGCCTTCACGTTCTCCTACGCCGAGCACACCGAGCTGCTCGCCGCCGCCGGAGCCGAAGTCGTCACGTTCGATCCGCTGCGGGACGAGGAACTGCCGGAAGGCACCGCCGGCCTGGTCATCGGCGGCGGTTTCCCCGAGGTGTACGCCGCCGAGCTGTCCGCCAACGAGCCGCTGCGCAAGGCCGTCGCCGAACTGGCGACGAGCGGCGCCCCCGTGGCCGCGGAGTGCGCCGGACTGCTCTACCTGTGCCGGGAGCTCGACGGGCGGCCCATGTGCGGCGTCCTGGACGCCACCGCGCGCATGACAAAGCGGCTCACCCTCGGCTACCGGGACGCCGTGGCCGTCGGCGACAGCGTGCTGGCGGCGGCCGGGACGCGGATGCGGGGCCACGAGTTCCATCGCACGGTCGTCGAGCCGGGCGCCGGTGCCGCTCCCGCCTGGGGCGTGCGGTCCCCGGCCCGGCGGGTCGAAGGTTTCGTACAGCAGGGCGTGCACGCGAGTTATCTGCACACGCACTGGGCGTCCGAGCCCGGTGTCGCCCGTCGGTTCGTGGAGAGGTGCCGGACGTCATGAGCAGCAGGCTGGTCGGAGTCGGGGTCGGTCCCGGTGACCCGGAGCTGGTGACCGTCAAGGGGGTCAACGCGCTGCGGGCCGCCGAGGTCGTCGTCGTGCCCGTCATGGACACAGGGGAGCGCGGGCGGGCCGAGGCGACCGTGTTGCACTACGTGCCCGCGGAGAACGTCGTCCGCGTGGTGTTCGCGCTGAACGAGCGGACCGACCGGGCGCGGCGGGAGGCGGCCTGGGACGCGGCCGGGGCCGCCGTCGCCGAACTGCTGACCCGGCACGGGTCCGTCGCCTTCGCGACCATCGGCGACCCGAACGTGTACTCGACGTTCACATATCTCGCGCAGACCATCGTGGAGCTGGTGCCCGGTGTCGTCGTGGAGACCGTGCCCGGGATCACCGCGATGCAGGATCTCGCGGCGCGGTCGGGGGCCGTGCTGACGGAGGGCACCGAGCCGCTCACCCTGGTCCCGGTGACGGCCGGGTCGGCCGTGCTGAAGGAGGCGCTGGCCGGGCCGGGGACGGTCGTGGCGTACAAGTTCGGGCGGCAGGCCGCCGAGGTCGCCGAGGCGCTGGCCGAGACCGGGCGGCTCGGGGACGCCGTGTGGGGCTCGGCGCTGGGGCTGCCGGAGGAGTCGGTGCGGCCGGCCGCCGAGCTGGACGGGACGCCGCTGCCGTATCTGTCGACGCTGATCGCGCCCCCGCGGCGGGACGGCGGGCGGGGCGGGAAGCTGTGAGACCGTGCGCGTGGTCAGCCGGAGATGCCGACCACCAGCCAGATGAACGCGGCACCGGCCACCGTGCACAGCAGGGTGGAGCGGGCCGGGTGCTCGTGGTGCGCCTCGGGCAGGATCTCGGCGGCGGCGAGGTAGAGCAGTACGCCGCCGAAGAGGCCGAGATAGCCGCCGAGCACCGGTTCGGGGATGCGGAAGAAGGCCGTGGACAGCGCGCCCAGCAGCGGTGCGCAGGCGTCGGCGACCAGCATGCCGAGGGCCCGGCGGCGCGCGTTGCCGTACAGGCTGGTGATGGTGAAGGTGTTGAAGCCGTCGGCGAAGTCGTGGGCGATCACGGCGAGCGCCACGCCCGTGCCCATGCCGCCGCCCACCTGGAAGGCCGCGCCGATCGCCACACCGTCCATGGCACTGTGGCCCACCATCGCGGCCGCCGCCGTGAGGCCCACCTCGGGCGCCCGGTGGCCCGGTCCCTCGGCGCCGCCGTGCGCGGCCTGGCGGGCGGCCAGCGTGCGCTCCACCAGATGGGCGAAGAGAAAGCCGGCCACGAACAGCAGCAGGGCGGCGGGTACGCCGAAGACCTCGCGGTCGGCCGCGTGCAGCGCCTCCGGCAGCAGATCCAGGCCGACCACGCCCAGCATCAGCCCGCCGGCCAGGCCCAGGACCAGATGGCGGCGGTCGGTCACGCGCTGTGCCGTCCACCCGCCGGCCAGCGTCATCAGAAACGCGCCGAGCGCGACGAAGACCGCCATAGGCCCTTGCTATCCGATGGACCGGCGTTCGCGCATGTCCGACAGCCCTTCACGTACTGACGTGCGTACCGACTCCTGAGAGAGGACCGATTCCCATGGCCGATGCCCCCACCGGCAAGGTGACCTTCGTCGGTGCCGGCCCCGGCGCCGCCGACCTGTTGACGTTCCGTGCCGCGCGGGCCATCGCCGAGGCCGACGTCGTGATCTGGGCCGCGAGCCTGGTCCAGGCGGAGGTCCTCGAACACGCCCGCGAGGACGCCGAGATCCTGGACTCGGCGGCCATGTCGCTGGAGGACGTCGTCGCCGTGTACCGACGTGCGTTCGAGGAAGGGCTGAAGGTCGCCCGGATCCACTCCGGCGACCCGGCCCTGTGGGGCGGCACCCAGGAGCAGCTGGACCGCTGCGCGGAGATCGGCATCGCGACCGAGGTGGTCCCGGGTGTGTCCTCCTTCTCCGCCGTGGCCGCGCTCGCGCGGCGGGAGCTGACGATCCCCGAGGTCGCGCAGTCCGTGGTGCTGACCCGGCTGGGCGGCGGCAAGACGCCGATGCCGCCCGGGGAGGAGGTCCGCGAGTTCGCCCGGCACGGCACCACCATGGCGATCTTCCTGTCGGCGGCGCGCAGCGGGCAGCTGGTGCGGGAGCTGCTGGAGGGCGGCTATCCCACGGACACCCCGGTGGTCGTCGCCTACCAGGCGACCTGGCCGGAGGAGCTGGTCGTGAAGTGCACGATCGGCACGCTGGAGGAGACGGTCAAGGAGCACAAGCTCTGGAAGCACACGCTGTTCCTGGTCGGCCCGGCCCTGGACGCCCACGGCACCCGCTCGCACCTGTACCACCCGGGTCACTTCCACGGCTACCGCAAGGCCGACCCGGAGGCCCGGCGGGCCCTGCGGGAGCAGAGGACGAAGAGTTGATCACGGTCGTCGGTGCGGGGACGGGGGCAACGGTGCCCGCGGACGTCCTCGCCGGGGCCGCGCTGGTCGTCGGCGGGCGGCGGCACCTGGACGCCGTACGGCTGCCGGGAGGCGCCGAACGGATCGTGCTCGGGCCGCTGGCGCCCGCCCTGGACACCATCGCCGAGTATGTCGGCAAGGAGCTGCCGGTCGTCGTGCTGGCGTCCGGGGATCCGGGGTTCTTCGGGATCGTACGGGCGCTGGCCGAGCGGTTCGGTGCCGGTGTGCTGGACGTGCGGCCCGGGGTGTCCTCGGTGGCCACCGCCTTCGCGCGGATCGGGCTGCCCTGGGACGACGCGGTCGTGGTCAGCGCGCACGGCCGGGAACTGCGGACGGCGGTGCACGTCTGCCGGGCGCGGCCGAAGGTGGCCGTGCTCACCGGGCCGGGCGCCGGGCCCGCCGAGCTGGGCGCCGCGCTGCCCGCCGACCGGGTCCTGGTCGTGGCCAGTGCCCTCGGTGACCCGGAGCGGGAGCGCGTGGAGCGGGTGACGCCCGCCGAGGCGGCGGCCCGCGACTGGGGTACGGCGGTGAGCGTGGTGCTGTGTCTGGACGAGACGCGGGCCCTCGGTGCGGTGCGTACGGTCGCCGGGGTACCGGGGCAGCCCGCCGGATGGGCGCTGGACGAGGGTGAGTTCACGCACCGGGACTCGATGATCACCAAGTTCGAGGTGCGGGCGCTGGCCCTGGCCCGGCTGGGGCCGCGCCTCGGGGACCTGGTGTGGGACGTGGGCGCCGGGTCGGGTTCGGTCGCGGTGGAGTGCGCGCGGCTCGGCGCGGCCGTCGTCGCCGTCGAGAAGACCCCGGACGGGGTGGAGCGGATCCGCGCCAACGCCAGCGCCCACGGCGTCGACGTGGAGGTGGTGCACGGCACGGCGCCGGAGGCGCTGTCCGGCCTGGCCGGCGACCCCGACGCGGTGTTCGTCGGCGGCGGGGGCCGGGAGCTGCCCGCCGTCGTCACCGCCTGTGCGCGGCGGGCCCGGCGGACCGTGGTCGTCGCCATGGCCGCGCTGGACCGGGTGCCGGCGGCGCGCGCGGCGCTGACGGACGCCGGGTTCACCTGCGACGGGGTGCTGCTCCAGTCCTCGCGCCTGGCGCCGCTGCCCGGGGACGTGACCCGGCTGGCGGCCACCAATCCTGTGTTTCTGCTGTGGGGCGTGCGCACCCCGGCGTCTAGTGAAGGAGTTGCCCAGTGATCGGCCTCATTTCCGCCACCGCGGCGGGGACGGCGGCGCGGGACCGGCTGGCCGCGGCCTGGCCGGACCGTACCCGCGTGTACGAGGGTCCCGTCGGGGAGGCCGTACGGGCCGCGTTCGCGGAGTGCGAGCAGTTGGTCTGCTTCCTGGCGACGGGGGCGGTGGTACGGCTGCTGGCGCCGCTGCTCGGCGACAAGACGACCGACCCGGGTGTGGTGTGCGTGGACGAGGGCGGCCGGTTCGCGGTGGCGCTGCTCGGCGGGCACTGCGGTGGCGCCAACGCCCTCGCCCGCGAGGCCGGGGAGGTGCTGGGCGCGGAGCCGGTGGTGACGACCGCGACGGACGCCGTCGGCCTGCCGGGCCTGGACACGCTCGGGCTGCCGTACGAGGGTTCGGTCGCCGTGGTCTCCCGGGCCCTGCTGGACGGCGAACCGGTCGCGCTGGAGGCCGAGGTGGCCTGGCCGCTGCCGCCGCTGCCGGTGTCGCCGCAGGGGTCGTACACGATCCGGCTCACCGACCGGGCCGTGGCACCCGGCGAGCGGGAGGTGCTGCTCAGGCCGCCGACCCTGGTGGTCGGGGTCGGCGCGTCGAAGGGGGCGCCGGCGGCGGAGGTGCTCGGTCTGGTCGAGGAGGCGCTGCGCGAGGCCGGGCTGTCCGCGCGGTCCGTCGCCGAACTGGCCACCGTGGACGCCAAGGCGGCGGAGCCCGGCATCGTGGCCGCCGCCGAGCGGCTCGGGGTGCCCCTGGTGACGTACTCCGCCGAGGAGCTGTCGGCCGTGGCGGTGCCGAACCCGTCCGGCGCGCCGCTCGCGGCCGTCGGCACCCCGTCCGTGGCGGAGGCCGCCGCGCTGGTGCGCGGCGGTGAACTCCTGGTGCCCAAGCGGAAGTCGGAGCGTGCCGACGGGCAGCCGGCCATGGCGACCTGTGCCGTGGTCCGGCGGCCGGGGCGCGGGCGGCTCGCGGTGGTCGGGCTCGGGCCGGGCGCCCGGGACCTGCTCACCCCGCGCGCGGCGGCCGAGCTGCGGCGGGCCTCGGTGCTGGTCGGGCTCGACCAGTACGTGGACCAGATCCGCGATCTGCTGCGGCCGGGCACCCGGGTGCTGGAGTCGGGGCTCGGCGCGGAGGAGGAGCGGGCCCGCACGGCGGTCGCGGAGGCCCGCGAGGGGCATGCGGTGGCGCTGATCGGCAGCGGGGACGCGGGCGTGTACGCCATGGCCTCCCCGGCGCTCGCGGAGGCGTCGGACGACATCGACGTGGTCGGGGTGCCCGGGGTGACGGCCGCACTGGCCGCCGGGGCGATCCTGGGCGCGCCGCTGGGCCACGACCATGTGTCCATCAGCCTGTCCGACCTGCACACGCCGTGGGAGGTCATCGAGCGGCGGGTCAGGGCGGCGGCCGAGGCGGACATCGTCGTCACCTTCTACAACCCCCGTTCCCGCGGCCGTGACTGGCAGCTGCCGAAGGCGCTGGGCATCCTCGCCGAGCACCGTAGTGCCGCCACGCCGGTGGGTGTCGTGCGCAACGCGTCGCGCGTCGACGAGTCCAGCCGGATCACCACGCTCGGCGCACTCGACCCGGCGACGGTCGACATGATGACGGTCGTGACGGTGGGCAACACCGCGACCCGGAACATCGCCGGGCGCATGGTGACGCCGCGCGGCTACCGCTGGCAGGAGGAGCCGAAGTGAACCGCGTCGTTCATCCGATCGAGCAGGAGTCCTACCGTCGGCTGCGCGCCCGCCTGGACACCTCGCACTTCCCGCCGCTGACCCGGGCGGTGGTGGAGCGGGTCATCCACTCCGCCGCCGACCTGGAGTACGCGAGCGATCTCGTCATGGACGAGGGCGAGTTGGCGAAGGCGCACGCGGCGCTGCACGCCGGGGCGCCGGTGGTCGTGGACGTCGAGATGGTGGCCGCCGGGATCACCCGGCGGGAGACCGTCTGCCGGCTGAAGGACGCCGTGGCCGGGCCCGGTCTGACCCGTTCGGCGCACGCGATCCGGCTCGCGTACGAGCAGGTCGGCCCGGGTGCCCTCTGGGTGATCGGCAATGCGCCGACCGCGCTGGAGGAGCTGCTGACCCTGGACGCCGCCCCGGCCCTCGTCATCGGCCTGCCCGTCGGCTTCGTCGGCGCGGTCGAGTCCAAGGCCGCATTGCGGATGAGCGGGCTGCCCGCCGTGAGCAACGTGTCCGAGAAGGGCGGGTCGGCGGTGGCGTCCGCCGCGCTCAACGCCCTGCTGTACCACCCTGTTTCACACTCCGAGGAGAAATCGTGACCACCCCGCCGCCCGCCCTGCTCATCGCCGGTCATGGCACCCGGGACGATGCCGGAGCCGAGGCGTTCCGCGACTTCGTACGGGAGCTCGGCCGCCGCCACCCCGACCTGCCCGTCGCGGGCGGCTTCATCGAGCTGTCCCCGCCGCCGCTGGGCGAGGCCGTGTCCGAGCTGGTCGAGCAGGGCGTACGGCGGTTCGCGGCCGTGCCGCTGATGCTGGTCTCCGCCGGGCACGCCAAGGGCGACATCCCGGCCGCGCTGGCCCGCGAGAAGGAGCGGCACCCCGGGATCTCGTACACCTACGGCCGTCCGCTGGGCCCGCACCCGTCGCTGCTGAGCGTGCTGGAACGACGGCTCGACGCGGTGCTCGGCGACTGGGACCGCGGTGAGGTGACCGTCCTGCTCGTGGGGCGCGGATCGACCGACCCGGACGCCAACGCCGAGGTGTTCAAGGCGGCGCGGCTGCTGTGGGAGGGGCGCGGGTACGCGGCCGTGGAGACGGCGTTCGTGTCGCTGGCGGCGCCGGACGTGCCGAGCGGGCTCGACCGCTGCGCTCGGCTCGGGGCGCGGCGGATCGTCGTACTGCCCTACTTCCTGTTCACCGGCATCCTGCCCGACCGCGTGCGGGAGCAGACGTCCGCCTGGGCCGCGGCCCACCCGGAGCAGGAGGTCCGCTCGGCCGACGTCATCGGGCCCGAGCCGGAGCTGCTGGACCTGGTGATGGAGCGGTACGAGGAGGCCGTCAAGGGCGATCTGCGCATGAACTGCGACTCGTGCGTGTACCGGATCGCGCTGCCGGGCTTCGAGGACAAGGTGGGGCTGCCGCAGCAGCCGCACTTCCACCCGGACGACGACGGCCACCACCACGGACACGGTCACGGGCACCACCATCACGGGGGGCACTCGCACAGCCATGCGCACTGAGGAGACCGGCGGGTCCGGGCACGATCTGCGGCATCACGGGGACGCCGAAGTGCGGGACGGCGGGGCCGCGCTGGTCGACCTCGCCGTCAACGTCCGCGCGGACACGCCGCCGCCGTGGCTGCGGGAGGAGATCGCCGGCTCGCTGTCGTCCCTCGCGGCCTACCCGGACGGGCGGGCCGCGCGGGCGGCGGTGGCGGCGCGGCACGGCCTGCCGGTGGAGCGGGTGCTGCTGACGGCGGGGGCCGCGGAGGCGTTCGTGCTGCTCGCCCGCGCTCTGGAGGTCCGCCGGCCGGTCGTGGTGCACCCGCAGTTCACCGAGCCGGAGGCCGCGCTGCGGGATGCCGGGCACACCGTGGGCCGGGTGCTGCTGCGGGCGGAGGACGGGTTCCGTCTGGACCCGGCGGCCGTGCCGGAGGACGCGGACCTGGTGGTGATCGGCAACCCGACCAACCCGACGTCCGTGCTGCATCCGGCGGAGACACTCGTCCGGCTCGCCCGTCCGGGGCGGACGCTGGTGGTCGACGAGGCGTTCATGGACGCGGTGCCGGGAGAGCGGGAGGCGCTGGCCGGGCGGACGGATGTGCCGGGTCTCGTCGTGCTGCGCAGTCTCACCAAGACCTGGGGGCTGGCCGGGCTGCGCATCGGCTATGTGCTGGCTCCTTCGGAGATCGTCGCCGCGTTGGAGCGGGCCCAGCCGTTGTGGCCGGTGTCGACGCCGGCGCTGGCCGCGGCCGAGGCGTGTGTGGCGCCGCGGGCGCTGGCGGAGGCGGGGCATGCGGCGCATCGCATCGCGGCGGACCGGGCCCATCTGGTGGCGGAGCTGACGGCGTTCGCGTCCCGCGGTGTACGGGTGGCCGAGCCCGCGGACGGGCCGTTCGTGCTGGTGCGTATGCCGGATGCGGCGGGGGTGCGGCGGCGGTTGCGGGAGCTTGGTTATGCCGTGCGCCGGGGGGACACGTTTCCGGGGCTCGGGGAGGAATGGGTACGGGTGGCTGTGCGGGACCGGGCGACGGTGAACGGCTTCGTGAAGGCCCTGTCGGCCGCACTGGATCCTCCCACCCACCCACCTGCCGCGCTCGGTTGAGAGGCCGGGGCCCCGAGGAGCTGTCGGCCGGGAAGGGCGGGCCGGAAGGCCGCTCCCTGTCCCGGGGGACGGCGGGACGGGGAGCGGCCGGGTGCCGGGTCGTCAGCTCTTGCGCCGGCGAGCCACCGTCACCGCTCCCCCGCCCACCAGCAGCAGCGCCACCGCGCCGCCGGCGATGTACGGAGTCGCCGAACTGCCGCCGGTCTCCGCGAGGTCGGCCCGGGCGCCCTGCGGGCGGACGTCGGCGGCCGGGTCGTGGCTCGGCACCGGCTTCCCGGTGGGCGGGACCATCGGGGACTCACAGGTCGCCTTGGCGAGGGTGACCGTGCCCTCGACGTCGGCCACGTTGAGCTGGGGGTCCCCCCGGACGAAGTCTGGGGGAGGATTGACGGAGACCTTGAGTTCGAGGGCGGTCGCGGCGGCCGTGCGGGTCGTCGTGGTCCGCTGGGAGAGATCGAGGCGGACCTCGCCGACGCCGGGCACCTTGACCTCGACGGGGCCCCCGGCGGTGAGGGTGACGCGCTTGCCGAGGACGGTGACGGCACCCAGCACGTTCGCGGCGGCGGCCGGTGCCCTGCCGGCCTCGCAGGTCGCCTTGGCGGTGACCGTGTCGGCCTCGATCAGGGACAGCAGGGGCAGGCCCGGCACGTGCAGCCTGGCATGGGCGACCCGGACCGAGCCCTCGGCCCGCTTCGCCGTGGCCGTGGCCCTGGCCTCGGCGACGTCCGCGCCGAGCACGGTGAACGGCTTGCCGCCGTTCACGCCGTCGAGCCGGGCGGACAGCGCGGTCCGGTCGGCGCTCTGCGGGGCGTGGACCTCGTTGAGGGAGACCGCGAGCGGGACGTGCGCGGTCTTGTCGAGCAGGGACACGTCGAGTCCGGTGCGCAGGACGACGGCGGAGGCGCGACCGTGGTAGGTGGTCGCGTGCGCGGCGCCCGCGCCGAGGACCGCGGGTGCCGCGGTGAGGGCGGTGGCCGTGGCCAGGACAGCCAGACGGCGTGCGGGCATGCGGAAGTTGTTGCTGTTCAAGGCGGTGGGACCCCCAGAAGAAACATGCTTGGGACCCGTCAACCTTGTACGCCCTGTGGGTGAACGGTCAGCGATCCCGGGCTACTTCACTCAAACGTGGATATGCCGCACGCCGATTCGAATCAGGGGTACATCTACTCGACGACCTGCCCGTTCAGCACCACCCGTCGCGGTGCCGCCAGCACCCGTACGTCCGCCCGGGGGTCGCTCTCGTACACCACCAGGTCGGCCGGGGCACCTTCCACGAGGCCGGGGGCGGCGAGGAAGGCGCGGGCCGCCCAGCACGCCGCCGACACGGCCTCCACGGCGGGGATTCCGGCGGTGACCAGCTCCGCCACCTCGGCCGCCACCAGACCGTGGGGCAGTGAGCCGCCGGCGTCCGTGCCGACGTACACCTGGATACCGGCGTCGTAGGCGTTACGGACGGTGTCGTAGCGGCGCTCGTGCAGCCGGCGCATGTGGGCGGACCAGCGCGGGAACTTGGTGTCGCCGCCGTCCGCGAGCTTCGGGAAGGTGGCGATGTTGACGAGGGTGGGGACGATCGCGACCTCGCGCTCGGCGAAGAGCGGGATCAGGTCGTCGGTCAGGCCGGTCGCGTGCTCGATGCAGTCGATGCCGGCCTCGACCAGGTCGCGCAGGGAGCTTTCGGCGAAGCAGTGGGCGGTGACGCGGGCGCCG
Organism: Streptomyces sp. NPDC036984; assembly: GCF_055607665.1. Classification (NCBI taxonomy): domain Bacteria; kingdom Bacillati; phylum Actinomycetota; class Actinomycetes; order Kitasatosporales; family Streptomycetaceae; genus Streptomyces; species Streptomyces sp. NPDC036984. Next base: position 85,391 of record NZ_JBVJRL010000007.1, read on the forward strand.
CGCCGGTGGGCCTCGGCGATGGCGGCCTCGACCGCCTCGCGGGGCCAGCAGGGTGCGAGGTCGCCGAGGTCGCGGTCGATCCAGTCGCCGACCAGCTTGACCCAGCCGTCGCCGCGCTCGGCCTCCCGGGCGACGTAGGCGACGAGGTCGTCCGGTTCGATCTCCCAGGCGTAGTTGCGGATGTAGCGGCGGGTGCGGGCGATGTGCCGCCCGGCACGCTTGATCTTCGGGAGGTCGTCGCGGTCGTCGATCCAGCGGGTGTCGGACGGGGAGCCCGCGTCCCGGATGAGCAGGGTGCCCGCCTCCCGGTCGGCGAGCGCCTGCTTCTCGGCGGTGTTCCGGTCGACCGGGCCGTGCGCGTCGAGGCCCACGTGGCAGTGGGCGTCGGCCAGGCCGGGCAGTGCCCAGCCCTCGACGGTCCGGACGTCCCGGGCTCCGGCGGGGCGGTCGTAGGTCACCCGGCCCCCGACCACCCACAGCCCGTCGCGGACCTCGTCGGGCCCGACCAGGACCCGGCCCTTCACGTGCAGCACCGCGCCATCGCTCATGCACGGCACCTTAACGGCCTACGGTTCGGTCTTCCCCACCTGGTCGGAGGTCTCCTCCTCCACCTCGGCCATCGCCGGGTCGAGCAGGCGGGAGAGGAAGTGCCGGGTGCGCTCGTGCCGCGGGGCGCCGATGACCTGCTCGGGGCTGCCGTCCTCGACGATCACACCGCCGTCCATGAAGACGACCCGGTCGGCGACCTCGCGGGCGAAGGTCATCTCGTGGGTGACGACCATCATCGTCATGCCCTCCCGGGCGAGCATGCGCATGACGGCGAGGACGTCCCCGACGAGTTCGGGGTCGAGCGCGGAGGTCGGCTCGTCGAACAGCATCACCTCGGGGCCCATGGCGAGCGCGCGGGCGATGGCGACGCGCTGCTGCTGGCCACCGGAGAGGGAGGACGGATAGGCGTCCGCCTTCTCGCTCAGGCCGACCCGGGCCAGGTTCTCGGCGGCGATCCGCGCGGCCGTCGCCTTGTCCCGTCCGAGGACCCGGCGCTGCGGCAGCGCGAGGTTCTCGGTGACGTTCAGGTGCGGGAAGAGGTTGAACTGCTGGAAGACCATGCCGATGCGGCGGCGTACGGCGTCGATGTCGGCGTCCGGGTCGGTCACCTCGGTGCCGCCGACGAAGACCTGGCCCTTGGTGGGCTCCTCCAGCAGGTTCACGCAGCGCAGCAGCGTCGACTTGCCGGAGCCGGAGGGGCCGATGACGCAGACGACCTCGCCCTGGTCGATCTCCAGGTCGATGCCGCGCAGGACGTGGTTGTCGCCGAAGGACTTGTGCAGGTCCCGGACGCGGATCTCGGGGCGGGTCACTTGATCTCCTTCTGGGCCTTGGCCTCCAGACGGCGGGCGACGAAGCCGAGCGGGATGGTGACCAGCAGGTAGCACAGGCCCGCGACCAGGATCGGCGTGGAGTTGGCGGTCGTACTGGCCAGGTCGCGGCCGAACTTGGACAGTTCGCGCTCTTCCAGGGTCACGCCGAGCAGCAACACCAGCGAGGAGTCCTTGAAGAGCATGATCAGCTCGTTGGTGAGCGGCGGGAGGATGATCCGGAAGGCCTGCGGGACGATGATGGAGATCATGGCCTTGGCCGGCGAGAAGCCCAGGGAACGGGCCGCCTCCATCTGCCCCTTGGGCACCGCCTGGATACCGGCGCGGAACGTCTCCGCCATGTAGGCGGCGCCGATGAGGCCGAGGCCGAGGGCGCCCTTGCCGTAGGTGCCGCCCGGAATCTCCGTGCCGGGGAAGGCCAGCGGCACGGCCACCGCGATGAAGACGAAGATCAGCAGGGCGGGCAGACCGCGGAAGATCTCGATGTAGATGCCGGCCACCCAGCGGTACGGCCCTACGGAGGACAGCCGCATCAGCGCGATGACCAGGCCGAGCACCAGTCCGAGGACGAAGCCGGACACCGTGTACAGCACGGTGTTCTTCAGCGCCAGCGTGATGACGTCCGGCCACATCTGCTTCGCGATGCTGCCCTGGGCGAACTGGTTCTGCAGCCGGCCCCAGTCCGCCGTGACCGCTATGGCGATCACGGCGGCGACGAAGACGACGTACTGGATGCCGCGGGACAACCGGCGCTTCTGACGCCGGGTCAGCCCCTTTTTCTTCGGCTGGAGTTGTACGTCCGCGTCGGTCATGAGGCGGCGGGAGAGGCCACGGAGGCGTTGTACGGGCCGATCCACTGCTCGTAGAGCTTCTTGTAGGTGCCGTCGGCCTTGGCGTCCTTGAGGGCCTTGTTGATGGCCTTGCGCAGCGCCGTGTTGCCCTTCTTGACCGTGAAGCCGTACTGCTCACCGGTCTTGAGGTTGTCGACCACCTTGAACTTGTCCGCGTTGGCCTTGTCCTTCAGCCAGCCCTGGACCACCGGGTAGTCGATGACGACGGCCTGGACCTGGCCGGTGCGCAGGCCGTTGAGGACGGCGTCGGAGGACTCGAAGGAGACCGGGTCGAAGCCCTTGGTCTTGACGTAGTCCTCGCCGGTGGTCTGCGCCTGGGCGCCGAGCTTCTTGCCCTTGGCCTTGACGTCGGCGAGCGAGTTGACGCCGCTCTTCTTGTCGACCAGGACGGCCTGGGTGGCCTCGAAGTACGGGTCGGAGAAGTCGACGTTCTTCTTGCGCTCGTCGGTGATGGTCATGCCGGCGGCGGCCAGGTCGCACTGGCCGGAGTTGAGGAACGCACCGGTCTTGAAGTTCTCGAACGGCGTGTCGAGGATGTCCTGCTTGACGCCGAGGTCCTTGGCCACGAGGTCGATGAGGGAGACGTCGAAGCCCTGCACCTTGCCGTCGATCTCCGACTGGAACGGCGGGTACGGCAGGTGGGTGCAGGTGGTCAGCTGGCCGCCCTTGACGAGGTGCACACCCTTGACGGTGGTCTTGCCGCTCCCCGAGTCGCTGGAGGAGCAGCCGGCCACGGCGAGCACGAGTGCGGCGGTCGCGGTGGTGGCGGCCAGAAGGCGGGTCCGGCGCCCGAGAAGCGTTGTCATGGAGGGATCGTCTCCTGTGGGGGAACTGTGGGTTCCGATTATAAGGAAGAGTTTGAGCCTCTCAAATCAAACCGATGGTAACGGAGCCGCTGGACCTAAGATCGAGGGAGTCGACCGAAGCGAACAAAAGGAAGAGCACCGCCGTGACCCACCCCTTCCTCGACCTGCCCCCGCTGAGTGCCGAGCGCTTCGCCGCCATCGAGGACAGGGTTGCCCGGCTGCTGGACACCCGGCAGGACGTCCTGATCACCCAGGGTGAGGCGCTGCTGCCTCTGGAGGGCGCGATCCGCGCGGCGGCCGGCCCGGGCACGGTGGCCCTGAACGTGATCACGGGACCGTACGGCCAGACCTTCGGCAACTGGCTCCGCGACGCCGGCGCCACGGTGCACGACCTCGCCGTCCCGTTCCACACGGCGGTGACCGCCGAGCAGATCCGGGAGGCGTTCGCCGAGCACCCGGAGATCGACTTCGTGTCGCTGGTGCACGCGGAGGCGGCGACCGGCAACACCAACCCGGTGGCGGAGATCGGCGAGGCGGTACGGGCGCAGGGTGCCCTCTTCTACCTGGACGCGGTGGCGTCCGTGGGCGCGGAGCCGGTACTGCCGGACGCGTGGGGCGTGGACCTGTGCGTGATCGGGGCACAGAAGGCGATGGGCGGCCCGGCGGGCGTGTCGGCGATCTCGGTGAGCGAGCGGGCGTGGGCCCGGATGGCCGCCAACCCGAACGCCCCGCGCCGCTCCTACCTGTCGCTGCTGGACTGGAAGGACCGCTGGATCGACGCCGGCCGCAAGGCGCTGCCGCACGCTCCGGCCCAGCTGGAGATGCTGGCGCTCGAGGCGTGCCTGGAGCGCATCGAGGCGGCGGGCCTGGAGACGGTGACGGCCCGGCACCGGCGCGCCGCGCTGGCCTCGCGGGCCGGTGCGGTGGCGCTGGGCGGGGGCCTGGAGCCGTACGTGTACGAGGAGAAGGACGCGGCGCCGGTCGCCACCACGCTGCGGGTGCCGTCCGGGGTGGCGGCTTCGGAGCTGGTGGCGCGGGCCCTGGAGAGCGACCCGGCGCTGCCGCTGGCGGCGGGCGGGGGTGCACTGGCCCAGGAGATGATCCGGGTCAACCACTACGGCCCCGACGCGACCCCGGACGCGGTGCGGAACACCTTGGCGGCCCTGGGCGCGGCACTGGCCGAGCGTGGCGTGGCCGTGGATCCGGCCGGCGCCCGCCGGGCCGTGGAGAACGCCTGGCGTTAATTTCAATTCCCTTTCACAATTCCCGCCAATTTCCCCGGAGATAGCTTCCCATCCTCTTCTGCCCGCTTTTTGCAGAGCTAAACAGGGAAGTTTTCCAGTGGATTTTCTGCACTTTCCGGGCTGTGACACACTCCACAGCAGGGACGATTTGCCCCGATTTATCACGGGGCAATGCGGACATTTCACCGAAGCGTCCACCAGCCCCCGTCGCAGCTGCCGTGCATTTTCGAATTCGCCTCGCTAAATTCGTGCCGCATGACTGCCGCACCCGCAGACCTGCTCATCGAACGGCCGGCGACGACTGACGGAGCCTCGCTCTGGCGTCTCGCCAAGGACTCGAAAACCCTCGATCTGAACTCCTCCTACGCCTATCTGCTGTGGTGCCGGGACTTCGCCGGCACCTCGGCGGTGGCCCGCGGGGCGGACGGGCAGCCGGTCGGTTTCATCACCGGATACCTGCGGCCGGACCGCCCCCGCACCCTGTTCGTCTGGCAGGTGGCCGTCGACGCCGCCCACCGGGGTTACGGCATCGCCGCCGCACTGCTGGACGGCCTGACCGCACGGCTCGCCGCCGAGCACGGCATCACCGAGCTGGAGACCACGATCACCCCGGGCAACACCGCCTCCGAGCGCCTGTTCACCTCGTTCGCCGAGCGGCACGGCGCACGGGTCAGCCGCGAGGTGCTGTTCCCCGCCGGCCTGTTCCCGGACGGCCCGCACGAGTCCGAAGTCCTGTACCGCATCGGCCCGCTGACCGACTCCACCCCCCACTGAGGAGCGAATCACCGTGACCATCACCCAGCCCGACCTCAGCGTTTTCGAGACCCTCGAGTCCGAGGTGCGCAGCTACTGCCGCGGCTGGCCCACGGTCTTCGACCGTGCGCAGGGCAGCCGGATGTACGACGAGGACGGCCATGCGTACCTCGATTTCTTCGCCGGTGCCGGCTCACTCAACTACGGCCACAACAACCCGGTGCTGAAACGGGCGTTGATCGACTATCTGTCGCGGGACGGGATCACCCACGGCCTGGACATGTCGACCACGGCCAAGCGGTCCTTTCTCCAGACCTTCCAGGACCTGGTGCTGCGCCCGCGTGACCTGCCGTACAAGGTCATGTTCCCGGGCCCGACGGGCACCAACGCCGTCGAGTCCGCGCTGAAGCTGGCCCGGAAGGTGAAGGGCCGCGAGGCCATCGTGTCGTTCACCAACGCCTTCCACGGCATGTCCCTCGGCTCGCTCGCGGTCACCGGCAACGCCTTCAAGCGGGCCGGCGCGGGTATCCCGCTGGTGCATGGGACCCCGATGCCGTTCGACAACTACTTCGACGGCACGGTCCCGGACTTCCTGTGGTTCGAGCGGCTGCTGGAGGACCAGGGCTCCGGGCTCAACAAGCCCGCCGCCGTGATCGTGGAGACCGTGCAGGGCGAGGGCGGTATCAACGTCGCCCGGCCCGAATGGCTGCGCGCGCTCAAGGAGCTGTGCGAGCGGCAGGACATGCTGCTGATCGTCGACGACATCCAGATGGGCTGCGGCCGCACCGGCGCCTTCTTCTCCTTCGAGGAGTCGGGCATCACGCCCGACATCGTCACCGTCTCCAAGTCGATCAGCGGCTACGGGCTGCCGATGTCCCTGTGCCTGTTCCGGCCCGAGCTGGACGTCTGGGAGCCGGGCGAGCACAACGGCACCTTCCGCGGCAACAACCCGGCGTTCGTCACCGCCACCGCCGCGCTGGAGACGTACTGGACCGACGGCTCGGCCATGGAGAAGCAGACCCGCACCCGCGGCGAGCAGGTCGAGCAGGCGCTGATCGCCGTCACCGAGGAGAACCTCGCCGACGTGAAGGAGTACCGCGGACGCGGGCTCGTCTGGGGCCTGGAGTTCCGCGAGAAGGCACGGGCCGCGCGGGTCGCCCGGCGCGCCTTCGAGCTCGGCCTGCTCATCGAGACGTCCGGCCCGGAGGGCGAGGTGGTCAAGCTGCTGCCCGCGCTCACCGTCACCCCCGACGAACTGGACGAGGGGCTGAGCATCCTCGCCCGTGCCGTCCGGGAAACCGTCTAGCAAGGAGGAGAACAGCACCGTGATCGTCCGTTCGTTCAAGGACATCGAAGGCACCGACCGGCACGTCAGAGCGAAGTCCGGCACCTGGGAGAGCAAGCGGATCGTCCTCGCCAAGGAGCGGGTCGGATTCTCCCTGCACGAAACGATTCTCTACGCCGGGACCGAGACGTCGATGTGGTACGCCAACCATGTCGAGGCCGTCGTCTGCACCCGGGGTGAGGCCGAACTCACCGACCACGAGGCCGGGAAGACGTACACCATCACGCCCGGCACCATGTACCTCCTCGACGGGCACGAGCGGCACACGCTGCGCGTCAAGGAGGACTTCCACTGCCTCTGCGTGTTCAACCCGCCCGTGACCGGACGGGAGGACCACGACGAGAACGGCGTCTACCCGCTGCTCACCGAGCCCGAGGAGGTGTGACACACGATGACCACTGCCACCGTCACCGACCTGTACCCCACCCGCGGCACCAGTGAGGTGACCGTCCCGCGCCAGGACCCGGTCCTCTGGGGCGCCCCGGACACGCCGGGCCCGATCCCGGCCGCCGACCTCCAGGCGTACGAGCGGGACGGCTTCCTCGCCGTCGACCAGCTGATCACCCCGGACGAGGTCGAGGTGTACCGGCGTGAGCTGGACCGGCTGGTCACCGACCCGGCGATCCGCGCCGACGAGCGGTCGATCGTGGAGCCGAAGTCCAAGGAGATCCGCTCGGTCTTCGAGGTGCACCGGATCAGCGAGGTCTTCGCGAACCTGGTGCGCGATCCGCGGGTGGTCGGCCGCGCCCGCCAGATCCTCGGCTCGGACGTGTACGTCCACCAGTCCCGGATCAACGTCAAGCCGGGTTTCGGCGCGAGCGGCTTCTACTGGCACTCGGACTTCGAGACCTGGCACGCCGAGGACGGTCTGCCGAACATGCGGACGGTGTCCGTCTCGATCGCGCTGACCGAGAACCACGACACCAACGGCGGCCTGATGATCATGCCGGGTTCGCACAAGACGTTCCTGGGCTGCGCCGGCGCCACGCCGAAGGACAACTACAAGAAGTCGCTCCAGATGCAGGACGCGGGCACGCCGTCGGACGAGGCGCTGACCGCGCTGGCGAGCGAGCACGGCATCAAGCTGTTCACCGGCAAGGCCGGGTCGGCGACCTGGTTCGACTGCAACTGCATGCACGGCTCCGGCGACAACATCACGCCGTTCCCGCGCAGCAACGTCTTCATCGTGTTCAACAGCGTGGAGAACACGGCGGTGGAGCCGTTCGCGGCACCGGTGCGCCGACCGGAGTTCATCGGCGCGCGGGACTTCACGCCGGTGAAGTGACCGCCTGAGACCACCGGGCCGGGCCTCTTCGTGTGGGACGGGAGGCCCGGCCCGGTCGTGTTCGCCGATGCGGGCGTCGCGCTCCTGCGCGGTGGTGCCGGCCTCAGCGGGACAGCGCCTCCAGCAGGCGGTCCACGTCCGCCGCGGTGTTGTGGAGGTGGAAGGACGCGCGCAGGTTGCCCGCGCGGTTCGAGACCTCGATGCCCGCCTCGCTCAACCCGGGCTGCCGGGAGCCGAGTCCGGGCACGGAGACGATGGCCGAGCCGGGAGCGGGCACCGGCTCGTGGCCGAGGTCCGCGAGTCCCGCGCGGAACCGGTCGGCGAGGGCGAGGTCGTGGGCATGGATCGCGGCCACGCCGAGCTCCTCGACGAGTTCGAGGGACCGGCGCAGGCCCGCGAAGGTGAACAGGGCGTGAGTGAGGTCGAACCGCCGTGCGGAGTGGGCGAGTTCGGCCACCGGGCCGTAGCAGCTGTCCCAGGGACGCTCGGCCGCGACCCAGCCCGCGAGCACCGGTGTCAGCCCGCCGAAATCCTCGGGGACCGTGAAGAAGGCGGCGCCGTGCGGGCCCAGCAGCCACTTGAAGGACACGGAGGCGGTGAAGTCGTAGGCGTCCGCCTCCATCGGCAGCCAGCCGGCGGCCTGGGAGAAGTCGACGTAGGTGCGGGCGCCGTGGGCGCGGGCGGCCTCGCGCAGGGCGGGCAGGTCGGCGATCCGGCCGTCGGCGGACTGGGCCGCGCTGACCGCGACGAGCGCCGTGCCCGGCCGGACGGACTCGGCGATCCGCTCCAGCGGGACCGTGCGCACCTTGAGGTCGCCGCGGATGTGGAAGGGGTTGAGCACGGAGGTGAAGTCGTCCTCGGCGGTGAGGACTTCGGCGCCCGCGGGCAGCGAGGCGGCGATCACGCCGGTGTGCGCGGCCACCGAGGCGCCGACCGCCACCCGGTCGGCCGGCACACCGGCGAGCCGGGCGTAGGCGGCCCGGGTCGTCTCCACGTCCTCGTACAGCGGGGTCAGCGGCCGGCCCTCGGCCCGCAGCAGCGCCGCAGCCTGGAGGGCGGCGACGGTGCGGGCGGGCAGCAGGCCGTTGCTCGCGGTGTTGAGGTAGTTGCTCTTCGGGCTGAACTCGGCGCGGACGAGGCTGTCGAACGTCTCCGTGGTGTCCATGGGACCACTCTGGGGTCAGCGGAACTACGCGTCCATTGCGAATTTTTACGTGGTTCCCCTTAGCAGCGCTTATACGACCGCGCCGACCTGCGGTTTCAGCCCTGCTGCGGGACCGCGCAGCCGTCCGGGCCGCAGGCCTCGGCGTCACCCTGGCCGACCAGCGCCAGCGGGGAACGCTCACCCCATGCCTGGGTCAGCGCCTGGCTGAAGACCTCGGCGGGCTGGGCGCCGGAGACGCCGTACTTCCGGTCGAGGACGAAGAACGGCACCCCGGTCGCGCCGAGCCCGGCCGCCTCGCGCTCGTCGGCGCGGACCTCGTCGGCGTACGCGTCCGGGTCGGCGAGCACCGCGCGGACCGCGTCGGCGTCCAGTCCGGCCTCCACGGCCAGCTCCACCAGACGCTCGTCGCCCTCGGTGAAGACGGACCGCTCCTCGGCGAAGTTGGCCCGGTAGAAGATCTGGATCAGCTGGTCCTGCCGGCCGTGCTCCTTGGCGAGGTGCAGCAGGCGGTGCATGTCGAAGGTGTTGCCGTGGTCGCGGTCCCGGGTGCGGTAGTCCAGGCCCTCGGCGGCGGCCTGCGCGCCCAGGTTGTCCTCGCCGGCCTGGGCCTGAGCCTCGCTCATGCCGTACTTCCTGGTCAGCATGGTGATCACGGGCTGCACATCGCCCTTGGGGCGGCCCGGGTCCAGCTCGAAGGAGCGGTGCACCACCTCGACGTCGTCGCGGTGCGGGAAGGCAGCCAGCGCCTTCTCGAAGCGGGCCTTGCCCACATAGCACCAGGGGCAGGCGATGTCGCTCCAGATCTCGACGCGCATGTCTTCGGCTCTCTCCAGGTCGTACGGGCGCGGGGGCTCTCCCCGGCCAGTACGTGAACGTTCAAGCAGGCCGTTTCATTCCGCCTCGGTGCGCGGCGGCACCCAGAAGCGCAGGAAGAGGTGATGGTCACCCGCGGCGGGCGGGTTCTCCGGGTCCGGGACCCAGCCCTGGCGGGCGTAGAACGCCTGGGCACGTCGGTTGTCCACGTGCACGTCGAGCACCGCCGCCCGCCTGCCGTCGGCGCGCCACTGCTCGACGCAGGCCGTGTGGAGGGCCGTACCGATGCCGGAGCGCCAGTGGTCGGGGTCGACGTGGAACTGGTACAGCTTCACCGTGTCGGCGGGGCCGTTCTCGGGCGGGCGGAAGGACGCGATGCCGGTGAGGGCGCCGTGTTCCACGACGCACAGCACCTGGCCGTCGGGCCGCTCCACGGCACCGCGCCAGGCGGCGGTCCAGTCGATGCCGTCGTCCGGGAGGCCGTCGGGGTAGTACGTCGAGCGGGCCCGGTGGTGCAGTGCGGCGATCTTCTCCGCCTCGGCGGGCAGGGCGGTGCGGATCACCCGAACGCCCTTCACACGGTCACTGATCATGCGACGAAGGACGCGGCCGTCCGGCACCCGGTTCCCCGCGGCCCCGTTCGCCCGCGGGGCGCCGCGGCCTGTTTCCACGGCTCGTGCCGGCCGAAAACCCGGGCCGGCAGGCGCTCGGGGTGGGGCCGGTGCGGCGGACCGGGACGCGAACGGCCACGCACGCGGGCGGATGCGGCGGACCGGGGCGCGGACGGCCACGCATACCCGCGGCCGCCCGCGCACCACACCGCACCGCGCCACCGCGCGGCTACCGCTCCAGCACCCCGTTGAACCGCCGGGGAAGCCCCAGGGGATTGTCGTCCTTCAGCTCGGCCGGGAGCAGCGCCTCCGGCGCGTTCTGGTAGACCACCGGCCGCAGCCACCGCTCGATGGCCGTACCGCCCACGGACGTCGACGTGGACGTGGTCGCCGGGTAGGGCCCCCCGTGGTGCTGGGCCGGCGCCACGGCGACCCCGGTCGGCCAGCCGTTGACCAGCACCCGGCCGGCCAGCGGGGTCAGTTCGGCGAGCAGCTCGGGACCCCGGCCGTTGCCGGCCGCTTCCTCCGAGGACACCTGGACCGTCGCCGTCAGGTTGCCCGGCAGCCGCGCGAGCACCGCCGTCGCCTCGTCCTCGTCGTCGTACCGGACCACCACGGTGACCGGCCCGAAGCACTCCTCCAGCAGCAGGTCGTACGCCCCCTCCTCGGCCAGCCGGCTCGCCGGCGCCGTGAGGAACCCGGCGCTGACCGAGTGCTCGCCGCCCGCGCCCGGCGTCACGGGGGATTCCACACCCTCCAGGCCGACGCGCTCGCGCACCCCGGCGATGAAGTTGTCCCGCATCCGGTGGTCGAGCAGCACCCCGGCCTCGGTGTCGCTGACGGCGTCGGTCAGGGACTTCACCAGCCGGTCGCCCGCCCCGCCGGCCGGCACCAGCACCAGGCCGGGCTTGACGCAGAACTGGCCGACGCCGAGGGTCATGGACCCGGCGAGGCCCTTGCCGATCTCCTCGGCCCGCTCGGCCGCGGCGGCCTCGGTCACCAGGACCGGGTTCAGCGAACCCAGTTCACCGTGGAAGGGGATCGGCACCGGACGCGCGGCGGCGGCGTCGAAGAGCGCGCGTCCGCCCCGTACCGACCCGGTGAATCCGGCGGCGGCGACCAGCGGGTGCTTGATCAGCTCGACGCCCGCCTCGAAGCCGTGCACGAGGCCGACCACGCCCTCGGGGATGCCGTGCTCGGCGGCGGCCCGGCGCAGCACCTTGGCGACCAGCTCGGACAGGGCCGGGTGGTCGGGGTGGGCCTTGACCACGACCGGGCAGCCCGCGGCCAGCGCGCTCGCGGTGTCGCCGCCGGCGACGGAGAAGGCGAAGGGGAAGTTGGAGGCGGAGTAGACGGCGACGACGCCGAGCGAGACCTTGTAACGGCGCAGGTCCGGGATGGGCGGGGTCGCCGTGTCGTCGGGGTGGTTGATGATGACGTCCAGGAAGGCGCCCTCGTCGACGATGTCGGCGAAGGCCCGCAACTGGTAGCAGGTACGGGCGAGTTCGCCGTTCAGCCGGGCCGGGCCGAGCGCGGTCTCCGCGTCGGCGGTGTCGACCAGGCCGTCCCGGGCCGCGTCCAGGCACGCGGCGGCCGAGCGCAGGAAGGCGGCACGGACCGTGCGGTCGGCGAGCGCGCCGCGCGCGGCGTGGGCCGCCCGGACGGCCGCGTCCACCTCCTGGGCTGTGGCCTCCACCGCAACCTGTTCACGCTGCTTCCCGGTGCGCGGGTCGACACTCCAGACTGGTGCTGCTGCCACCGCGGGTCCCTCCCAGTAAAGACCGCACTGTCCACTGACTGTCCAGGTCAGCCATCAGTCGCGTTCGATATACTGAACACTGTCTCTGATGATGAATACGCTGTTCGGAGACTATATAACTCAGGTCCTCGTCGAACGAAGGGGTCAAGGGCGATGACGGCAGGCGACACAGGGGGCGGGGCGCAGGTCAAGTCCGCGGTACGGACCGTTGAGCTGCTCGAATACTTCGCCGGCCGGCCCGGTATGCACTCCCTCGCGGCCGTCCAGGAAGCCGTGGGATATCCCAAGTCCAGCCTCTACATGCTGCTGCGCACGCTCGTGGAGCTGGGCTGGGTGGAGACGGACGCGACGGGCACGCGGTACGGCATCGGGGTGCGGGCGCTGCTGGTCGGCACCTCCTACATCGACGGCGACGAGGTGGTGGCCGCCGCCCGTCCGACCCTGGACCGGCTCTCGGACGACACCACGGAGACCATCCACCTGGCCCGGCTCGACGGCACCAACGTGGTCTACCTGGCCACCCGCCAGTCCCAGCACTACCTGCGCCCGTTCACCCGGGTCGGCCGGCGCCTGCCCGCCCACTCCACCTCGCTCGGCAAGGCGATCCTCGCCACCTGCACCGACGAGCAGGTGCGCAAGCTGCTGCCGGAGACGCTGCCCGCGCTCACCGAGAACACCCTCACCGACCGGGAGAAGCTCATCGAGGAGCTGCACCAGATCCGGGAGCAGGGCTTCGCGGTGGACCGCGAGGAGAACACGCTGGGGCTGCGCTGCTTCGGGGTGGCCATCCCGTACCGCACGCCCGCCCGGGACGCCATCAGCTGCTCGGTGCCGGTGGCCCGCCTGACCCCCGCCCACGAGCAAATGATCAAGGACGCGCTGTTCGACGCCCGGGACCGGCTGACGCTGGCGACCCGCCGACTCTGAGCGGCGGGGCCGGGGATCCCGGGCCCCGGGGCAGGTCGGCCGTAGGCTCGGGCTCATGAAGATCGTGCTGCGTGCCGTCGAGGACGACGATCTGCCGGCGTTCTTCCGGCAGATGACCGACCCGGAGTCCGTCCGGATGGCCGCGTTCGGCCCGGAGGAACAGGGCGACCGGGCCGCCTTCGACGCCTGGTGGCAGCGGCTCCGGGCGTCCGCCGCCGTGTCGCGCACGGTGCTGGCCGACGGGCGGGTGGTGGGCAGCGCCGTCGTCTACGGCGAGCCGGGCGGCCGCGAGGTGACGTACTGGATCGACCGCGCGTGGTGGGGCCGGGGGGTGGCGACGGCGGCTCTGCGGGCCCTGCTCGCCGAGGTTCCCGAACGGCCGCTGTACGCGCGGGCGGCGGCCGACAACGCCGGATCGCGGCGCGTGCTGGAGAAGTGCGGCTTCCATGAGACGACCCGGGCCCGGGGGTTCGCGAACGGGCGGGGCGAGGAGATCGAGGAGGTCGTCCTGCGCCTGGAGGGCTGAGCCTCCCCCGCTCCGTCTCCCCCGTCCGGCGGAGACGGATCGTCATCGCGGGGCACGGTCGGCGAACTCGACGGCGTCCTGGATGTGTTGCGGGAACGGGGACGCGCCCGGTACCGCGCCCACCCTCGCGGCCGACCTCGGCGGGCCAGGCCGAGATCGCCCGGCGGCTGGACGTGGGCCCGGCGACGGTGAAGTCGCATGTGGCGGCCGTCCTCGCGGAGACCGGCACCCGGGACCGCACCCAGGCGGTGATCGCCGCATCGAGGCGGGCTTCCTGAACGCCGGATGAGAAAGACGGGCGTACGGGAACGATGCCCCCGTCTCGATCGTCTTCCGAGCGGGATGAACAAGACGATCAGGCGGGCGTCCGTCTTCTCGCTGCTGCTCGTGCTCGCCCTGCTGGTCAGGGCCACATGGCTGCAGTACTACGACGGCCAGGCCCTCGCGGACGACAACGACAACCGGCGGAACGCGATCACGACCTACTCGCGGCCCCTCGGGAACATCATCGTGGCCGGAGAGGCGGTCACCGGCTCGGCCCGGACGAAGGGAAGCGACCTCGCGTACAAGCGGACGTACAAGAACGGCGAGCTGTACGCCGCGGTGACGGGCTACGCCTCGCAGGCCTACGCCCCCACCCAGCTGGAGGGCATCTACCAGGACCTGCTCAACGGCACGGACAACCGGCTGATGACCGTGATGGACACGGTCACCGGGCAGCGCGCCGACCCGGGCAACGTCCTCACGACGATCGACCCGGCCGTGCAGAAGGCGGCCTACCGCGCGCTGGGCGACAACAAGGGCGCGGCCGTCGCGATCGACCCGAAGACCGGCAGGATCCTCGCGTCGGTGTCGACGCCGTCGTACGACCCCGCCTCGCTCACCGACGCGAACACGGCCGGCAAGGCATGGAAGACGCTCAACGCGGACGAGGACAAGCCGCTCACCAACCGCGCGCTGCGCCAGCCGCTGCCGCCGGGCTCGACGTTCAAGCTGGTCGTCGCGGCCGCCGCGCTGGAGGACGGGCGGTACGAGAACGTCGACGAGCGCACCGTGAGTCCCGACCCCTACACCCTGCCGGGCACGGTGCGCCCCCTGGAGAACGAGAACAAGTCCGCACCCTGCGAGAACGCCTCGATCCGGGTGGCCCTGCAGTACTCCTGCAACAACGTCTTCGGCAAGATGGCCGTCGACCTCGGCCAGGACAAGGTGAAGGCCATGGCCGAGAAGTTCGGCTTCAACGACGACGAGCAGGACGTGCCGGTGCGGGCCTACGCCAGTGTGTACCCGTCCGACATGGACAAGGCGCAGACCGCCCTGACCGGCATCGGCCAGTTCGACGTCACGGCCACGCCGCTGCAGATGGCCATGGTGTCCGCGACCATTGCCAACGGCGGCAAACTGGTATCGCCGCACATGGTGTCGCGGATCACCGACAGTGGCGGCGATGTGTTGAAGGACTATGACGACAGCGCCGGCACCGAGGAGATCATCAGCTCCTCCACCGCCGAGCAGCTCCAGTCGGCGATGCGGACGGTGGTGAAGGACGGCACCGGTACGAACGCGCTGATCGACGGGGTGACCGTCGGCGGCAAGACCGGTACCGCCCAGCACGGCGAGAACAACAGCAAGACGCCGTACGCCTGGTTCACCTCCTACGGCAAGTCCGACAGCAACGGCAAGGAGGTGGCTGTCGCCGTGATGGTGGAGCAGTCGGACGCGGCGCGGTCGGAAGTGAGCGGCAACGGCCTGGCGGCGCCGGTGGCCAGGGCCATGATGCAAGCGGCCCTGAAGTGAAGCGCCCCGTAAGGGGCGCGGGCGGTAGCGATATGCGGCTCCGCCGCGTGGGCGCGATCCACCGCGGCGAACCCGCCGCCGATCGCCCCGCGTCCCTCACTTCACACCCAGCACCTGCTCCACCGGGTCGATCGCGAAGTACACCAGGAACAGCGCCGAGACGCCCCACAGCAGCCAGTTGACCTCCCGTGCCCTCCCCAGCACCGTCTTGATGACGACGTAGGCCAGGAACCCGGCCCCGATGCCATCGGTGATGGAGTACGTGAACGGCATCGCGGCGATGGTGAGGAACGCCGGGATGGCGATCTCGTACCGGTCCCAGTCGATGTGCTTGACGTGGGTCATCATCAGGAAGCCGACGGCGATCAGGGCGGGCGCCGCCGCCTGGAGCGGGACGATGGTGAGCAGCGGGGTGAGAAAGAGGGCGAGGCCGAAGAGGCCGCCGGTGACCAGGTTGGCGAAGCCGGTGCGGGCGCCCTCGCCGACGCCGGCCGCGGACTCGATGTAGGCGGTGTTGGAGGAGGCGGAGCCGGCCCCGCCGGCGACGGCCGCGGCGCCGTCGATGAACAGTACGCGGCCGATGCCGGGCACCTGCCCCTGCTCGTCCAGCAGGCCGGCCTCCGCGGTGATGCCGACGATCGTGCCCATCGCGTCGAAGAAGTCCGAGAGGATGAGGGTGAAGACCAGCAGGACGGCGGTGAGGACACCGGCCTCGGCGAAGCCGCCGAGCAGGCTGAAGTGACCGATCAGCCCGAAGTCCGGGGCGGCGACGAGCTTGTCGGGCACCTTGGGTGTGGTCAGTCCCCAGCTCTTGATGTCGGCGACGGCGTTGACGGCGATCGCGACGACGGTCATCGTCACGATGCTGACGAGGATCGCGCCCTTCACCTTCCGGGCGAGCAGCGCGATGGTGAGCAGCACACCGAGACAGAAGACGAGCACCGGCCAGCCGGTCAGCCGGCCGGCCGCACCGAGCTGCACCGGCACGGTGGTGTGCGCGGCGTCCGGGACCCGGCTGACGAACCCGGCGTCCACGAAGCCGATGAAGGCGATGAACAGGCCGATACCGACGCCGATGGCCTGCTTCAGCTGCTGCGGGATCGCGTTCATGATCGCTTTTCGGAGCCCGGTGAGCACCAGCACGCAGATGACGAGGCCCTCGAGGACGACCAGGCCCATCGCGTCCGCCCAGCTCATCAGCGGGGCGAGCTGGAAGGCGACGACGGCGTTGAGGCCTAGGCCGGCGGCGATGGCGAGCGGGAGGTTGCCGCCGACGCCCATGGCGATCGTCATCACACAGGCCACCAGCGCGGTGGCGGTGACGAGTTGGCCGGTGTCCAGGGTGTGGCCGTACTTGTCCTTGGCGCTGCCCAGGATGATCGGATTCAGGACAAGGATGTAGGCCATGGTGAAGAACGTGGCGAAGCCGCCGCGTATCTCGCGCCCGAGCGTGGATCCCCGCTCGGAGATCCTGAAGTACCGGTCGACCGACATGGTCCTGCTCCTCGTCAGCTGATGATCAGTGGGCGGATGCTGGCTGGATTGTTCCCTCGTCGAACCCGTTTCAGGTTTTCTCCGTGTTACGGAATCGAGTTCGGACAGCCATACGTTGTCCGACCCCCCGTACGGCCCACACAAAACGATCACTGCTACGCTCCGGATCTCCGTCCGGGCGCCCCTCCGGACCTTCGCATGTCATTCACATGACACTCACAGAGCTGCACCGAGAAGAGGTCACCCGTGGGCACAGTCGTCGACGACGCCGCCTCCGTGGAGTTCCATGCCTTCTTCGAGCGGCACTACGCCGAACTCTCCCGTCTGGCTCACCTGCTGACCGGGGAGGCGGATGCCGCGGACGACCTGGCGGCGGACGCGCTGCTGGCGCTGTGGCACCGCTGGGACCGGGTGCGCGCGGCCGACCATCCGGTGGCGTACGCGCGGGGCGTGGTCGCCAACCTGGCCCGCACCCGGATCCGCAGCGCGGTGCGCGAGCGGCGGCGGATCGCGCTGTTCTGGCCGCGCGGCGAGGAGAGAACCGAGGACCCCGACGTCCCCGGCGTGGTGGACGTCCAGGAGGCGCTGCGCAGGCTGCCGTTCCGGAAACGGGCGTGTGTGGTGCTCCGGCACGCGTTCGACCTGTCGGAGAAGGACACGGCGCTCGCGCTCGGAGTGTCGCTGGGTACGGTTAAGAGCCAGACGTCCAAGGGCATGGCCGAACTCCAGCGGCTGCTCGGCCCGCAGGGCGACCCGCGGCGGGTGCACGCGGCGATGGCGACCCGGGGCGGCGAGAGCGGAGGAAAGAACCGATGAGGCAGCAGGACGTGCACGACGAGCTGCGCGCCCGGCTGCACGAGGCGGCCGAGGCCCACGAACCCGACCGCGCGCGCATCCTGGCCCGCGTGGAGCGCGGCATGGCCGCGCGGTCCCGGGCCGGCCACCGGGCCGTGCGCCCCGCGCTGTCCGGGTGGTTCCGGGTGGCCGGCGCGACGGCCGCGGTGGCCGGTGTGCTCGCGGTCGGGGGCTACGCGGTGGCGTCCGCGGTCAAGGACGAACCGCCGGTACGGCGGACGGTGGCGGGCTCGCCGACCCCCACGCCCTCGCCGACCGCGGCGTCCCGGCCCCCCGTCCGCCCCTCGGCCCCGGTTGCGGACCCGGGCACCGTCCAGCCGTCCCGCACACCGGGTTCCTCCCCTTCCCGCACCCCGAAGGCCACGGCCTCGGCCCGGCCGCCGGTGGCCCGCGCCGAGCAGGACGGCCCGCTGTGGTCGGACGGCTCGATCGACCCGCACAGCAACGACTTCTGGGCACAGAGCAACCTGACCCTGAAGACCTCACGGGTACTGACCTCGCTGTCGGTCGAGTTGAAGGTGGCCCAGACCGGTGGGGTGACATCGACGGGTGCGTGGCGTTCGCTGCCGGAGGGGGACTTCACGCAGCGCGTCGCCGAGAAGGGCGGGTTCGTCGTCTACACCTGGACACTGAAGGAAGGGCGCACGATCCCGGCGGGTCAGTGGGTGTTCGCGGGGCAGTACGACCATGCCCGCGGGGGCCGGGACGCGAAGGACGACGGGTACACGTTCACCGGTACCGCGGCGGGCCGGGAGTACACGGTGACCGGCGACTTCGCCGTGCATGACGGCTCGTGAGCCGGCCGCGGCCGAAACCGACCGAAACTTTCGGCCGCCCCGCTCGCCCGCACACCGATTGACGCGGCACGCCTCACTGGTGAGACTCCGAGAACGCACAGCACCCAACAGAACCCCTCACGCTCACACAGGACTGTTATGCGTCTCCGAACTCTGCTGGTCCCGCTGCTCGCCCTCCTCCTCACCCTGGCCGCCGCCCCGCCCGGCTCCGCGCACCTCGCGCGCGCCAAGTACGCCGGATACCTCTTCGTCTACTTCACCGGTGAGGGCACGGCCGACGGCGAGCAGATCCGCTACGCGCTCAGCGCGGGCAACGACCCGCTGCACTGGCGGGAACTGAACGGCGGGCAGCCGGTGCTGACGTCGACCATCGGGGAGAAGGGGCTGCGCGACCCGTTCGTGATCCGCTCGCCCAAGGGCGACCGGTTCTATCTGATCGCCACGGACCTGCGGATGTACCGCGACAGCAGCGGAAGCTGGGACCACGTCCAGCGGCACGGCAGCAGGTCCGTCATGGTCTGGGAGTCCCGCGACCTGGTCCACTGGACCGATCAGCGGCTGGTGCGGGTGGCACCGGACAGCGCGGGCAACACCTGGGCGCCGGAGGCGTACTGGGACGACCGGCGGCACGAGTACGTCGTCTTCTGGGCGTCGAAGCTGTACGCCGCCGACGACCCGGACCACACCGGTTCGACGTACAACCGCATGCTGTACGCGACCACCGGGGACTTCCGCACCTTCAGCGAGCCGAAGGTCTGGGACGACCCCGGCTACTCGGTGATCGACTCGACGGTCGTCAAGGACGGGGGGACGTACTACCGCTTCACCAAGGACGAGCGCGACCCCTCCTCCAGCTCCCCGTGCTCGAAGTTCATCACCGCCGAGAAGGCGCGGGACCTGACCGACACGTCGTACGACTTCGTCGCGGACTGCATCGGCAGCGGTTCGATCGCGCGCGGCGAGGGGCCGACCGTCTTCCGGTCCAACACCGAGAAGAAGTGGTACCTGTTCATCGACGAGTACGGCCTGCGCGGCTACGTCCCCTTCGAGACCACCGATCCGGCCTCGGGCACGTGGACCCGGTCCACCGGCTACGGGTTGCCCGCCAGCCCCCGCCACGGCACGGTGCTGCCGGTGACGGGGGCCGAGTACGAGCGGCTGCTCAAGACCTACGGCTGAGCGTCAGGAGACGAAGTAGGTCGGGTTCGGCAGCTTGTACGTGCGGTTCGCGTAACCGCCCTCCAGGTCCGAGTACTGGTCGCCGAAGTTGGCGATGATCTCGTAACCCAGGTCGTCCTCGATGTGCTTGCGCGTCCCGGACTTGTACTGCACGGTCGTGCAGGTCCAGGTGCCCGGGGTGGCGCAGTCCTTCAGGTAGGCCGGCGGGCTGGCCTTGTCCTTGAGGAACATGTGGTCGGCGTCGAGGTTCACATCGGCGCCGACCTTCTTCAGGTTGTCGACCGCGGCGGTGCGCTGCGCCTCGCTCAGGCCCGAGTTGTAGAAGACCTCGACGCCCTTGGACTCGGCGTACCGCACCAGCTCCGGGCTGCCGAAGACGGCCGGGCGGTCGGCCTTGTTCACGTAGTCGGCCCACGTGGTGGAGTTGTACGTGTAGTTGTAGCGCTTCTCGTAGTCGAGGCTGAGCAGCAGGGTGTCGTCGATGTCGAAGACGACGGCCGGCTTCTCGCCCCGGTGGTGCGCCTTGCGGGCGGCCTTGTCGATGTAGCGCTTGGCGTCCGCGTCGATGTGCGCCAGGTCGTCGGCGTACGGGCTGTCCGGGGACGCCTGGTAGACGCCGCCCGCATCGGCGGTGGTGCCGTAGTAGGTGTCGATGTCCTTCACCAACTGGCCTATGTTGTAAGGCTCGTGGGTGGAGTTCGCTGTCGACTGGCCGGCGGTGGCCGCGCCCGCGCCGTACAGCGCCGCCCCGGCGACGACACAGGCGGCGCCGGCAGCGACCGCCTTGAGGGACTTCCGCATGGATTCTCCGGATCTGGTGGATGAGAGTGATGTACCAGGTCAGAGATTGTCTACGCGCATCAAACGCGCAGTGCGAGCCCTGTTATCCGATCGATACGCACGCTCTCTTGAACCCCCGTCAGGAGCATTGCCTTCCGATTACCTCGATCTGACACTCCCTTGACGCCGTGGCCCCTAGGGTCGCAGTCCGCGCCCGCGAAGTGTCCCTCGCCGGCGAGACCACCCACAGGCAACGGAAGAGGAACGACCCCACGATGGCGGAGACCCTCCCGTTCTACGCAGAAGTGCGCGTCCTCCGGGCCTCCGGCAGACCCCGTCTGGAGGGCGAGCTCGGAGGCGTCCTCGGCGTCACGGAACCGCCCGGCGAAGCGACTCCGGCCGCCTATGCCGTGTTGATCGACGGAGAGGACGAGGTGTACACATTCCTCCGCGACGAGATCGAGCCCACGGGGCATATGCGAAAGCAGGAGGACTACTACTGACGGCGGTCGTCACTGCGGACGGGGCGGAAGCAGACGCCCGACGGAGTGCCCCACATCGGAACCACCCTCATCCAGGATGAGGTCCCTCCCAGGAAAGACACCATGACGGACCGCCGCGCCGGCAGACCACTCTCCCCCCTCGAACAGCGCGTCCTCGCCAAGCTTCTCTCGGCGGAATTCCCGGGCGGGCAGGAACTGCGGTACCAGCTCGCGGAAACCCGTGTCACCCGCCACTGGGGGACCGAGTCCCCGAGCGTGGATCTGGACGTGCCACCCGGTGTCCCAGAGGCAGGGATCAAGGACGGCATCGTCCCCGCCACCGGCACGGTCACGGACGACTCGGGCGAACTCTTCGGCGAACTGCTCGTCCTGGTGAGCGACGGCAGGCTCTCGGCCCTCGAGTTCTCGTGGTACGGCGACACCGCCCCGACGGATCTCCCGGACCCCGGTCTTGTCACCGTGACGGTGCGGTGAGACGGAGAGACCGCAACCATGAAATTCGTCGAGACCTACTGGTACGACTCCGGATTCTTCCTCGACCCGTCGGCATACCTGGCGGAGCTTCCTCGTCTGCGCGGCGTACTCCCGCCGGGCGCCTGGGCCTTCGTCTCCGACCCGGGGCACTACGACATCCCCCGGGCCGACCGGTGCGTCAAGGACCTGGAGCTGGCCGGGATCCGTCCGGCGACCGACAAGAGCGGACGGCTGGTGCTGGAGTTCGCGCCGAACCGGTTCAAGCACGAGTCGGGACTGTGTATCAGCTACTCGGGGGTGCGGCACTTTTCGATCGAGTACCACCATGCGATCGACTGGATGCTGGTCGACACCGTGCTGCTCGACGAGATCCTCCCGGACGAGGACGGCGGCTGCGTGCATGAGATCGCCCTCACCGACGCAAGCATCACGGTCCGCTGTCAGGATCTGGAAGCGGTGTGGGGCAGCCCGGAGTGATGCCGGCGGCCTCCGGTGAACAGCCCGTCCTGAGCAGGCTGCTCGCGGCGGAACGGGGCGAGCTGGCCGGACTGCACACCCCGGCGGGCCTAATGAACGGTTCGGTGCGAGGCAGGAGAAGTGGTCAGCCAACGCTCAACCAGGTCACGACAGCCAGAACGAGTGGGACAGGACACGCCACCGCGGTCAGCAACAGCCGACGTCCGGCCGGCGTCATGCGACGCACCCGGGGCACAAAGGCGAGCGCGGCGAGCAGTGCGGCACCGCCGGCCACGCCCGCCGCGTACTCCGCGAGAAGACCACCGACGGCCGTCCCTGCCGCCGCACCCCACAGTGCGAGCACGCTCACCAGGAAAGTCAGCCATGCGATCGACAGGACCGTGGCAGCCCCGAGCAGAGCCGTCAGCAACACGACCCCAGGACGGGCAGCAGCCGACGGGGCCGGCTTCGACGGGCCGGAGAGCCTCGCATGCGTCTGAGGATTCATGAATCGATGATCGTCGGCAGCCCTCGTGCACGTCATGAGGCGCCCTACTCAACCAAGCGCGTAGACGTACTCACTCTCGGCTGCTCCAGGCGCCAACGGAAAGGGCGTCCAGTCCCCGAGGTAGGCCGCCCGGGTCGCCGACTCGGCCTCCGCGTCGGCCAGCTGGGGCCGGTTCCCGGGCACCGTGACGACCGCGCCCGGGCCGGTGTCGCGGTACTCCGCGAACCGCTGAAGCTGCCACGGGTGGGCGGCGGACATGTCGGTGTAGGGGGCGACCGCGTCGATGCCGGGGCCCAGCCAGGTGTCGCGGACGGTGAGCATCGGGCGGGCGGTCGGGTCGGAGCCGGGCACCCAGGGGCGGGCCAGCTTGTAGCAGGCGTCCGGTGCCGCGCTGGTGACACGGCTGTGCGAGACCAGGTAGCCGCGCGGGTTGGCGACGGCCGTGGAGGGCGCGAAGACGAAGCCGTAGGGGGCGGCGGCGAGGTCGGCGCGGTTCAGGGTGCGGAAGTGGCAGTGCTCGTAGACGGCGGTGGCCCGGCCGAAGACGAAGTCGACGTCCCCCTCGACGTAGCAGTGGGCGTAGTGCTGGCGGGCGAAGACGCCGAGCGCCATGGAGTCGGCGTACAGGGTGTCCTGGTGGCCGAGGAAGCGGCAGTGCAGGAAGGCGCCGCGGTCGCCCTGCACCTTGATGGCGACCGCCTGGGTGCCGCTGATGTCCGGGTGGTCGGCGCGCAGCCAGTCGTTGGCGAAGGTGATCCAGCGGGCGGTGAACCCCTCGGCCTGGACGGTCGTCGTCGCGGAGCCGGTGGTGCCGTAGGTGCCGCCGCCGGGCTTGGGGGTGCCGGCCGCGTTGTCGTAGACGATCACGACGTCCCGGGGGTTCTCGGAGGCGCCGAGCCAGGTCATCTCCGTGCGGGCGGCGTCGACGGCGACCGTCTCCCGGTAGGTGCCGGGGGCGATGACCAGGGTCCGGCCGCTGCCCGTGGCGGCGGTCACCGCGGCCTGCACGGTGGTGAAGTCACCGCTTCCCTGTGGGTCGACGTACAGGGTGCCCGGGGTGAGGCGGCGGGCCGGGGAGCCGTACCGGCCGAACGGGCGCGTGCGGGCGTGTGCGGGGGCGGATGCCAGGGCGAGCGCGGCGGCGGCCCCGGCGCTCGCGGCGAGGAGACCTCGTCTGGACAGAGGCATGGGCGTGCTCCTTCTGAGGGCGGCTCCGGGCGGGTGCGGCCGGGACGGCGCGCGCCCCGGCCGGTGGGGTCAGCGCAGGTGTCCGGCGCCCGCGCAGTGGTCGACCAGGCCAGGCACGGCCCGGGCGGGGTCGACCTCGGTGCGCAGGGCCGGCGTCCAGCCGGCCCCGGACCGGAGGATCTCCCCCGGGACCTGCGCGTTGTGGACGGCGATGAGGTCCGTCGGCACGCCGTTGACGTAGTTGTCGTCGGCGGTGACCGGCGCCTCCTTCCACTTCTTCAGGACGGAACCGGCCCGGGCGCCGTCGGGCAGCGTGAACGCGTTGTGCTCGGCGACGAGCTGGGACTCCATGCCGATGCCGTAGCTGTAGGAGTAGCCGGCGCCGGCTACGAAGTGGTTGTTGTACGAGTCCACCTGCCCGAAGCGGACCCGCGGGGCCCGCTCGACCAGGTTCCGGAACAGGTTGTGGTGGAAGGTGACCTTCAGATGGCCGCGGTCGGCGGCGGCCGTGGCGGCGCTGTCGCTGTTGCCGATGAGGATCGTCTTGTCGTGGTCCTCGAAGACGTTCCAGGAGGCGGTGACGTGGTCGGCCCCCTTGACGATGTCCAGCTCGCCGTCGTGCTGTTGGTAGATCCGGCCGTAGTACGCCGGCAGGGTGCTGTCCGGGTGGTCCCCGTCCGTGAAGGTGTCGTGGTCCATCCAGACGTGGGTCGACCCGTAGATCACGGCGCTGTCGTACTCGGAGTTCCAGTTGCCGTCGGCGGTGTCGGTCGGGTCCCACTGCGGGAAGCAGTCGAGCGGGCTCTCGAAGCTCAGATTGCGGACGATGACGTTGTCGACGCCCTTGATCTGGAGGCTGGCGCCCTTGAAGCCGGCGTTCCGGCCGATGCCGACGATGGTCGTGTTGGCGGGGACGGCGGCCTTGATGGAGGCGTCCTGGCGGGCGGCGGAGGCGCGGCGCAGGCCCTCGGGGCTGTCGTCGGGCTCACTGTCGAGGGTCTTCGAACGCCCCCACACCGCCGGGTCGTAGGTCTTCAGGTAGGTGGCGAAGTCGTACCCGGGCACGGCGAACGAGTCGCAGCTCGGGCCGTCGGCGTCGATGGTGCCCTTCACCTTGATGATCTTGGGTGCGCTGCCGCCGCCGGCGAGGGCGGCCTTGAAGGCGTCCCAGGTGGTGACGGTGTGGACGTGGGCGGAATCGGCGGCGGCGCCACCGGTCGTTCCGGTGCCGTAGGCCGCCCAGCCGTCGTTCGCCGCGAGGGTCTGGTGGGCGAGGTCCGGATGCCGGGGCTGGGCGGAGGCGGTGCCGGTGACGGCGAGCACGAGGGCTGTGCAGCCGACGAGGGGCGCTATGACGCGTCCATGACATTGTGGTATGCGCACGGTTACGGTCTCCTCGTTCACGAATCCGATGCGGGCGGCCAGGTGATCCAGGACGTCGGGATGTCCTCGTGCAGCCGGACGACGTCGTGCGGGGGCAGCACCCGGGTGCGCAGCAGCTCCTGCGCCACCAGCCGGGCCACGGCGATCGCGCCGGGCGGATTGAAGTGCGTGTTGTCCTGCTCGGTGGCGGTCCAGTTGAAGTAGGTCTTCGTCGCCTCGGCCCCGAGCCGCTGCCACAGCGCGAGCGACAGCGCCTCGATGTCGAGCAGCGCGACGTGCTCGGCCTCGGCGAGCGCGCGCATCGCCGCCGGATAGTCGCCGTGGGTGGGCAGGGCGTCGCCGCCGGCGTCGAATCTGCGGCGCTCCACGGGGGTGGCGAGGACGGGCCGCGCCCCACGCTTTCGGGCCCCCTCGATGTACAGCCGCAGATACTGCTGGTACGTCGTCCAGGGCTCGGTGTACCGGGCGGGATCGGTGGCCTTCTCGTCGTTGTGCGCGAACTGGACGAGGAGCAGGTCACCACCCCGGATCTCGGAGAGAATCGCGTCCAGCCGCCCTTCGTCGACGAAACTCTTCGAACTCCGCCCGTTGACCGCGTGATCGGCCACCTTCACCTCCGTGCGGAGAAAGAAGGGAAGCGCCATGCCCCATCCGGTCTCGGGAGCGGCGTCGGCGTATTTCTGGGCGGCCGTCGAATCACCGGCGATGTGGAGGGTGCGCGATTCCCGGCGGGAACGCCCGGCGAGGGGAACGGCGGCAAGAGCAGCGGACGTGACTTGTCTACGCGTAAGGGACACAGCATGTGCCTTTCGACGGCGATGCGTTTCGGGGGGCGCGGGGCTGCGGTCGATATGCGGCTCCGCCGCGCGTGCGCGTCCGGCCGCGCACCGGCCCGCAGTCCCCCACCACCGCGACCACCCGAGCTCTCAGTGGTTCTTCTTCCAGTCGGCCTGCGCAGCGTCGAGCTGATCGGCCAGCGTGTCCAGGAACTCCTGCGCGCTCAGCTTCCCGAGCATCACCTTCTGGAAGTTCGGCTCGTTGTCGGCCTTGGACAGGGTGTTCCAGTCGGGCAGGTAGTACGGCAGCTGCACGATCTTCGTGCTGGACCCGTTCAGCGCCTCCGCGGCGAGCTTCGTCGGCTCGCTCTTCTGGACCCACGCGTCCTGTGCCGCCTCCGTGTTGGCCGGAACCTGTCCCGCGACCTGGTTCCACTTGCTGTTGGACTCGTGCGAGGCGGCGAACTCGATGAACTTCCACGCGGCCGCCTTGTTCTTGCTGGACTTGAACAGGGCCAGCCCGTCGACCGGGTTGGACACCTGCACCCGGGTCCCGTCGTCCAGCGTCGGGTTGGGAATGCCCCTGAACTTGCCCTTCAGCGCCTTCTCGTGGTCGGCGTAGGAGCCCAGGTTGTGGCTGAGCATCCCGATCGTGCCGGAATCCCACTGGGCGACCATCTTGGTGAAGTCGTTGTTGACGTCGGCGGACGGGGTGTCCTTCTTGTACAGGCCGACGTACTTCTCCAGGGCGGCGACGTTCTTCGGGTCGTTGACGGTGGTCTTGTCGCCGTTCCAGAAGGAGGTGATCCCGCTCTGCCCGTACATCGCGTCCAGCGCCTGCGCGATGGATCCCTCGCCACCGCGGATGGTGTACCCGAAGGCGTTCCTGCCCTTGGCGGTGAGCTTGTCGGCGGCCGCGTAGAACTTCGTCCAGGTGGTCGGCGCCGCCAGATCGGCCGCGCCGAACAGATCGGTCCGGTACCACAGCGTGCCGTTGTTCGCGGACGTCGGCACCGTGTACGTCCTGCCGTCGCCGCCGGCGGCCGTCACGCTCTCCAGGAACTTGGCGTTGAGCTTGCCGTTCAGCGAGCTGCCGGAGATCCGGTCGCCCAGCGGCTCCAGCGCGCCCTGCGCGGCGACCTCGGCCAGCATCGCCGTGCCGACCCCGCCGACGTCCGGCAGGCCGCCGCCCTGGATGGCGGTGTCGTACTTGGACTGCACGCTCGCGGCGGGCACGCCGACGTACTCGACCTTGATGTCGGGGTACTTCGTCTCGAAGTCGGCGATGATCTGCTTCCAGACGTCGGTGCGGACACCGCCGTTGTTGTCCCAGAAGGTGATCGTGCCCTTGCCGGAGCCCTCCTTCCCCTTGTCCCCCGCGCCACCGCTGCCGTCGTCGCCGCAGGCGGTGGCGGTGAGGGCGAGGACGGAGCCCAGGGCGACGGCCAGGGCGGCGCGCCGGCTTCTGCGGGTGCGGATGCTGTTGGTCATGGGCGGCTCTCTTCTGCTGGATCCGACGGAGTGGAAGGTGTGGGGGTGAGGGGGGAGGTGATACGGAAGCGGGTGAAGGTCGCCGACCCCGCGTGCCCCGGTCCCTCGGGTGCGGCGGCGAACAGGCCGAGCAGGGCACCGACCCAGCGCCAGGGGGTGGCGGCGAAGACGGGCCCGGAGCGGCACGGGCCGTACCCGAGGTCGTACCGGAACCGGCACCGCGCGCCGGCCCCGACCTCGATCCGCAGCCGCGCCCGACCGTCGGGCGCGGGGCGCGGGACACCGGCATCGCGCTCCCGGTCGGCCACCGCCTCCGCGAACCGGTGCACGAGCCGGACCGTGCCGTCGGCTCCGCGCTCCAGCCCGATCCAGGCGAAGGCGTCCCCGAGCACCACGAGCCCGGCCCGCGCGCCCGGCCCGGTGCCGTCCAGCCGCAGCTCGACGTCGGCCACGCCGGGCCGGCCGGGCAGCCGCTGGGTGAGGATGTTCGGAAGGGTGCGCAGGTCGTGGACGTCGGCCGAGCGGAGGCAGGTCAGCCGCAGGCCGTCCCCGGAGTGCTGGGTGGCCCAGCCGTCGCCCGGGTTGGCGGTCCACTGCCACTGCCGGCCGTACCGGCCGCCGGGGAAGTCGTCGTCGGTGGCGGGCGCGGCGGGCGGCTGCGACGGCAGGGCGGGCCGCCGGTGTACGGCGACGGGGGCGCCGGCATCGCCGAGGACCGGCCAGCCTTCGATTCCCCACCGCATCGGCTGGAGGTGGACCACCCTGCCGTAGGCGCCGCGCTGCTGGAAGTGCAGGAACCAGTCCTCGCCGGCCTCCGTGCGCACCCAGCCGCCCTGGTGCGGCCCGTTGACCTCGGTGTCCCGCTGCTCCAGGACGATCCGCTCCTCGTACGGGCCGAAGAACCCGCGCGAGCGGAACACGCCCTGCCAGCCCGTCTCCACTCCCCCGGCGGGGGCGAAGATCCAGAACCAGCCGTCGTGCCGGTAGAGCTTGGGCCCTTCCAGGGTGAACCAGCCGGGGATGCGGTCCCCGTCGACGATCACCTTGCCCTCGTCGAGCAGCGAGGTGCCGTCGGGGTGCATACGGTGGCCGGTGAGGCGGTTCTTGACGCCGGAGCGGGACCTGGCCCAGGCGTGCACCAGGTAGGCGTCGCCGGTCTCGTCGTCCCACAGCGGGCACGGGTCGATCAGGCCCCGGCCCGCCTTCACCAGGTGCGGACGGGTCCACGGCCCTCTGATCTCGGGCGCGTTGACCTGGAAGACGCCCTGGTCCGGGTCGCCCCAGAAGATCCAGAAGCGGTCGTCGTGGTGCCGGATGGCCGGCGCCCAGACCCCGCAGTCGTGCCGGGGCTTGGCGAACTCCTCCTCGGGTTCCAGGCGTTCGAGGGCGTGGCCGACGAGCGTCCAGTTGACCAGGTCGCGCGAGTGCAGCAGCGGCAGGCCGGGGACCCGGCCGAAGCTGGAGGCGGTGAGGTAGAAGTCGTCGCCGACGCGGACGACGTCCGGGTCGGACCAGTCGGCGTTCAGGACCGGGTTGGTGTAGGTCTCGGGGGTGGTCACTGCGTCACCGCCCTGCCGGCCAGCGCGGCCGCCTCGGCCCGGCTCAGGCGTCCGTCGGCGACGACGGTGACGACCCGGCGTACGACGGTCCCGCCGGGCGCGACGGTCAGCCGCTCGCCGTGGGCCAGGGAGGAGCCCACCCCGGGGTACTCGGCGGTCCGCACGAACCAGGGGTCCCGGCGGGTGTCCTCGGTGGCGCCGGCGAAGACCAGGGTCCAGTGGGCGCCGGCCAGTGCGACCCAGCCGGCGCGGGTGCCGTGGACCTCCGTCTCGCCCTCCCGGTCGGCGGTGAACGCCTCCGGCGCCGCCACGCCTTTGCGGGCCCGCCAGAAGAAACCGCCGTAGGCCGCGCCGGGCCGGCCGTTGGTGGCGGGGCTGCCGATCGAGAGGGGGTCCGGGGTGACGTTGGTGAGGGAGAAGGTGAAGTCCAGCGCCCAGGCGGTACCGGTGAGCCCGGTGGCCGCGACGGTTCGGCGCTCGCGCAGCAGCTCGGTCCCGGCGGCGACCCAGCGCAGCTCCTCCACGAAGCCGTCGGGGTCGCGGAGCCGGAAGCCGGTGTGCCGCTGGACGCCGTGGTTGTCCAGCTCGGTCGGTCCCCGGTCGCGGACGAAGGTCCGGCCGCCCCAGAAGTTGTGCCCCTCGACGTCGGGTACGGCGACACCGACACCGAGGTGGTGTGCGTGGTCGGCGGGGCTCACCTCGGTGACCGCCGTGCCGGCCAGGGTGGTGACGGGGTGCAGGTGGGGGCGCGGGGCGAGCCGGGCGGGCAGCTCGGGCCGGGTGACATAGCGGCCGACCGGGCGGCCCGCGACCCGCAGGACCAGGCTGTCGGAGGTTGTCATCAGGTGCTCACCTCGTTCGGCAGGGCCCAGGAGACGCCCAGTTCGGAGTAGAGGGCGAGACTCTCGGCGGCCGCCGCGACCAGGCCGTCGACGCCGGGCACGATCCGGCGGTGTTCGGCGGGCAGCGGCCGCCAGGCGTGCTCGGGCAGCGGCACCGGGTCGGGGGCGGTCCGGACGGCCTCCACCACGTGCATGAAGGCGCCGGTCTCGTCCGGCGGGACCAGCAGCTCCGTGCCGTCCGCCAGGTGCCCGACGAGGTTCTCCAGCAGGTCCGTGCGGCCGTACTCGGTCTCCTGCAGGCCGTGGCCGGTCCGCTGGAGCAGCACCCGGTCCTGCTTGTACCAGAAGGTGATCCGGCCACCGCTCCCATGCACCAGGACGTACGGTTCCCCGGGGTGTTCGGCGCACAGGGTCGCCGCGACCGTGACCGGTCCGCGCGGGGTACGCACGCGGACGCAGGAGGTGTCGTCGGACTCGATGGCGTTGGCGCGCAGCAGTTCGGTCTCGATGCCGGTGACGTCCTCGGCGCGGGTGGCGCCGAGCAGGGCGAGTGCGGTGGCGACGGCGTGCGCGAGGGGGTTGGTGAGGACCCCGTCCACGACGTCGGCGCCGTTCAGGCGTCGCCGGCCCGCCCAGGGCGCCCGCCGGTAGTAGGCCTCGTCCCGGGCCCAGGCCCCGGCCCCGCCGACGCCGATGACCTCGCCGATCGCGCCCTCGGCGATGAGGCGCCGGATCGCGGGGACCGCGTGCGAGCCGAGCGACTGGAAGCCGATCTGGCAGGCCACCCCGGCCGCGGCGACCCCGTCGGCCATGCGGCGGAACTCGGCGTAGGAGGGGGCGGGCGGCTTCTCCAGCAGCAGGTGCACCCCGCGCGCCGCGGCGGTGAGGGCCAGGTCGGTGTGGGTCGGGATCGGGGTGCAGAGCACGGCGATCCGGGCCCCGGTGGAGTCCAGGAGCGCCCCGAGGTCGGCGGACTGCTCGGGCCTGCCCAGTCCGTCCGGGATCTCCGCCCCGGTCAGCGGGGCCAGCTCGCAGATCCCGGCCAGCCGTACGGCTCCCGCGGCCTGGAGCCGGCGGATGTTCTCCAGGTGCCAGCGGCCGTGGCCGCGCGCGCCCGCCAGGACGATGGGTACGGTCATCCCTTCACCGCCCCCGCGCTGAACCCGGTGATCAGCCACTTCTGGATGAAGGCGAACACGATCACCACGGGTACGGCCGCGATGATGCCGCCCGCCGCCAGGGCGCCCAGGTCGACGCTGTCCGCGCTCATCAGGGTGTTGAGGCCGACCGGGATGGTCTGCTTGCTCTGGTCGGAGAGGAACATCAGGGCGAACAGGAAGTGGTTCCAGGCGTGCACGAAGGCGAAGGAGCCGACGGCGATCAACCCCGGCCGCAGGAGCGGCAGGACGACGATCCGGAAGGCGGTGAGCCGGTTGCAGCCGTCCACCCAGGCGGCCTCCTCCAGGGAGTACGGCACGTTCCGGATGAACCCGCTGATCAGGATCATCGACAGCGGCAGCTGGAAGACGGTCTCGGCGATGATGACGCTGCCGAGCGAGTTGATCATCGACAGCTTGGCGAAGATCTGGAACAGCGGCACCAGCAGCAGCGCGCCCGGCACGAACTGGGAGCAGAGCAGGCCCAGCATGAAGCCGCGCTTGAGGCGGAAGTCGAAGCGGGCGAGCGCGTAGCCGCCGGCCAGGGCGACCACGGTGGTCAGCAGCAGGGTGGCCAGGCCGACGTAGACGCTGTTGGCGAAGTAGGTGCCGAAGCTGCGCTCGGTCCACACCTTCTCGAAGTGCTCGAAGGTCATCGGCCAGGGCACCAGGGAGGTGGAGCCGGCCGGGCGGAGCGCGAAGAGCAGGATCCAGTAGAAGGGGATCAGGGTGAAGAGGAGGTAGACCGTCAGGGGGACGTAGATCTGCCGGCGCGGGACCTCGTCCCAGGCAAGGCGCCTCTTGCGGGTCTTGTCGGGCTCGGCGGCCTCGCGCTCGGGTGCGGGAGCGATCTCGGTGATCACCGGGACTCACCTCCGAACTTGCTCAGCCGCAGATAGACGATCGAGCAGAAGAGCAGGATCACGAACGCCACCGTCGTCAGGGCGGAGGCGTAGCCGAAGTTGTGGGCGTCGACGCTGGTGTTGGCGATGTAGAGAGGGAGGGTCGTGGTCTCCCCGGCGGGTCCGCCGCCGGTCAGGGTGTAGAGGAGATCGACGTTGTTGAACTCCCACACCGCGCGCAGCAACGTGGACAGGACGATGGCGTCCTTCAGATGGGGCAGGGTGATGTGCCAGAACTGCTTGAGCCGGCTCGCCCCGTCCACCTCGGCCGCCTCGTAGAGGTCCTTGGAGACGGACTGGAGGTCGGCGAGGATGAGGATCGCGAAGAAGGGGACGCCCCTCCAGAGGTCGGCGACCACGGCCGCCGGGAAGACCGTGGAGGTGTCCGACAGCCAGCTGGTGCCGTAGGAGCCGATTCCCGCGTCGGCGAGGTAACGGGTGATGCCGGTCTGGGAGTTGTAGAGAAGGACCCAGATCGCGGAGGTCAGCACGCCGGAGACGGCCCAGGGGGAGAA
Source organism: Streptomyces sp. NPDC036984 (assembly GCF_055607665.1). Lineage (NCBI taxonomy): Bacteria > Bacillati > Actinomycetota > Actinomycetes > Kitasatosporales > Streptomycetaceae > Streptomyces > Streptomyces sp. NPDC036984. The sequence goes on from NZ_JBVJRL010000007.1 coordinate 117,511, forward strand.
GACGAGGGCACGGCCCAGCGCCCGCCCCGCGAAGGTCTGGTTGACGATGAGCGCAAGCGCCAGGCCGAAGAGCAGCTGGAGCCCGACCTCGACCACGACCCACTTGGCGCTGAAGGTCAGCGTGTCCCAGAACTGCGGATCGTGGGAGAACGCCCGGGTGAAGTTGTCCAGGCCCGCGAAGCCGTTCCGCCACGGCTTGGTGGGGTTGTAGTTCCGCAGGCTGTAGTAGAAGACGCTGAGCACCGGGTAGGCGATGAAGCCCAGCATCAGCAGGGCTGCGGGGGCGATCAGCAGGTACGGCAGCCTGCGCGGGGTGGCGGAGGCACGGCGCCGCCGGGGTGGCGCAGGCGGTTTCGCCACGGCTGCGGCTTGGGCCATGACTGTTCTCCGTTCTCGGTGAAGCGCTTTCCGATCATTGTTCGATATCTCGACCATGCGGAGCGGCGGTCGAGGGCGAGTCAGCCCGCGTACGGGTCCTGCACCGTGCCCGGCCGGGCGAGGAACTCGAAGTCGCAGCCGGTGTCCGCCTGGGTGATCTGCTCGCTGTAGAGGGCGCCGTATCCGCGCTCGTACCGCGCGGGCGGCGGCGCCCACTCCGCCCTGCGCCGCTCCAACTCCTCGTCGTCCACGTCCAGTCGGAGCGTGCGCGCCTCGACGTCGAGCGTGATGAGGTCTCCGGTGCGCACCAGGGCGAGCGGACCCCCGACGTACGACTCGGGTGCCACGTGCAGCACACACGCGCCGTAGCTCGTGCCGCTCATCCGGGCGTCGGAGATCCGGACCATGTCCCGCACCCCCTGCTTCAGCAGGTGGTCGGGGAGGGGCAGCATGCCGTACTCGGGCATGCCCGGGCCGCCCTTGGGGCCGGCGTTGCGCAGCACCAGCACGCTGTCGGCGGTGATGCCGAGCGAGGGGTCGTTGATGGTGCGCTGCATGGCCTTGTAGTCGTCGAAGACGACGGCCGGGCCGGTGTGCTTGAGCAGGTGCGGCTCGGCGGCGATGTGCTTGATGACGGCGCCGTCCGGGCAGAGGTTGCCGCGCAGCACGGCCACCCCGCCCTCGCTCGCGACCGGGTGGTCGCGGGGACGGATGACGTCGTCGTCGTGGACCTGGGCGCCGCTGATCTGCTCGCGCAGGGTGTCGTACGAGACTGTCGGCCGGTCGAGGTGGAGCAGGTCCGGGATCCGGGAGAGGAACCCGGGCAGGCCCCCGGCGAAGTGGAAGTCCTCCATCAGGTACGTCTGTCCGCCGGGCCGGACGTTGGCGAGCACCGGGACCGTGCGGGCGATGCGGTCGAAGTCGTCCAGGGTGAGCTTCACCCCGGCCCGGCCCGCCATGGCGATCAGATGGATCACGGCGTTGGTGGAGCCGCCGAGGCCGAGCACGGTGGTGACCGCGTCCTCGAAGGCCTCCCGGGTGAGGATCTCGCTCAGCCTGCGGTCCTTGTGGACGAGCTCGACGATCGTCAGGCCCGCCTTGGCGGCCATCCGGTCGTGCCCGGAGTCCACCGCCGGGATGCTGGAGGCGCCCGGCACGGTCACCCCGAGCGCCTCGGCGGCGGCGGTGAGCGTGGACGCCGTACCCATCGTCATGCAGTGGCCGGGCGAGCGGGCCAGGCCGCTCTCCAGCTCGGCCATCTCGCAGTCGCCGATGAGACCGGCCCGCTTGTCGTCCCAGTACTTCCACATGTCGGTGCCGGAGCCCAGGATCTCGCCGCGCCAGTGGCCGGGGAGCATGGGCCCGGCCGGCACGAAGACGGCGGGCAGGTCCACGGAGGCGGCGCCCATCAGCAGCGCGGGCGTGGACTTGTCGCAGCCGCCCATGAGCACCGCGCCGTCGACCGGGTAGGAGCGCAGCAGCTCCTCGGTCTCCATGGCGAGCAGGTTGCGGTAGAGCATGGGGGTCGGCTTCTGGAAGGTCTCGCTGAGGGTGGAGACCGGGAACTCCAGCGGGAAGCCGCCCGCCTGCCACACCCCGCGCTTGACGGCCTGGGCGCGGTCGCGGAGGTGGACGTGGCAGGGGTTGATGTCCGACCAGGTGTTGAGGATCGCGATGACCGGCTTGCCGAGGTGCTCCTCGGGCAGGTAGCCGAGCTGGCGGGTGCGGGCGCGGTGGCTGAAGGAGCGCAGCCCGTCGGTGCCGTACCACTGGTGGCTTCTCAGGCTTTCGGGCCTCTTGCGGGGTGCGCTCATATGGACCACCCGGCGGCGATGGCGGCGACCTCGGCGCGCTCGTCCTCGGGCAGCTGCCTGCTCGGCGGGCGGACGTCCCGGCGGCACAGGCCGAGCGCGGCGAGGGCCTCCTTGACGACGGTGACGTTGTTGGCGTTGCCGTGCGCGGCGCGCAGTTCCTCGAAGCGGCGGATCTGCTCCCAGACCTTCATGGCGGCCGGGTAGTCACCGGATCGGAGCGCTTCGATCATGTTCAGCGCGACGGCCGGGGCGACGTTCACGAGCCCGGAGGTGAAGCCGGAGGCCCCGGCGGAGAAGTAGGAGGGGGCATACGGTTCGGCGAGGCCCGCCACCCATACGAAGCGGTCGAGGCCCGCGTCGCGGGCGAAGGCGGCGAACCGGGCGGCGTCCGGGACGGCGTACTTGACCCCGATCACGTTCGGGCAGTGGTCGGCGAGTTCGGCGAGCCGGACGCCGGACAGCCGGTCGTTGCGGATGTACGGCACGACGCCCAGCTCGGGCACGGCCTCGGCGATGGCACGGTGGTAGTCGACCCAGCCGGCCGCCGAGACGTACGGGTGCACCGGCTGGTGCACCATGACCATCTGGGCGCCGAGGTCGCGGGCGTGCCGGGCGGAGGCGGTCGCGGTGGGCAGGTCGTGCCCGATCCCGACCAGGACGGTGGCGCGGTCGCCGGCCTCCGCGACGGTCGACTCGGTGACCAGGCGGCGCTCCTCGGGGGTGAGGGCGTAGAACTCGCCGGTGTTGCCGTTCGGCGTGAGGGTTCTGATCCCGCCGTCGAGCAGGCGACGCAGCAGGGCCCGGTGGGTGCCGGTGTCGACGGAGCCGTCCTCGGCGAAGGGAGTCACCGGGATCGCCACCACGTCGGCCAGGGCCGCCCGTTGGGTCTCGAACGTCACGCTGCTCATTGCTGACCTTCCTCAGGGAGGGGCTCGGGGAACGCACGGCGCACGAAGGACGCGATGTGGCCGTGCAGGGCGCGCGCGGCGCCGTCCGCGTCCCCGGCCAGCGCGAGCCGCAGGATCTCCCGGTGCTCGGCGGCCTCCCGCTCCCAGGAGGGGTCGGCGGCCCAGGCGACGGCGGAGACGAGGGCGGCCTGGTCGCGGACCTCGTCCAGCATCCGGCCGAGCAGCGGGTTGCCGCACGGCAGATAGAGGGCGCGGTGGAACTCCCGGTTGGCGAGGGAGCGTTCGGCGGTGTCGGTGGCGTTGTCGGCACGCGTCAGCGCGTCGCGGGCCGCGTCCAGGCAGGCGCCGCGCCCGACCGCCCGGCGGAGTGCCTCCGGCTCCAGCAGCAGCCGCACGTCGTAGACCTCGCGCGCCATGTCCGCGTCCACCATGCGCACCGTGACGCCCTTGTACTGGCTCATCACGACCAGGCCGGTCCCGGCGAGGGTCTTCAAAGCCTCCCGCACCGGGGTCTTGGACACCCCGAACTGCGCGGCCAGTTCCGTCTCGACCAGGGCCTGGCCGGGCGTCAGCTGCCCGGTGAGGATGCGGTGCTTGATCGCGTCGAGCACGTACTGCGTGCGGGACGGGATCGGGGTGGGCACAGAGGTCATACGGCCCTCTCGGATCTCGCGTATCGCGTCTCATATATGACGTACGAAGTACGACGCGTTGAAAGTAGGAGGGGGCCAGGGTTTCGTCAATGCTTCTGACAAAGGAAGTTGAGCCGGAGGAAGGTGCGACGGCCGGTTCAGAAGGTGCGGATGGCGCCTTCGTGTGCCGCGGCGGTGGGCCGGCCGAAGACGGCGGCGGCCCGCGCGGTGGCCGACTCGCGGGTGAGGGTGGGCCCGACATGGGTGACGAGCAGCTCGCGCACCCGGGCCTCGCGGGCCACACGGCCGGCGTCCTCCGGCGTCAGATGCACCTGTCCGGGGTGTTCGCCCTCGCGATGCGCGTCGATGTCCGCCTCGCACAGCAACACATCGGCGCCGACGGCGAGTTCGGTGAGCGCGGCACAGGGCCCGCTGTCCCCGGAGTACGCGAACACGCTCCCCTGGCATTCGGCGCGCAGCCCGTACGCCTCGGTGCCGTGGGCAACGGCGCGCGCGGTCAGCCGGAGGTTCCAGTGCCGCACGTCGTGGCCGTCGTACAGGTCGCGGAAGTCGAAGACGCTCTTCAGGAAGTCGACGTCCGGCCGCCCGAAGAAGCCGGCCAGCCGGCGGGCGCAGCCCTGGGGCGCGTACACCGGGATCGGCGCGGGCGGGGTCATCCCGCCGAAGGCGAAGGCGTAGGCGGCGGACAGCAGATCGGCGCTGTGGTCGGCGTGCAGGTGAGAGATCCAGATCGCCGCGAGTCGCGCGGGATCCGTGTGCCGCTGCAATGCGGCGAACGTGCCCGGCCCCGCGTCCACCCACACCTCGGCACCCGATCCGGCCAGCAGATACCCGGAGCAGGGCCGGTCGGGACCCGGGTGCGGCGAGGCGGTACCGAGGACGGTGAGAGTGAGCGGCATAGCCAGGAGGGTACGACGCCTTGCGCCCCGCTCCGGCACACTTCGCCATGAAGCTCCCGCTCCCCGTCCGGCTCACGGGTCCCGGGGCCGTGGGCCGCCCGGCCACGGCCCGCGTCGGATCTCCGTCACCCCGTCGCAGTCCACGGCGCGGATCAGATCTCCATCACCGCGTCGCAGTCCGGGCACACCACGGACGCGTACTCCTCGGGGTACCACGGCTCCCCAGGGCGCCGGGACGGCATCCGACGAGCTTTCGCCATGGCGAAGGTGTCCTTGCCGCACAGGGTCCGCGGGCCGGCGGCGTCGGGCCTGCCGGGGGCGGCGGGTGCCGCGTGCACCCTGCGGGGGAGCCGGTCCTCGGGCGGTCCGTCCGCGGGAGTGCGTGCGGCCGCCGCCTGCTCCAGCTCGTACACGACGACGATCTCGCTCATGTCACCACCGTAGGCGCGGCGGCCCGGGGCAGCCGCGGTCACCCGCGGGTGGCGCTGGGCAGGGTGAGTTCGCGGCCGCGGTAGAAGCCTTCGCGCTCCTCGGCGACGTACGGGGCCATGGCCGCCCGCCGCTGCGCCTCCGGCTCGGAGGCCCGCCATGCGTCGCACGCCTCCCGGGAGTCCCAGAACGACACTCCGGTGATCTCCTGTCCGTCCTCGGACCAGTACGCGTAGGCCCGGTGCATGCCCTGCGGTGCGGGCTCCGGGCGCCACGCCCTCTCGAAGTCGTCCAAGGTGCCCGGCTGAAGGCGGCGCGTCGTCACCCACACGTAGTGCTCCTGCATGGTGGCTTCCTCCGTACCCGTTCGGCTTGCCCCCCTCTCAGCGTCACCGTAGGCCCGATGCGCCGCTTCCGCCGCCCGGCGACCGCCGGTCGGCCCCGAGACCCGCCACATGGGGAGCGGACCCGCCGCATGGGGGGGGCGGACCCGCCGCATGGGGGGCGGACCCGCCGCATGGGGAGCGGACTCAGGGCCGCCATCCCGGGTCCCGCCCGCCGAGACCGATAGCCCGGTCCAGCAGCGGCGCGTCCTCCGGGACCGGGACGACGGGACCGAACGGGCCGTTGCCGCGGTTCGGGTCGTCGGTCGCGGCCAGCAGGAACCCGAGGGCCGCGTCGACGGCGGCCGGGTCGGGGGCGTAGTCCTGGCCGGTGGCGCGGGCCAGGTCCCAGCCGTGGATCACCAGCTCGTCGGCGACGACGGCGCCCGCGACCGCGCCCGGCAGGTCCACCCCGCCGGCGCGGGTGTCGCCGGTCCAGGCGGCCGGGTCGCGCCAGGCGTCGGCCAGCTCGTCCAGCGCCTCCGGCAGCCGCTCGCGCCAGCCGGGGCCGATGTCCGGGACGGCGGCGGCCGGGCTGGTGTCGGTCGTCGGGCCGAGCTCCTTGCGGGCTGCGTCCCGGAAGGCCACGGACAGCTTCAGCAGATGGCCCAGCAGGTTGCGCACCGCGTAGTCCGGGCACGGTGTGGCGGCGGTCAGCTGCTCGTCGGTCACCGACTCGGCGAGCCGGGCCAGGATCTTCGTCTGCGGGCCGAGGTCCATCATGGTCATCGCTCACTCCTGCACGGTCGTGCTCCGCGTACGAAGGATGGACCGGCCGGCTCCCGGAATCTCATCGGTGCCGCGCCGCCGCTCCCACGGCCCGCGGCCCTCCCCGAGGCACCACAGCGCGTGCGGTCGACCGCGGGTACGCGGACCCGGGCGGGCCAGGGGCGAACACCTCACCGCAACCGTGGCCGTGCGGCACACACCTAGGGGGTTTCGTTTGGATCAGGTCGGATCAGGCCGCGGCGCATGGTGCGGTGCATCGCAAGGCGGAGGATCACCCGCGTACTGGGCGTACTCGGGTGGTCCGACAACGCGGCGAGGTGCCGTGCCGGGCGTCGCGGACCCGGGCTGATCCAAACGAAGCCCCCTAGGGCATCCGACCGATCCGCCGGCCCCCGCCTTAGGCCCACGATGACCGGGCATGACGACTTCCTGGACCGTGTTCCGCGTGCTGCGCGACCGCGACGCGGCGCTGTACCTCACCGGCCTGGTGGTGTCCGGCTTCGGCACCTCCTCGCTGTGGCTGGCGTCGGGTGTGTGGGTGAAGGAGCTGACCGGGTCCGACGGTCTGGCCGCCCTGTGCCTGCTCGCGATGTGGGCGCCCACCCTGGCCGGCCCGGTGCTCGGCACGCTCGCCGACCGTGTCCCGCGCAGGCCCTTGCTCATCGCCCTGAACCTGGGCCTCGCGGCCCTGCTCCCGACCCTCTTCGCCGTCGACTCCGCCGGCCGCCTGTGGCTGCTGTTCACCGTCCTGTTCCTGTACGGCGCCGCCGGTGCCGTCCACGACGCCGCCGAGTCGGCGCTGGTGACCGCCGTGGCCGGTCCGGATCTCCTCGGCGACTTCAACGGGCTGCGGATGGCCCTCACGGAGGGCATGAAGCTCGTCGCCCCGCTGACCGGGGCGGGCCTCTACACGGTCTACGGCGGCCCGGCCGTGGCCTGCCTGGACGCCACGACCTTCGTGCTGGCCGCCGGGCTGTGCGGCCTGCTGCGGGTGCGCGAGGAGCCGCCCGCCCGGCCCGGTGGCGGCTGGCGGGAGCAGACCGCGCAGGGCGTCCGGCATCTGTGGGGTCACCCGGTGCTGCGCCCCATGGTCCGGGCGGGCGGTACGACCATGCTGCTGACGGCGCTGGCCGGTACGACGGTGTACGCGGTGGTCGACCGCCTGGGCCACTCCCCCGCCTACACGGGCGTGCTCTACGCCGCCCAGGGCGTCGGCTCGGTGGCCGCCGGGTTGCTCGCCGGGCCGGCGCTGCGGCGGCTCGGCGGGCGCCGGTTCGCGGCGGCCGGCATCGCGCTGACGGGGATGGCGGTGGTGGCACGGGCCGTTCCGGCGGACCCGGTGGCCCTGGTCTCCGGTGCGGCGAGCGGCCTGGGCCTGCCCTGTGTGCTGATCGCCGCGCTCACCGCGGTCCAGGGCGAGACCCCCGGCCCGCTGCTCGGCCGGGCGACGGCCACCGCCAACACGCTGCTCTTCACCCCGAACGTGCTCGGCCTCGCCCTCGGGGCCGGCCTGGTCGAACTGGGCGGCCCCGCCCTGCTGCTGCCGCTCTACGGCGGGGCGCTGCTGCTGACGGCGCTGCCCCTGGCTCAGCGGGCGCCGAGGGCCTCGCGCACGGCCGCGAGGTCCCCGTCCGACGCCAATCCGGCGTGATACAGCCGCAGTTCCGTCGCGCCTTCGGCACGCGCGCGTGCCGCGGCCCGCGCGAGCGTGCCGGGGCTGCCGCCCATCCCGGAGACGACGGTGAGGTTGGCGGCCAGCACCGTCCGCTCCCGGACCCGCGCGGCGAAGGGCGCCAGCAGGGCCGTACCGCCCGTGCAGGGCACCACTACGCCGTCGGCCACGGACAGGATGTGCGCGGGGTCGACGCCGACGTTGGCACCGCAGTGGTAGGAGACGGGGTCGGCGTGCAGCAGGACCTGGAAGCCGGCGGGCGCGGCGGCCCGTACGGCGGCCACGGCCTCCTCCTGGAGGGTGCGGGCGGTCATGTCGCGCCATGCGCGCGTGGCCGTCGCCGTGTCCTCCCCGAGGAGCTTGGCGACCGTCGGCCAGCCCTCGTCGTCCGCCGCGCCCCGCCACAGTGGTTCCAGCGCCTCGCGTACGGACGCCGCCAGCGCGTCGGCGGTCAGGCCCTGCTCGCCGTAGCCGGTGCGGCAGGACGGGCAGAAGCACAGGGACATCAGGTACTGCCCGGCGTCCCCGAGGCCCACGCCGGCGGTCTTGTCGTGGGCGTGCAGATGCTGGAGCCCGTACCAGCCGAGGGACTCCAGTTCGGTGCCGTGCGCGCCGGGGCGTACCGCGGCCTCGGCGGCCAGGTCGACCAGGTACGCGCGCGTGGCGGGCTGGGCGATGCAGGGCGCCCACGGGTAGCGGTCGCCGTAGGCGTTGACGACCGAGGTGTCGGGATGTTCGGCGCCTAGGCGGGAGTTGTGGGCGAGGACGACCCAGGTGTGCACCTCGAGACCGGCCGCGGCGAGGGCTTCGGCGGCCTCTCCGTAGGCGTTGCCGGGGGCCCAGCGGCCGGCGGGGCAGGGCCGCAGGCCGCGGCCCGCCCAGCGGTCGCCCGGCGGGTAGAGGACGGCCGCGTACTCGGCGGTGACGATGCGGTGGCGGGGGTGGCGCGGGGTCAGCGCGCGGGTGGAGTGGTAGGCGGCGGCGAGCGTGACCTGCTCGACGCCGAGTCCGGCGATGCGGGCGGGGGCCGCCGGGTCCCCGTTGACGTCCCAGGGGTAGACGAACGCCGATGCCTTCACACGTCCTCCTCGTCCTCGTACCGCTCGTCCGGCGCGCGGCCGTGCTCGCTCACGCGTCCTCCTCCAGCAGGGCATACCCGCGTTCGATCAGCTGGGCGAGCTGTTTGACGTGCTCCTCGGCCGGCTCGTGCAGCGGGGGCCGGACCTCGCCGACGTCCAGGCCGCGCAGCCGTACCCCGGCCTTGACGAGGGAGACGGCGTATCCGCGGCCCTGGGCGCGCAGTTCGACGAACGGGCGGTAGAAGCCGTCCAGGAGGCGGTGCGCGGTGGGCAGGTCGCCGGTCTCCAGGGCCCGGTGGAAGGCGAGGGCGATCTCCGGTACGAAGCAGAACACTGCCGAGGAGTACAGGGTGATGCCGAGCGCGCGGTAGGCGAGCTGGGTCTGCTCGGCGGTGGGCAGGCCGTTGAAGTACAGGAAGTCGCCGGGGACCTCGGTGCGGACGGCGCTGACGGTGCGCTGCATCAGGTCGAGGTCGCCGAGGCCGTCCTTGAGGCCGATGATGCCGTCCGTGCGGGCGAGTTCGACCACCGTCCGCGGGGTGAACACGGCGTTGTCGCGCTGGTAGACGACGACCGGCAGGTCGGTGGCCGCGGCGACCTCGCGGTAGTGCCGCAGCAGGCCCTCCTGGCCGGCGTGCACCAGGTACGGCGGCATGGCGAGCAGGCCGTCGGCGCCGGCGTCCGCGGCGAGACGCGCGTAGCGGACGGCGAGCGCGGTACCGTAACCGGCCCCGGCGACCACGGGGACGCGCCCCTCGGCCGCTTCGACGGCCGCCCGGACGCAGGCCGCGAACTCCTCCGGCAGCAGCGCGTGGAACTCCCCGGTGCCGCAAGCGGCGAAGACGGCGGCGGCACCGGCCGCGACGCCCCGGCGTACATGGGTGCGGTAGACGTCCAGGTCGAGTGAGCCGCCGGGGCCGTAGGCGGTGACGGGGAAGAAGAGCGGCCCGCTCGGGTCGCGGAGCCGGGCGGCGAGAGGGGCTGGCGTCACAGGCACTCCCTGTCGGTGCATGCTTCTGATCGGCGTCTATATTTCTGAACGACTTCACGCTACGGGCCGGTGTTGCCGCGGGTCAAGCGCATGAAACCCGCAACAGGGGCAGCGGATTCCCGCCCGTCACGGCACACTTGACGGGGCATGCGGCCGCTCCCTAGCGTGTCCACGAATGTGAATCACGATCACACATGCAGCCCCTCCCTGTCATCGAGGACCCCCGAGGAGATCGACGGATGCCCGCTCCCCGCACCATCCTGCTCACCGGCGCCGCCGGCGGGCTCGGCACCCTGATGCGGTCCCTGCTCCCGGAGTACGGCTACGCGCTGCGCCTGTTCGACATGCGCCCCGTCGAGGGCGAGCCGGACGCGATCACCGCGGACCTCACCGACAAGGCGGCGCTGCGCGAGGCCGTGCGGGGCGTCGACGCGGTCCTCCACCTCGCGGGGATCTCCCTGGAAGCGCCCTTCGAGAAGATCCTGAAGTCGAACATCGAGGGCACCTACAACCTGTACGAGGCGGCCCGCCAGGAGGGCGTGGAACGGATCGTCTTCGCCTCCTCCAACCACGCCGTCGGCTTCACGCCGGCCCCGCGCGCGGGCGACCCGTTGATCCCCGTCGACACCCCGCGCCGCCCGGACACCTTCTACGGCCTGTCGAAGTCCTTCGGCGAGGACCTGGCCCAGCTCTACTGGGACAGGCACGGCCTGGAGACAGTCTCCGTGCGCATCGGCTCCTGCTTCCCGGAGCCGACCGGCGTCCGCATGCTCTCGGTGTGGATGAGCCCGGCCGACGGCGCCCGCCTCTTCCACGCCGCCCTCACCGCCGAGGATGTCGGCCACACGGTCGTCTACGGCTCCTCCGCCAACACGCGGCTGTGGTGGGACCTGACGACCGCGCGGGCGCTCGGCTACGACCCGCGCGACGACTCCGAGCCGTACGCCGAGAAGCTGATCGCCGAGCAGGGCGAGCTGGACCCGGAGAACCCGGCCCACAGCCACCTGGGCGGGCACTTCGTGAACGATCCGCCGATCTGGCCGTACTGACCCCACCGGCGGCCACGAGCGGCCGGAAACGATCGTCCACACGCGCGGGCGGGCACCGAACGGGCCCGCCCGTCGCCGTATCCGGGCATCCACCGTGCCCGAGCCCACTCCCTTCCGGGCGGCCACGCAGGTCCGCAGCGGGCACGGCCCGTGTGGAACGGGCCCACTCGGGCACCATCGGGCCCGGAACAGACCTGGTCAGCGTCCCGCACCGGCGGTAGAACTTCCCCCAGGGGCCCGAACGGGCAGCTCCCCGGGGAAGTGGGTGACGACGTGAGCATGTGGACGACGGAAGAACGCCGGCGCGAGATCGTGCGGGCCGCGCGTGCCACCGGCTCGGTGGACGTCACCGCGCTCGCCTCCGACCTGGGCGTGGCCAAGGAGACCATCCGGCGCGATCTGCGCGCACTGGAGGACCACGGCCTGCTCCGCCGCACCCATGGCGGCGCCTATCCGGTGGAGAGCGCCGGCTTCGAGACGACACTCGCCTTCCGGGCCACCAGCCATGTGCCCGAGAAGCGCCGGATCGCCGCCGCCGCTGCCGACCTGCTCGGGGACGCCGAGACGGTCTTCGTCGACGAGGGCTTCACCCCGCAGCTCATCGCCGAGGCACTGCCCAGGGACCGGCCGCTCACCGTGGTCACCGCGTCCCTGCCGGTCGCGGGCGCCCTCGCGGAGGCCGGCCAGGTCTCCGTACTGCTGCTCGGCGGCCGGGTCCGCCCGGGCACGCTGGCCACCGTCGACCACTGGACGACGAAGATGCTGGCCGGCTTCGTGATCGACCTCGCCTACATCGGGGCCAACGGCATCTCCCGCGAGCACGGCCTGACCACCCCGGACCCGGCGGTCAGCGAGGTCAAGGCGCAGGCCGTCCGGGCCGCCCGGCGCACGGTCTTCGTGGGCGTGCACACCAAATTCGGCGCGGTCAGCTTCTGCCGGTTCGCGGAGATCGGCGCACTGGAGACGATCGTGACCAGCACCCAGCTCCAGGCCGCCGAGGCCCACCGCTACTCCCTGCTGGGCCCGCAGGTCGTCCGGGTCTGACCCGTCCATCCCCCGTCCCCCAGGGCGCTCCACACCGTCGAGCGCCCCATATATCCATATACCTCCCTATTCATGTTCCCCTCCCTCCAGGAGCGATCCATGCGCACCCCGAGCCGACGGAGGCCGCGAGCCACGCTCGCCCTGGCCGCCGTAGGGACGCTGTTCGCCCCGCTGCTCTCCGGCTGTTGGGCCGGTGCGGGCGGAACCGGTTCCGGCGGCAACTCCCTCAACGTCCTGATGGTCAACAACCCGCAGATGACCGAACTGCAGAAGTTGACCGCCGCGCACTTCACGAAGGAGACCGGCATCAAGGTCAACTTCACGGTCCTGCCCGAGAACGACGTCCGCGACAAGATCAGCCAGGACTTCGCCAACCAGGCCGGCCAGTACGACGTGGCCAGCCTGTCCAACTACGAGATACCGATCTACGCCCGCAACGGCTGGCTGCACGAGATGGACTCGTACGTCGCGAAGGACCCGGCCTACGACGAGCAGGACGTCCTGAAGCCGATGCGCGAGTCCCTCACCGGCGCCGACGGCAAGCTCTACGGCCAGCCCTTCTACGGCGAGTCGTCCTTCCTCATGTACCGCAAGGACGTGTTCGCGGCGAAGGGCCTGACGATGCCCGCCCGCCCCACCTGGCGGCAGGTCGCCGAGCTGGCCGCGAAGGCGGACGGCGCCCGGCCCGGGATGCGGGGCATCTGCCTGCGCGGACTGCCCGGCTGGGGCGAGCTGATGGCACCGCTGACGACGGTCGTGAACACCTTCGGCGGCACCTGGTTCGACAAGGACTGGACGGCCCGGCTCGACTCCCCCGCCTTCGAGAAGGCCACGAAGTTCTATGTCGACCTCGTCCGCGAGCACGGCGAGTCCGGCGCCGCCCAGTCGGGCTTCGCCGAGTGCCTGAACAACATGACCCAGGGCAAGGTCGCCATGTGGTACGACGCCACCTCGGCGGCCGGACTGCTGGAGGCGAAGGGCTCCCCGGTCAAGGGCAGGCTCGGCTACGCACCCGCCCCCGTCGAGCGGACGACATCCTCCGGCTGGCTCTACACCTGGGCCTGGGGCATCCAGAAGGCCTCCCGCAACCCGGACAAGGCGTGGAAGTTCGTGTCCTGGGCGTCCGGCAAGCGGTACGAGCAGCTGGTCGGTGAGACCAGCGGCTGGTCGAACGTCCCGGCGGGCAAGCGGGCCTCGACGTACACGAACGCCGACTACCGCGCGTCGGCCGCCGCCTTCCAGGACATGACCAAGGAGGCCATCGAGAACGCCCGCCCGAACGACCCCGGCGTACAGCCGCGTCCCGCGCCCGGCATCCAGTTCGTCGGCATCCCGGAGTTCACCGATCTGGGCACCAAGGTCTCCCAGGAGATCAGTTCGGCCATCGCCGGACGCCAGTCCGCCGGTTCGGCCCTGAAGAAGTCCCAGCAGCTCGCCGAGCGGATCTCGAAGGAGTACGAGGGACGATGACCGCGACCACAGCCCCCTGTGCGGCGACACCGGTACGCACCGCGCGGCAGCCCTCCGCCCGGCTGCGCGCCTGGGCCACCCGGGCCCCTCTCCTGCCCGCCCTCGTCTTCCTGATCGTCGTGACACAGCTGCCGTTCGTGGCCACGCTGGCGATCTCCTTCTTCGACTGGAACGCCCTCTACCCCAAGGCCCGCCGCTTCACCGGCCTCGACAACTACCGCCAGGTGCTGACGGACGCGGACCTGCGCCACTCGGTGTGGACGACCGTGCTGCTCACCGTCACGGTGGTGCTGGTCAGCCTGGTCCTCGGGCTGGCGCTCGCACTGCTGCTGAACCACAGGTTCCGCGGCCGGGGTCTCGTCCGCACCCTGCTGATCGCCCCCTTCCTGGTGGTCCCGGTGGCCGCGGCCCTGCTCTGGAAGCATGTGCTCTACAACCCTGAATACGGCTTGCTCAATGGCCTGTTGCACTCTGTGGGCGGCCCACAGCCGGACTGGATCTCCGGTACTCCGCTGCTCGCCGTGGAGGCCTCCCTGGTGTGGCAGTGGACGCCGTTCATGATGCTGATCCTGCTCGCCGGACTCCAGAGCCGTGACCCCGAGCAGATCGAGGCCGCGCGGGTGGACGGCGCGAACGACTGGCAGATCTTCCGCCACCTGACCCTCCCGCATCTGCGCCGCTACCTCGAACTCGGCGCTCTGCTGGGCTCGATCTACATCGTCCAGAACTTCGACGCGGTCTTCACCCTCACGTCCGGCGGGCTGGGCACCGCCAACCTCCCCTACACCGTCTACCAGAGCTTCTACCAGGCCCACGAGAACGGCCTCGCCTCGGCCGCCGGCGTCCTGGTGGTCATCGGCTCGATCCTCATCGCGACCTTCGCCCTGCGCGTGGTGTCGTCCCTGTTCCGCGAGGAGGTGTCCCGCGCATGAGCGACATCGCCCTGCCCGTCCGCAAGCACCGGGGTCCGGCCCTCGGCCTGGTGGCCTGGCTGACCGGCATCGTCTTCTTCCTCCCCATCGCCTGGATGGCGCTGACGTCCTTCCACTCCGAGGCGGACGCGGCGACCAACCCGCCCTCCTTCGGCGCCGCCCTCACCCTGGACGGCTACCGCGAGTTCTTCGGCAGCGGCGGCGGGGCGAGCCCCTGGCCGGCGCTGGTCAACTCGACGGTCGCGTCGCTCGTCTCGACGCTCTGCGTGCTCCTCCTCGCCCTGCCGGCGGCGTACGCGCTGTCGATCCGGCGGGTGCGGAAGTGGACGGACGTGCTGTTCTTCTTCCTGTCCACGAAGATGCTGCCGGTCGTAGCCGGTCTGCTGCCGATCTACCTGTTCGCGAAGAACACCGGGATGCTCGACAACATCTGGCTCCTGGTCATCCTCTACACCTCCATGAACCTGCCGATCGCGGTGTGGATGATGCAGTCGTTCCTCGCCGAGGTGCCGGTGGCGGTGATCGAGGCGGCGCAGATCGACGGCGCCCGGCTGCCGACGATCCTCGCGCGCGTGGTGGCCCCGATCGCCCTGCCCGGCATCGCCGCGACCGGCCTGATCTGCTTCATCTTCAGCTGGAACGAACTGCTCTTCGCCCGAGTCCTGACGGGCGTGGTCGCCGAGACCGCCCCCGTCTTCCTGACCGGCTTCATCACCAGCCAGGGCCTGTTCCTGGCGAAGGTGTGCGCCGCGTCGCTCGTCATCTCCCTGCCGGTGCTCGCCGCGGGGTTCGCCGCCCAGGACAAGCTGGTCCAGGGCCTGTCGTTGGGAGCCGTGAAATGAAGGCCGCCGTCATCGAGTCCGTGGGCCGCGCCGTCGTCACCGAGGTCCCGGACCCGACGCCGGGCCCGCGCGAGGTCGTCGTCGAGGTCGCCGCGTGCGGGCTGTGCGGCACCGATCTGCACATCCTCCAGGGCGAGTTCGCGCCCGAACTGCCGATCGTGCCGGGTCACGAGTTCGCGGGCGAGGTGGTCGGCGTGGGCAGCCAGGTCACCGAGGTCGCGGTCGGCGACCGGGTGGCCGTGGACCCGTCCCTGTACTGCCACGAGTGCCGCTACTGCCGTACCGGCCACAACAACCTGTGCGAGCGGTGGGCCGCGATCGGCGTGACGACGGCGGGCGGGGCGGCACAGTACGCGGTGGCCCCGGTGGCGAACTGCGTGAAGCTGCCCGAGCACGTGCGCACCGAGGACGCGGCGCTTGTGGAGCCGCTGTCCTGCGCGGTGCGCGGCTACGACGTCCTGAAGGCCCGCCTGGGAGCCCATGTGCTGATCTACGGCTCCGGGACCATGGGCCTGATGATGCTGGAGCTGGCCAAGCGGACCGGCGCGGCGAGCGTGGACGTGGTGGACGTCAACCCGGCCCGCCTGGAGACGGCCCGCCGGCTCGGTGTCTCGGGCGCGGCCGGCAGCGCGGACGAGCTGGACCGGCCGCAGGGCTGGGACGTGGTGGTGGACGCGACCGGCAACGCGAAGGCCATCCAGGACGGCCTGGGCCGGGTGGCGAAGGCCGGCACGTTCCTCCAGTTCGGGGTGGCCGACTACGCGACCCGGGTGACCGTCGACCCGTACCGCATCTACAACCAGGAGATCACCATCACCGGCTCCATGGCGGTGCTGCACAGCTTCGAGCGGGCGGCCGAGCTGTTCGCGGGCGGTGTCCTGGACCCCGAGGTGTTCATCAGCGACCGGATCCCGCTGGAGCGCTACCCGCAGGCGCTGGCGCAGTTCGCGGCCGGCGTCGGACGCAAGATCGTGATGGTGCCGTGAGCCGCGCGGCGGGCCGGGGCCGCTGAGGCACCGTAGGCCGTTCGGCTGGTAAGGGAACGGTAAAGCCATGTCGTTCGTTCACCGGGCATGACAGCTATGACCCCAGGCTCGAACATCCCTCTCTCGGCCGCGCGCGTGACGGTGGACGTCTCCGCTCCGGTGCGGCTCGACGTGTCGGGCCTGCTGCTCACCGCCGACGGCAAGGTGCGTTCCGATGACGACTTCATCTTCTACAACCAGCCGACGGGCCCCGGCGTGACGTACCGCTCCGGCGGTGGTACGGCGCCCGACGCGGTCACGGTCGACACCGCCGCCGTGCCGCCGGAGATCGAGAAGATCGTGGTCACGGCCAGCCCGGACGCGGCCGGCCAGACCTTCCAGGGCATCGAGCCGACGGCCACGATCCGGGACGCGGACGGCGGCGCCGTGCTGGCCGCGTTCACCCCGCCGCAGCTGGGCACCGAGACCGCGCTGGTGATCGTGGAGATCTACCGCAGGGGCGGCCAGTGGAAGGCCCGCGCCGTCGGCCAGGGGTACGCCAACGGACTGGCCGGCATCGCGACGGACTTCGGCGTGACGGTGGAGGAGCCCGCCGCTGCTCCGGTCGCCGCCCCCGCGGCCCCGCCGCAGCCGGCCGCCGCCCCGGCAGTCCCCGCCGCCCCGCCGCAGCCGGCCGCTCCGGCGCCGGCCCCCGCGCCGGGTGCGGGGAAGATCAACCTGGACAAGGGCCGGGTCAGTCTCCAGAAGAACCAGACCGTGTCCCTGGTCAAGGGCGGCCGGCCGCTGCTCTCCCAGGTGCAGATGGGCCTCGGCTGGGAGCCGGCGTTCCGCGGCAGGGACATCGACCTGGACGCCTCGGTGATCGCCTACGGCCCGCAGCGCAACCACATCGACAGCTGCTACTTCGGCAAGCTGACGATCCTCAACGGCGCGGTCAAGCACTCCGGGGACAACCTGACCGGCGAGGGCGGGGGTGACGACGAGGTGATCGTCGTCGACCTCGGCCGCCTGCCGCAGGAGGTCACCGGCCTGGTGTTCACGGTGAACTCGTTCTCCGGCCAGAAGTTCACCGACGTCGCCAAGGCGTACTGCCGTCTGGTCGACTCGGCCACGGGCGAGGAACTGGTCCGCTTCGACCTCACCGGCGCCGAGCCGCAGACGGGCGTGCTGATGGCGAAGCTGATCCGCCAGTTCTCCGGCGAGTGGGACATGACGGCGATGGGCGACTTCGTGAAGGCGCGGACGGTGCGGAACATGGTGGAGCCGGGGGCGCGGGCACTGTAGCCCGGCAGGCGCCGAAGCCGCGCCGGGGACTCGCCGCCGGCCTTGCGGCCGTCCCCGGCTGCGGCCAAGCTGTGGCTGGTCGCGCCCACGCGGCGGAGCCGCACATCAGCACAGCCGCGCGCCTCTTCGGGGCGCGGCAGCCCTCGTCCTCAGCCGACCCGCAGTCCCTCCAGCAGCAGTCGCAGATAACGGCGGATCTCCTCGGTCCGCCCACCCCCCAGCTCCGCCGCCGCGGCCACCCCGTGCACCAGCCGCAGCACCTCGACCGGCTGCACGTCCGGCCGCAGCGTGCCCTCCGCCTGGGCCGCCTCCACCAGCCGCACCGCGGCACCCTGGACGACGGTCCCGCACACGGTAGGCGCCGCCGCGCTGCCGTCCGTCACCGCCGAGCTGAGCAGGGCCTTCATCCCCCGCACCTGAAGGGTGCCGACGCTCAGCTCGTACAGCCACTCCCTGAGGGCCTCGCCCGGCGGGAGTTCCCCGGCCAGTTCGCCGGCCCGCGTCCCCAGCGCCTCGACCCGGTCGACGTACGCCGCCTCCAGCAGCGCCCGCCGGGTCGGGAAATGCCGGTAGAGCGTGCCCGAGCCGACGCCGGCCCGCTTGGCGATGTCGTCCAGCGAGGCGTTCTCCCCGTGCTCGGCGAACGCCTCCGCGGCCACCTTCAGCAACCGCTCGTGATTGCGCCGGGCGTCCGCGCGCATGGGCCTCACCTGCGGCATCCGGGTACTCCTCGCCAACCGGGGATCCTCCCCGTATCTTATCGAGCCTCTGTTCGCCCTTCCGGTGGCTCGTATCCGCCGGTCTCCGGGTCCGGTCCGAGCCGGCGGTCTGTCGCGCCGGTGCCCAGGGCGACCGTGGCGCGCGTCCGCATGGGGCCGTCGCCGCGGCGGGAGAGCAGCACGACGTCGGCCACGCGCGCGTGCAGCACGCCGAGCCGGGCGGCGCATTCGGCCGCGAGGACCCGCGGGGCGCGGGTGCGCCCGAGCGAGAGGTGCGGGATGTAGCGCGGGAAGCGGTCCGTGCAGTACGGGAAGGGTTCCGCCAGCGCGCACCGGAGCTCCGTCCAGGGCGCGGCGCCGGCCGCCGCGGGGTCGAGCCACACGGTGGCACAGGACCGGTGGCGGAAGGCGCGGACCCCGCTGAGCCGGATGTCGAAGGGCGCGCACTCCGCGGCCGCGGCGGCCAGCAGGGGGAGCGCCGCCGGGAAGTCCTCCTCCGGCACGAAGCCGAAGATCAGGTTCACATGGGGCGGCCAGCGGCGGATCTGCGGGTCGTGCTCGGCGCGGATGCGCTGGATGGCGGGCCAGAGTTCGGCCGGGGGCAGCCAGGCCACGGCGGTCCGGGGCGTGGGGAACGATTCGAGACGACCCGGGGCCGCGGCCGGACCGGGGACCTCGGGCGGGCCAGGGGCCTCGGGCGGGCCAGGGACCTCGGGCGGGCCGGGCTTCGGCGGGCGGGTCGTCGGCGGGTGGGGCACACCCCCATCATGGCCCCGCCCGCCCGGGCCGCACCCCTTCGGCGGTCCCGGCCGGTACAGGCCCCGGAGGCGGTCGGCCGCCCGCTCGACCGCCTGTGTCTCTTCGGCGCCTCACCATCGGCCTCTCCGTCCTCCCCTCCCGCCACCGGCACCTCCTGGTCCTGCCGCGGTAGGAGAGGGGCGTCGAGCGCGGGTCGCCCGCCGAGGGAGGCCGCGGCGGGCACGGGGTGGCCCGCACCCCGGGTGGAGTGCGGGCCAGGATCAGGGCCTCGGTGTTCAGGCCGCCCACGGCCAGTCGGCGCTCTTCGCCCGCTCCAGCAACGGCACCATCCGGAAAGCCGCGTCCGTGAGGCCGCCGAAGGTGTGCCTGTTGCCGGCGCCCGACGGACCGTGGCCCGCCCGGTGGCCCGCCAGGTTCCAGGTGTAGACCGGGATGCGGTCCGGGATCTGGTCGGTCGGGGCGCCGTGCCGGTTCGGGGCGTACTGCTCGTCGGTGACGATCAGCACCCGGTCGTGCTGCGCGTAGTGCCGGCGCACCGCCTCGGTGGTGTCGGTGCCGCCCAGGTCGCCGAAACGCTCGAGGATCCTCAGCACCGACTCGCCCGTACGGAACTCCACCTTCGCGCTGGTCGAGCCGAACTGCACGAGGTCGGCGTCCGCCGCCCGCAGCGCGAGCGCCGTGCCGAAGACCGCCGCCGCGTCGGCCCGGCTGAGCCGCGAACGATCGGACACCTGCGACCAGAACATCGAGCCCGAGCGGTCGACCAGCACCAGCGTGCGGCCCGGCAGTGCGGGCACGTTGGCCAGCGAGTGGCCGAGCGCCTGCTCCAGCGGGTAGGACCAGCGCAGCGAGGGCGCGTGCTGGTAGGCGGCCAGGTAGCGGAAGGGGAACTGCCGCGAGCGGCGCACCTCCGCCGGGTCGCCGATCTTCGCCGCGACCCGGGCGGCGACCTCGTCGCAGACCCCGGCCTCGTCGAAGTTCCGCAGGTTGCGGACCAGGGCCATCGCGCCCATGGACGGGATGACGGCCTCCCAGGCCGCCTTGTCCATGGGGCCCTGGAGCCAGCCGGCCAGCGCCTCCCAGGTGATGCCGGCCGCGGCCAGCCGCTCGGCGCCGTCGGGCGCGGTGACGACCGCCCGCCGCCGGTCGACGGGCAGCGCCATCAGCTCGCGGTGCAGGCCGAGGGCCGGCAGCGAGGCGGGCGGCACGGCGGTGTCCGGGTGGTGCCGCCGGTCCAGCGCGTACCGGAACAGGTCGCCCTGCCAGGGCTTGTCCGGGTCCGGCGCCGCGTGCACCAGGTTGAGGACGTCGCCGAAGCGGTAGCCCTTGGACGCGGTGTCGTACTTCAGCAGCGACCTGACGTGGTAGAGCCGTCGTACGGCGTCGGCGACGCCCCGCTTGACGGGCTTGGGGATCGCACGGCCGTACGTCGACGTCCAGTACGCGAGCAGCTCGCCGGGCTCGTCGGGGCGCTGGAGCACGGAGTTCACGACCTGCCGGTTCGACGGGCCGTCGGTGGCGCCGGCCGCCAGCCGTGCGTGCACGTACTCGGCGGCGCCCACGATGGATGCCGTCCGCATGTTGGCCTCGCCGCGCAGCCAGCCGAGCAGGCCGGCCGTCCAGGCGGGGTCGGTGACGGCCAGGTCGCGGACGAGGCGGGTGAACCGGTCGTCGCGCTGGTCGCCGCTCTCGTAGAAGGTCTGCTGCGAGACGAAGTTGGCGACGGCGAGCAGGAAAAGTTCCGAGCGCGGGTCGCGCTCCTGGCCTCGGCCGCCCTCGTAGGTCCGCAGGACGCGGCCGGTCGATGTCACCGCGGACGTCGGCTGCGCCTTGACGGCACGCGTGTTGAATCGCGCCATGGTGAATTCCCCCGAATTCTTTCGCATTTCGGAGGGAGGCGCAGCAAAGGGAGGGTGCCCGAGATCGGGAGTCGGCGACGGAACACATACAGCTGCTCTACCACTGAGCTACAGCACCCCGAAGGTGCTGACGGGTATCGAATCCCGCGACCGGCTGTCCAAGGAAGTAACCGCTGCCTGCGCACCGGACACCCACCGTGTGCTGCGCCTCCCGAGATCGGTTCGGCGGCGGTTCGGATTCTCTTCACAAAAGAAGTAACCGCAGCCTGCGCACCGGGAGGTGCATGAATTTTCGGTGTCCAGAGATCGAGGTCGGCGGAACCGACGTATGGTGCTCTGCCTCTGAGCTACACCGGCACGTCGAAGCCGGTGGCGGGACTCGAACCCGCGGCCTCCCCGTTATGAGCGGAAGTAGGTCCTGCCTGTCGCACCTGGACGAGGATCACTTTAGGAGAAAGGCCGCGGGACGAGCGAGCGAATTAATCACCGCGCGGAACTCAGTCGCACTTCTGCCGCTTCCAGGGGCCGGTGATGGCGAGCATGATGCCCGGGCTCTGGATGTTGGCGTACAGGGTCTTCCCGTCGGGCGAGAAGGTGACGCCGGTGAACTCGCTGTACTCCGGCGCCTCGGCGGTGCCGATGTTCAGCTCGTTGCGGGCGATCGGGTAGGTCCGGCCGCTGTCGGTCGCGCCGAACAGGTGCTGGACGCCCTCGCCGTCCTCGGCGATGACCAGGCCGCCGTACGGGGAGACGGTGATGTTGTCGGGGCCGTCGAAGGCGCCGTCCTCGGCCGGGTCCGGGTTCACCCCGAACAGCACCTTCAGCGTCAGCGTGCGGCGCTTGGGGTCGTAGAACCAGACCTGGCCGTCGTGCTGGATCGGGCTCTCCTGGCGGGCGTAGGAGGAGACGACGTAGATGCCGCCGTCGCCCCACCACATGCCCTCCAGCTTGCGGGCGCGGGTGATCTGGCCGTCGGTGAACTGCTTGCGGACCGAGACGGTCTTGGCGTCGCGGTCGGGGACGTCGACCCAGTCGACGCCGTACACGGTGCCGATCTTGGTGGCGCGGGACAGGTCGTCCACGAACCTGCCGCCGGAGTCGAAGCACTTGAACGCCTGGAGCACGCCGGCGTCGTCGGCGAGGGTGCGCAGCTTGCCGCGGCCGTGGCGGAAGCCCTCCGGCGGGGTCCAGCGGTAGAACAGGCCGTTGGGGCCGGAGGCGTCCTCGGTGAGGTAGAGGTGGCCGCGCTTGGGGTCGACGACGACGGCCTCGTGGGCATAGCGGCCCAGGGCCTTGATCGGCTTCGGGTCGCGGTTGGCCCGGCGGTCCTGCGGGTCGACCTCGAAGACGTAGCCGTGGTCCTTGGTGAAACCGTTTTTGCCGGCCTTGTCCTCGGTCTCCTCGCAGGTCAGCCAGGTGCCCCAGGGGGTGCGGCCGCCCGCGCAGTTGGTGGCGGTGCCGGCGATGCCCACCCACTCGGCGACCTCGCCGCTGCGGCGGACCTCGACCACCGTGCAGCCGCCGGCCGCCGCCGGGTCGTAGACGAGGCCCTCGATGAGCGGCACCGGGTGCGGCCACTGGGCGCGGGCGCCGGCCAGCTCGTGGTTGTTGACGAGCAGCGTGGTGCCGCGCGGGCCGGCGAAGGTGGCCGTGCCGTCGTGGTTGGACGGGGTGGACTCGCCGGACTCCAGCCTGGTCTTGCCGGTGTAGGTGATGATCTTGTACGTGAAGCCGGCCGGCAGGGCCAGGATGCCGTTCGGGTCGGCGATCAGCGGGCCGTAGCCGACACCGCGGTGGTGGCCCCCGTGCGCGGACTCGGTCTCGGCTCCCTCGTTGTCCGTGGCGGCAAGGGCGTTCGGCGCGGTGGCGAGTGCGCCGACGCTGCCCGCCAGGGCGACCCCGGCACCGGTGATCGCGGATTTTCTGGCGAAGTCCCTGCGGGTGAGCGACATGGTGTCTCCTGTGACGACGGTCGTAGTGCCGTGGAGGGTGGGGGGCCTCGGTTCGGCGCACACGCTCCCCGCCGCTTCTGAACGGGAGTTGAACACGGGGCTACCACCGGGGCGCCTGTTCCATGAATCCGTATGCGCCGGGCCATGGCCGGCAAAAGCACCGTCGTCTCAGGCGCCGGGGCTCATCCGCCCTGCTGGGACCGTGCCTTGAACGCGGCCTTCCGTGCCTCCTTGGCCACCTTCTTGTCCGGGTGCAGCCGCCCCATCGCGTCGAGCACCTCGGCGGTGGCGGGATGGTCGACCCGCCAGGCCGCCGCGAAGAACCCGCTGTGCTGCGCGGCCAGCCCCTCCACCAGGGCCTGGAGTTCCTCCGAGTTGCCCTCGGCCTGGAGCTGCGCGGCCACGGTGTCGACGGTCAGCCAGAACACCAGTTGCTGGGTCGGGGCCGGCACGCCGGCCGCGCCCCGCTCGCTCAGCCAGACCCGGGCGAGCCCGCCCAGCTCGGGGTCGTCCAGCACCTCCCGCAGCGCGGGCTCGGCTTCGGCGCCCACCAGCGACAGCGCCTGCTGGCAGCGGAGCCTGCGCAGCGGCGCCCCCGCGTCCGCGCCGCGGGCGGCAGCGAGCAACTCCCGGGCGGCGGCGAGTGGTTCGCGGCGGGCGAGCCACTGCTCGGTCTCCGCCCGGGCGGCGGACTGCCCGAACCGGGCGGTGCCGTCGAGGAGTACGTCCGCGCCCTTGTCGACGAGGTCGCCGACGGCCGGCGCCGCGAACCCGGCCTCCAGCAGCCGCGCCCGCAGCCCGTACACGCCGAGCGGAGTGAGGCGGACCATGCCGTAACGGAAGACGTCGGTGTCGTCCACGGGCGCCGCGGGCTCTTCCGCCGCGTCGGCCATGAGCGCCTCGTCCACCGGCTGGTACTCCACGAGTCCGGCCGGCTCCAGCATCCGGAACTGGTCGTCCAGCCGCATCATCGCGTCGGAGACCTGCTCCAGGACCTCGTTGGTGGGCTCGCCCATGTCGTCGGGGACGATCACGGAGGCGGCCAGGGCGGGCAGCGGGACGGGGCCCTGGCCGGGGCCGTCCTCACTGACGGTCAGCAGGTAGAGGTTGCCGAGGACACCGTCGAGGAACTCCGCCTCGGCCTGCGGATCCCAGTCGAGTGACGCGAAATCGACCTCGCCACCCTCGTCCAGCGCGTCGACCAGGTCGTCCAGGTCGGGGACGCCCGCGTCGGCGATGACGGTCTCCAGCGCGGCGAGCCACACGGTGAGCACGTCCCGCGGGGAGCCGCCGGTGAGCAGTTTCAGCTCCTCCCCCGTTCGGACGGTGCCGGCCTCCTCGTCGGCGATCTCGACCAGGCCGGCGTCGACGGCGACCCGCCATGCCTCGCCGGCGTACGCGGCGGCGTCGTCACCGGTGAGTCCGAGCAGGTCCGCGGCGGCGGGCAGCTGCTCCTCGGCCAGTCCGCCGCCGGCGTCCACGCGGGTCTCGGGCCCGGCCCAGCGGGCGAGGCGGGCGGCCCGGGAGAGCAACGGCGTGGACAGTGCGGCACGCGCCAGCTCCGCTTCGGGGTGCAGCCGCGCGGGCGGCAGGGGGGAGCTGTCTGACATCGGCTGGTTCTCCTCGGACCGTGAAACGGGCTCAGCCGCTCAGCCTAGACGGATTTCCACCCATGCCGCCCGGTTCATCTCCCCGTCAGTAGCCGTACATGGCCGAAACCTTGACAACTCCCGGCACCAGGCAGGAGATTGACGCGCGTAGAAGTTGGGGGGACAACTGTTCACTCGGCTCTACGCGTGTCACAGAGGGCTACGAGCCCCTCACACGCTCTTGTTCACCCTCGTCCCGGCGCTCACGCACGTCCCCGGAGGGATCCCTTGCCGAGCAGGTCTTCCGCGCGCCTCGCCGCGCTCACCGTCGCCGCCGTCTGTTCCGCGGCGGCAGCCGCCCAGATGGTTGTCCTCCCCACGCCCGCGCATGCCGACTCGGTGCGCATCCACGACGTTCAGGGCACCACCCGGATATCGCCGTTCGCGGGCCAGAAGGTCACCGACGTCCCGGGCATCGTCACGGCCACGCGCACGTACGGCTCCTCCAAGGGCTTCTGGGTCCAGGACCCGGCCCCGGACGACAACCCGGCCACCAGTGAGGGCGTGTTCGTCTTCACCAGCTCCGCCCCGAAGGTCGCGGTCGGCGACTCGGTGAAGGTGGCCGGCACGGTCTCCGAGTACGTCCCGGGCGGCACCTCGTCCGGCAACCAGTCGGTGACGGAGATCACCAAGCCGACGATCACCACCGTCTCCGCCGGCAACGCGGTCCCGGCGCCGGCCGTCGTCGACGAGGACGCCGTGCCGGACGCGTACGCGCCCGCCGGGGACACCGCCGCGAGCAACTCGATCAACGGCCTGCCCCTGGACCCGTCGGCGTACGCCCTGGACTACTACGAGTCCCTGGAGGGCATGAACGTCCAGGTCGAGGACGTTCGCGTGGTCACCGCGACCGACCCGTACAGCGAGCTGTGGGTGACGGTGAAGCCGCGGGAGCACCAGAGCCGCCGGGGCGGCACGGTCTACGGCTCCTACGACTCCCAGAACACCGGCCGGCTCCAGGTCCAGTCGCTGGGCTCGACCGCCGACTTCCCGAAGGCGAACGTCGGCGACACCCTCGAGGGCACCACCACCGGCCCGCTGGACTTCAACCAGTTCGGCGGCTACACCCTCGTCGCGAGCAAGCTCGGCACGCTGGACAGCGGCGGCCTGGAGCGCGAGACCACGCAGAAGCAGTCGAGCCGCGAGCTGTCGGTGGCGACGTACAACGTCGAGAACCTCGACCCGTCGGACGCCACCTTCGACAAGCACGCCTCCGCGATCGTGAACAACCTCCAGTCGCCGGACATCGTGTCCCTGGAGGAGATCCAGGACAACAACGGCGCCAAGGACGACGGCACGGTCGACGCGAACGAGACCGTGACCAAGCTGGTCGACGCGATCGTCGCGGCGGGCGGCCCGAAGTACGACTGGCGCTCCATCAACCCGGTCAACGACCAGGACGGTGGCGAGCCCGGCGGCAACATCCGCCAGGTGTTCCTGTTCAACCCGGAGCGGGTCTCCTTCGTGGACCGCGCGGGCGGCGACTCGACCACCGCGGCCGGGGTCACCAAGGTGCACGGCAAGGCCCGGCTGACGGTCTCGCCGGGGCGGATCGACCCGGCGAACGCGGCCTGGAGCAACAGCCGCAAGCCGCTCGCGGGCGAGTTCGTCTTCCGCGGCAAGACCGTCTTCGTGATCGCCAACCACCTCAACTCCAAGGGCGGCGACCAGGGTCTGGCCTCGCAGTACCAGCCGCCGATGCGCAGCTCGGAGATCCAGCGGCACGCCCAGGCGACCGCGGTGAACGCGTTCGTCAAGGACATCCTGTCCGTCCAGAAGAACGCGAACGTCATCGCGCTCGGTGACATGAACGACTTCGAGTTCTCCGGGACCACGCAGATCCTCGAGGGTGACGGCGAGCTGTGGTCGGCGATCAAGTCGCTGCCGCAGAGCGAGCGTTACACCTACGACTACCAGGGCAACCAGCAGGTCCTGGACCAGATCCTGATCAGCCCGGCGATCCGCCGCGGCTGCGACTTCGAGTACGACAGCGTGCACGTCAACTCGGAGTTCCACGACCAGATCAGTGACCACGACCCGCAGGTGCTGCGGTTCCGTCCGTGACACGGCGGCGGGGCCGGCCGGACGGACGGAGCGCCCGGCCGGCCCCGCGTCCCGTGCTCACTGCCGGCGGTCGATCCTGCGCCAGATCACGGCCGCGGCGACGACGCAGCCGCCCACCGCGCCCATGAGCAGGGCCGGCCGCGGATGCCGCTTCGCGGCGCCCACGACGGACCGGACCGGCCGCGGCACGCGCAGGTCGTGCCGCGCGGTGTCACCGGCGTGCGCCGCCCGGTGGTGCAGGGCGTGCCCGCCCTGACCGGCCCGCTCCTGCACCAGGTGCCCGGCCTTCGTCATCCGTTCCTGCGCGGTGTGGCCGGCTCGCGCGGCGCGCTCCTGGACGACGTGCCCCGCCTTGACCGCCCGGTCCTGCATCCCGTGCCCCGCCTGGGCGGCGCTCGCGCGCAGCTGGACGGTCATGGCGCCGGCCTTGTCCCTCAGGTCGCTGGCCCGGGCCCGGGCCCGGCCCTTCACATCGGCCCGTTCCGCCAGCTGGGCGACGGTGTCGCCGAGCTGGCTGCGGGTGTGTTCGATCTGCTGCCGCAGCTCGTCGGGGCCCTTGGCGCCCGAGCCGTGCGGGTTCCTGTGCGTCATCGGTGTGCCCTTTCCCTGATCGCGTCGACGTCCGCCCTGACGCTGCCGAGGGTCTCCTCGGGTGTGGGCGGGGCGGCGCGGCGCAGCTGGGCGCGGCCGGTCGCGGCCAGCAGGCCGGCCACCGCGAAGAAGACCGCGGCCACGATCAGCGCCGCCGCCCACACGGGGAGCGCCAGGGAGACGGCGGCGGTGGCCGCTCCGGCCAGGACGATCAGCCCGACGTAGCCGACGGCGCCCGCGGCGCCCAGCAGTCCGCCGCCGCGCCCGGCTCGGCGCCCCTTCTCGGCCAGCTCCTCCTTGGCGAGGGCGACCTCCTGCCGCAGGAGCCGGGAGAGCTGTTCGGTGGCCTGGCCGACGAGTTCGCCCGTGGAGGGGTGGCCGTCGGCCGCGGGCCGTGCGTGCGGGGTGACGGTCACGGTGTCCGCCTCCTTCCTGTGCGGAACATCCGGGTACCCATGCGGGGGCTCCTTAGCCCCCGCCGGCGCCGCCCGCCCCGCGTTCGCCGAGGCGGGCGAGTTGGGACTGGAACCAGTCGAGCCGCGCCTGCAACAGGGCGGCCTCGGCGACGAGTTCGGGGACTCCGAGGTCGGCGGCGGGCGTCAACTCGGCGTCCGCCGGGCTGGCCCCGCCGGCTCCGGCGATCACGAGCAGCCCCTGCCCGGCCAGCCGGGCGAACCCCGCGAGCGAGACGGACGTCCGCGCACGCGCGCACCCCGCGCAGACGGGGGCCAGGGCCCGCCAGCCCGGCCGGCCCCAGCCGGCTTCGGCCAGCGCGACGGAACCGGCGCCGCAGGTACACGGTCCGGCCGTGGCCGTGCGCACCCGCTGCCGGGCGTAGCGGAAGCCGCGCTCGAAGCGGATGTAGGCGCCGAGGACCGAGACCTCCAGCAGGACGGCCGCCCGGTGTTCGGTGGTGCAGAGCAGGGCCTCGGCGGCCGCCCGGTCGTGCACGCAGTGGAAGCCGCAGTCGCACCGGCGCGCGGGCGGGCGGTGCCGGCGGCCGTAGACGCAGGAGGCGTCGTCGAGGACGCCGTACGGCAGCGCGCCGCCGAGCGACACTCCGGTGAACCCCGCCCGGGTGCCGTCCTGGGACAGCACCGGGTGGGCGATCTTGTAGCCGGTCGGCGGCTCCGTCGGGCGTTCCGCCGGGAGCCGCAGCCTCATCGGACGGCCGGGACCTCTTCGCGGGCCGGCTCGGCCGGTTCGGCCGCTTCGGTGCGGGCGGCCTCCTCGGGCAGCCGCAGCTCCTCTTCCCGGACGAGCGGCCGCTCCTCGGCGACCCCGGTGGCCAGTGCCTTGCCGAGCTTCATGGCGCCTCCTGGGTGTCGGTGACCCTTTCGGCCATAGTGACCCATGAGGGGCCGAGTTGGACACAGGGCCTCCGGCCACACCCCCCACACATCAGCAATTCTTAGCAATACTCCGTAGGAGAATTAAGTAGAGCTTCACCGAAGCGCTGCCGAGACTACTGCCATGACGAGTACACGCAAGCCCCCTCCCTTCGGCCGCACCCTCTGCGCGATGATCACGCCGCTCACCGCGGCGGGCGCCCTGGACCTGGACGGTGCCCAGCGGCTGGCCGCGCGGCTGGTGGCCGAGGGGTGCGACGGCCTGGTCCTCAACGGCACCACCGGCGAGTCGCCCACCACCACCGACGAGGAGAAGGCGCGGCTGGTCGCGGCCGTCCGGGAGGCGGTCGGCGACCGGGCCGCGCTGGTCGCGGGCGTGGGCACGCCCGACACCCGGCACACCGTGGAGCTGGCTCTCGCCGCCGGGAAGGCGGGCGCGGACGGCGTCCTGGTGGTGACGCCGTACTACAGCAAGCCGCCCCAGGAGTCCGTGGCCGCGCACTTCCGTGAGGTCGCCGACGCGAGCGACGTGCCCGTGATGCTGTACGACATCCCGGGCCGCACCGGCACCCGGATCGAACCGGACACCATGATCCGCCTGGCGCGGCACCCGCGGATCGTGGCCGTCAAGGACTGCTCCTACGATTTCCTCGGCACCCAGAAGGTGCTGGCCCAGACGGACCTGGCCTACTACGCGGGCTGCGACGAGCACGTACTGGCGCTGTACGCGGTCGGCGCGGCGGGCTGTGTGAGCACGGTCGCCAACGCTGTACCGGCGCACGTCGCCGCGATCCTTGCCGCGTTCGACGCCGGCGACACGGCCCGGGCGACCGAGCTCCAGCTGGCGGCGATGCCGTTGATCGAGGCGATGATGGGCGCGGGCCTGCCCGGCACCGTCACCGCGAAGGCGCTGCTGGGCCGCCTCGGGCTACCCGCCGGACCGGTGCGCGCGCCGCTGCTGCCCGCCGGCCGGGAGACGGCCGACGGGCTGCTGGCGGTGTACGAGGCGCTCACCGCGGGCTGATCCGCGGCGGCCGGGGCGAGGCCTCAGCGGCGGGTGAAGACGGGCTCCCACGGCTGCCGCGGACCGGTGGGCTCAGCCGGCTCCTGGACACCACTGAGCGGTACGACCCTGTCGCTGCCGATCGTGACCAGCACGAGCCGGGGTCGGTACTCCTCCTCCAGGCTCGTCACCCGTTCCCAGGCGATGAGGTGCCTGTCGTCGGCCCAGGCGAGCAGGTGACCTCCGCGGACCTTGGTGATCTCCTTGCCCGTACGGGGATCACGGATGGAGGAGTACGACCTGCCGGGCGAGCCGGCGACCTCCTTCGTCAGGCCGAGAGCGGCGAGCCTGCCGCTCGGGGACAGCCGCGCGGGGACGTCCGACCGCAGGTGCTTCTCGTCCGCGGGCGCGGCGACCTTGTTGCCCTTGAGGTCGTAGAACCGCTGCAGGCCGTCCCGGCCGCCGATGTACTGCGCGTACACGAGCCCGCCGCTGCGGCTGAAGGCGAAGTCCGCGCGGGAGTTGGTGTTGCGGTCGGGTGCGACCCGGGTCCAGGAGCCCGTGCCGGAGGCCACGTCGAGATCGTAGAACCCCGACCGGCTCGACTGTCCGAACCGGGCCGCCCACATCCACGCGGCCCTGCCGTCGGTGGTGTGCACCTTCTCCCTGATCCGCAGATCGGGGTTCTCGCCGTACGTCGTCGCGACGAGCCTCGTGCCGTCGTACGAGAACGCGAGCCCGCCGACGCCGTGCTGGACCGGGATCCACCGCTCGACCTCCCCCGTCGCGAGGTCGAGCAGGCCGATCCGGTGCGCGGGCAGGTTCCGCTCCAGCACGGCGGCGGTCTTCATGCCGGGGGCGACGGCGACGAAGGACCAGCGGGAGTCCTTCTCGTACTTTCCGCTCCTCGGGTCGAGCAGCCAGTAGGTGCGTGCCGAGACGGCCTGGTTCTCGGTCAGCGGCTTCGACTCCGCGGTGTAGTAGGCGGCCAGCACCGCGTCCCCGGCTCCGATCAGTTCGCGCGGCGGCGACTGGTCCGGGTGGGCCCGGACATCGCCGGAGTCCAGCACCCCGGACGGCCGCACGTCGGCCCTGTGACCGGAGTCCAGCAGCGGCACCCCGACGGCGATCGCGAGCACCGCGGCGGTGGCCGCGGCGACCGAGGCCAGCCTGCGGGTACGGCGGCGCCGGCGCACCCCGAGCACCCGGTCGGCGAACCCGGCCGGTACCGGCGGCTCCCGGTCGGCCTGCTCCCGCAGCGCCTCGCGCACGAGTTCCTCCACGTTCACGGACGCACCTCCACGGGCGAGAAGTCACGGGACGGCCGCTGCGGCCGGGGATCGACCGACGCCAGCTCGGGCGCCAGCTCACGGAGCCTTGCCAGGGACCGGTGGGTGGTGGACCGTACGGTGCCCACGGTGCAGCCCAGGAGCCGGGCCACCTCGGCCTCCGGCAGGTCCTCGAAGTAGCGGAGCACCAGCACGGTGCGCTGGCGGGCGGTGAGCCGGGACAGGGCCGTCCGCAGCACCAGCCGCAGCTCGGCGGCGCCCGGGGCGTCCGGGTCGTGACCGGCCTCCGGCGGCTCGGCGACCGTGACCTCGCGTCGCCGCCACTTCAGCCGCCAGCGGCTGATCTGCTGCCGGTACAGGATCTGCCGGACGTACGCCTCCGGCTCGTCGATCCGCTGCCATCGGCCGGCCGCCTTGACCAGCGCGTTCTGCAGCAGGTCCTCGGCGGCGTGCCGGTCACCGCCGGTCAGCAGGACGGCCGTCTTCAGCAGCGCGGACGACCTGCCGGCCACGAACTCGCGGAAATTCTCCTGCGCTTCGGCATCCATCGTCACCTTCTCTTCCCCCGGGCCCCACCCGTTGTCCAGGCCCTGCACCCCTCCTGACGTGCCGACCGGCCGCCCGCTATGCCTCCCGCCCGAAGAAATTTCCGCCGGGCCCGCCGCACCCGGCGCCGGCTGCGGGTCTGGCCGCGGCCCTGCCCACATGACGAAGCGCCCCTGCGCGGACGGCGAGGGGCGCTGCGGACGCTCTGGGCGGGTGCGTCAGTTGTGGCTGTGCAGGATGTCGTTCAGGCCGCCCCAGACCGCGTTGTTCGGGCGGGCCTCGACCGTGCCGGTGACCGAGTTGCGGCGGAAGAGGATGTGGGAGGCGCCGTTCAGCTCGCGGGCCTTGACGATCTGGCCGTCGGGCATGGTGACGCGGGTGCCCGCGGTGATGTAGAGGCCGGCCTCGACCACGCACTCGTCACCGAGGGCGATGCCGACGCCCGCCTCGGCGCCGATCAGGCAGCGCTCGCCGATGGAAATGATCACGTTGCCGCCGCCGGACAGGGTGCCCATCGTGGAGGCGCCGCCGCCGATGTCCGAGCCGTCGCCGACCACGACACCCGCGGAGATCCGGCCCTCGACCATGGAGGTGCCGAGCGTCCCGGCGTTGAAGTTGACGAAGCCCTCGTGCATGACGGTGGTGCCCGCCGCGAGGTGCGCGCCCAGGCGGACCCGGTCGGCGTCGGCGATGCGCACGCCCTTCGGGGCGACGTAGTCCGTCATGCGCGGGAACTTGTCGACCGAGGTCACCTGGAGGTGCAGGCCCTCGGCGCGGGCGTTCAGCCGCACCTTCTCCAGATCGTCCACGGCGACCGGGCCGAGCGAGGTCCAGGCGACGTTGGCGAGGTGGCCGAAGATGCCGTCCAGGTTCTGGCCGTGCGGCTTGACCAGGCGGTGCGAGAGCAGGTGCAGGCGCAGGTAGACGTCGTGCGCGTCGACCGGCTTGTCGTCCAGCGAGGCGATGACCGTGCGGACCGCGACCACCTCGACGCCCCGGCGGGCGTCCGGGCCGGTCGCCGCGGTCGCGCCGCCGCCCAGCAGCTCGGCCGCCTGCTCGGCGGTCAGCCGCTCGGTGCCGGCCGGGCCCGGCTCATCGACCAGCTCGGGGGCGGGGAACCAGGTGTCGAGAACGGTGCCGTCGGAGGCGATCGTGGCGAGGCCGGCGGCGACGGCGCCGGTGGTACGGGTTGCAGACTCGGTCATGGAGGAAAACCTAACGTGGGCGGGGTGGTCAGGGCGAACCGTGTCTCACGTGCCGGGCGCGGCTTCAGGGGATCAGCCGAGCCAGCACGGCGCGCGCGTACTCCTCGTCGTAGGAACCGCCCGTGAGCAGCACCTGGAGACAGATGCCGTCCATCAGCGCGAGCAGCGCCCGCGCCGTGACCGGGTCCGTGTGCCGGGCCAGCAGCGCGGCCGTCTGTTCCGTCCACTCGCCGGCGACGGGACGCAGCGCGGGCCGGCGCAGCGCGGCCAGATACAGCTCGTACTCCAGCTCCACGCCGGTGCGCTCGCCGCCGAGCCACTCCCCCAGCGCCCCGGCGAGTTCCGCGGCGAGATCGCCCGTGCCGCCCTCCGGGAGGCACTCGGCCAGCACCCTGCCGAAGCCCTCGTTCGTCTGCCGCAGCGCGGCCACCAGCAGCTCTTCCAGGGTGGCGAAGTGGTACGTCGTGGAGCCGAGCGGTACGTCGGCCTCGGCGGCGACCGTGCGGTGACTCAGCCCGGCGATGCCGTCCCGGCCGACCACGCGGATCGCCGCGTCGATGATGCGCCGGCGCCGATCGGGGTCGTGGCGGCGGGGCATCAGTGCGTCGCCCCGCCCAGGTTCAGCACCACCACACCGACGATGATCAGCAGGATCCCCGCGACCTTGGCCAGGGTCAGCCCCTCGCCGAACAGCAGCAGGCCGAGCACGGCGATGGCTGCGGTGCCCACGCCGGACCAGATCGCGTACGCCGTGCCGATCCGGACGGTCTTCAGCGTCCTCGCGAGCAGCGCGAACGAGACGACGTACCCCAGGGCGGTCAGGAGCGAGGGCCAGAGCCGGCTGAACCCCTCGGTGTACTTCATCGCCGTCGTCGCGGCGACCTCGGCGGCGATGGCGCCGGCGAGCAACAGGTATCCCATGTGTACGAGCGTACATATGAGGCCTCCGGCCGGCCGCCGCGCCTGCCGGACGGGCTGGAGCGAGCACACGAAAGGGGCCGTGGCAGCTGGCCACGGCCCCTTTCACCGGCTCTGTGTCAGACGTTGAACCCGAGCGCCCGAAGCTGCTCGCGGCCATCGTCCGTGATCTTGTCCGGGCCCCACGGCGGCATCCAGACCCAGTTGATCCGGAGCTCGTTGACGAGGCCGTCCGTGGCGGACTTGGCCTGGTCCTCGATGACGTCCGTCAGCGGGCAGGCCGCGGAGGTGAGGGTCATGTCGACGGTCGCGATGTTCGACTCGTCGACGTGGATCCCGTAGATCAGGCCGAGGTTGACGACGTCGATACCCAGCTCGGGGTCGACCACGTCCATCAGGGCCTCCCGGAGTTCTTCCTCCGAGGCCGGCTTCATCTCAGCGGTGTCGGTCATGCCGTCTTCCTTTCGGCGTCGGCGCCACCCAGCGCCTGGGCCGTCGCGTCCTTCCACGCCATCCAGCTCAGGAGGGCGCACTTGACCCGCGCGGGGTACTTGGAGACACCGGCGAACGCGACGGCGTCCTCCAGGATGTCCTCCATCGCGTCGTCGGGCTCGATCCTGCCCTTGGACTGCATCAGCTCCAGGAAGGTCTCCTGGATCTTCCGCGCGTCGGCCAGCTCCTTGCCGACGAGGAGGTCGTTCAGCACGGAGGCCGAGGCCTGGCTGATGGAGCAGCCCTGGCCCTCGTACGAGACGTCCTCGATCCTCGTGCCGTCGTACTTCACGCGAAGGGTGATCTCGTCGCCGCACGTCGGGTTCACGTGGTGCACCTCGGCGTCGCCATCCCTCAGACCACGCCCGTGCGGGTTCTTGTAGTGGTCCAGGATGACTTCCTGGTACATGGAGTCCAGCTTCACCTTTTCAGCACGCCCTTCAGCCGAAGAAGTTCCGTACGTGCTCCAGTCCGTCGACCAGAGCGTCGATCTCGGCCGGCGTGGAGTACAGATAGAACGACGCTCGCGTGGTCGCAGGAATTCCGTAGCGCAGGCAGACGGGACGCGCGCAGTGGTGGCCGACACGGACCGCGATGCCCTGCTCGTCGAGGACCT
Source organism: Streptomyces sp. NPDC036984 (assembly GCF_055607665.1). Classification (NCBI taxonomy): domain Bacteria; kingdom Bacillati; phylum Actinomycetota; class Actinomycetes; order Kitasatosporales; family Streptomycetaceae; genus Streptomyces; species Streptomyces sp. NPDC036984. The sequence continues at coordinate 152,064 of NZ_JBVJRL010000007.1, forward strand.
GGCCCACGTCGTGCGGGTGGATGTCGCCCAGCGTGAAGGAGATCGCCGCGCCCCGGTCCTCGGCCGTCGTCGGGCCGATGATCCGCAGGTCCGGGACCTCGGCCAGGCGCTTCACCGCGTACTCCGTCAGCGCGTGCTCATGGGCGAGGATCTTGTCCATGCCGATCGACTGGAGGTAGTCGATGGCCGCGCCGAGACCGACCGCCTGCGCGATCGGGGGCGTGCCCGCCTCGAACTTGTGCGGTGCCGGGGCGTACGTGGACGAGTGCATCGAGACCGTCTCGATCATCTCGCCGCCGCCGAGGAACGGAGGCAGGTCCTCCAGCAGCTCCTGGCGGCCCCAGAGCACGCCGATACCCGTCGGGCCGCACATCTTGTGGCCGGTGAAGGCCACGAAGTCGGCCTGGAGGGCCTGCACGTCCATCGGCATGTGGGGCGCCGCCTGGGAGGCGTCGATGCAGACGAGAGCACCGACCTCCTGGGCACGGCGGATGATCGTCTCGACCGGGTTGACCGTGCCCAGGATGTTCGACACCAGCACGAAGGAGACGATCTTCGTCTTCTCGGTGATGATCTCGTCGATGTTGGACAGGTCCAGACGGCCGTCGTCGGTCAGGCCGAACCACTTCAGCTTCGCGCCCGTGCGCTGCGACAGCAGCTGCCACGGCACGATGTTGGAGTGGTGCTCCATCTCCGTGATGACGATCTCGGTCTCGTGGTCCACCCGGTAGGGCTCGTCGGCCCAGCCCAGCATGTTCGCCACGAGGTTCAGCGACTCGGAGGCGTTCTTGGTGAAGATCACCTCGTCGCGGCTCGGCGCGTTGATGAACGCGGCGACCTTGTCGCGCGCGCCCTCGTACAGCGCCGTGGCCTCCTCGGCGAGCACATGCACACCGCGGTGGACGTTGGCGTTGTGCTGTTCGTAGTACTCGGAGAGCACGTCGAGCACCTGGCGCGGGGTCTGCGAGGTCGCCGCGTTGTCCAGGTACACGAGCTTCTTGCCGTCGTGGATCAGGCGGTCAAGGACGGGGAAATCCTTGCGGATCGCCTCGGTGTCGAGGAGGCCCGGCAGCTGTGTCACGCGGATGCGCCACCCTTCGTGTATGCCTCGTAGCCCTCGTCCTCCAGCTTGTCGGCGAGCTCGGCACCGCCGGACTCCACGATCCGGCCGGCGGAGAAGACGTGGACGAAGTCGGGCTTGATGTAGCGCAGGATGCGCGTGTAGTGCGTGATCAGCAGGGTGCCGACCTCGCCGGTCTCGCGGACGCGGTTGACGCCCTCGGAGACGATGCGGAGAGCGTCGACGTCCAGACCGGAGTCGGTCTCGTCCAGGATCGCGACCTTCGGCTTGAGCAGCTCCAGCTGAAGGATCTCGTGGCGCTTCTTCTCACCGCCGGAGAAGCCCTCGTTGACGTTGCGCTCGGCGAAGGACGGGTCCATGTTGAGGCGCTCCATGGCCTCCTTGACCTCCTTCACCCAGGTGCGCAGCTTGGGGGCCTCGCCGCGGATGGCGGTGGCGGAGGTGCGCAGGAAGTTGGAGACCGAGACGCCGGGGACCTCGACCGGGTACTGCATCGCCAGGAACAGGCCCGCGCGGGCGCGCTCGTCGACGGACATCTCCAGGACGTCCTCGCCGTCGAGCAGCACGGTGCCGCTGGTGATCGTGTACTTCGGGTGACCCGCGAGCGAGTAGGCGAGGGTCGACTTGCCCGAGCCGTTGGGGCCCATGATGGCGTGCGTCTCGCCCTGCTTCACGGTGAGGTCGACGCCCTTGAGGATCTCCTTCGTGGCGTTGTCGGCCTCGACGGTGACGTGCAGGTCTCGGATTTCAAGCGTTGCCATGGGTGCCTCAGGACTCCTGGGTGAGGGAGACGAGCACGTCGTCCCCTTCGATCTTTACGGGGTATACGGGGACGGGGCGCGTCGCGGGGAGGCCGGACGGCTTGCCGGTGCGCAGGTCGAAGGCGGAGCCGTGCAGCCAGCATTCGATCTGGCAGTCCTCCACCTCGCCCTCGGAGAGGGAGACGTTCGCGTGGGAGCAGATGTCGTGGATGGCGAACACCTCGCCCTCGGTCTTGACGACCGAGACCGGCGTGCCGTCGAGTTCCACCCGCTTCGGGGTGTCCTCCTCCAGCTCGCTCAGCCCGCAGGCGCGCAGGAACGTCGACGAGGCAGTCATGCGACCGACGCCTCCAGCTCTTCATCGATCTTGGCGAGCAGGCGCTCCTCGATGTCGGCGACGCCGATCTGCTGGACCAGCTCGGCGAAGAAGCCGCGGACCACCAGGCGGCGGGCCTCGTGCTCCGGGATACCGCGGGCCATCAGGTAGAAGAGCTGCTCGTCGTCGAAGCGGCCGGTGGCGGAGGCGTGGCCGGCGCCGACGATCTCGCCGGTCTCGATCTCCAGGTTCGGCACCGAGTCGACGCGCGCGCCGTCCGTGAGGACCAGGTTGCGGTTCATCTCGTAGGTGTCCGTGCCCTCGGCCTCGGCCTCGATGAGCACGTCACCGATCCAGACCGCATGCGCGTTGTCGCCCTGGAGCGCGCCCTTGTACACGACGTTCGACTTGCAGTGCGGGGTGTTGTGGGTGACCAGCAGGCGGTGCTCCTGGTGCTGCCCGGCGTCGGTGAAGTACAGGCCGAACAGTTCGGCCTCGCCGCCGGGGCCGGCGTACTCCACCCGCGGGTGCAGGCGGACCACGTCGCCGCCGAAGGTCACGACCACCGACTTGAAGGAGGCGTCCCGGCCGACCAGCGCGTTGTGCTGGGCGACGTGGACGGCCTTGTCGGCCCAGTCCTGGACGGAGACGACGGTCAGCTTGGCGCCGTCGCCCAGGACGTAGTCGACGTTGGCGGCGAGCACCGCGTCACCGGTGTGGTCGATGACCACGACGGCCTCGGCGAAGGCGCCCAGCTCGATCACCTGGTGGGCGAAGGAGGTGCCCCCCTGGCCGTGCACCGCGATGCGGATCGGCTCGGTGAGGACGGTCTCCTTCGGGACGGTCACGACCGAGGCCTTCTCGAAGGCGGAGTACGCCTGGGCGGCGATGCGGTCCACCGGGGTGCCCGCCTTGCCGAGCCGCGCGTCGTCGCGGCCGACGGTCTCGACGGTGACGCCCTCGGGGGCCTGCACCTCCACCTTCACGCCGTCGCCGTTCGCTGCTGCGGTGCCGTCGTGCAGCCCGCGCAGGCGCTCCAGCGGGGTGAACCGCCACTCCTCCTCGCGGCCGTGCGGGACCGGGAAGTCCGCGACGTCGAAGGACGGGGGCGCGCTCATGCGCGAGACGACGGTCGACTCCGCGGCGACCGCGATCGAGCCCGCGGTGGTGGAACCCACGGGGATGTTCTGGGCCTCAGCCATGGCTGTCGTAGTGCTCTCTTTCCTGAGTAAGACGTCTGCTGGCGATGGGGGCGGTCTTAACCGACCGCGCCCTCCATCTGCAGCTCGATCAGCCGGTTGAGCTCCAGCGCGTACTCCATGGGCAGCTCCTTGGCGATCGGCTCGACGAAGCCGCGCACGATCATCGCCATCGCCTCGTCCTCGGAGAGGCCGCGGCTCATCAGGTAGAAGAGCTGGTCCTCGGAGACCTTGGAGACGGTGGCCTCGTGACCCATGGAGACGTCGTCCTCGCGGACGTCGACGTACGGGTACGTGTCCGAGCGGGAGATGGTGTCGACCAGCAGCGCGTCGCACAGGACGTTGGACTTCGAGCCGGCGGCACCCTCACCGATCTCGATCAGACCGCGGTAGGAGGTGCGGCCACCGCCGCGCGCGACCGACTTCGAGACGATGTTGGACGACGTGTTCGGCGCCATGTGGACCATCTTGGCGCCCGCGTCCTGGTGCTGGCCCTCGCCCGCGAAGGCGATGGAGAGGGTCTCGCCCTTGGCGTGCTCGCCCATCAGGTAGACGGCCGGGTACTTCATCGTCACCTTGGAGCCGATGTTGCCGTCGACCCACTCCATGGTCGCGCCCTCGTAGGCCACGGCGCGCTTGGTGACCAGGTTGTAGACGTTGTTCGACCAGTTCTGGATGGTCGTGTAGCGGCAGCGGGCGTTCTTCTTGACGATGATCTCGACGACCGCGGAGTGCAGCGAGTCCGACTTGTAGATCGGCGCCGTGCAGCCCTCGACGTAGTGCACGTAGGCACCCTCGTCGACGATGATCAGGGTCCGCTCGAACTGGCCCATGTTCTCCGTGTTGATGCGGAAGTAGGCCTGGAGCGGGATCTCGACGTGCACGCCCTTCGGCACGTAGATGAAGGAGCCGCCGGACCACACGGCGGTGTTCAGCGCGGCGAACTTGTTGTCACCGGCCGGGATCACCGTGCCGAAGTACTCCTTGAAGAGCTCCGGGTGCTCCTTCAGGGCGGTGTCGGTGTCGAGGAAGATGACGCCCTGCTCCTCCAGGTCCTCGCGGATCTGGTGGTAGACGACCTCCGACTCGTACTGGGCGGCGACACCGGCGACCAGGCGCTGCTTCTCGGCCTCCGGGATGCCCAGCTTGTCGTAGGTGTTCTTGATGTCCTCGGGCAGGTCCTCCCAGGACTCCGCCTGCTTCTCCGTGGAGCGCACGAAGTACTTGATGTTGTCGAAGTCGATACCCGAGAGGTCGGAGCCCCAGTTCGGCATCGGCTTCTTCTCGAAGAGCTTCAGGCCCTTCAGGCGCAGCTTGGTCATCCACTCCGGCTCGGACTTCTTGTCCGAGATGTCGCGGACGACGTCCTCGTTCAGGCCGCGCCTGGCTGAGGCACCGGCCACGTCCGAGTCGGCCCAGCCGTATTCGTACTTGCCCAGACCCTCCAGTTCGGGGTGGGCAGTCTCCGTGGGGAGAGTCATGCGGGGTTCCTCCCGGCCGTGCTTGCAGGTGCGTCAGTGGAAATCTTGGGGATGAACGTCGTGCAGACGCCGTCGCCGTGCGCGATGGTCGCCAGTCGCTGGACATGGGTACCCAGCAGCTCGGCGAAGATCTCCGTCTCCGCCTCGCACAGCTGCGGGAACTGCTCCGCGACGTGGGCGACCGGGCAGTGGTGCTGGCAGAGCTGCTCGCCGACCGGTGCGCTGCGCGCCGTAGCAGCGTACCCGTCGACGCTCAGGGCCTTGGCCAGCGCTTCGGCGCGCTTGTCCGGGGTCACGGCCTCGATCGCCTTGCGGTACGCGCTCGCCTGGGCGGCGATCCGGGCGCGGGCGAAGGCGGCGACCGCCTCGGGACCGCCTCCCTGCTCGGCGATCCAGCGGAGCGCGTCCGCGGCGAGCTTGTCGTACGACTGGTCGAAGGCGTCCCGGCCGCAGTCGGTGAGGGCGAAGACCTTCGCGGGGCGGCCACGCGTGCGCGTGCCGTACACGCGCTGCTCGCGCGGCTCCACGACGTCGTCGGCCACCAGTGCGTCCAGGTGACGCCGGACGGCCGCCTGGGTCAGTCCCAGCCGGCCCGCGAGTTCGGCGACGGTCGAAGGCCCGTGATCCAGGATGGACCGAGCGACCCGGTTGCGCGTCGAGCGCTCACCGGTCGCTAGCTCCTCCTGAGGGGCCCCCGTGGGGGTCTCCCGAGCCTCGCCGACGTTTTTCACAACGCCATTGTTGCGTAATTCCGCGGAGCCTGACAAGCGCCGTCCGGATCATCGGGTGGTGCCCTGCGTCACTTAGGTATACCTAATCTGACCTGCGGAAACGATCTTCTGATCGATCATTCCGGGACCGGTCCGAGGTCAATCCGGTGGCGTCCAGAGGCCCTGTCCGGAAGACTCCCGGACCATGGTTGCACCCCCTCCGACCGGCCCTCTTGTCACTCGGGACACCCTCGCCGCACAGCTGCGCCTGCTCGGTGCCGAGACCGGCGAGATCCTCCTCGTCCACTCCTCGCTGAGTTCCCTCGGCTGGGTCAACGGAGGCGCGGTCGCCGTCGTCCAGGGGCTCCTGGACGCCCTCGGCCCGTCCGGCACGCTCGTCGTCCCCACCCAGACCGGCGACCAGTCCGATCCGGCCGTGTGGGGCAACCCGCCGGTGCCCGAGGAGTGGTGGGACCGGATACGGGCCACCATGCCGCCGTACGACCCCCTGATCACGCCCAGCCTCGGGGTCGGCGTGGTCCCGGAGACCGTACGGACCTGGCCGGGCGCCCTGCGCAGTGCGCACCCGCAGACCTCCTTCGCGGCGCTCGGCCCGCGCGCGCGGGAGATCACCGACGGCCACGCGCCCGACTGCCGGCTCGGCGAGCGGAGCCCCCTGGGCCGGCTGGAGAAGCTGGGCGCCCGGGTGCTGCTGCTCGGCGCCGGCTATACCGCGTGCACCGCGTTCCACCTGGCCGAGTACCGGATACCGGCGCCGCGCGTGCGGGTCGGCCGGCCGGCTCCCGGCGGCGGCTGGGAGACGGTGAGCGAGGTGTCGATCACCTCGGACCGGTTCGACGAGCTGGGCCACGACTTCGAGCGGGACCGGCCCGTCGTACGCGGCAAGGTGGGCGCGGCGGAGGCACGGCTGTTCCCGCTGGCGGACGCCGTCGCCTACGCCGAGCGGTGGCTGCCGCTGCACCGGCCCCGTGCGGAGGACTTCCCCCACCCGGCCGCCTGAGCGGCGGCCGGTCTCCCTAGACTCTGGAACCATGCGAAGTGAGCCCGTGGTCCAGGTCCAGGCCCTGGTGAAGCGGTACGGCACGAAGACCGCGGTGGACGGCCTCGACCTGGCGGCCCAGGCGGGCGTGACCGCCGTACTCGGCCCCAACGGGGCGGGGAAGACGACCACGGTCGAGACCTGCGAGGGGTACCGGAAGCCGGATTCCGGCGCGGTGCGCGTCCTGGGCCTCGACCCCGTACGGCAGTCCGCCGAGCTGCGGCCGCGCATCGGTGTGATGCTCCAGTCCGGGGGCGTGTACTCGGGCGCCCGCGCCGACGAGATGCTGCGGCACATCGCCAGGCTGCACGCGCACCCGCTGGACGTCGACGCCCTCATCGAACGCCTCGGTCTCGGCTCCTGCGGCCGGACGAGTTACCGCCGGCTCTCCGGCGGCCAGCAGCAGCGGCTCGCGCTGGCCATGGCCGTCGTGGGCCGCCCGGAGCTGGTCTTCCTGGACGAGCCGACCGCCGGCCTCGACCCGCAGGCCCGCCGGGCCACCTGGGACCTGGTGCGGGACCTGCGCGCCGACGGCGTCTCGGTGATCCTCACCACCCACCACATGGACGAGGCCGAGCAGCTCGCCGACGACGTGGCGATCATCGACGGCGGCCGGGTCATCGCCCAGGGCTCCCCCGAGGAGCTGTGCAAGGGCGGCGCCGAGAACACGCTGCGCTTCACCGGCCGCCCCGGCCTCGACGTCGGCTCCCTGCTCAAGGCGCTCCCGGCCGACTGCACGGCCGCCGAGCTGACCCCGGGCGCCTACCGGGTCGGCGGCAAGGTCGACCCCCAGCTGCTGGCCACGGTGACCTCGTGGTGCGCCCAGCACGGGGTGATGCCGGACCGGATCTCGGTGGAGCGGCACACCCTGGAAGACGTTTTTCTGGAGCTGACGGGCAAGGAGTTGCGCTCATGATTCCGGCACGCACACGGACCGGCCGGGGGCCCGGGGGTTGCCCCCCGGAAAGACACAGCCTGGAGCTGACCGGCAAGGAGTTGCGCTCATGATTCCGGCACGCACGCGGACCGGCCGGGGGCCCGGGGGTTGCCCCCCGGAAAGACACAGCCTGGAGCTGACCGGCAAGGAGCTGCGCTCATGACCACCGCGTCGGGCACCTACACCCCCAAGCCGGGTGCGGCCCCCCTCCCCCGCATGATCGCGGCGCAGGCGGTGCTGGAGACGAAGATGCTGCTGCGCAACGGCGAGCAGCTGCTGCTGACGGTCGTCATCCCGACCTTGCTGCTGGTGCTCTTCGGCTCGGTCGACATCGTGGACACCGGCAAGGGCAAGGCGGTCGACTTCCTCGCCCCCGGCATCCTGGCCCTGGCCGTGATGTCGACGGCGTTCACCGGCCAGGCCATCGCGACGGGTTTCGAGCGCCGCTACGGCGTCCTGAAGCGGCTCGCCTCCTCCCCGCTTCCCCGCTGGGGCCTGATGACCGCGAAGACGGCGTCCGTGCTGGTCACCGAGGTCCTCCAGGTCGTCCTCCTGACCGTCATCGCCTTCGCGCTGGGCTGGTCCCCGCACGGCAACCCCGCCGCCGTCCTGCTGCTGCTCATCGTCGGCACGGCCGCCTTCTCCGGGCTCGGCCTGCTGATGGCGGGCACGCTGAAGGCGGAGGCGACGCTGGCCGCCGCCAACCTGGTCTTCCTGCTGCTGCTCGTGGGCGGCGGAGTGATCGTGCCGCTGGAGAAGTTCGGCACGGCCGGGGAGCACGCCCTCGGTCTGCTGCCGATCGCGGCGCTCTCCGACGGCCTGCGGGACGTGCTCCAGCACGGCGCCGGCATGCCCTGGGGCGACCTGGGCGTTCTGGCCGTCTGGGCGGTGGCCGGCCTGGCCGCGGCCGGGAAGTTCTTCCGCTGGGAGTGAGCGGTGTGACGCGCGCCGGGGGTGCCCCTCGTGAACGCGTGCACAAGCGGCGGCCTACGATGGGGGGCGTGCCAAAGCTGAACCGCGCCGACGCCGTAGCGGCCCTGCGCAACCCGCTCGCCTTCATCGCCGACCGCTGGACCCCGGATTCCCGGACCGTCCGACGGGCGGCGCTCGCCGCGCTCGTGATGTCGGTGGTCATCGTCGTGACCGGCGGCGCCGTCCGCCTGACCGGCTCGGGCCTCGGCTGTCCGACCTGGCCCACCTGCACCGACGAGTCGCTGACCACCACCCGGGCCATGGGCGTCCACGGGGTGATCGAGTTCGGCAACCGCATGCTGACGTACGTGCTGTGCGCGGCCGTCGGCTGGGCGATCATCGCGGCGCGCACCCAGAAGCTGTGGCGGCGCTCACTGACCCGGCTGGGCTGGGCCCAGTTCTGGGTGGTCATGAGCAACGCGGTGCTCGGCGGCATCGTCGTCCTGGTCGGTCTCAACCCGTACACGGTCGCCGCGCACTTCCTGCTCTCCTCGGCCCTGATCGCCGTCGCCACGGTGATGTGGCAGCGCACGCGGGAGGGCGACGGGGCGCCGCGTCCGCTGGTCGGCAAGGCCGTACAGCAGCTGGTGTGGTTCCTGGTGGCCGCGTCCGTGCTGCTCATCGCGGTCGGCACGGTGGTGACCGGGGCCGGGCCGCACGCCGGTGACTCCAGCGAGGTGGATCGCATCCCGATCGACTGGGAGACGGTCGCCAAGCTGCACGCGGTGCTCGCCTGGATCGTCGTCACGCTGACGTTCGCCCTGTGGTTCGTCCTGAAGGCGGTCGACGCACCGCAGGGGCCGCTGGCCCGCACGCGCGACCTCTTCCTGATCCTGCTCGCGCAGGGCGTGCTCGGTTACGTGCAGTACTTCACGCATCTGCCCGAGGTCCTGGTGGCCCTGCACATGCTGGGCTCGTGCCTGGTGTGGATCGGGGTGCTCCGCGTCCTGCTGTCGCTGCGGGAACGCCCGGAGGCCGCCCTGGACCTGCCGGGCCCCTCGGCCGAGGTGACGGTCGGCACGCGCGCGTGAGTCACCCGGAATCCGCGACGAGGGCATCGATCGCCGGCGCCAGATAGGCGCGGGTCAGCTCGGCGCGCCGGGTGAGCCAGGCGGTGGAGGCCGGAGCCGGGGTGTCGTACCGGCGGCGGGTGATGTCCTCGACGACCTCCGCCGGAGCGCCCAGCGCCGGAAGCTCGGTCAGGGCCTCCCGCTTGGAGATCAGGCGGCCGTCGCGCAGCGTCACCGTGGCCCGGGCGAAGGTCAGCAGGCCCAGGTCGACCCAGACGTCCTGCCGCCACAGCCGCGCCCTGTCCACCGCCGGGCGCCAGTAGTCGCGCTGGTCGCGCACGACGAAGTCGGCCAGCTGCCGGTCCGGTACCGGTGGGAGCAGCGCGGCCGGGGCCTCGCCGTACAGCACGCGTCCGAAGGCGTGCAGCTCGCGCCGGGTCACGGGGGTGACCGGGCGGCGCGTCACCCGTCCGTGCGCCCAGGTGAGGTGCGAGCGGTCCACGTCGCGCAGGGTGGCCGGGGTGAGGTAGCTGCAGTGCAGCCTCGCCGCGAGGGGTTCCCTGTGCAGCCTCCGGTGCAGCCCCACCAGCCGTCGTACGGTCCCCAGGGCCAGCGGGCCGGGCAGGACGGCGATCAGGTCGAGGTCACTGCGGCCCTCCTGGTAGTCGCCGCCGGCCAGTGAGCCGTGCGCCCAGACAGCGCGAGGGCGCAGGGACAGCAGGGCGTGCAGGAATCCGTCGAGCAGGGACGTGGTCGTCATCCACTCAGTCTGGGCGGCTCAGCAGAGCCCGTACACCCGGCGCGCGTTGTCCGCCGCGATCAGCCGGGCCACCCGCTGGGCGTCCTCCGGGGACCACGCGCCCTCGGCCACCCAGGTGCCGAGGACACGGCTCAGGGCCTCGCGGAAGAGGCGGGCGCCGACGACGTGCAGTTCGGGCAGGCCCTGGGCGCCGGTGGAGAAAAGGATCTTGCCGAAGGGCGCCAGTTCCAGGATCTCGGCGAGGACCGTGGCCGCCCGGGCGCCGGTGCGGACGAGCGCGGCGCCCGAGTCGGCGTAGACGTGCGGGAAGACGCCGGCCAGATGCGCTGCGTGGCGGTGGTAGGGATAGCCGTGCAGCAGGATCAGGTCGGTGCCGAGGCCGGCGGTGGCGCGGACGAAGTCCGTGAGGAGCACCGGGTCCGTGCGGTCGATGCGGGAGCCGGGCTCGCCGAGGCCCGCGTGCAGCTGCACGGGCAGGCCGGACGCGACCGCGATCCACAGCAGGTGCCGCAGCAGCACGGGGTCCGTGAGCGCGCCGCCGACCCGCCGTCCGGCCAGCCAGCGGCCCACCGCTCCGCGCACCTCCCCCGGTCCCGGCGGCTCCGGCGCCAGGGCCAGCCCGTGTCGGAGGCCCGCGACGGAGGTGAAGGCGACGGCGCTCGCGGCTGCCCCGTGCACCGACTCGGCGAGGTTGGCCAGGAAGGACTCGACGGTGCCGGAGGTGTCGGCGACCTGCTCCGCGAGCAGCTCCAGCCGGACGATCTCGCGGGCCTGGGCGGCGCCCGCGGTGGCCAGCTCCGCCGGGCCGGTGAGGTCACCGGGCAGGCCGGTGTCGACCAGGTAGGTGGTGATACCGCTGCCGCGCAGCAGCCGCCGGTCTGCTTCGAAGACGCCGAGTTCCCGGCGCCGGGCCAGATAGCGGGCGGGCGGGCAGTGCGGTTCCAGGCCGAGCAGGGGCGGACACCAGCGCCGTACGGCGAAGCCGGTCTGGGTGTCGAAGAGGGTGGTGCCGGGGGCGGGCGGCCCCTCGGTACGCGCCAACTGGGCCTCGAAGGTGCCGAGTCCCAGCTCCGTGCGGAGCACCCCGTGGCAGTACTGGTCCACGAGGGACGGCGTTTCGATCATCCGGGCTCCCCGTAGGACGTGGGCGCGCTTGCTGCCTTGCACGTCCTAACGGGTGAATCGGGGCTCAGGTGGCGGCAGCGCCCCGAAGGGGCGTCGGGGCTGCATGTGCAGGCGGCTCCGACGCAGGGCACGGGGCTGCATCCGGATGCGGCTCCGCCGCGGGGCGCGACCGGCCACGAGCAGCCGGCGGTCGGCGAACCACCGGCACCGCCCGGGTCATCCGCCGATCTGCATGCCGGCCATCCGCTTCCACTCGTACGGGCCCGTCGTCACCTTCGCCGCGAACTCACCGTCGAAGGACTCGTGGACCGTGATGCCGGACCTGGCCACCGCCTGCTCGGCGATCTCCTTGCTGGGGGCCACCAGGTCGCCCCAGCCGCCGTCCTCGCCGACGAGGACGATGCGGGCGCCGCGTTCGCCGATGTGGGCCACCTGGCCCTCCGCGCCGCCGTGCGCCTTCGCGAAGGCGCTGATCTGGTGGGCGAGCCGGGACACCTTGCGCTCGGCCCGCGCGTCAACCTGCTGCGTGTCTGCCATGGCCAGGATGCTACCGACGGGTAGATCAAACGGCGACGGGAGGGGTGGGTGGCCTTGGCCACCCACCCCTCCCGTACCGGAGAAAAAGGGGGTCTAGCGCAGGAAGGGGTCCACCGCGACGGCGACGAAGAGGATCGACACATAGGTGATCGACCAGTGGAAGAGCCGCATCTCCTTCAGCTTGGCGCCGGTGATCTCGGCCTTCGCCCGGTTCTGCAGCCCGTGCGCCTCCCAGAGCCAGAAGCCGCCGGCCGCGAGGGCGACGGCCGTGTAGAACCAGCCGGTGTAGCCGAGCGGGGTCAGCAGCAGGGAGACGGCGACCATCACCCAGCTGTAGATGACGATCTGCTTGGCGACGACCTTGTTGGAGGCGACGACCGGGAGCATCGGCACGCCCACGCGCGCGTAGTCGTCCTTGACCTTCATGGACAGCGGCCAGTAGTGCGGCGGGGTCCAGAAGAACATGACGAGGAAGAGGATGACCGGCGCCCAGGACATCGAGTTCGTGACCGAGGACCAGCCGATCAGCACCGGCATGCAGCCCGCGATGCCGCCCCACACGATGTTCTGTGACGTGCGCCGCTTGAGGATCATCGTGTAGACGACGACGTAGAAGAGGAGCGCCCCGAGTGACAGCCAGGCGCTCAGCCAGTTGACGGTGAGGCCGAACAGCAGCGTCGAGACGGCCGCCAGGGTGATGCCGAAGGCCAGGCACTCGCGCGGGCTGACCATGCCGGTCACCAGCGGCCGCTGCGAGGTGCGGTCCATCAGGGCGTCGATGTCCCGGTCGATGTACATGTTCAGCGCGTTGGCGCCGCCCGCGGAGAGGTAGCCGCCGACGCAGGTCAGCAGGACCAGCGTCAGGTCGGGCACGCCCTGCTGGGCCAGGAACATCACCGGAACCGTGGTGATGAGCAGCAGCTCGATGATCCGCGGCTTGGTCAGCGCCACGAACGCCTTGACACGGGCCCCGAACGGCCGGTGAACCGGGCTCTGGCTCGCACCACCGAGCACACCCGCTGGACGGGATTCGACGGCCGTCACGCACACCCCTGACAGAGACATCCCAGCAAGCCCCCCGTCTGAGGATCCGGTAAAGGCTCGCGCGTACCACGCCACTTTAGACGTTGCCCATACCCCGGCCGTCGCGGGGGTGGGGTCGTGTTGGCGCACGCCCCATAAGAGGTGGCCCACCCCTCGATTGAGCGCTCAGATGACAGGGTCCGTATTCATGTGCCCAATGCCGTCTCGGCCAGTCGGGAGGCGGATCGCACCGAGTCCCGGCAGTCTGGAAACACTCGAAAAAACGCACGTCCTTACGGGGGTAGGCTCGGCACCGGCCGGCGGGCAGAAGCACGCCGGCGGCCGGGTGGGCGCGTGCCCCGACGACCGGCGACCGATCATGTGGAGAGGAGCCCTGACCCAGGGTGAGCACCAAGCCGACCACCACAGACCTCGAGTGGACCGAGCTGGACCAGCGGGCCGTGGACACCGCCCGCGTCCTGGCCGCCGACGCCGTACAGAAGGTCGGCAACGGCCATCCCGGTACGGCGATGAGCCTGGCTCCGGCCGCCTACACCCTCTTCCAGAAGGTGATGCGGCACGACCCGGCCGACCCGGAGTGGGTCGGGCGCGACCGCTTCGTGCTGTCCGCCGGCCACTCGTCCCTGACCCTCTACACCCAGCTGTACCTGGCCGGTTTCGGCCTGGAGCTGGATGATCTGAAGGCGTTCCGGACGTGGGGTTCCAAGACCCCCGGCCACCCGGAGTACGGGCACACCAAGGGCGTCGAGACCACCACCGGTCCGCTCGGCCAGGGTGTCGCCAACGCGGTCGGCATGGCGATGGCCGCCCGCTACGAGCGCGGTCTGTTCGACCCGGAGGCGCCGGCCGGCGAGTCCCCCTTCGACCACTTCGTCTACTGCATCGCCGGTGACGGCTGCCTCCAGGAGGGCATCTCCGCCGAGGCGTCCTCGATGGCCGGCCACCAGAAGCTCGGCAACCTGATCCTGCTGTGGGACGACAACCACATCTCGATCGAGGGCGACACCGAGACGGCCGTCTCCGAGGACACCGTCAAGCGGTACGAGGCCTACGGCTGGCACGTGCAGCGCGTGGAGGCCCAGGACAACGGCGACCTGGACCCGGCGGCGATCTTCGCCGCGATCCAGGAGGCGAAGAAGGTCACGGACAAGCCGTCCTTCATCGCGATGCGCTCGATCATCGCCTGGCCGGCCCCGAACGCGCAGAACACCGAGGCCGCGCACGGCTCGGCGCTGGGCGAGGAGGAGGTCGCGGCCACCAAGCGCGTCCTCGGCTTCGACCCGGAGCAGAGCTTCGAGGTCGCCGACGAGGTCATCGCGCACACCCGCAAGGCGCTGGAGCGGGGTGCCGAGGCGAAGGCCCAGTGGGAGAAGACCCTCCAGGTGTGGCGGGACGGCAACCCCGAGCGGGCCGCCGAGTTCGACCGGATCAGCAAGGGCGAGCTCCCCACCGGCTGGGAGGAGAAGATCCCGGTCTTCGAGCCCGGCAAGGGCATCGCAACGCGTGCCGCGTCCGGCAAGGTGCTGCAGGCGCTCGGCGCGGTCATCCCCGAGCTGTGGGGCGGCTCCGCCGACCTCGCCGGCTCGAACAACACCACGATCGACAAGGACAGCTCGTTCCTGCCCGAGGGCAACCCGCTGCCGGAGGCCAACCCGTACGGCCGCACGATCCACTTCGGCATCCGCGAGCACTCCATGGGCGCGGAGCTGAACGGCATCACCCTGCACGGCAACACCCGTGTCTACGGCGGCACCTTCCTCGTCTTCTCCGACTACATGCGCAACGCCGTGCGCCTGTCGGCCCTGATGCACCTGCCGGTGACGTACGTGTGGACGCACGACTCCATCGGTCTGGGCGAGGACGGCCCGACCCACCAGCCGGTCGAGCACCTGGCCTCGCTGCGCGCGATCCCGGGTCTGAACATCGTGCGCCCGGCGGACGCCAACGAGACGGCCATCGCCTGGCGCGAGATCCTCAAGCGCTGGACCAAGGAGTTCGGCAAGGGCCAGCCGCACGGCCTCGCGCTCACCCGCCAGGGCGTGCCGGCGTACGAGCCGAACGAGGACGCGGCCCGCGGTGGCTACGTGCTGTTCGAGGCCGACGGCGGCGAGCCGCAGGTGATCCTGATCGCCACCGGTTCCGAGGTGCATGTGGCGGTCGAGGCGCGTGAGCAGCTCCAGGCCGAGGGCGTCCCGACGCGGGTCGTCTCGATGCCGTCCGTGGAGTGGTTCGAGCAGCAGGACCAGGGGTACCGGGACTCCGTGCTGCCGCCGTCCGTGAAGGCCCGAGTCGCCGTGGAGGCGGGCGTCGGCCTCACCTGGCACAAGTACGTGGGGGACGCCGGCCGCATCGTTTCCCTGGAGCACTTCGGTGCGTCCGCCGATGCCAAGGTGCTCTTCAAGGAGTTCGGCTTCACTGCGGAGAACGTGGCCGCGAAGGCGCGGGAATCCCTCGCCGACGCCCAGCGCTGACGCTCATATACGACACGTAGGAGATGTAATTCCATGACAGACGCACTCAAGCGCCTCTCCGAAGAAGGCGTCGCGATCTGGCTGGACGACCTGTCGCGCAAGCGGATCACGTCCGGCAACCTCGCCGAGCTGATCGACCAGCAGCACGTCGTGGGCGTCACCACCAACCCGACGATCTTCCAGAAGGCGATCTCCCAGGGCGACGGCTACGACCAGCAGCTGTCCGACCTCGCCGCCCGCAAGGTCACCGTCGAAGAGGCCATCCGCATGATCACCACGGCGGACGTCCGCGACGCCGCCGACATCCTGCGCCCGGTCTTCGACGCCACGAACGGCCAGGACGGCCGGGTCTCCATCGAGGTCGACCCGCGCCTCGCGCACAACACCAAGGCGACCGTCGCCGAGGCCAAGCAGCTGGCCTGGCTCGTCGACCGCCCCAACACCCTGATCAAGATCCCGGCCACGCAGGCGGGTCTGCCGGCGATCGCCGAGACGATCGGCCTCGGCATCAGCGTCAACGTCACGCTGATCTTCTCGCTGGAGCGCTACCGCGCGGTCATGGACGCCTACCTCACCGGCCTGGAGAAGGCCAAGGAGCGGGGTCTGGACCTGTCGCTGATCCACTCCGTCGCGTCCTTCTTCGTCTCCCGCGTGGACACCGAGATCGACAAGCGCCTGAACGACATCGGCACCGACGAGGCCAAGGCGCTGCGCGGCAAGGCCGCCGTCGCCAACGCGCGCCTGGCCTACCAGGCGTACGAGGAGGTCTTCTCCTCCGACCGCTGGAACGCGCTGGAGAACGCGGGCGCCAACAAGCAGCGTCCGCTGTGGGCGTCGACCGGCGTGAAGGACCCGGCGTACCCGGACACCCTGTACGTCACCGAGCTGGTCGCGCCGAACACGGTCAACACCATGCCGGAGGCCACGCTGGAGGCCACCGACGACCACGGCGAGGTCACCGGCGACACCGTCGCCGGCACCTACGAACAGGCGCGCGCCGACCTCGACGCGCTGGAGAAACTCGGCATCTCGTACGACGACGTCGTGCAGGTGCTGGAGGACGAGGGCGTCGAGAAGTTCGAGGCGTCCTGGAACGACCTGTTGAAGTCCACCCAGGCGGAGCTCGAGCGCCTCGCCCCTTCGGAGGGCTGAGTTGTCACCCGTTTCCGGTTCCGGAGCGAACCCGCTTCGTGACCCGGCCGACCGACGGCTCCCGCGCATCGCGGGGCCGTCGGGTCTGGTCATCTTCGGTGTCACGGGCGACCTGTCCCGCAAGAAGCTGATGCCCGCGGTGTACGACCTCGCCAACCGGGGTCTGCTGCCGCCGGGCTTCTCGCTGGTGGGCTTCGCCCGCCGCGACTGGGAGCACGAGGACTTCGCCGAGGTCGTGCACGACGCGGTCAAGGAGCACTCGCGCACCCCCTTCCGCGAGGAGGTCTGGCAGCAGCTCATCCAGGGCATGCGCTTCGTCCAGGGCACCTTCGACGACGACGATGCCTTCGAGCGGCTGCGCGCCACCATCGAGGAGCTGGACAAGGCGCAGGGCACGGGCGGCAACTTCGCCTTCTACCTGTCGGTGCCGCCCAGTTCCTTCCCGGTGGTCATCCAGCAGCTGAAGAAGCACGGTCTGGCCGACCAGACCGGCGGCTCCTGGCGGCGCGCGGTGATCGAGAAGCCGTTCGGCCACGACCTGAAGTCGGCCGAGGAGCTGAACAAGGTCGTGCACGAGGTCTTCGAGCCGGAGCAGGTGTTCCGGATCGACCACTACCTCGGCAAGGAGACCGTCCAGAACATCCTGGCGCTGCGCTTCGCCAACACGATGTTCGAGCCGATCTGGAACCGGTCCTTCGTGGACCACGTGCAGATCACGATGGCCGAGGACATCGGCATCGGCGGCCGGGCCGGCTACTACGACGGCATCGGCGCCGCCCGCGACGTCATCCAGAACCACCTGCTCCAGCTCATGGCCCTCACGGCCATGGAGGAGCCCGCCTCCTTCGACGCGGACGCGCTGGCCGCGGAGAAGGAGAAGGTGCTCGGTGCCGTCCGGCTGCCGAAGGACCTGAGCCGCAGCACCGTCCGCGGTCAGTACGCGGCCGGCTGGCAGGGCGGCCAGAAGGTCATCGGTTACCTCGAGGAAGAGGGCATCGACGCCCAGTCGAAGACCGACACCTACGCGGCGATCAAGCTGGAGGTCGACAACCGCCGCTGGGCGGGCGTCCCCTTCTACCTGCGCACCGGCAAGCGGCTGGGCCGCCGGGTGACGGAGATCGCGGTCGTCTTCCAGCGGGCCCCGCACTCCCCGTTCGACACCACGGCGACCGAGGAGCTGGGCCAGAACGCGATCGTCATCCGGGTCCAGCCGGACGAGGGCGTCACGGTCCGCTTCGGCTCCAAGGTGCCGGGCACCTCGATGGAGATCCGGGACGTCTCCATGGACTTCGCCTACGGCGAGTCGTTCACGGAGTCCAGCCCGGAGGCGTACGAGCGGCTGATCCTGGACGTGCTCCTCGGTGACGCCAACCTCTTCCCGCGCACGGAGGAGGTCGAGCTGTCCTGGAAGATCCTCGACCCGATCGAGGAGTACTGGGACAAGCACGGCAGGCCCGCGCAGTACAAGTCGGGCACCTGGGGCCCCGTGGAGGCGGACGAGATGCTCGCACGAGACGGACGGAGCTGGCGCCGGCCATGAAGATAGACCTGACCGACACCACCGCCGGAGAGATCAACAAGGCGCTCGTCCGGGGCCGCCGCGCGATCGGCACGCCCGCCGTGGGCATGGTCCTGACCCTCGTCATCGTCACCGACGAGGAGAACGCCTACGACGCCCTGAAGGCCGCCAACGACGCCTCGCGCGAGCACCCCTCGCGCACGCTGGTGGTCATCAAGCGGGTCTCCCGCTCCCCGCGTGACCGCACGTCCTCGCGTCTCGACGCCGAGGTGCGGGTGGGCGCGGACGCGGGCACCGGCGAGACGGTCGTGCTGCGGCTGTACGGCGAGGTCCTCGAACACGCCGACTCGGTGGTCCTGCCGCTGCTGTTGCCGGACGCGCCGGTGGTGGTGTGGTGGCCGGTGAACGCTCCGCTGGATCCGGCGCAGGATCCGCTGGGCGCGCTCGCCCAGCGCCGGGTCACCGACAGCTACACCGCCGAGCAGCCGGTGCGGGAGCTTTCGGCCCGTGCCGCGGCCTACACGCCCGGCGACACCGACCTGTCCTGGACCCGGATCACGCCGTGGCGTTCGATGCTGGCGGCGGCCCTGGACCAGGTCACCTGTGAGGTGTCGGCCGTCGAGGTGGAGGGCGAGGAGTTCAACCCGAGCTGTGAGCTGCTGGCGATGTGGCTCGCGGACCGGCTGGACGTGCCGGTGAAGCGCTCCCGGTCGTCCGGTCCGGGACTCACGGCCGTCCGGATGGACACCAGCTGCGGCCCGATCGTGCTGGACCGGGCGGACGGCTCGCTGGCCACGCTGGCCATCGAGGGCCAGCCGGCCCGCGCGGTGGCGCTCAAGCGGCGGGACACCGCCGAGCTGATCGCGGAGGAGTTGCGCCGGCTGGACCCGGACGACACCTACGCGTCGGCGCTGCGCTACGGCGTGGAGCGGCTGAACACGGTTCCGGAGCAGGCTTCCGAACCGGCTTCCGAGCCGGTTGCCGAGACGGCTTCCGAGCCGGTCTCCGAGGAGGCGGCCGGGCCGGTCGCCGAGCCGGAGCCGGTCGAGGAGGCCGCCAAGGCGCCCGCGAAGAAGGCGGCCGCGAAGACGGCCAAGAAGGTACCGGCGAGGAAGGCGGCGGCGAAGTGAGTACTCCGCAGCTGGTCGTCCACCACGACAAGGAGCTGATGGCGCAGGCCGCCGCGGCCCGCCTGATCACGAAGATCGTGGACGCGCAGGCCTCCCGGGGCGCCGCGTCCGTGGTCCTCACGGGCGGTCGCAACGGCAACGGCCTGCTGGCGGCGCTGGCGGCGGCACCGGCCCGCGACGCCATCGACTGGGCGCGGCTGGACCTGTGGTGGGGCGACGAGCGTTACCTCCCCGAGGGCGACCCCGAGCGCAATGTCACGCAGGCCCGCGAGGCCCTGCTGGACTCCGTACCGCTGGACCCGGAGCGCGTGCACGCCATGCCCGCCTCCGACGGCCCGTACGGCACGGACGTCGAGGCGGCGGCGGAGGCGTACGCGGCGGAGCTGGCGAAGGCGGCCGGCCCCGAGAATCACGGCTCGGTGCCCACCTTCGACGTCCTGATGCTGGGCGTCGGCCCGGACACCCATGTGGCCTCGCTCTTCCCGGAACTGCCGGCCGTACGGGAGACCGAGCGGACGGTGGTCGGCGTGCACGGCGCGCCCAAGCCGCCGCCGACCCGGATCACCCTGACCCTTCCGGCGATCCGGTCGGCCCGCGAGGTCTGGCTGCTCGCGGCCGGCGAGGACAAGGCGGAGGCCGCGGCCATCGCCCTGTCCGGCGCGGGTGAGATCCAGGCCCCGGCGGCGGGTGCGTACGGCCGGGCCCGCACCCTGTGGCTGCTGGACGCGGCTGCGGCTTCGCAGCTGCCTCGGTCGCTGTATCCGCCCGCGTCGCCGTAGGGCGCGCGCAGGCGAAGAGGCGGGCGGGAACCCTCGGTTCCCGCCCGCCTCTTATTTCACCGACCCCGCCATCACGCCCTGCACGAAGTGCCGCTGGAAGGCGAAGAACACCACCACCGGCACGATCAGGGACAGGAAGGCGCCCGGCGCGAGGACGTCGATGTTGCTGCCGAACTGCCGGATCTGGGACTGGAGTTGCACGGTCAGCGGCTGGGACGAACTGTCCGCGAAGAGCAGCGCGACCAGCATGTCGTTCCAGACCCACAGGAACTGGAAGATGGCGAGCGAGGCGATCGCCGGGCGCGCCACGGGCAGCACGAGCCGGGTGAAGATGCGCCACTCGCTGCCGCCGTCCATCCGCGCCGCCTCCAGCATCTCCTTCGGCATCTCCGCGAAGTAGTTGCGCAGCAGGAACACCGCGAACGGCAGCCCGTACGCCACATGGAAGAGGACCACACCGGGGATCGTTCCGAACAGGCCCAGTTGACCGAAGAGTTTGGCGACGGGCAGCAGGCCGATCTGGACCGGCACCACCAACAGGGCCACCACCAGCAGGAAGAGCGGCTCCCGGAACGGGAAGTCCAGCCAGGCGAAGGCGTATCCGGCGAGGGCCGCGATGACGACGACCAGAGTGGTCGTCGGCACCGAGATCAGCACGGTGTTCCAGAACGCCTGGGTGATGCCCGCGTTCTTCAGCAACGCCGAGTAGTTGTCGAAGGACAGCTGGCCGGGGCTGGCCAGCGCCGTCCACCAGCCGCCCTTCGCCGTGTCCTGGGCCGAGCGCAGGGAGGACAGGAACAGGCCCGCGAGCGGGGTCAGCCAGACCAGGCCGATCACCACCAGGAACGCCTGCACCAGGCCGTTGGCCAGGCCCCGCCTGATCGCGTTCATCGCTGACTCCTTCGGAAGCGGTGGACGTTGAAGACCATCGCGGGGATCACCAGCAGCAGGAGCAGCACGCCGAGAGCGCTGCCGAGGCCCTGGTTGTTGCCGCCGCCGAAGGACACGAGCCACATCTGGGTCGCGAGGACGGTGGCATCCTCCTGCACCGGTCCCGGCGCGATGATGTAGACGAGGTCGAACACCTTCATCACGTTGATCACGAGGGTCACGAAGACCACGGTGAGCACGGGCGCGAGCAGCGGGACGGTGATCCGGCGGAAGATCTGCCACTCGTTCGCCCCGTCCATCCGGGCCGCTTCCAGCGCGTCACGGGGAAGCGTGGACAGGCCGGCGCCGATCAGGACCATCGCGAAGCCCGTCCAGATCCACAGGTAGGCGCCGATGATCGCCGGGGTGACGAGGGCCGGGCCGAGCCAGGAGACGCCCTGGTAGGGCGGGGCGAAGTTCGACTCGGGCAGTTTCACCGTGTAGGGCCCGGCCGCCAGCCCCGCGAAGCGGAAGGAGCCGTCGGCGGCCGTCGTCGTGCTCGCGACCGTCTTTCCGTCGCGCACCGCCTGGACCTGCATGCCGGGCAGGCCGCTCTCCTTCGGGTCGACCTTGCCCTGCTTCCCTCCCCCGCCCGGGGTGAAGTCGAGGTAGACGACACCGCGCAGCTCGTCGGGGCCGGTCTTCCCCGGGGCCGGCCCGGCGGGACGGGCCCCGCCGGGCAGGTCCTTGGGCAGCACGCCGACCATCGGCAGCGTCACCGAGTCGCCCGCCGATGCGGTCGTACGGTAGGAGCCGTCCCGGTCCTGGGTGAGCAGCCCGGTGCGGCCGCGGGCCGTCGGATAGGTCGACGTGCCCTTGAAGGCGTCGTGGACGGAGACGACGGCCGCGTTCAGCACGCCCTTGTCCGGGTCCTCGTCGTAGGCGAGCCGGAAGATGATGCCGGCGGCGAGGAAGGACACCGCCATCGGCATGAAGAGGAGCAGTTTGAAGGCGGTGGCCCAGCGGACCTTCTCCACCAGGACGGCCAGGATCAGGCCGAGGCCGGTGAGCAGGGCGGGTGCGACGACGACCCAGATGGTGGTGTTGCGGATGGCCTTCAAAGTGGCCGGGTCGCGGAACATCTCGGCGTAGTTGTCGCCGCCGACGAACCGGGTGCCGGAGGCGTCGAAGAAGCTGCGGCCGACGGAGAACAGCACCGGGTAGACGACGAGCGCGCCGAGCAGGAGCAGCGCGGGGAAGACGAAGAGCAGGGCGATCAGCCGGGCGCGCCGCCGGCCGCGGCGCGCGGGCGCCGGGCCGGGGGCGGGCCGCGGGGCCGCCTGCTGTTTCACGACAGTGGTGGCGGCCATGGTCAGTCCTGGTAGGCCTTCGCCGCGGCGGACTCCAGCTTCGCAGCGGTGCCCTTCGGGTCCGAGGGGTCGCGCAGGAAGTCCTGGAGGAGCTTCCACTCGCCGGTGCCCTTGGTGCCGCCGAAGGCCGCGGGTGCCTGGTCGGACATGTCGAAGCGGACCGAGTCCCCGGCCCCGACGAGGGACTTGGCGGTGGCGCGGGTGACGTCGTCGCCGTACGCGGAGAGGTTCAGCTTCTTGTTCGGGGACAGGAAGCCGCCCGCCTTCGCCCACACGGCCGCCGCCTCGGGGGTGGCGAGGTACTCCAGCAGCTTCATGCCGGCCTTGGCGTTCTTGGCGTCCTTGAGGACGACGGCCGCGTCACCGCCGCTGACGACCGGTGCGGTGCCGCCGTCGACCGCGGGGAAGGGGAAGAAGTCGGCGTCCTTGCCGATGGTCCTGCCGTACTGGTCGTGGGCGACGCCGGCGACGAAGTCGCCCTCGTAGACCATGCCGGCCTCGGGCTTGGGTCCGAAGACCTTCTCCACCGAGCCGGGGAAGTCGGTGTTGAGGGCCTGCTTGCGGCCGCCCGCGATGAGCTGCTTGTCCTTGAAGAGCTTGCCGAGGGTGGTGAGCGCGTCGACCACCGTGGGGTCGGTCCACTTGAGCTTGTGGGCGGCGAGGGCGTCGTACTTCTCGGGGCCGGCCTGGGAGAGGTAGACGTTCTCGAACCAGTCGGTGAGGGTCCAGCCGTCCTGCCCGGCGACCGCGAAGGCGGCGAGACCGGAGTCGGAGACGGTGTGTCCGGCCTTGAGCAGTTCGTCGTACGTCTTCGGGGGCTTGACCCCGGCCTGGGTGAGCGCCTCGGGGCTGTACCAGACCGTCGACTTGTGGGCGGCCTTGAAGTAGAGGCCGTACAGGGTGCCGTCGACGGTGCCGTACTTCTTCCACACGGGCGCGTAGCCGGCGTCGATGGACTGCCGGGCGGTCGGCGAGAGCGGCTTGAGCCAGCCCTTCTTCGCGAACTGATTCAGCACGCCGACCTGCGGGACCATGACGACGTCGGGCGCGTTGCCGCCCTCGATCTTGCTACCGACGACGGTGGAGACGTTGTCGCCGGTGGACACGAACTGGGTCTTGGCGCCGGTCTTCTCGGTGAACGCGTCCAGGACCTTCTGGAAGTTCTTCTGCTCGCTGCCGGACCAGACGCCGGCCACGGTGACGGTCTGGCCGCTGAGTGCCTTGTCACCGCCGCCCGCGGAGACGGGGCCGCCGCCGCAGGCGGTGGCGCCGAGGGCGAGCGCGAGGGCGGTGCAGCCGGTGAGCAGGGTGGTACGTCGTCGCATCATCGTTGATGTCCCTTCGGGGGAATGGGCGTTGACGGGTCGGTTCACTGGTCGTCGAGCCACCAGGCGGCCGTGGCGCCGGGCAGCACGCCGGCCGGGCAGGGGCCGCTGGAGAGCAGGGGGGTGCCGGAGACCGGCGCGGGGGCGTTGGCCGTACCGAAGTTGACGGCGCAGACCAGGCCGTCGCCGCGGACGAAGCCGAGGACCCCGGGCGGGGTGTCCAGCCAGCGCAGCGTGCCCTCGCCCAGCTGGGGCAGGGAGCGGCGCAGTTGGAGCCCGTCGCGGTACAGGTGCCAGAAGGAGCGGGTGTCGGCGAGGGCGCGGTCGGTGGCGTACTCGGCGAAGTACTCCGGCTGCGGCAGCCAGGGCTTGGCGCCCTCCGCGCCGGAGGTGAAGCCGAACGGGGAGGCATGCCCGGACCAGGGCAGCGGCACCCGGCAGCCGTCGCGGATGCGGGCGCGGCTGCCGGTGCGCCGGAAGATCGGGTCGGTGAGGACGTCGTCGGGCAGATCGACGACCTCGGGCAGGCCCAGTTCCTCGCCCTGGTAGATGTAGGCGGCTCCGGGCAGGGCCAGCATCAGCAGCGCGGCGGCGCGGGCGCGGGCGGCGCCGAGGCCGCTGCCCTCGGTGGCGGGTTCGCCGTAGCGGGTGACGGTGCGGACCTGGTCGTGGTTGTTGAGCACCCAGGTGACGGTGGAGCCGGTGCCGGCGATGTCCTGCATGGCCTCGGAGATGACCTTGCGGAAGGCGTCGGCGTCCCAGGGGGCGCCGAGCAGGTCGAAGAAGAAGGCCTGGTGGAGTTCGTCGGGGCGGACGTAGAGGGCGTGTTCGCGGGCGGTGGGCACGGAGACCTCGCCGACGAGCAGGCGTTCGCGGCCGTCGCGGTCCGCGTACTCCTCGCATATGGAGCGCCAGCGGCGCCACACCTCGTGCACCTCGGGCTGGTTCCAGGCGAGCGGGTTGACCGAGTCGCGGGTGCGGGCGTCGGCCTCCGGGTCGTCGGAGTCCGGCAGTGCGGGGTGCTTGTAGAGGCCGGCGGCGACGTCGATGCGGAAGCCGTCCACGCCCCGGTCGAGCCAGAACCGCAGGGTGCGGTCGAACTCGTCGGGGATCTCGGGGTTGCGCCAGTTCCAGTCGGGCTGTTCGGGCGTGAACATGTGCAGGTACCACTGGCCGTCGGCGACCCTGGTCCAGGCCGGGCCGCCGAACATGGCGTGCCAGTTGTTGGGCGGCTCGCTGCCGTCGGGTCCGCGGCCGGCGGCGAAGTGGAAGCGGGCGCGGGCCGGGCTGCCGGGCGCGCTGTCCAGGGCCTCACGGAACCACGGGTGCTCGCTGGAGCAGTGGTTGGGGACGATGTCGAGGAGCACCTTGATGCCGAGCCGCCGGGCGGCCGCCATCAGCAGGTCGAACTCGGCGAGGTCGCCGAAGACCGGGTCGACGTCGCGGTAGTCGGCCACGTCGTAGCCGTGGTCGTGCTGCGGTGAGGGGTAGAACGGGCTCAGCCAGATCCCGTCGACGCCGAGCTTCTTCAGGTACGGCAGTCCGGCCCGGACGCCGGCCAGATCGCCGATGCCGTCTCCGGTGCTGTCCAGGAAGCTGCGGACGTAGACCTGGTAGATCACCGCGTCGCGCCACCAATGATGCCTGTTCAACCCAGTGGAACCTGTCTCTGAAAGGGGGCTGTTATGCATGCATGTTAGGTAGGCAACAAGCGAGGGTGTCAACGAAGTGAACGGAAGATACTGGCGAGTTCGATGCCCAGACCAGGGCAAATCACCCCAAGGCGAGCACAGTCGTGATGGTGGCGTTACTTAACAAGTAACTATCGACGGGCGATGGCGTCGAGCTCGCGCGCCAGCCGGCGCACGGCCTGGCCGGGCGTCTGGCGCCCGGTGAGCGCGTCCTGCACGACCGCCTGCACGGCCAGGCTCACCTGGTCGTAGTGCGGGCTCTTGGGGCGCGGGCGGGCGGTGAGCACCGCGGTGCGCAGGGTCGGCAGATAGGGGAACCGCCGCACCAGGGCGGGGTCTGCGTACAGCGCGGCCCGCACCGGCGGCAGCGCGCCGCGCG
The DNA here is from genome assembly GCF_055607665.1 of Streptomyces sp. NPDC036984. Lineage (NCBI taxonomy): Bacteria > Bacillati > Actinomycetota > Actinomycetes > Kitasatosporales > Streptomycetaceae > Streptomyces > Streptomyces sp. NPDC036984. The sequence continues at coordinate 177,743 of NZ_JBVJRL010000007.1, forward strand.
TGAGCACCTGGCGCTGCACGGACTCGCCGGTGAGGTAGGCGATCAGGCGCACGGCGGAGTCCGGGTGCCGGGCGTGGGCGTTGACCGCGAGGTTGGAGCCGCCGAGGACGCTCGTCCCCGGCCCGTCGGGCCCGGGCAGCGGTACGGCGCCGATCCGCCCGGCGACCTTCGTGCCCTTCTCCGCGGCGACGGCGTAGGCATAGGGCCAGTTGCGCAGGAAGAGCAGCCTGCCGTCCTGGAAGGCCTGCTTGGACTCCTCCTCCTTGTACGTCAGCGCCTGCCGCGGGATCCAGCCCTCCCGGATGCCGCGGGCGAGGAAGCCGATGCCCTCGCGGGCGGCGGCGGAGTCGACGGTGACGCGGGTGCCCTCGCCGCCGAGGATGGTGCCGCCCGCCGAGTACACGGCCTCGGCCGCGTTCACGGTGAGGCCCTCGTAGGGCAGGAACTGGCCCGCGTAGCCGCCGAGCCCGTACTTCGGCGCGATGGTCTTCGCGTCGCGCTCCAGCTCGGCCCAGGTACGCGGCGGCGGCACGCCCTCCTTGTCGAGGACGTCCTTGCGGTACAGGAGGAGTCCGGCGTTCGTGACGTACGGGACCGCGTACAGTCGTCCGTCGTACGTCGCCGTGTCCACGACCGGCGGCAGGAAGCTCCCCAGCGGGAAGCGGTCGCGGGGCAGCGGGCGGATCCAGCCGGCCGCCGCGAACTCGGAGGTCCAGTCGACGTCGATGTTCAGGACGTCGAACCGGCCCCGGTCGCCGCCGCGCAGGTCCGTCGTCATCTGCGCGTGCGTCTCGTCGGCGGAGTCGGGCAGCTCGACGAGCGTGACCTTCTCCCCGGGGTGGGTGCGGTTCCAGCCCTGGAGCAGCGGGCCGAGATAGCCGGTGAGATCGCCCGCGGTGGCCAGGGTGAGCGGCCCGCGGCCGCCCTGGGCGGCTTCGCCGGCTCCGGTGCCCGAGGCGACGTAGCCGGCCATGATCACAACGAGAACGAGAAGGCCCCTACCGGCGGCGCGTATCCACCGCATAGGTTCCTCCCTGTACACCGGCACCACGGGCACCCTCGCCCGCGGACAGAGGCCATGTATACCTGTTAGGTATGCGCGATACTAGGGCCTGGAGCACATGGAGCAGACAGGAGGACAGCACGAGTGCGTCTGCCCCTCCTGGCACTCCTGGCCCGCGGCCCGGCCCATGGCTACGAGCTGAAGCAGGACCTTGAGCAACTGCTGGGCGCCGCGTACCCTCAGCCGAACGTCGGCCAGATCTACGTCACCCTGAGCCGCCTGGAGAAGTCCGGGCTGATCGAGGGCGAGGACGTGGAGCAGTCCAGCCGGCCCAACAAGAAGGTCTACCACCTCACCGAGGCCGGACGTGAGGCGCTGCACGTCTGGTTCGAGGAGACCGAGGACGAGCCGCGGGTGCGGGACGAGTTCTTCATGAAGCTCGCCCTCGCCCCGCAGTCCGGTCTCGCCGACCAGATCGCCCTCATCAACCGGCAGCGGCGCCAGTACCTCACCACCATGCGCAATCTGTCGAAACTGGCCGCGGCCGAGAACCGGGACAACCGAATCGCCCACCTGCTGATCGAGGGCGCGATGCTGCACCTCCAGGCCGACCTCGACTGGCTGGAGCGGTGCCAGGAGGAACTGGAGGAACTCGAGTGAGCGACGACCACCCTCCTGTGCTGCGCGCCGAGGGCCTGGCGAAGACCCACTACGGCGAGGGTGCACCGGCCCACGCCGTACGCGGGGTCGACCTGAGCGTCGCCCGGGGCGAGTTCGTGGCGATCACCGGGCCGTCCGGCGCCGGCAAGTCGACGCTGCTGCACCTGCTCGGCGGGCTCCAGCGGCCGGACGCCGGCAGCGTCTGGCTCGACGGCCGGTGCACCGACTCCTTCAGCGAGGCCCGCTGGGCGGTGGAGCGCCGCCGGGCCATCGGCATCGTCTTCCAGTTCTTCAACCTGGTGTCGAACCTGTCCGTCGCCGACAACGTCGAGCTGCCCGCCCTGCTGGCCGGCGTCCCGCCGAAGAAGGCCCGCGCCGAGCGGGAGGCGCTCCTGGCCGAGCTGGGTCTGGAGGGCAAGGAGCGCAGCATGCCGGGCGAGCTGTCCGGCGGCGAGCAGCAGCGGGTCGCCCTCGCCCGGGCGCTGGTCAACCATCCGCCGCTGCTGCTCGCGGACGAGCCGGCCGGCAGCCTGGACAGCAAGGGCACCCGCGAGGTCATGCGGCTGCTGTCCCGCTTCCACGCGCGCGGGCAGAGCATCGTCCTCGTCACGCACGACGCCCGGCTGGCCAGCGCCGCGGACCGGGTGATCAGCTTCTTCGACGGCCGCATAGCCGACGATGCCGCCCTGGACGGCGCCCCGCCGTCCCGGCACGGCGGCATCTCCGGCGTGCTGAAGCTGAGGGACTGACGGTGCCGGATCTCAGGGACGTGCGGGCCGCCCTGCGCTGGGCGCACTCCGATCTGCGCAACCACCGCGGCGAGGCGCTGTTCCTGGTGCTGGCGACCGCCGGGATCGTCGCCTCGCTGCTGCTCGCCACCGCCCTGTTCGGCTATGCCACGAACCCCTGGCAGCGCACCTTCGCCGAGGCACGCGGGGCGCACGTGTGGCTGCGCACCGCGCTGTCCGCCGACGCCGGCAAGCTGGCCGCGCTGGACGGTGTCGGCTCCGTCGCCGGCCCCTACCGCACCGAGTCGGCCACCGTCGCCGCCCGCGGCGCCCGGGCCTCCGTGGAGCTGCGCGGCACCCCGGACCTGCCCTCCGTCGCCCGCCCCCTGCTCACCGCCGGGCACTGGCTGAACCCGGCCGCGCCGGACGGTGTGGTGCTGGAGAGCAGCCTGGCCCGGGCCCTGCTGGCCGAGCCCGGGGACACCCTGACGCTGCCCGGCACCGCCCGCACCGTGACCGTCGAGGGCATCGCGGACAGCGCCGAACCCCGCTACCGCCCGGGCGAGCAGCCGGGGCTGGTGTGGGCGCTGCCGTCCGCGGTGCGCGCCCCGGCCGGCCAGGTCATCGGGCTGCGGCTGGGCGATCCCGGCGACACGGACTACGCGGTGCAGCGTGCCGTCACCGTGCTGGGCGCGGGCTCGGTCGGCGAGGTCTCCACCTGGCAGCAGGCGCGCGCCGAGGCACAGGGCGGCAACCGGCTGCTGGGCCAGGTTCTCGGGCTGTTCGGTCTCGGCGCGCTGATCGCCGCCGGGTTCGCGGTGCACGGCGCGATCTCCACCCGCATCCGCGGGCATCTGCGCGACCTCTCGGTCCTGAAGGCGATCGGTTTCACCCCCGGCCAGGTGGTGCGGGTGTTCCTGCTCCAGCACCTGGCGTACGCCCTGCTGGGCGCCGTGGCCGCGGCAGCCCTGACCGAGGGGCTGGGCAGCTGGGTCCCGGGGCGGCTCGGGGACGCCGTTGGCGTGTGGCAGGGGCTGCCCGGACACACGTCGGCCCTGTGCGTGGTGCCGGCGGCCGCGGTGCTGTTCATCGGTCTGACCACGGCGCTCGCGGCCTGGCGGGCGGGACGGGTGCCGCCGGTCCCGGTGCCGCGCCCGGCCGCGCCGGCCGGCGGGCGGCTGAGCGGGCCGGCCCGGCGGGCGCTCGGACTGCGGCTGCCGGCCGCGCTGGTCCTCGGCTGCCACAAGGCGTTCGCGGGGCGCGGCCGGTCCCTGGCCGGCGTGGCCCGGCTGACGCTGCCGCTGCTGCTGATCGTGGTGGCGCTCAGCGCCTGGACCACGATCGACCGCTTCCACAGCAGCCCCGAGCGGGTGGGGCTGCCGACGGCGCTCACGGTCCGCTCCGACGGCGCCCTGGCCGCGTCCGGCGTACGGGCCGTGCTGGCCCGGGACTCCCGGGTCACCGCCGTCTATCCGGGCGTCGAGGTGGCCGCGCTGGTCCCCGGCCAGACGGGGACGATCGCCCTGCGCGGCATCGGCACCCGCGCCGAGCCCTACCCCTACACCCTCGCCGAGGGCCGCCCCGCACGCGGACCGGACGAGGCGGTGGCCGGCCAGGGCCTGCTCGACGTGCTGCACGCGCGGGTCGGCGACTGGGTCCGGATGACCGTGGGCGACCGGCCGCAGATCCTGCACATCGTGGGCCGCGACATCGAGCCGCGCAACGCCGGCCGGGTCGTGACCACCGCCCTGGACACCCTCCGCGAGAACGACCCCGGACAGTCACCGGCCTTCTACGAGCTGCGGCTGCGCCCCGGCGCCGACCCGCGCGGGGTGGCCGCCGCGCTGTCCTCGGCCGGCCGTGGCCACCTGGAGGTGCATCCGGTGACGAACCCCGCCGACGGTCTGTCCCCGCTGCGTGGTGTCGTCGCCGGTCTGATCGCCGTCCTGGGTCTGATCGGGCTGGTCGAGCTGCTCACCGCGATCGGCGGCAGTGTCCGCGAGAGCGAGCGGGACGTGCTGGCGCTCCGGGCGATCGGCATGTCACCGCGGCAGATCGCCGCGATCACCGTCACGGCGACGAGCTGCACGACCCTGGCGGCGGTCGTCGCCGGTACGGCGCTGGGCCTGCCGCTGGCCCGCCGGCTGATCGACGCCCAGGGCGGATCCAGCGGCATCGGCGCCGGGATCGCCCAGTCTCCCTCCCCCGGGCTGCTGCTCCTGCTGGGCTCGGCCGCCGTGCTGGGAGCGGCGGCACTCGCCACGCTGCCCGCGGCCCGGGCTGCCCGCCGACGGCTCGCGGACACACTGAGCGCGGTGGCCTGACCCGGGTTCAGGCGGAGCCGCTGCCCAGGGCGTCCAGGGCTTGGAAGAACGAGGCGTCCCACAGCTCGGGGTTCTGCCGGACGTTGGTCAGCAGCTCACCGAAGATCTCACCGTCGAAGAGCAGCCCGTTGTACTCGGCCGGGACGCGGACGCCGTTGATGTCCGCGGTCGGCGTACCCGGCCCCCGCGGATCCTTCTTCCCGCCCGCGCGCTCGTACGCCTTCTCGGACGCGGTCACGAACGACCGGTACTTCATGGTCTTCACGGCCGAGTCGAACTCGGGCCCGCGCAGACCGTCGATCCGCCCCGCCAGCTTGAGCAGATAGGCGTCGGTGAAGCCGTCGACGCTCTCCTCGGGCTGGTGGGCGTAGAGCATGTCGTGGTACTCGGCGAACTTGCCGGCGTCCAGCGCGGCCCGCAGGGCGTTGACCGCCTTCCTGGATCCGGAGCCGCCGAGCCGGTCGTCCAGGAAGGAGGCCAGCGTGTACTCGATCTTCACCTCGCGGCGGACCGTGCCCTTGTGCAGCTCCGGCGCGCCACCGCTGGTCTCGAACTCCTCGCACACCGGGCACCGCGGATCCTCGTACAGGCGCACGGTCAACGGGGCTTTCGGGTCGCCGACCAGGATGGTCGTCCCGTCCGCCGCGAGCAGCTCCGGCACGTCCTCCAGCCCGGCGTAGTCCCCCGTGGCCGCCACCGTGGCCGTCGGACGGCCACTCCCGGCATCCGGCTCGGCGTCCGACGACCGGTCCCCGCTGCCGCAGCCCGCCGCGGTCACGGCCAGCACGGCCACCGCGACGGCCGCCGCGAACCCCCTGCGCATCATGCGTGCTTCCTCCCCTGGATCAGCGGAACCCTAGGCGATCAGCACAGAAAACGCACAGTGATTGCCGCCACGGCCGGCCGGGCGGTGGCCGGCGGCGGTTCAGCTGCGGCCGCGCAGCTCCCTGTACCTGGTGACCAGCGCCTTCGTCGACGCGTCCAGGCCGGGGACCTCTTCGCCCTCGGTGAGGGCGGGCTCGACACGCTTGGCGAGGACCTTGCCCAGCTCCACGCCCCACTGGTCGAAGGAGTCGATGTCCCACACCGCGCCCTGCACGAACACCTTGTGCTCGTAGAGGGCGACCAGCTGGCCGAGCACGGACGGGGTCAGCTCGCGGGCGAGGATCGTCGTGGTCGGCCGGTCGCCCTGGAAGGTCTTGTGCGGGACCAGTTCCTCGGGGACGCCCTCCGCGCGGACCTCCTCCGCCGTCTTGCCGAAGGCGAGCGCCTGGGTCTGGGCGAAGAAGTTGGCCATCAACAGGTCGTGCTGGGCCTTGAGTTCGCCGCTCAGCTCGGCGACCGGCTCGGCGAAGCCGATGAAGTCCGCCGGGATCAGCTTGGTGCCCTGGTGGATCAACTGGTAGTAGGCGTGCTGCCCGTTGGTGCCGGGCGTGCCCCAGACGACGGGCCCGGTCTGCCAGTCGACCTGCTTGCCGTCGCGGGCGACGTACTTGCCGTTGGACTCCATGTCCAGCTGCTGGAGGTAGGCGGTGAACTTCGACAGGTAGTGGCTGTACGGCAGCACCGCGTGCGACTGGGCGTCGAAGAAGTTGCCGTACCAGATGCCCAGCAGGCCCAGCAGCAGCGGGGCGTTGGCCTCGGCGGGCGCGGTGCGGAAGTGGTCGTCGACCAGCCGGAAACCGTCGAGCATCTCGCGGAAGCGGTCGGGCCCGATGGCGATCATCAGGGAGAGGCCGATCGCCGAGTCGTACGAGTACCGGCCGCCGACCCAGTCCCAGAACTCGAACATGTTGTCCGGGTCGATGCCGAACTCGGCGACCTTCTCGGCGTTCGTGGACAGCGCCACGAAGTGCTTGGCCACCGCGGCCCGGTCACCGAGCGCGGCCAGCAGCCACTTGCGCGCGGAGGTGGCGTTGGTGATGGTCTCGATGGTGGTGAACGTCTTGGAGGCGATGATGAACAGCGTCTCCGCCGGGTCCAGGTCCCGGGTGGCCTCGTGCAGGTCGGCACCGTCCACGTTGGAGACGAAGCGGACGGTGAGGTCGCGGTCGGTGAAGGTGCGCAGCACCTCGTAGGCCATCGCGGGGCCGAGGTCGGAGCCGCCGATGCCGACGTTGACGACGTTCCTGATGCGCTTGCCGGTGTGGCCGGTCCAGGCGCCGGAGCGGACGCGGTCGGCGAAGGCGCTCATCTTGTCGAGCACGGCGTGCACGGCCGGGACCACGTTCTCGCCGTCGACCTCGACGACCGCGTCCCGCGGGGCGCGCAGCGCGGTGTGCAGCACGGCCCGGTTCTCGGTGACGTTGATCTTCTCGCCGCGGAACATGGCGTCCCGCAGGCCGAAGACGTCCGTCGCCGCGGCCAGCTCGCGCAGCAGCCGCAGTGTCTCGTCGGTGACCAGGTGCTTCGAGTAGTCGATGTACAGATCACCGACCTGGAGCGTGTACCCGCTGCCGCGCCCGGGGTCGGCGGCGAACAGATCCCTCAGACGGGTGTCGGCCAGCTCCTCCCGGTGCTTGGCGAGAGCGGTCCATTCGGGCGTCTGATGGAGCCTGGTGCGGCCGTCTGCGTTCATTTCCGACTTCGACCTTCTTTCGTACGCCTTCCCGCTGCCGCTCCCAACCTAATTGATCAGCGGGCGGGACAGGCGATGACGACGCTGTCCTCACGGGCGACAACAGGTACGTCCGGCCGGCCTGTCGGTATCAGTGCGGTGACGGCGGCCCGTTGCGCGGCCGCCCGGCTCCCGGGTGGCCGCGAAACGGCTCCGGCCAGGCGCCCGCAGGCGCCCGGCCGGTGAGAATCCCTAGATTTCGCCCCGCAGTTTGGCGAGCGCCTCGGCGAGGATCGCCTCGCCGTCCGCGTCGCTGCGCCGCTCCCGTACGTACGCGAGGTGCGTCTTGTACGGCTCGGTGCGCGGCGGGTCCGGCGGGTTGTCCCGGTCCTGGCCGGCCGGGAAGCCGCAGCGCGGGCAGTCCCAGGTGTCGGGAACCTGCGCGTCGCTGGCGAAGCTGGGCTGCGTCTCGTGCCCGTTGGAGCACCAGAAGGAGATGCGCAGACGCGGCGCGGACTCGCCGCGCTCGGCCTCGCCCATCGGCCCCGCCCCGACCCGGCTTCCTCGGATCGCGTTGCCACTTGCCACGGTCGTAACTCCCTGCGTGATGGTGCCGCGAAGCGAGTCGGCGTTTCGCTTCGCTGCGAGCGCCTCAGTCTACGTAAGGCCCAACGCGCGTCCAGTGATTGGAGTTACCGGCCCGCACATCCAGACGCAAGCCCCATGATAGGCCGCGCTCAGGAGCGCGTACCGAACATGGGGCTTTCCGTGCGGAATGTGCGGAATATACCCGCCGTTCGCGGGTCAGCTGTTCGTCTTCATCAGGATGCCGAGGACGATGATGCACGCGAACCACAGCACGCCGATCACGATCGTGATCCGGTCGAGGTTGCGCTCGGCGACCGAGGAGCCGCCGACGGAGGACTGCATGCCGCCACCGAACATGTCGGAGAGGCCGCCGCCCTTCCCCTTGTGCATCAGCACCAGCAGCATCAGCAACAGGCTGAAGACGATCAGGGCGATCGAGAACCCCAGAACCACGGCTGGACCAACTTCCTCGGATTCGGATGGACGACGGGGGCACAGCGCTCGGCTGTGCCCCCGCAAGGGTACGACGTATCGCCGCTACCGCCTACTCACGACCAGGCTCACTGATCACGGAAGCGCACGATCTTGACGAACTCGTCGGCGTCCAGCGAGGCACCGCCGACCAGGGCACCGTCGATGTCGGCCTGGGCCATGATCTCGGCGACGTTGCCCGACTTCACCGAGCCGCCGTACTGGATGCGGACCTTGTCGGCCAGGTCCTGCGAGTACAGTTCGGCGATCTTGTTGCGGATGGCGGCGCAGACCTCCTGGGCGTCCTCGGCGCCGCAGACCTTGCCGGTGCCGATGGCCCACACGGGCTCGTAGGCGATCACGATCGTCTCGGCCTGCTCGGCCGGGAGGTCCTTCAGGCCGCCCTCGACCTGGGCGAGGGTGTGGCTGACGTGGTTGCCCGCCTCGCGGACGTCCAGCTCCTCGCCGACGCACAGGATCGGGGTGAGGCCGTGCTTGTAGGCGGCCTTGACCTTGGCGTTGACCAGCTCGTCGGTCTCGTTGTGGTACTGGCGGCGCTCGGAGTGGCCGATGACCACGTACGTGCACTTCAGCTTGGCCAGCATCGGGCCGGAGATCTCGCCGGTGTAGGCACCGGAGTCGTGCTGCGAGATGTCCTGGGCCCCGTACTTGATCTTCAGCTTGTCGCCGTCGACCAGGGTCTGCACGGAGCGCAGGTCGGTGAAGGGCGGCAGGACGGCGACCTCGACGGCCTCGTAGTCCTTGTCGGCCAGGGCGAAAGCGAGCTTCTGGACGTGCGCGATGGCCTCGAGGTGGTTGAGGTTCATCTTCCAGTTGCCCGCCATCAGCGGCGTGCGAGTGGTCATGCGGGGTCAGTCCTCCAGTGCGGCGAGGCCGGGGAGCGTCTTGCCCTCGAGGTATTCGAGGGAGGCGCCGCCACCGGTCGAGATGTGGCCGAATGCGTTCTCGTCGAAGCCGAGCGTGCGCACGGCCGCGGCGGAGTCACCGCCGCCGACGACGGTGAAACCGTTCGAGTCGACGAGGGCCTGGGCGACCGCCTTGGTGCCCTCGGCGTAGTCGGGGTGCTCGAAGACGCCCATGGGACCGTTCCAGAAGACGGTCTCGGCGTCGGCGAGCTTCGAGGCGTAGAGCGCTCGGGTCTTGGGGCCGATGTCCAGGCCCTCCTGGTCGGCGGGGATCTTGTCCGCGTCGACCACGGTGTGCTCGGTGGGCGCCTTGGTCTTCAGGTCCGGGAAGGTCCGGGAGACCAGGACGTCGACGGGGAGCAGTAGCTCGACGCCCTGCTTCTCGGCGCGCTCCAGGTACTCGGTGACGGCCGGGATCTGGTCCTCCTGGAGGAGGGAGATGCCGACCTCGTAGCCCTTGGCCTTGAGGAAGGTGTAGGCCATGCCGCCGCCGATGAGCAGCCGGTCGGCCTTGGCGAGGAGCTGGTCGATGACGGCGAGCTTGTCGGAGACCTTGGCGCCGCCGAGCGCGACGACGTAGGGGCGCTTGACGTCCTCGGTGAGCTTCTTCAGGACGCCGACCTCGGTGGCGATCAGGTAGCCGGCGTAGTGCGGCAGCCTGGCCGGCAGGTCGTAGACGGAGGCGTGCTTGCGGTGCACGGCACCGAAGCCGTCACCGACGTAGACGTCGGCCAGCTCGGCGAGCTTGTCGGCGAAGGCGCCGCGCTCGGCGTCGTCCTTGGCGGTCTCGCCGGCGTTGAAGCGCAGGTTCTCCAGGACGGCGACCTGGCCGTCGCCGAGGCCCGCGACCGTGTCCTGGGCGGACTGCCCGACGGTGTCGGCCGCGAAGGCCACGGCGGAGCCGAGGAGTTCACCCAGCCGGGAGGCGGCCGGAGCGAGGGAGAAGGCGGGGTCCGGGGCGCCCTTGGGGCGGCCCAGGTGCGAGGCGACGACCACCTTGGCGCCCGCGTCGGCGAGGGCCTTGACGGTGGGCAGGACGGCGCGGATACGTCCGTCGTCGGTGATCGTCCCGTCGGACAGCGGCACGTTGAGGTCGGCGCGGACGAAGACCCGCTTGCCGCTCACGCCGTCGGCGAGAAGTTCGTCGATCGTCTTCATTGAGTGGACTCCTGGGGAGGGCTCTTGATGCCCCTGATCGTATGAGGGCGTGGTCCGTACGTGAGACAGGGCCCGGTCAGCGCGCCGGTGCGCTGGCCGAGCCCTGCTCTCACTTCAAGGTCCTGCTGCTGCGATCTGCGGTGATCAGAGCTGGTTGCCGACGAAGACCGTGAGGTCGACGAGGCGGTTGGAGTAGCCCCACTCGTTGTCGTACCAGCCGATGACCTTCACGTTCCTGCCTTCCTGGACCATGGTCAGGGAGGAGTCGAAGGTGCAGGAGGCCGGGGAGTTGACGATGTCGGAGGAGACGATCGGGTCCTCGGTGTAGTCGAGGAGGCCCTTCAGCTCGCCCTCGGCGGCCTTCTGGAAGGCGGCGTTGACCTCTTCCTTGGTGACGTCGCGGCCGAGCTCCACGACCAGGTCGGTGACGGAGCCCGTCGGGACCGGGACGCGCATGGCCATGCCGTCCAGCTTGCCCTTGAGCTGCGGGAGGACCAGAGCGGTGGCCTTCGCGGCACCGGTCGTGGTCGGGATGATGTTCTCGGCGGCGGCACGAGCGCGGCGCAGGTCCTTGTGCGGGAAGTCCAGGATGCGCTGGTCGTTCGTGTACGCGTGCACCGTGGTCATCAGACCCTTGACGATGCCGAAGTTCTCGTCGAGGACCTTCGCCAGCGGCGCCACACAGTTGGTGGTGCAGGAGGCGTTGGAGATGACGTGGTGGTTCGCCGAGTCGTACGTGTCCTGGTTGACGCCCATCACGATGGTGACGTCCTCGTCCTTGGCCGGAGCCGAGATGAGGACCTTCTTGGCGCCGCCGGCCAGGTGCTTCGCGGCGTCTTCCTTCTTGGTGAAGATGCCGGTGGACTCGATGACGATGTCGACGCCCAGCTCGCCCCACGGGATGTCGGCGGGGTTGCGCTCGGAGAGCACCTTGATGGTGTGACCGTCGACGGTGATGGTGTCGGCGGTGTGGGTGACCTCCTGCTTGAGGCGGCCCAGGATCGTGTCGTACTTGAGCAGGTGGGCGGTGGTCGCGGTGTCACCAAGGTCGTTGACAGCCACGACCTCGATGTCCGCACCCTGCTCCAGAAGCGCGCGGAAGTAGTTACGACCGATGCGGCCGAAGCCGTTGATGCCTACGCGGATCGTCACGAACCGATCTCCTCGTTGGTACGCCGGTCATGCGGTGCCGGCGAGCTCTATTTGGGATGTCCCCGACCACCCCCGACCCTACCTCTCTGCGGCCCTCTCGGTGACATCGAGATGCCGCATACACGGGCAGGCGGTCCGTACCGGCCAGTAGGGGTACGGACCACCTCGGATCGGCAGCGGATTCATCCGTATTTGTTACGGAATGCCGGGCGGTGTTGATGTCATTTTCACTCGTTCGTGAGCGGGTCGGCTCACTTGATGTGTACCCCGTCCGTGCACCGTTGAGAGGGGGCTCCGCTCACCTGTCGAGCGAGGCGAACGCCTTCCTCAGCAGGGCGGCCCGGTCGGCCGCCGACGGCACCTGCTCCAGACCGAAACCGAGCAGCACGGTGTCGTCCGTGGTGACCGCTCCATATGTCTGGAAGAGGGTTCCGGTGCGCGTCCAGTCCTTCAGGACCGCCGGGCTGCCCGCGGGCGGTCCGGCCGCCTTCCAGGCGCCGAGGGACGACTCGAAGCCCTCGGTCTCCTTCACCGTGCCGCCGGCCACCAGCGAGGCGTCGTCGGCGAGGACGCCGTGCCCGCCGCTGCCCGGGTCGGTGACGTAGCCGATGGACACCTCGACGGACCTGCCGGCGTAGGCGCTCAGGTCGAAGCTCACCTGCCGCCAGCCGCCGGAGCTGCCGGTGAGGCTGTTCCAGGCACCGGTGCCGCCGGTCGCTGTGCAGGTGTTTCCGGCGAGCGTCAGGTAGTGCTTCAGCCACGGGTGCTCGCCGATCAGGAACCCGGCCCCGCAGTCCTCCGGAACGGCCGTCTTCGTGGCCCCGCCGGCCTCCGGCAGGGTCGTCCAGTCGTCGGCGCCCACGGTGTGCGCCTCGACCACCGCGTGGTCGTAGCCGGGCTCGGTGTCCCACAGCAGCCGGGTGCTGAGGGCCGGCTTGTCGGCGGCGGCGACACCGGTGAGGTCGATGGTGCGGGTGAGTCGCTTGTAGCCGTCGTCGGTGTGCACGGCGGCGGCCATGCCGGAGCCCGTGTACGGCCCGTACGGGTTGACGGTCCCGGCGAACGCGCCCGCGCCCGCGCTCCGGAACTGCGGATAGGTGGCAACCGGCAGCTCGTCGGAGGTGATGCCGTAGGTACCGGCCTGGTCGAGCGGGTTGCCGGCCGCGTCGCCGAGGGCACCGGTGAAGCCGTCCAGCGTGCCGGAACCGGTGAACCCGGTGGCCCCCTTGGTCGACGTACGGCTGAAGGCGCCCAGGTAGTACTGGCTGAAGTCGTCGGACGGGGTGCCGCCGCCGAGGTCGACGCTGCCGCCGGCCAGCTCGCCGGCCTCGATCAGCCGGCCGCCCTCGTTGAGATGGGCGCGCAGCCGGAGCTGGGTGGGGTTGGCGGGGCCGTTCGCACCCGAGTAGTGCACGACCGTGCGGAAGTGCCCCAGTACGCCGAGCGCGTCCGGGGCGCCCTGGGTGGCCACGTCCCACACGAGCGCCCGGTGCCCGGCCGCCTTCAGCGCGTCCACATAGGTCCGCGCCCGCGTGGCGGCCGTGCCCTCCTCGGCGACCACGAGGGTGTCCGCCTTCGGCCGCTTGGCGACGGTGTAGGTGAAGTGGGAGCTGGACACCTTCTTGCCGGCCCTGGTCTCACCGGTGAACCACACCTCGACCTTGTCACCCGGCTCGCCGTCCTGCACCCGGGCCCGGTACTCGTCGAAGTAGAGGTCGTCCTCGCCGCCGTAGGTCTGTCCGCCCTGCCAGTGCTTCAACGCCTGGTCGAGCGTACGGCCGCCGTTGACGCGGTACTTGAGCTCCTTGTCCCGGATCGCCTTGCGGGCGACGACCGAGACCTCCTGGTCCGCGCCCCGGGAGTACGACGTGGAGAACGCGGCCGGGGTGAAGTCGGCGGCGTGCAGGCCGACCGAGGAGACCGGCCGGTCGGGGTGCGCGGCGGTCTCGGCGACGGAGAGCGCGAACGGGATGTTCTTGGTGAACTCCTGCCGGATCAGCTTCTCGTCGTCGGGGAAGTTGAAGACCGACTGGCAGTCCTGGCGCTTCCAGGCGTCGTCCGGATCGAGATCGGACGCGGTCTGACAGGTCGACATCTCCGGGGTGAACATCGCCATCCCGTTGACGTTCGACGCGTGCCCGTCCGCCTCGCCGTTGGTGGTGTACAGCTCCGAGGAGACCTGCGGGTGGTAGCCCGGGACGGCCGGGTTGTCGGGGGTGCCGGCGAGCGCCTTGTAGAGGACGTCGTCGGGCGTCGGGGTGGCCACCTGCCAGCCGACGCCGTAGAGGAGGAGTTCGGCGGCCGAGTGGTAGTTGATGCCGTACGTGAAGCCGACGCGCTTCTCGAAGCCGTCCAGGGCCCGGGTCTCGGGCTCGGACGCGGGGCTCGCGCCGCGGTAGGTCTGGCTGGTGGGGTTGGGGGACGAGCCCTCGTCGTCGTAGCCCCACTTGTAGGGGAAGTTGCGGTTGAGGTCGACACCGTCGCCCGTGCTGATGGCACCGTCGCCGTTGACGTCCCGCAGGTTCTTGCGCCACAGGCGGCTGTCGGGGCTCTGGAAGGTGTAGTCGTAACCGTCCGGGTTGGCCGAGAGGACGAACCACAGCTCCGTCGAGTCGACGATCTTCTTGACGCGCTTGTCGGTCTTGTAGTGGTCCAGGTAGTAGTGCATCAGACGCCGGGTCATCTCCGGCGTGATCCACTCGCGGGCGTGCTGGTTGGACAGGTAGAGCACGGACGGCTTCGAGCCGTCCTTCGACTTCTTCGCGTTCCTGGTCAGTTTGAGCGCGAGGACGTCCTGGCCCTTGACGGTCCTGCCGATGGACTCGACCTTGGTGAGGCCGGGGTTGGCCTGGGCGGTCCGGAGGATCTCCTCCTTGAGCCCGCCGCTTCCGCTGTACGGGCGGAACACGCCCTGGGCCGCGTCCTCGACCCGGGCCACCGCCTTGGCCGAGAGGGTGTGCTCCTCCAGGTCGACGCCCTGCTTACGCAGGTGCGCGGCCTGCTTGTCGGTGAGGTAGACCTCCACCTCGGTCCTGCCGCCCCCGGTCACCTGCTCACCGAGTTCATGGCCGTCCTGACCGGCCTTGAGCAGCAGCGGGATCTGCTTCCGGGTGACGTCGGCGCGGAAGACCTTGACCTCGTCCGGGTCGGACTCGGCCGAACGTCCGCTCTGCGCCTGGGCCGTGGGTGCAAGGCTCGCCCCGCCGATGAGAAGCGCGCCGACAGCGAGGATCGCTCTCGCTCTGTGTCTCATGAACCCCCCTAGCGGTGGTCCGCCACAGCGGCGAACAGGTTGCCAGGCTCATGTCACTTCTTGATCGAGTCAAGAGCGCTTCACGGACACGTAAACGCTCGTGGTACGGGTGTGACAGGCCGGTGCCGAAGGGCCCACATGGCCGTCGGCACCGGCCAGTTGGAGCGGTGGCCGGTCAACCGGCCATGTTCTCCGCCAGCTCCTCGGTGAGGTTCGCCTCCGTGCCCGGGATGCCCAGGTCGGCGGCACGCTTGTCGGCCATGGCCAGCAGACGGCGGATCCGGCCGGCGACCGCGTCCTTCGTCAGCGGCGGGTCGGCGAGCGCGCCCAGCTCCTCCAGGGACGCCTGCTTGTGCTCCATGCGCAGTCGTCCGGCGGCGGCGAGGTGCTCGGGGACCTCGTCCCCCAGGATCTCCAGGGCGCGCTGCACACGGGCACCGGCGGCCACGGCCGCGCGGGCCGAGCGGCGCAGATTGGCGTCGTCGAAGTTGGCGAGCCGGTTGGCCGTGGCCCGCACCTCGCGGCGCATCCGGCGCTCCTCCCAGGCCAGCACGGACTCGTGCGCCCCGAGCCGGGTCAGCAGCGCGCCGATCGCGTCACCGTCCCGGACGACCACCCGGTCCACCCCACGCACCTCGCGGGCCTTCGCGGCGATCGACAGCCTGCGGGCGGCACCGACCAGCGCCAGCGCCGCCTCCGGGCCCGGGCAGGTCACCTCCAGGGAGGAGGAACGGCCGGGCTCGGTCAGCGAACCGTGCGCCAGGAACGCTCCGCGCCAGGCCGCCTCGGCGTCACAGGTGGCCCCGGAGACCACCTGCGGGGGCAGGCCGCGGATCGGGCGGCCCCGGCCGTCCACCAGACCCGTCTGCCGGGCCAGCTGGTCACCGCCCGCGACGACCCGGACGACATAGCGCGAGCCGCGGCGCAGCCCGCCGGGCGCCATCACGATCAGCTCGGAGCTGTGACCGAAGATCTCCAGGATGTCCCGCTTGAGCCGGCGCGCCGCCATCGCGGTGTCCAGCTCCGCCTCGATCACGATGCGCCCGCTCACCAGATGGAGGCCGCCGGCGAACCGCAGAATGGCGGAGACCTCCGCCTTCCTGCAGCAGGTCCGGGTGACGGGGAGCCGGGAGATCTCGTCCTTCACCGCTGCCGTCATCGCCATGGGCCGATCCTTCCATGCATCCGAAAAATACGGTCGTACGCGGCGGCCAACAGCTCCGGGTCGTGCCGGGGAGATCCGTCGGTCCGGGCCACCGGCGCCAGCTCGACCGCGGCTCCCAGCCGCTTGGCGGCCTCGGTGAGCGAGTCGCGGTCGGGCACGGCGGCCTCGTCGGCCAGCACCACGTCCAGGGCGAGTTTAGGGGCGTGTCGCCCCAAAACCTCCAAATGACGCTGCGGGGAGAAGCCCTCGGTTTCTCCCGGCTGAGGCGCCAGGTTCAAGGAGAGCACCCGGCGCGCCTTGGTCTCGGTGAGGGCGTCCAGCAGCTCGGGGACGAGCAGGTGCGGGATCACCGAGGAGAACCAGGAACCGGGGCCGAGCACCACCCAGTCCGCGTCCAGGACCGCCGCCACGGCCTCGGGGACGGCGGGCGGGTCGTGGGGTACGAGGTGCACCGACTGCACCTCGCCGGGCGTCAGGGCCACGGTCGCCTGCCCGCACACCGTGTCCACGTCGTCCGGGCGCTCCGGGTCGTGTCCCTTGACCAGGGCCTCCAGCTCCAGGGGCACGGCGGACATGGGCAGCACGCGCCCGTGCGCGCCGAGCAGCTTGCCGACCAGGTCCAGCGCCTGGACGTGGTCGCCGAGCTGCTCCCACAGGGCGACGATCAGCAGGTTGCCGACCGCGTGGTCGTGCAGATCGCCCTGGGACTGGAAGCGGTGCTGGATGACCCGGGCCCAGGTCTGGCCCCAGTCGTCGTCGCCGCACAGAGCGGCCAGCGCCTTGCGCAGGTCGCCCGGCGGCAGCACGCCCAGCTCGTCCCGGAGCCTGCCGCTGGAGCCGCCGTCGTCGGCCACGGTGACGACGGCGGTGAGATCGCCGGTGATCCGGCGCAGCGCGGCGAGCGACGCGGACAGGCCCATGCCGCCGCCGAGCGCGACCACCTTGGGCTGGGCGCCGCGCCGGCGGGGCCGGCCCCCGCGGGCCTCGGCGGTGCGGCCGGCGCGCGCGTCGGGCACCATCCGGCGCAGCCGGCCCAGCCGCGGTGTACGTTCCGTCATTCCCGTCCCATGTCCCGGTGTACGACCACCGTCTCCACGCCCTCGGCCGCGAGGCGCGCGGCGAGCTTCTCCGACACCGCGACCGAGCGGTGCTTGCCACCGGTACAGCCGATGGCGATGGTCACATACCGCTTGCCCTCGCGTCGGTACCCGGCCGCGATGAGCCGCAGCAGTTCGGCGTACCGGTCGAGGAACTCCTTCGCGCCGGGCTGGTTGAAGACATAGGCGGCGACCTCCTCGTTGAGGCCGGTGTACGGGCGCAGCTCCGGGACCCAGTGCGGGTTGGGCAGGAACCGCATGTCCGCGACCAGGTCGGCGTCGACCGGGAGGCCGTACTTGAAGCCGAAGGACATCACGGTGGCCCGCAGCTCGGGCTCCTCCTCGCCGGCGAACTGGGCGTCCATCTTGGCGCGCAGCTCGTGCACGTTGAGGCTGGAGGTGTCGATCACCAAGTCGGCGTCACCGCGCAGCTCGCGCAGCAGCTCCCGCTCGGCGGCGATGCCGTCCACGATGCGGCCGTCACCCTGGAGCGGGTGCGGGCGGCGCACCGACTCGAAGCGGCGGACCAGTGCCTCGTCGGAGGACTCCAGGAAGACGATCCGCCGGGTGACGTGCTTCGCCTCCAGGTCGGCCAGCGACTCGCGCAGGTTGTCGAAGAAGCGCCGGCCGCGCACGTCCACGACGACCGCGATCCGCGCCACGTTGCCCTGCGAGCGGGCGCCCAGCTCCACCATGGTGGGGATGAGGGCGGGCGGAAGGTTGTCCACGACGAACCAGCCGAGGTCCTCCAGACACTTCGCGGCCGTGGACCGGCCGGCTCCGGACATGCCGGAGATGATCACCAGCTCGGGGATGGCCGCCTCGGGGGCCCCGGCTGTCTCGCTGCCCGTACTCACCTGTGCTCCGTTGTCCTGCCCTGCGTCCTGGCCGGCGCCCGGCCGGGCGGCATCGTCGCCCGTGTCGTTGTGCGCCTGATCTCGCTGTGCTGTGGGCTGTGCGTCGTGCTCGGTCATGTCTCCTGCCCCCGTCGTTCGTCCGGGGCGCCCGCGGTCACGGGCTCCCCCGAGGAACCCCCCGTCGTATCGGGTTCCTCGTCCTCAATGATCTCTCCGGTCGCCGTGTTCACGGCGGGTGCGGCCGGGGCCGCCTGAGCGAGGGCCACGGCGATGGTCTCGGCCGTCTTCCGGCCTATCCCGGGCACTTCCTGGATCTGCTCGATTGTGGCCGACCGGAGCTTCTTCACCGAGCCGAAATGCTTGATGAGTGCCTGTTTGCGCGTCTCGCCGAGGCCGGGGACCTCGTCCAGCGGGCCCGCGCGGAAGCGCTTGGCGCGCTTGGTGCGCTGGTAGGTGATCGCGAACCGGTGGGCCTCGTCGCGGACGCGCTGGAGCAGATACAGGCCCTCGCTGGTGCGGGGCAGGACCACCGGGTCGTCCTCGGCGGGCACCCAGACCTCCTCCAGGCGCTTGGCGAGGCCGCAGACGGCGATGTCGTCGATACCCAGCTCGTCCAGGGCGCGCCGGGCCGCCGCGACCTGCGGCCGGCCACCGTCGACCACGACCAGCTGCGGCGGGTACGCGAACTTCTTGGGGCGGCCGTCGTCGTCCTTGAGGGCGTCGGTGACCGCCTCGGTGCCGGCGAGCGCGCCGTCACCGTCGGCGAGGGCGTCCTCGGCGCCGGAGCCGTCGGCCCACTCCCCCGTCCTCTCCTTCTCCGCGAGGTAGCGCTTGAAGCGGCGGGTGATCACCTCGTGCATGGAGCGGACGTCGTCCTGGCCGGCGAAGCCCTTGATCTGGAAGCGGCGGTACTCGCTCTTGCGCTGAAGACCGTCCTCGAAGACGACCATCGAGGCCACCACGTCATCGCCCTGGAGATGCGAGATGTCGTAGCACTCGATCCGCAGCGGGGCGCTGTCCAGGTCGAGCGCCTCGGCGATCTCCTCCAGCGCACGCGACCGCGTGGTCAGGTCGGAGGCGCGCTTGGTCTTGTGCAGCGCGAGGGCCTGCTGGGCGTTGCGCTGCACGGTCTCCATGAGCGCCTTCTTGTCGCCGCGCTGCGGGATGCGCAGCGACACGTTCGCCCCGCGACGGCCGGTCAGCCACTCCTGGACCGGCTCGACCGGCTCGGGCAGCGCCGGGACCAGCACCTCCTTGGGGACCGCATCTCCGGTCTCCTCACCGTACAACTGCTGGAGGGCGTGCTCGACCAGGGCGCCGGTGGTGACCTCCTCGACCTTGTCGGTCACCCAGCCGCGCTGGCCGCGGACCCGGCCGCCTCGCACATGGAAGATCTGCACAGCCGCCTCCAGCTCGTCCTCCGCGACGGCGATGAGGTCGGCGTCGGTCGCGTCGGCGAGCACGACCGCGTTCTTCTCCATGGCCTTCTTCAGGGCCCCGATGTCGTCGCGCAGGCGGGCCGCCCGCTCGTACTCCATCTCCTCGGCCGCCTCCCTCATCTGCTTCTCCAGACGGCGGAGGTACGTGCCCGTGCGGCCGGCCATGAAGTCGCAGAACTCCTCGGCCAGCTCCCCGTGCTCCTCGGGGGTGATCCGGCCGACACAGGGTGCGGAGCACTTCCCGATGTACCCGAGCAGACAGGGACGGCCGGTGCGCGCGGCGTTCTTGAAGACTCCGGCCGAGCAGGTGCGCACCGGGAACACCCGCAGCAACAGGTCGACGGTGTCCCGGATGGCCCACGCGTGCGCGTACGGCCCGAAGTACCGGACGCCCTTCTTCTTGTGACCGCGCATCACCTGCACGCGCGGAAACTGCTCGCTCATCGTGACCGCGAGGTAGGGGTAGCTCTTGTCGTCGCGGTACTTGACGTTGAACCGGGGGTCGTACTCCTTGATCCAGGAATACTCCAGCTGCAGCGCCTCGACCTCCGTGGACACCACGGTCCACTCCACGGACGCGGCGGTGGTCACCATCGTCCGGGTCCGCGGGTGCAGGTTCGCCAGGTCCTGGAAGTAGTTCGCCAGGCGCTGACGCAGGCTTTTCGCCTTTCCGACGTAGATCACCCGGCGGTGCTCGTCACGGAACCTGTACACCCCGGGAGAGTCCGGGATGTCTCCCGGCCTGGGGCGGTAGCTGGAGGGGTCGGCCATGTCTCACACCCTACTGGCGAGCACCGACACAGCGTCGGGCCTGTGCACTACGCCCACACCCGCACGGTGCATGACCTGGGGTGAGGAAGCTGCTGCGGGGGTTCGGGGGTCGGGCGGGGGTTGACTGGGCTGGGTGCTCTGTCGCGGGGGTGGCGGGGGCGGGGCGGGGCTGAGTCGTCTGCTGCCAGGGTTGGCGGGGGGCAGGGGGCCGAGTCGTCTGCCGTGAGGGCTGGGCGGTGGCCCGCAGGCCGGCGGCCGCCCCGGTGCGGCCGCCGGGTCGGCGGCACGCACCTCCGGGCCGGCGGCACCGCACCGCGCTCCTCCCGGACCGCATCCCCGGCCCCTCGACGCATCCGGCGGGCGGTCGAGTTCCGGCCATGCCGGTGCTCTGCCGCCTGCCGCTGTCGCTCTGTGCGGCCGTGGACGCCGCCCGCGGCAGCCCGCGTCCGTCTCCGCGGAACGGCAAGGTCCGGCCAGTCGCCCGGAACGGCCGGGTCCGAGGTGTTGTCGGGTTCTGGTCAACACGCTTCAATGCGGGGGAACTCGGGGCCGTGCAACGGATGCGCACGGGCGCCGCATGCCCGGCCACGGGCGTCCGCCGCGTCCACGAGGGTGGCCCCGCACACCCGCACAGGCGGTCTGACCAGCCGTAGTGACACCTCACAGAAAGGCCCCTCGGCATGCGGCATGCCACAGAGCACGCGGACATCCCCACCGCGGAGCTGGACACGGCCCTGCGGGGCGGCCCCTTCCATGTGGCGCTGCGCGCCGCGATCGCCGCACGCGGTCTGCCGCTCCAGCGCGTGCAGCACCATCTGTCGCGCCACGGGGTCAAGGTCGGCGTCACCAGCCTGAGTTACTGGCAACAGGGTGCCCGCCGCCCGCAGCGCCCGGAGTCGCTGCGGGCCGTACGGGCTCTGGAGGAGATCCTCCAGCTGCCGGACGAATCACTGATCCGGCTGCTCGACGAGTCCGACCGGCGGACGATGACCGGCCGCACGGCGGGCCGCTCGTACCGGTCCCTGATCGAGGCCTCGGACGTCCTGGACCGGCTCACCGCCGACCTCGGCTGGTCCCTGGACGGCGGACTGCACACCCTGGGCCACCACGAATGCGTCCGGATCGGCGCCCGGCGCGAGCTGGCGAGCCGCGAGGCCCACCACATCGTGCGGGCCCATCGCGACGGCGTCGACCGCTTCGTCGCCGTCCACCACGGCGACCCGGGCTGCGACCCGCGCCGTATCACCGTGCACGCCCTGGAGAACTGCCGCACCGGTCGTCTCCGCTGGGACCAGGACACCGGCATGCTGGTGGCCGAGCTGCTCTTCGGCACCCGGCTGAGCTCCGGCGACACCTTCCTGTTCCGCTACGGCATCGAGGACGGCACGGCCGGGATCTCCCGCGAGTATCTCCACCGGTTCGACTCCCCCGGCGGCCAGTACGCGCTCCAGGTGCGCTTCGACACGACCGCCCTGCCGGTGCGCTGCCACCGCTTCGCCCAGCACTCGGCGGCAGCCCCACGCAGCGGCCGCCAGGAACTGCCCGTCACCGGTCCACACCACAGCGCCCATGTGGTCGAGCCCCGGATCCGGCCTGGCATTGTGGGAATCGCCTGGGACTGGGGGTGAGCGGCCCCCCGCTGCCTGCCGGCTGAGCCACGGTTCCAGAACCCCGCGGCTCTCCCGTCAGGCCGCCGGACCGGCGACGATCCTGCCGTTCGCCGCCTTCACCTTCAGTTCGGTCAGCGGCTCTGTCGCCGGCGCCTGGACCACCTGGCCCGTCACGGCGTCGAACTCGCTGCCGTGACAGGGGCAGACCAGGGTCGTCCCCTGGAGCTTGTTGATGGGGCACCCCGCGTGCGTACAGACCGTGCTGTACGCCTTCAGCGTGCCGTCCTTGCCGCGGCTGACCACCACGTTGTGGTCCCGGTACAGCTTGGCCCCGCCCTGCGCGACCTCGCTCTCCGGGCCGAGGTCGACCGGCGCGGTCGGGGCCGCGGCCGGACCGCTCCCGTCCGGGGCCGCACATGCGGCCAGACCAAGCCCGGCGACCGGGGCCGCGGCGGCCCCTCGAAGGACAGTACGGCGGCTCGCGGAGGAGCGGGCGGGCATAGGGAACTCCACTGCTCAAGGGATGTGCACGGCGACGATACCGGGGCTGAGAGGCCGTCTGGGAGCGGGGTTCGGTGGGGATCGGTCACCGCCACGCGCCTGGCTCCCCACCCATGCGCGCCTGGACGCCCCCGCGACTCCGCTCAGCCCCACCGAACCCACCCCAGGCGACGTAAACGCTTACGCAAGCGTTTACGCGGAGCTGGACCATGGGATACGGTCCCGACCTGAAGGCGGAGGACCGGACCGGTGAGACCGCATGCCCGGACCCGGCCACCACATGCCGGAGCCGGGCCACCAGCAGTCTGCCGGCGGGCCGTCGCACGGCTTGTACGGCTTGACGGCTGGTCGCCCAGGAAGGGAGCGCGATGGCCACCATGGCGGATGTCGCCCGGAGCGCCGGAGTCTCCGTGGCGACCGTCTCCCACGTCCTCAACGGCACGCGCCCGGTGCTGCCCCACACCCGCCAGGCCGTACTCGACGCCATCGAGGCCCTCGGCTACACCCACAACACCCTGGCCCGCTCCCTGGTGACCTCGCGCACCCGCTCCCTCGGCCTTGCGGTGTCGGCCATCAGCAACCCGTACTTCACGGAGATCCTGCAAGGAGTCGAGGCCGCTGCCCTGCAAGCCGGCTACAGCCTGCTCATCGCCGATCCGCACGACGATCCCCGGCACGAGCGCAAGGTCGCGCAGCTCCTGCACGAGCGCCGGGTGGACGGCATGATCGTCGCGCCGTCCGCGGACCCGCGCGATCTCGTCGGATACCTGCGCCGGCACGCGGTACCGACAGTGTTTCTGGACCGGCTGATCGAGGCGCGTCCGGAGCAGGACGTGCCGCCGGACCGGCTCGCGGGTGCCGCCTCGCCCGCGAGCGCGCCGTGGTTCGACCAGGTCTGTGCCGACAGCGCCGCGCCGACGGCCCGGCTCGTCACCCATCTCGCCGAGCTGGGTCACCGCCGGATCGGTCTGATCGCCGGCCTGCCCGGGCTCAGTACCACCAGTGAGCGCATCTCCGGCCACCGAGAGGGCCTCGCCTCCGCCGGTCTGACGTACGACGAACGTCTCGTGATCTCCGGCAGCTCCGAGTCCGCCGGTGCCGAGCAGGCCACGGCCGACCTGCTCGGCCTGCCCGAGCCGCCCACCGCACTGGTCACCGCCAACAACGCGATGACCATCGGCACCCTGCACGCGCTGCGCCGGCTCGGCCGGTCCGTGCCGGACGACATCGCCCTGTGCTGCTTCGACGACTTCGCCTGGGCCGACCTCTTCTCGCCCCGGCTGACCGCCATCGCCCAGCCCAGCCGGGAGCTGGGCGCGCAAGCCGTCCGGTTGCTCCTGGACCGTCTGGCCGAACCGGACCGGCCGGCCCGGACGGTCCGGCTGCCTTGCGCGTTCGTCCACCGCACGTCCTGCGGATGCCCGGAGGAACCCGACCGTTCCGGAGCGGCCGGGCCTACCGCATCTTCCACGCTGTCCGAGAAGGGAACCCCGTCGTGATCGTCGTCGCCGGTGAGGCACTGATCGACCTGGTACCGCAGGGCCCCGGTGCCCTCGCGGGCCTGAAGCCGGCGCTCGGCGGCGGCCCGTACAACACCGCCGTGGCCCTCGGCCGGCTCGGCTCCCGCACCGCCTTCTGCTCGCGGACGTCGGACGACGCCTTCGGCGAGGCGCTGCTCGACGGGCTGCGCCGGGCCGGGGTCGACGTGTCCGCGGTACAGCGGGGGCCGGAGCCGACGACCCTCGCCGTGGCCACGATCGACGCCACCGGCTCGGCCGCCTACTCCTTCTATGTCGACGGCACCGCCGACCGCCTGTTCACCGCCCCCGCCGCGCTCCCCGCCGGTACGCGCGCGGTGTCCTTCGGTACCTGCTCGCTCGTCCTGGAACCGGGGGCGAGCGCCTATGAGGAACTGATGCGGATCGCTGCCGGACAGGGGCTGTTCACCACGCTCGATCCCAACATCCGGGCGGGGCTGATCCCGGACGCGAACGCCTACCGGGCACGTTTCAAGAGCTGGCTGCCCTCGGTGACCTTGCTGAAGGTGTCCGCGGAGGACGCGGCGTGGCTCGGCGGCACCCCGCGCGAGTGGCTGGCCGCGGGACCGGCGGCCGTGGTGGTCACGCGGGGCGGCGACGGTCTGACCGTGTTCACCCGGGACGGCGGGGAGTGTTCCGTGCCGGGTGAGAAGGTCGATGTCGTGGACACCATCGGTGCCGGTGACACGGTGAACGCGGCCCTGCTGCACGGGCTGGCCGTCCAGGACGCGCTGTCTCCGGAAGCGCTCGCCGCCCTCGGGACGGAGGGCTGGACACGGCTGCTGCGCTTCGCGGCACGGGCGGCGGCGATCACCTGCTCGCGGGCGGGGGCCGAGCCGCCCTACGCGGCGGAGCTGGGCGGGCCGGCCGCGCTGTGAGTGGTCTGTCTTCCCTGTGCTGTTGACAAGGTACGGCCGGGCCGGCGGTGTGCGGGGACCTGTGGGGCTGCGGGACCGGGCTGTCTGATGGTGGAACGAGCGGCGCCCCGCGGGGAGTTCCCGCGGGGCGCTGCATTTTTGATGGATTGTCAGGCCGGATGCCGAGGCACGCTGCCGGACGCGTGCCGATCACGCTCAGGCCGTGCGGGTCCGCGTCGTCTTCTTCGCGGGCGTCGCCTTCTTCGTGGCCGTGGCGGCCTTCCTGGTCGCGGTGTTGTTGGCCTTGGCCGTCACCGTCTTCTTCGCCGTCGACTTGGCCGCCGCCGTCTTCCGGGCCGCGCCGCCCCGCCGGGCCGTCACCGGCTCGGCGTCGCTGATGCGGTCGGCGCCGAGGATCTCCCTCAGGAACTTGCCCGTGTGACTCGCCGGAACCCCGGCGACCTCCTCGGGCGTGCCCTCGGCAACCACCAGGCCACCGCCGGCGCCGCCCTCCGGGCCCATGTCCACGATCCAGTCGGCGGTCTTGATCACGTCGAGGTTGTGCTCGATGACGATGACCGTGTTGCCCTTGTCGACCAGTCCGCCGAGGACCTTCAGCAGCTTGCTGATGTCCTCGAAGTGCAGACCGGTGGTCGGCTCGTCCAGGACGTAGACCGTACGTCCGGTGGACCGCTTCTGCAGCTCGCTGGCGAGCTTCACGCGCTGCGCCTCGCCACCGGAGAGGGTGGTGGCGGACTGGCCGAGGCGGACGTAGCCGAGACCGACGTCGTGCAGCGTCTTCAGGTGACGGGAGATCGCCGGAACCGCCTCGAAGAAGTGCATGGCCTCCTCGATGGGCATGTTCAGCACCTCGGCGATGGACTTGCCCTTGTAGTGGACCTCCAGGGTCTCCCGGTTGTACCGGGCGCCGTGGCAGACCTCGCACGGGACGTAGACGTCCGGGAGGAAGTTCATCTCGATCTTGATCGTGCCGTCGCCCGCGCAGTTCTCGCAGCGGCCGCCCTTGACGTTGAAGGAGAAGCGACCGGGCATGTAGCCGCGGACCTTCGCCTCGGTGGTCTCGGCGAACAGCTTGCGGATGTGGTCGAAGACGCCGGTGTACGTCGCCGGGTTGGACCGCGGGGTGCGGCCGATCGGCGACTGGTCGACGTGCACGACCTTGTCGACCTGGTCGTCGCCGTCCACGCGCGTGTGCCGTCCGGGGACGGTCCGGGCGCCGTTCAGCTCGCGGGCCAGGTGCGTGTACAGGATGTCGTTGACCAGGGTCGACTTGCCGGATCCGGAGACGCCGGTGACGGCCGTGAACACACCCAGCGGGAAGGACACGTCGATGTCCTGGAGGTTGTTCTCACGGGCGCCGTGCACGGTGAGCCGCCGGGACGGGTCACGCGGCCGGCGGACGTCCGGGAGCGGGATCGCCTTGCGGCCCGAGAGGTACGCACCGGTCTGCGACTCTGCGTTCTCGAGCAGCTCCTTCACGGAGCCGCTGTGCACGACCTTGCCGCCGTGCTCGCCGGCGCCGGGGCCGATGTCCACGATCCAGTCGGCGACCTTGATCGTGTCCTCGTCGTGCTCCACGACGATGAGCGTGTTGCCCATGTCGCGCAGCCGGACCAGGGTCTCGATCAGCCGGTGGTTGTCCCGCTGGTGCAGACCGATGGACGGCTCGTCCAGGACGTACAGGACGCCGACGAGGCCGGAGCCGATCTGGGTGGCCAGGCGGATGCGCTGGGCCTCGCCGCCGGAGAGCGTGCCGGCCGCGCGGTTCAGCGACAGGTAGTCCAGGCCGACGTCCACCAGGAAGCGCAGCCGCTCGTTGACCTCCTTCAGCACCCGCTCGGCGATCTTCTTGTCCCGGGCGTTCAGCTTCAGCCGGCCCAGGAAGTCGGCGCAGTCGCTGATCGACATCGAGGAGACCTCGGCGATCGACTTCTCCATGATCGTGACCGCGAGGACGATCGGCTTCAGGCGCGTGCCCTCACAGGAGGGGCAGGGCACCTCGCGCATGTAGCCCTCGAAGCGCTCGCGGCTGGCGTCGCTCTCGGCCTCGCTGTGCCGGCGCTTCACGAACGGCACCGCGCCCTCGAAGGGCGTGGTGTACACCCGCTCCCGCCCGTACCGGTTGCGGTAGCGGACCTCGATCTGGGTCTTGTGACCGTGGAGCAGGGCCTTCTTCGCGCGCTGCGGCAGGCCTGCGAACGGGATGTCCGTGCGGAAGCCGAGCGCGTCCGCGAGGGCCCCGATCAGACGGCCGAAGTAGTCCTTGGTGTGCCCGTGCGACCAGGGGTGGATGGCGCCCTCGTCCAGGGACTTGTCCTCGTCCGGGACGATCAGCTCGGGGTCGACCTCCATGCGCGTGCCGATGCCGGTGCACTCGGGGCAGGCGCCGAAGGGCGAGTTGAAGGAGAAGGAGCGCGGCTCCAGCTCCTCGAAGGACAGGTCGTCGTACGGGCAGTACAGGTGCTCCGAGTACATGCGCTCGCGCTCGGGGTCGTCCTCGGGGAGGTCCACGAAGTCGAGCACGACCATGCCGCCGGACAGGCCGAGGGCGGTCTCCACGGAGTCGGTGAGGCGGCGCTTGGCGGAGTCCTTCACCGTGAGGCGGTCCACGACCACCTCGATGGTGTGCTTCTCCTGCTTCTTCAGGGTCGGCGGTTCGGACAGCTGGATGGTCTGGCCGTCCACACGCGCGCGCGAGTAGCCCTTGGTCTGGAGGTCGGTGAAGAGGTCGACGAACTCGCCCTTGCGCTCGCGCACCAGCGGGGACAGCACCTGGAAGCGGCTCCCCTCCGGCAGCTCCAGGACCTTGTCCACGATGGCCTGCGGCGACTGGCGCGAGATCGGCCGGCCGCACTCGGGGCAGTGCGGCTTGCCGATACGCGCGAAGAGCAGCCGCAGGTAGTCGTAGACCTCGGTGATCGTGCCGACCGTCGAGCGCGGGTTGCGCGAGGTCGACTTCTGGTCGATGGAGACCGCCGGGGAGAGGCCCTCGATGAAGTCGACGTCGGGCTTGTCCATCTGGCCGAGGAACTGCCGGGCGTACGAGGAGAGCGACTCCACGTAGCGGCGCTGGCCCTCCGCGAAGATCGTGTCGAAGGCCAGGGAGGACTTGCCCGACCCGGACAGG
The DNA here is from genome assembly GCF_055607665.1 of Streptomyces sp. NPDC036984. Taxonomy (NCBI): domain Bacteria; kingdom Bacillati; phylum Actinomycetota; class Actinomycetes; order Kitasatosporales; family Streptomycetaceae; genus Streptomyces; species Streptomyces sp. NPDC036984. The sequence goes on from NZ_JBVJRL010000007.1 coordinate 205,546, forward strand.
CCCGTGAAGACGATGAGCGAGTCACGAGGCAGGTCGAGCGAGACGTTCTTCAGGTTGTGCTCGCGCGCGCCACGGACGATGAGACGGTCGGCCACGCCGGTCCGCACCTTTCTTGAGAGAAGTGACAGGGGCGGGGCCCCCGTGCTTCTTCAGACTAGGGGGAGCCACTGACAACGCCGGTCGGATTGCCCGGTTGCATAACAACTCCCGGCCCTCCAGCATGCCCGACGCCACCTCCGACGATATAGCACGCGCATTCGATTAGCGGGCAAGGTTCACCACCTTCACCCGAAGGTGTGGCCGGGCTAGGGTCAGGACCATGATTGATCACGCTCATGACCTGGCCTGTGTACGTGACGCGACCGAACGACTCCTCATCGCGGTCGCAAAACTGGACAACGCCTCGCTCGCCGAGCCGTCACGGCTTCCGGGCTGGACCCGCGGGCACCTCCTCGCCCACATCGCCCGGAACGCGGACGCGCTCTTGAACGTCCTCCAGGGCCGTCCCATGTACGTGAGCGCCGAGGCGCGCGACGGCGACATCGAGCGCGACGCCCCGCGTCCTGTGGAGGCCCAGATCGCCGACATCCGGGAGAGCACGGCGCGCTTCCTGGCGTTCGGGAAGCTCCCCGCGGACTGGACCCGCACGGTCGAGCTGCGCAACGGGGTCACCGACTCCGCGTCCCGGGTGCCGTTCCGCCGGTGGGTCGAGGTGGACGTGCACCACGTCGACCTCGGGATCGGGTACGAGCTGGAGGATCTTCCGGCGGAGTTCCTGGAGCGCGAGACCGACTTCCTCACCGAGCGGTTCTCCGGGCGCCCCGACGTCCCGGCGACCCGTGTCACGGACGGCACGCGCGTGTGGACCACCGGGCGCACGGCGGACGAGCCCGAGGTGACGGTCACCGGCCGGCCGGCCGACCTGGTGGGCTGGCTCGCCGGGCGCCGCGACGGGGCGGCACTGGAGGTGCGCGGCGGTGCGCTGCCGAAGCTGCCGCCGCTCTAGGGCGACGACCGTGCACGGGCTCGCCCTTGCGCCCGCCCCCGGCGACTCGCCCGCTATAGGCTGATCGCCATGACGTACTCCGGAGAGGTCAAGGTCGGCGGACCGGCGGACGTGCACGAGCTGAAAGACCTGATGATCACCAAGATCGCGGTCGGGCCGATGGACAACAACGCCTACCTGCTGCGCTGCCGTGCCACCGACGAGCAGCTCCTGATCGACGCCGCCAACGAGGCGGGGACGCTCCTCGCCATGATCGGTGACGACGGCATCGCGTCCGTCGTCACCACGCACCAGCACGGTGACCACTGGCAGGCCCTCGCCGAGGTCGTCTCGGCCACGGGCGCGCGTACGTACGCGGGCCGCGACGACGCCGCCGGCATCCCCGTGCCCACCGACGTCCTCGTCGACGACGGCGACGTCATCAGGGTGGGCCGGGTGGAGCTCACCGCGCGCCATCTGGTCGGGCACACGCCCGGTTCGATCGCGCTGGTCTACGACGACCCGCACGGTCACCCGCACCTCTTCACCGGCGACTGCCTCTTCCCGGGCGGTGTCGGCAACACGCGCAAGGACCCGAAGGCGTTCGCCAGCCTGATCCACGACGTGGAGACGAAGATCTTCGACGTGCTGCCGGACGAGACGTGGGTCTACCCCGGGCACGGCAACGACACCACGCTGGGCTCGGAACGGCCGCATCTGCCGGAGTGGCACGCGCGCGGGTGGTGAGTGGGCGCCTGCCGGCTCGGGGGCGTCCGTACGCGCTTGTGCGTGCCGGGGGACCGCCCCGCCTGCGGTGAGCGCCCGGTGCCTGTGAAGCGCCCGCGCTCCGGCGCACATACCGTCAGCGCGCCCCGCGCACGCGCCGGGCGCGCCCCGCGCAAGCCTCGCCCACACGCCGGGCGTGCACCACTCTGCGCGCGCCCCGTGTGAACCTTTCGCACGCGCCGGGCCCCCGTGCGCACTCCCGAAGAGCGGTCGCCTCGCTGTCAACTGGTAGCAGCCCCGCGCAGGATGACGGCTCCTGAGCGGTAGGGGCCGCCGGTCTCCAACCCCGCCCTCGGCCGGCGGCCCAGGCCCCGGCACGCGCGTGTGGCCTGCCTGCACCGGCGTTTCACACGCCTGCAACACCCGTTCCCAGCATGCGGACAACTATCGCCGTGACCTGGACAGACGCGGAGTTCACTGCCACTCTCCACGCCATGCATCCTGCCCCTCGCGCCCTGCGCCGCGCGGTGGCCGCCGCCACCGTAGCCCTGCTCGCCACCGCCGTCGGCTGCGCCCCGCAGCCCGAGGACAAGTCCTCGGCCGTACCACCCGGGACGGCCAAGAGCTGCGCCAAGGGCACGTTGGCAACCAAGACGTCGGGGAAGCTGACGATCGCGACGGACGAACCGGCGTACGAGCCCTGGTTCAAGGACGACAAGCCCGCCAACGGCAAGGGCTTCGAGTCGGCGGTCGCGTATGCCGTGGCGAAGCAACTGGGGTACGGCAAGAGCGCGGTCGTATGGCAGAGCGTGCCGTTCAACAAGGCGTTCGCGCCCGGGGTGAAGACCTTCGACTTCGACATCAACCAGGTGTCGATCAGCGGCGAACGCAAGAAGGCCGTGGACTTCTCGTCCGGTTACTACGACGTGCGCCAGGCCGTCATCGCGCTGAAGGGCGGCAAGGCGGCCAAGGCGACGAGCATCGCCGACCTGAAGGACCTGAAGCTCGGTGCCCAGGTGGGCACCACCAGCCTCGACTACATCACCGACGTGGTGAAGCCGAAGCGGGCCGCGGCCGTCTACGGCAAGAACGACCAGGCCAAGTCCGCGCTGAAGAACGGTCAGGTCGACGCCGTCGTCACCGACCTGCCGACCGCGTTCTACATCACGGCTGCCGAGGTGACGAACGCCGAGGTCGTCGGCCAGTTCGAGAACCAGGGCGGCGCTGCCGAGCAGTTCGGGCTCGTCCTGGACAAGGGCAGCGCCCTCACCTCGTGCGTGACCGGCGCCGTCGACGCCCTGCGCAAGGACGGCAGGCTGGCCGCGATCGAGAAGCAGTGGCTCTCGGACGCCGTCGACGCCCCGGTGCTCAAGTGACGGTCACAAAGGGCGATTCGGCCCCGGAGGGAGCGGACGACACGGGCGACATGACCACCGGCGCCGCTGACGGCGCCGGCGACGGCTACGTCCCCTCCGAGCGGCGGCTGGCACGCGAGCGCTACCAACGCGCGCGTGCCCGCCGCGCCACGGCCGTCGCGGCCCTGTCCACCCTCGTCACGGCCGCCGTGCTCTACGTGGTCGTCGTCAACGCGCCGGGCTGGCCTCGCACCAAAGAGACCTTCTTCAGTGCGCAGTACGCGCGCGAGGCGTTCCCGAAGATCCTCGAAGGGCTGTGGCTGAACGTCCGCCTGCTGCTGATCTGCGGCGCCGCCGTCCTCGTCCTCGGCATGCTGATCGCCGTCGCGCGGACCCTGCGCGGCCCGGTCTTCTTCCCGCTGCGGGTGCTGGCGGCGGCGTACACCGACTTCTTCCGCGGACTGCCGCTGATCATCAACCTGATGATCGTGGTCCTTGGCGTGCCGGCGCTGCGGTTGCAAGGTGTGACGGTCGATCCGGTGGTGCTCGGCGGTACTGCGCTGACGCTGACGTACTCGGCGTACGTGGCGGAGGTGTTCCGGGCGGGCATCGAGTCCATCCACCCCTCGCAGCGCGCGGCGGCACGGTCGCTGGGGCTCACCAACCGGCAGGCCCTGCGCTATGTCGTCCTGCCGCAGGCGGTGCGCCGCCAGGTGCCGCCGCTCCTCAACGACCTGGTGTCGCTCCAGAAGGACACCGGCCTGGTGTCCATCGGGGGCGCCGTGGACGCCGTACGAGCGGCCGACATCATCGTGGGCCGCAGCCTGAACTACACGCCGTACATCGTCGCGGGGCTGGTGTTCGTGGCGCTGACCATCCCGATGACCCGGTTCACCGACTGGGTGACGGCACGGACGGACCGGCGGCGGGCCCAGGGAGGACCCCTGTGAGCACCCGGGAGGGATCCCTATGAGCACGCATGAGAGCACGCGGGTGAGCAACGCACCCGTTCTGCGGATGGAGTCCGTCCGCAAGACGTTCGGCGGCTCGGTCGTCCTGCGCGACGTCGATCTGGAGGTCGCGCCGCACACGGTGACCGCACTGATCGGCGCCTCCGGCTCGGGCAAGTCGACACTGCTGCGCTGCGCCAACCTCCTGGAGGGGATCGACGACGGCGCGATCTGGCTGGACGGCGAGGAGATCACCGACCCGCGGGTCGACCAGGACGCGGTGCGGCGCCGGATCGGCGTGGTCTTCCAGGCGTACAACCTCTTCCCGCACATAACCGTGCTCGACAACATCACGCTCGCACCGCGCCGGGTGCACGGCGTTTCGCGCGCGGAGGCCGAGGAGCGGGCCGGGCAGCTGCTGGAGCGCCTGGGACTCGCCGGCAAGGCCGACGCCTACCCGGACCGCCTCAGCGGCGGTCAGCAGCAGCGTGTGGCGATCGCACGGGCTCTCGCGGTGCGGCCCCGGCTGTTGCTGCTGGACGAGATCACGGCGGCGCTCGACCCGGAACTGGTCGGCGAAGTGCTGGAGGTGGTTCGCGGCCTGAAGGACGAGGGCATGACCATGGTGCTCGCGACGCACGAGATGGGCTTCGCGCGGGACGTCGCCGACCAGGTGTGCTTCCTGGACGGCGGGGTGGTGCTGGAGCGGGGCACCGCCGAGCAGGTGTTCGGCGATCCGCGCGAGGAGCGCACGCGGCGCTTCCTGCGGCGGATCGTGGAGGCGGGCCGGCTGTAGCCCCGCGCGGTCACACGTCGGCCTGTGCCGCCCCGACCAGCGCCGCGACCCGCTCCACGCCGAACACGTAGCCCTGCACTCCGCAGCCGGCGATCACGCCGTCGGCGCGCAGCGAGACGTAGGAGTGGTGCCGGAACGATTCGCGCTGGTGGATGTTGGAGATGTGCACCTCCAGGACGGGCATGCCGTCGCAGGTGTTGAGCGCGTCCAGGATGGCGACAGACGTGTGCGAGTAGGCACCGGGGTTGATGACGATCCCGCAGTGGTTCAGCCGTGCCTCGTGGATCCAGTCGACCAGTTCGCCTTCGTGGTTGGACTGCCGGAAGTCCACCGTGCCGCCGTGCGCGGCCGCCGCCTTGGCGCACAGCGCCTCCACGTCGGCGAGCGTGTCCTTGCCGTAGATCTCGGGCTGGCGCTGGCCGAGCAGATTCAGGTTGGGCCCGTTGAGAATCATGATCGGGGCGTTGGCCAGGGTGCGGGGCACGGTTCCTCCGGTCCGGTCGGAGCGGTGCGTGGACGACCGCTGCTCGCCCCCGGTCTATCACGCCGGCCAGGGCGGGCAGCGGCCCCTGCATGCCGGTCACCACGGCGTGCACTCGGGCCCCCTGGTCACCTCCGCACGCCCCCGTAACCCTTGATCACCGCGGGTAGTTGACGCGGTATGCACCCTGTACGCGCCGTGAGCACCCCGTCCATGCCGCGGCTCGCCGCCGCCTCGCTCGCCGGGACGGCGATCGAGTTCTACGACTTCTTCGTCTACGGGACCGCGGCGGCTCTGGTCCTGGGGCCGCTGTTCTTCCCGACGTTCTCACCGGTCGCGGGGACGCTGGCGGCGTTCGCGACGTTCGGTGTGGGATTCGTGGCCCGGCCGCTGGGCTCGGTGCTGTTCGGCCACCTCGGGGACCGGCGCGGACGTCGGCCGGTGCTCATTCTCTCGCTGTTGCTCACCGGCGCCTCGACGGTCGCGGTCGGCTGTGTGCCGGCGTACGGGACCATCGGCGTGGCCGCGCCCCTACTGCTGCTCGTGCTGCGTTTTCTCCAGGGGCTGGGGCTCGGCGGGGAATGGGGCGGGGCGGTGCTGCTGACCGCCGAGCACGCGCCCGCCGGACGGCGCGCCCTGTGGTCCAGCTTCCCTCAGATGGGGCCGGCGCTCGGCTTCCTGCTGGCCAACGGGGTGACACTCGCGCTGTCGGCGGCGCTGTCCGACGCGGAGTTCGCGCGATGGGGCTGGCGAGTACCGTTCTGGGCGGCCGGCGTGCTGGCACTGGCCGGCCTGTGGCTGCGCTCGTCGCTCACGGAGAGCCCCCAGTTCCTGGAGATCGACGACCACGCGCGCGTGCCGTTCTTCGAGGTCGTACGACACCACGGGCGGCTGGTGCTGCTGACGGCCGGGGCGCTGGCCATGGGGTACGCGGTGTACTACGCGGTGACGACCTGGTCGCTCGCGTACGCGACGGAACGGCTCGGCGTGAGCCGTACGGTCATGCTGACGTGCATCATGGGCGCGGTGGTCGTGAAGGGCGCGCTCACCCCCCTCATGGCGTTGTTCGGCGACCGGTACGGACGCCGGCCGATGTGCCTGACGGGGTGCGCGGCCTGCATCCTGTGGATGCTTCCCATGGTCGCGCTGTTGTCGACCGGCGAGCCGCTGCTGATGTTCCTGGCCATCCTGGGCGCCCTGCTCGCCTTCGTCATCATGTTCGCGGTGATCGCCGCCTACCTGCCGGAGTTGTACGAGCCGCGGGTACGGTGCACGGGCGCCGCCGTGGGCTACAACCTCGGCGGGGTCCTCGGCGGGGCGCTCACCCCGATCGTGGCGACGGCGCTCGCGGAACAGGGCGGACGGGTCCCGTGGGGCGTGGGCGTGTATCTGACGGGCATCGGGCTGATCAGCCTCGTGTGTTTCGCGCTGCTGCCGGAGACGCGCCCGGTGCCCGTGCCGGTGGCGGAGCCGGTCGGGAGCTGACCACGCCGTGGGCCGGCCGCAGGCTAGGGGTTGATCGCCAGTTCCAGGTAGGCGGCGAACAGCACCAGATGGACACCGCCCTGGAGGGGCGTGGCCCGGCCCGGCACCACGGTCAGCGAACTGACCACCACGGTCAGCGCGAGCAGCAGCATGTGGGTCGAGCCGAGGCCGAGGACGAGCGGCCCGGACAGCCAGACGGAGGCGAGCGCCACGGCCGGAATGGTCAGGCCGATGCTGGCCATCGCGGAGCCGAGCGCGAGGTTGAGGCTGGTCTGCACGCGGTCACGGCGGGCGGAGCGCAACGCGGCGATCGTCTCGGGCAGCAGCACGAGCAGGGCGATGATCACACCGACGACCGCTTGTGGCAGGCCCGCGGCGGCCACGCCCGACTCGATCGTGGGCGACACGCTCTTGGCCAGGCCGACCACGCCGATCAGGGCCAGCCCGAGCAGGCCGAGGCTGGTCCGAGCGGTACGCGCGGACGGGGGCTGGGCGTGGTCGACCGTGGTGATGACCTCACCCTGCCGGGTGATGGGCAGGAAGTAGTCGCGGTGGCGCACGGTCTGGGTGGCCACGAACAGCCCGTAAAGGATCAGGGAGGACAGGGCGGCGAACGTCAGCTGGACGGTGGAGAACTCCGGTCCGGGCTTGCTGGTGGTGAAAGTCGGCAGCACCAGGCTGAGCGTGGCCAGCGTCGCCACGGTCGCCAGCGCGGCGCCGGTGCCCTCGGGGTTGAAGACCGCCGTACCGTGCCGCAGCGACGCGACGAGCAGGCACAGCCCCACGATGCCGTTGCAGGTGATCATCACGGCGGCGAAGACGGTGTCCCTGGCCAGGGTGGAACTCTTGTCGCCGCCGTCGGCCATGAGGGTGACGATCAGGGCCACCTCGATGACCGTCACGGCGATGGCGAGCACCAGGGACCCGAAGGGCTCGCCGACTCGGTGGGCGACGACCTCGGCGTGGTGCACCGCCGCCAGGACGGCACCGGCGAGGACCAGGGTCACCAGGCCGACGGCCACCCCGGGCAGGTCGCGGCCCCAGGTGAAGGCGAGCAGGACGACCGCGAGCACCGGCACGAGCATCGTCCATCGGTGGGTGAGCGACCGGAGCCGAGTGATCATGCGGCGATGGTCGCAGAGCCGTACAGGATTCGCATTCCGTCCTTTTCGGATACCGCTCCTCCTCCTTTTCGGCTTTCCGGCTTTCCGGTGCGGGGCCCGGTGCCGGTGGGACCGGGCCCCGCGTCGCACCGAGGCCGCGCCTGCGGGCAGTGTCAGCTCGCGGGCTTCCACCAGGGCGGCGGCGTCACAGCCGTCCAGCGCCGTCAGGCGTCGACGCTGTCCTTCGGAGCGCCTTCGCCGCCGGCGTGCGCCGCCTCGGCGGCCGCCTGCTTCCTGGAGGCCAGCAGGCTGGTGACCGTGGTGACGGCGAGGACCGTGCAGATCACGCCGAGCGAGACCGGGATGCTGATCTCGGGCACGTGGACACCCGACTCGTGCAGGGCGTGCAGCACCAGCTTGACGCCGATGAAGCCGAGGATGATCGACAGCCCGTACGAGAGGTGGACCAGCTTCCTGAGCAGCCCGCCGATGAGGAAGTAGAGCTGGCGCAGACCCATCAGGGCGAAGGCGTTGGCGGTGAAGACGATGTACGGGTCCTGGGTCAGGCCGAAGATCGCGGGGATGGAGTCCAGGGCGAACAGCACGTCCGTGGTGCCGATGGCGAGCATGACGACCAGCATCGGGGTCATGACGCGCTTGCCGTTCTGCTGGATCCACAGCTTGGTGCCGTGGTACCGGTCGGCCACGCCGAACTTGCGCTCGGCAGCCTTCAGCAGCTTGTTCTCCTCGTACTCCTCGTCCTCCTCGTCCGCGCGGGCCTCCTGGATGAGCTTCCAGGCGGTCCAGATCAGGAAGGCCCCGAAGAGGTAGAACACCCAGGAGAAGCTGGTGACGATCGCGGCCCCGGCGGCGATGAAGACGGCTCGCAGGACCAGGGCTATGAGGACACCCACGAGCAGCACACGCTGCTGGTACTGGGTGGGCACCGCGAACTTCGCCATGATCAGGACGAAGACGAAGAGGTTGTCGACGCTCAGCGACTTCTCGGTGATGAAGCCCGCGAAGAACTCGCCGGCCGGCTGTCCTCCGCCGAAGACGAGGAGGCCTAGGCCGAAGAGGCCGGCCAGGGCGATCCAGACGACCGTCCAGATGCCCGCTTCCTTGATCGAGACCTCATGCGGCTTGCGGCCGATGAAGAAATCGATGGCGATCAGGGCGGCGAGGCCCACGATGGTCAGGACCCACAGGGTCATGGAGACTTCCACTGCACCTCCGGCATGGGATAACGGCAAACACATCAGCGTTGTCGCTGCCGGAGGTCTCTTCCACCCGCGATGGGCCGACGCCCCGGGACCGGAACCGGTCCGTACTGACGGGTGCGCCGCAGTCAGGGAGTACTCCCCTCCGTACGAAAGACAGTACCCCAATCACCAAGGAACGGTAAAGAGGTAAGTAAAGGGAATCCCAAACCACCTGCTCAGAGTGGCTTTACTACTGCTTGGTGCGAGCTCTGGCCACCTCGGCCAGCGCCTCCCGCAGGACCTGGCTGCCGGCTGGGGCGAGTGAGGGTTCGTACGTCCAGGCGTGTCCGACCCACGGATCGGCGACATGGTCGTCGGGCAGCGGCGTGAGTCGCAGCAGCGAACGCCACAGCGGATCGAGCAAGGGACCGTGGGCGGCCGCGTCCTGACGGTCGGCGACCAGCAGGAGATGCACGCCGACAGCCGGACCCTCGTCGGCCAGACAACGGAGCCAGGTCACCGACCGGTCGTCGAAGCCGTGCGGGAAGTCGTTGACGATCAGGAGCTGCGTGGCGGGGTCGACATCGGCCGGCAGCGACTCGGCCGCGCCGCCGTGCACCGCCATCTGCACCAGGTCGACCCGCCGGATGAGCCTCTCCAGCACCTGCGCGCCCCCCACCGCCCCGATCGCGGGCGGCGCCGCGAGGACTCCGGCCTGGACCAGCGGCAGCAACGCCCGCGCCCCGGCACCGGCCGGGTCGATGACCTGCACGGAGAGCACCCCAGGCGGGTGTACGGCGAGCAGGCGCGCCGCGAGGGCGACCGCCGTCTCCATGGCCAGGTGCCGCAGCTCGGCGGAGTCCGGCACGTAGTCGTCGGCCGCTGCCGCTGGACCGCTGTCGACCCACACCCCCCGTTCCAGCGGCAGCCTGAGCAGCAGCGGGATGCGCAGTGGCACGCTCTCCGGGAGGTGCAGATCGCCGAGTCGCAGCGCCATCGGCGGCTCGGCGGGAACGCGGTAGGCATGCCAGACGGGGTTGTCCCAGCGGGCGTAGGCGGGCGGCAGCGCGGGCTCGACCACCTCGACCTCGGCGGTGAGCTGGGCGAGGTCGCGGTCGAGGGCGGCGCGCGCCTGATCGGCCAGCCGGTTCCGGCGGGCGTGTGCCGCCTCACGCGCGGCGTCACCTGCCGTGCCGAGCCGATCGCGCGGGTCGGCGAGGGCCTGGTCCAGCTCCTTCTCCAGGCGGGAGTCGGCGAAGTCGACGGCACTGCGATAGGCGGCCGTGGCGCGGGCCAGGTCCTCGAACACGCCCCAGACCTGGTTGTACAGCCGTTCCTCCATCGACCAGCCCGCCGCGTCCCCGGCGACGGGCCGAGCGGGCGGCCCGTCGGCGGTCGATGACGCCGTAGGCGGGGGCGGGAGCGGAGTGTCGTGGGCCCGGTGCGGGTGCGTGTAGTCGACCGGGCCGCCCAGGCTCGGTGGAGGGCAGTCACCGTCGTCGGTGCCCTCCGGGTCGTACGGGCGCGCGGGCGCAGCCGGTTCGGAAGCGGAGGCTGCCTGCGAGGTGGAAGAGGTCAGAGACGCCGAAGCGGCTGCGGGCCGGGCGTCACGCCCGGGACCCGGTGCCGGCAGTGCGCCCGCCGGGCTGGGAGCTGCCGCCTCCTGGATCATCGAGGCGAGAGTGTCGGCCTCGGGCAGGCTCTGGTCGGCGAGGAGCGCGGGGAGACCGCCCGCATAACCCTGACCCATCGCGCGCACTTTCCAGACGCCCTGTCTGCGGTAGAGCTCCAGGGCGATCACGGCGGCCTCGGCGGCCAGACCGGTGAGGGTGTAACAGGCGAGTTCGGTGCCGTCGAGGCTCGTCACCGCGGCGTGCGGGGCCGGAACGGCACCGAAGCGGTGCGGGCCCGCGGTGCCGGTGGGCAGGGCGAGGAACACGTCGACGCGGTGCACGGCCTCCGGCAGGGCGCCCAGGTCGACGGTGAGACGATGCTCGGCGGCGGCCTGCCGGGACGCCTCGATGCCGGGCAGCGCGGGGGCGCCCGGGTGGGCCACCCACTGGGGGCCGTGCACCGTGCCGTGCTCGTCGCCGAGTGTGGCTCCGGCCAGGACCGGTACCCCGGCCGAGATCCGGATCTCCAGCCGGACCTCGGACAGCGGGTGATTCTGCCCCCGTACCAGCTCAGCCGCCATCGCCCGTCGCCCCCCTGTGTCGTTCTGTCGAGCGTGCCGCACCGGTGAGCGGGCGCTCCGGTCCTAGAGGTGCGGCAGGATCGCCGGCATCAGGTCCTGGAAGGTGCGGCCGTTGGCCGGGGTGCCGATGGCGGTCATCGTCCAGCCGGAGCCGGCGCGGTGCACCTTGGCCATGATCTGGGCGGTGTACTCGCCACCGCCCGCCAGGGTGTAGCGGGCGAGTTCCTGGCCGTTGGTCTCGTCCACGAGCCGGCAGAACGCGTTCTGCACCTCCTGGAAGGTCTGGCCGGTGAACGAGTTCACGGTGAAGACGATCTGGTCGATGTGCACCGGGACCCGCGCCAGGTCCACGAGGATCGCCTCGTCGTCCCCGCCCTGGCCGACACCGCCCACAAGGTTGTCGCCGGTGTGGCGCACGGAACCGTCATCGCTCACCAGGTGCCGGAAGAAGACGACGTCGACGGGCTGCTTCTCGGCGAAGAGGACGGCCGAGGCGTCCAGGTCGATCTCGCGGGTGCGGGAACCGAACAGCCCGCGCCGCTTCGCCGCCTGCCAGCCGAGCCCCATACGGACCGCCGTCAGGGAGGCGCCGTCCTTCTTCTCCAGGCTGATGGCCTGACCCTTGCTCAAGTTGACGGACACGGCTCAATCCCCTCTCGACGATCCCCTGTTGCCGCGCCGTGCTGCTGCGCACCGCGCGGTTGACAAGAACCCTACGCAGGGCCGCCGACAGCGCCGAACCCCGGCCCACGCTTTGTGTCGGTGTTGCAACACTTGGCGTATATGCCGAGGTCCGGCGCGATGGCGGAGGTTCAGGCGAGACCGGCCTCGCGCATCTGGCGCAGTTCCTTCTTCATCTCGGCGACCTCGTCGCGCAGCCGGGCCGCGATCTCGAACTGGAGCTCCGCGGCGGCGGCGCGCATGCGCTCGGTCATCTCCTCGATCTGCTCGGCCAGTTCGGCCGCCGGGCGGTCCGTGGGCACCGCCTTGCCCTTGGCGGACTTGGCGGCCTTGCCGGCCTTCGCCCCCTTGGCCGCCTTGTCGCCGAGTGACGGAACGGGGGCCTTGGCGCCCTTGCCGTCCTTCGTCTTGCGGTAACCGGAGCCGAGGAGCTGTTCGGTGTCGACCTCCTCGCGGGCGATCTGCGCGACGATGTCGTTGATCTTCTTGCGCAGTGGCTGCGGGTCGATGCCGTTCGCCTTGTTGTAGGCGACCTGCTTCTCCCGGCGGCGGTTGGTCTCCTCGATGGCCTTCTCCATCGCCGGGGTGATCTTGTCGGCGTACATGTGGACCTGGCCGGACACGTTGCGCGCCGCGCGGCCGATGGTCTGGATCAGGGACGTGCCCGAGCGGAGGAAGCCCTCCTTGTCGGCGTCCAGGATCGCCACCAGAGACACCTCGGGCAGGTCGAGGCCCTCGCGGAGCAGGTTGATGCCGACCAGGACGTCGTACTCACCGGAGCGCAGCTCGCGCAGCAGCTCCACCCGGCGCAGGGTGTCGACGTCGCTGTGCAGATAGCGCACCTGGATGCCGAGCTCCAGGAAATAGTCGGTGAGGTCCTCGGCCATCTTCTTCGTCAGCGTGGTGACGAGGACCCGCTCGTCCTTCTCGGTGCGCTTGCGGATCTCGTGCACCAGGTCGTCGATCTGGCCCTCGGTGGGCTTGACCACGACCTCCGGGTCGACCAGGCCGGTCGGCCGGATGATCTGCTCGACGACGCCGTCGGAGCGCGACAGCTCGTAGGCGCCCGGGGTGGCCGACAGATAGACGGTCTGCCCGATGCGCTCCTGGAACTCCTCCCACTTCAGGGGGCGGTTGTCCAGGGCGGAAGGCAGGCGGAAGCCGTGGTCCACGAGGGTGCGCTTGCGGGAGGCGTCGCCCTCGTACATCGCGCCGATCTGCGGGACCGTGACGTGCGACTCGTCGATGACGAGCATGAAGTCGTCCGGGAAGTAGTCCAGCAGGGTGTTGGGCGGGGAGCCGGGCGAGCGGCCGTCGAAGTGCATCGAGTAGTTCTCCACGCCGGAGCAGGTGCCGATCTGGCGGAGCATCTCGATGTCGTACGTGGTGCGCATCCGCAGCCGCTGGGCCTCCAGGAGCTTGCCCTGCTTCTCCAGCTCGGCCAGGCGCTCCCCCAGCTCCTTCTCGATGTCGTTGACGGCCCGCTCCATGCGCTCGGGGCCGGCGACGTAGTGGGAGGCGGGGAAGACGTACAGCTGCTGGTCGTCGCTGATGATCTCGCCGGTGAGCGGGTGCAGCGTGGACAGCGCCTCGATCTCGTCGCCGAACATCTCGATGCGGACGGCCAGCTCCTCGTAGACCGGGAAGATCTCGATGGTGTCGCCGCGGACCCGGAAGGTGCCGCGGCTGAAGGCCATGTCGTTGCGGGTGTACTGGATGTCGACGAAGCGGCGCAGCAGCTCGTCCCGGTCGATCTCGTCGCCGACCCGGAGGGGGACCATGCGGTCCACGTACTCCTGGGGAGTACCGAGGCCGTAGATGCAGGAGACCGAGGCGACCACGATGACGTCGCGGCGGGTGAGCAGCGAGTTGGTGGCCGAGTGACGCAGGCGCTCGACCTCCTCGTTGATCGAGGAGTCCTTCTCGATGTAGGTGTCCGACTGCGGGACGTAGGCCTCGGGCTGGTAGTAGTCGTAGTACGAGACGAAATACTCGACCGCGTTGTTCGGAAGCAGCTCGCGGAACTCGTTGGCCAGCTGGGCGGCCAGCGTTTTGTTCGGCGCCATCACGAGCGTGGGGCGCTGGAGCTTCTCGATCATCCACGCCGTGGTGGCGGACTTGCCGGTGCCGGTCGCGCCCAGGAGGACGACGTCCTTCTCACCGGCCTCGATGCGCTTGGCCAGGTCGGCGATGGCCGCCGGCTGGTCGCCGCTGGGCTGGTAGGGGCTGACGACCTCGAAGGGCGCCACCGTGCGTTCGATGTGGGAAACGGGCCGCATGTCATCCACCGTACGACCCCGCACTGACAACCGGTCCCGATCAGCGGTTTTGCGGGGTGCGCTCGGGCCGGCGGGCCGGACGGTGCCCCTCGTGGAAAGCGGGGCGGCGGTCCGGGTGGGAGGCTACGGCGGCGGCCGGGACGCCCGGCTTGTGCTCGACGGGCGTCCAGTCGGGCCGTCCCATGACCATCAGCGGATCGAAGATCACGACGACGCCCGCGAGGAGCAGGAAGGCGAGCGGGCCGATCAGCATCGGCGCGAGCACGGACGCCGCGGGCGTGCCGCCGGCGGTGTGGGAGGCGCCGTCGAGGTGGACGCCGAGGGCGGCCATGCCGGTGTAGTGCATGCCGCTGACGGCGAGTCCCATGACGAGGCTCGCGCCCACGCTCCACACGAAGCCCCGCACCTGGCCGGCGGCCCACAGGGCGGCGGTGGCGGCGACGACCGCTATGACGACGGAGGCGGCGACGGTGAACGTGTTGTAGGTGAACGTTCCGTGGAAGCGGACGCCCGCCATGCCGAGGTAGTGCATCGAGGCGACGCCCAGACCGGTGATCGTGCCGCCGGTGAAGAGGGGGGTGCCGGTGGCGCCGCGGTAGCCGACGATGAAGATCCCGATGCCGACCATGACGATGGCGAGACCGAGGCTCGCGTAGGTGATCGGCTTGTCGTAGTGGATCGGCGTCTCCTCGATGGTGAAGCCCATCATGGCGACGAAGTGCATGGTCCAGATGCCGGAGCCGATCGCGGCCGAGCCGAGGGCCAGCCAGGCGGGCCGCCAGGACTGTGTGACCAGCATGGACCGCGTGGTGCAGCGCAGGCCGAGGGCACCTCCGAGGCAGGCCATCAAATAGGCCACCAACGGGGTGACGGCCCCGTAGCTGAATCCGTCGACCGTGCCTTGCATCCGCGGCTGCCCTTCCGCCTTCTTGCGTCCCGGAATACCTGAATGTGCCCCCGCTCCCAGGACCGCGCGGGCGGTCAGGGTTCCGCAGAGAGTATGACCCCCACCGGAATGGTCGAACGATTTTCCGGCAAAGAAACACGGCCTTGCCTCAGTTGTGCGGTACCGGTGAGCGGACTTGGACGGCTCCGTACATTCTGTGGCCATCGTGCGCCCGGGTGTCGTTGACCCTGTGCTGTCAGTCTGGTGCTGTCGGTATCCGCTCGACGCGAGGAGTACGGATGTACGCGCGCGTAGTTGCCGCAACGGCCGCCGCGGGCCTGGTGACGGCGGCGATTCTGCTGAGCCCCGCCTCCGACGCCCGGGCGCGCGAGGACCGCGTGCCCACGGTGATCGCTCACCGGGGCGCCTCCGCCTACGCTCCCGAGAACACGCTGCCCGCCGTCGACAAGGCCGCCGAGCTGGGCTTCTCCTGGGTGGAGAACGACGTGCAGCGCACCAAGGACGGCGAGCTGATCGTTCTGCACGACGACAGTCTGAAGCGCACCACGAACGTCGAGGACGTCTTCCCCGGCCGGGCGCCGTGGAAGGTGAAGGACTTCACCGCGGCCGAGATCGCCCGGCTGGACGCGGGCA
Organism: Streptomyces sp. NPDC036984; assembly: GCF_055607665.1. Lineage (NCBI taxonomy): Bacteria > Bacillati > Actinomycetota > Actinomycetes > Kitasatosporales > Streptomycetaceae > Streptomyces > Streptomyces sp. NPDC036984. The sequence goes on from NZ_JBVJRL010000007.1 coordinate 221,323, forward strand.
GCTGGTTCTCCCCCGCGTACGCGGGCGCGCGTGTGCCGACGCTGCGGCAGTACATGCGCCGGGTCGAGCACGACCACGAGAAACTGCTCCTGGAGGTCAAGAACCCGGAGCTGTACCCGGGCATCGAGCAGCAGACCGTGAAGCTCCTCGGCAACGAGGGCTGGCTGGACCGCGGGCACCTGGGACGGCTGATCGTGCAGAGCTTCAGCGCCGACAGTGTGCGGGCCGTCCACGAGCTGAAGCCCGCGGTCACCACCGCCTACCTCGGTACACCCACCGTGGCGCAGCTGCACCGGTTCGCGCGCTTCACCGATCTGGTCAATCCCCCGTACGGGTCGCTGTCCCGGGACTACGTCGCGGCCGTGCACGCCTTCGACGGGCCGCACGGCCGGCCGCTCGGGGTGTTCGCCTGGACGGTGGACGACGCGGCCACCGCCCGCGGCGTCGCCGGCTACGGCGTCGACGGGATCATCACCAACAAGCCCGACGTGGTGCGGGCGGCGCTGGCGTCGGGCTGAGCCCGGCGGGCGTTGTCAGTGGGGGGTCGTACCGTGGGCGCATGGACAGCCATGGGCAGGACGAGCAGCGGGTCGCGTGGGCCGTCATCGGCACGGACATCGGCCCGCTGATGCTGGCGGCGACCGGCGAGGGCCTGGTCAACGTCGTCTTCCACGCCTCGGACGCGGTGCGCGACCGGGCGCTGGAGCGGCTCGCCGACCGGCTGGGCGGCGAGCCTGTGGAGGATCCTGACTCGCCCCTGCTGGCGGAGGCGATACGCCAGGTACGGGCCTACTTCGCGGGTGAGCGGCACGACTTCGACCTGCCGCTGGACTGGTCGCTGATCTCCGGGTTCAACCGACAGGTACTGCGCGAGCTGGCGTCCGGTGTGCCGTACGGCACCGTGGTGGGGTACGGAGATCTGGCGGGGCGGGTCGGGCAGCCCGGTGGGGCGCAGGCGGTCGGTGCGGCGATGGGCGCCAATCCGCTGCCGGTGGTGGTGCCGTGCCACCGGGTGGTGGAGAGCGATGGTGGCATCGGCGGTTTCGGTGGCGGGCTGGAGGCCAAGCGGAAGCTGCTCGCCCTGGAGGGTGTGCTGCCCGAGCCGCTGTTCTGACCGGTTCCCGACGCGGCTAGTCGTCGTAGTGCCGGGCCTCGAAGATGTTGCCGTCGGGGTCGCGGAAGTAGAAGCTGCGCGTTGCGTTGCCGCGGGCGCCCGACGCGCCGTGGTCGATGTGCGAGACGGGGAGGCCGTGTTCCTCGAGGCGGGCGCGCAGGGCGTCGAAGGCGTCGGCCGGCAGGGACAGACAGATGTGGTTGACGGGGTGGCCCGCGCTGCCGGCCGAGCCCGGCAGCATGCGCATGCGTTCGGCCATGGTGTGCGGGGCGAGGTCGAGGATGGTCTCCTCGTTGATGCGTACGGACGGGAAGGACACCTTCCCCTCGGCGAACTCCGCGACCTTGATCGGCTCAAGCCCGACGACCGTCTCGTAGAAGCCGGCTGCGGCGAGTGGGTCGGCCACCCACAGGACGATGTGGTCGAGACGCGTGGTGTTGTTCGTCATGCGGCCCAGGCTGGTGGTCTCCCCCACAGGCCGCAAGCGTTTATTCGTGGTCGGCGGCCGCCAGAGATGAGGGAGGACCGACGGACAGGAGGCGGGCACGTGGTGCTGGTGGTGTCGGAAGAAGTCCGGGAGGCGATCGACGCGCGGCGGCCGGTGGTGGCACTGGAGTCCACGATCATCGCGCACGGCCTGCCCCGCCCGCGCAACCTCCAGGTGGCGCTGGAGTTGGAGGAGGCGGTGCGGCGGGAGGGTGCCGTGCCGGCGACCATCGCCGTGCTCGACGGGCGGCCCCGGGTCGGCCTGGACAAGGAGCAGCTGGAGCGGGTCGCGAACGAGGACGGCATCCGCAAGCTGGGCCACCGTGACCTGCCGCTGGCCGTGGCGGCGGGGGCGAGCGGGGCGACCACCGTGTCGGCGACGGCGCAGCTGGCCGCGCTGGCGGGGGTCCGGGTGTTCGCCACCGGCGGGCTGGGCGGTGTGCACCGGGAGTGGACGGTGAGCCAGGACGAGTCGGCCGACCTGGGGCTGCTCGCGCGCACCAGGATCACGGTGGTGTGCGCCGGGGTGAAGTCGATCCTGGACGTGCCGGCGACGCTGCAGCGGCTGGAGACGCTGGGTGTGGCCGTCGCCGGGTACGGCACGGACCGGTTCCCCGGCTTCTATCTGTCCGACTCGGGGCATCCGGTCGACTGGACGCTGGACACCCCGGAAGAGGTCGCCGCCGTCATGCGCGCCCAGGACGCGCTGGACGCGCCGGCGTCGGCGCTGATCGTCGCCCATCCCGTCCCGGAGGCCGAACAACTCGATCCCGAGGTGCATACGCGCGTGCTCTCCGACGCGCTGCGGACCTGCGCGGAGCAGGGTGTCACCGGGCAGGCGGTGACACCGTTCCTGCTCGACTACCTGGTCAGGCACACGGACGGTGCCTCGCTGAGCGCCAACCTGGCGGCGGTGCGCGGCAACGTACGACTGGCCGCGCGGATCGCCACGGCGTGGACCAGGGGGTGACCGGGGACCGGAGCGGAGCGCTGCTGGTCGTCGGGGACGTGGTCACGGACGTGGTCGCCCGGCACCGGGGCCCGCTCGCGGGCGGCACCGACACGGCCGCCGTGATCCGGGCGCTGCCGGGCGGCGCGGGCGCCAACGTGGCCTGCTGGGCCGCGCACGCGGGGTGCGCCGACGTACGGCTGCTGGGGCGGGTGGGCGCGGATGCCGCCGCGTGGCACGAGCGGGAGCTGGTCGCGGCCGGGGTGCGGCCGCGGCTGGTGGTGGATCCGGAGGCGGCGACCGGGACGGTGATCTGTCTCGTCGACGCGTGCGCGGCGGCCGAGCGGACGTTCCTGACGGACAGCGGGGCGTCCCTGCGGCTCAGCCCCGCCGACTGGTCGGACGCGCTGCTCGACGGGGTGGCCCGGCTGCATCTGTCGGGTTATCTGCTGTTCACGGAGCCGAGCCGGGCGCTCGCCGAGACGGCGCTCGCGGCGGCACGCGCGCGCGGTGTGCCGGTCAGCCTTGACCCGGCCTCGGCCGGCTTCCTGGTGCAGCTGGGGGTGGGCCGTTTCCTGGCGTTCGCGGAGGGGCTGGACCTGCTGCTGCCCAGCCGGGACGAGGCGTGCCTGCTGACCGGGCTGCCGGATCCGGCGGAAGCGGCGGCCAAGTTGAGCCGACTCGTGCCGCTGGTGGTGGCCAAGGCGGGTGCGGACGGGGCGCTGCTGGCACGTTCGGGCACCGTAGTGGCCCGGGTCCCGGCCGTACCGGCGACGCCTCGCGACACCACGGGTGCGGGTGACGCCTTCACCGGCGCGTTCCTCGCCGCCCTGCTCGCGGGCGCCACCCCGCGGGAGGCGGCGGCCCGTGGCTGCCGGGCGGGCGGGGAGGCGGTGAGCCGGGTGGGCGGCAGACCACCGCATGCGGACACCGGGGGTTAGCTGGCAGGAAGACCGCCGGCGCCGGTTGCAGCCCTTCGCCGGGCCGCAACGGCCGGCCGGCGGTCGCTGAAACGTTCCGGATCGGCAGGCGGCTCACAGGTCCGGCCAGCCTGCCGTGGAAACGGTCCAACACGACCTCGCATGCCCGGATCCGGGACCTACCCCTTCCTGCCCCACGCCGAGATCATCGGTGCGGTGGCCAAGTCCATGGTGCCGGCCTCCACGTTGGCCAGGTGCTGGTCGATCTCCGCGTCGGTGGCCAGGCCGGCGGCGACGAGGCGGTCACGGATCTGACGGACCGTCGCGGCCTCCAGGGCGGTGCAGGCGGGCGAAGTCACGGGAAAATACGCGTCGGCCTGCACGTCGTGCAGCCCGGCCTCCCGGAGCAGTCGGGGAAGTTTACGGCCGTAGGACAGGTCGGCGCCGCGGTCGGCGAGCAGCTTGCGGAAGCCTTGGCGCAGCCGGTTGGCGAGCCGCTCCTCGGGGCCGTTTTCGTCGGGGCAGGTCAGGGGCTGGAGGGCGGGGTCGGCGTCCTCGATGAGCAGTCGTCCGCCGGGGCGCAGGGACTTGATCACGGACCGCAACGCGCGTTCCCGGTCGGATACATGGACGAGGACTAGCCGGGCGTGGACGAGGTCGAAGCCCTCCCCCGGCGGCTCCTCGGTGCCCACGTCGTGGGTGCGGATGTGCACCGGCGGGCGGGCCGCGGCGGTGAGTCGCGTGGTGTCGATGTCGGTGGCGACGACCTGACCGGCCGGCCCCACCCTCTCGGCGAGCCAGGAGACGACGGAGGTGCCACCGGCCCCGACTTCCCAGCAGCGCCAGCCGGGTTCGATGCCCAGTCCTTCGAGGTGCCGGAAGGTCGTGGGGTCGAAGAGAGCGGTGAAGGCGTCGAAGCGTTCGCCGGCCTCGTTCTGCCGGTTGTCCAGGAGATACCCGTCGGATCGCGTCATGCGCCGATCATGACAGTCACCCGGTTTGTCCCGGCCGGCCGACCCTTCGTCCACAGGCGGGAACCAAGCGGAACTCCCCGTTCCCACAGGCTTGCCCATCCTTTGCGGGGGACTGGCAGACTTGCGGGGCAAGGCGCGGAAGCGTTGCGCGCGGGGATCCACGCAAGGAGATCCAGATGTCCATGGCAGGGAATCTGCGGAAGGTCACGGGGCTGGGCAGGGTCGGCGGCCTGCGCAAGGTGGCGCGGCTGGCCCGGCGCCGGCCGCGCGTGGACCTGAGCCATCCCGCCAGGTCCCCGCTGGGCTCGTCGGTGGTGAACTGCGTGACGTATCAGGACGGGGTGCGGGTGCCGGGGTGCACCGACCTGGCGGACGCCGTACGGCTGGTGCGCAAGAGCGGTGACGGCTTCGTCTGGCTGGGGCTGCACGAGCCGACGGAACGTGAGTTCGCGGGTGTCGCCGAGCTGTTCGACCTGCATCCGCTGGCGGTGGAGGACGCGGTCGAGGCGCATCAGCGGCCGAAGCTGGAGCACTATGGGAACACGCTCTTCGCGGTGTTCAAGACCGTCTGTTACGTGGAGCACGAACAGCTGACGGCGACCAGCGAGGTCGTGGACACCGGAGAGATCATGGTGTTCGTCGGCGAGGACTTCGTGATCACGGTGCGGCACGGCCGACATGGTTCGCTGGGCCCGCTGCGTGAGGAGCTGGAGGGGGATCCGCACCAACTCGCCAAGGGGCCGGCGGCGGTGTTGCACGCGATCGCCGACCATGTGGTCGACGACTATCTGAGCGTGACGGACGCGGTGCAGGCCGATATCGACCAGGTCGAGACGGAGGTGTTCTCGGAGAACGGCGCGCGTCTCGATCCAGGCCGTATCTACCAGATGAAGCGTGAACTGCTGGAGCTGAAGCGGGCGGTGGTGCCGCTGGGCCGCCCGGTGGAGGAGCTGGCCACCCGGCCGATACGGGTCGTCGCTCCGGAGATACAGGCCTATTTCCGGGATGTGCTCGACCATCTGATCCGGGCCAAGGAACAGATCGCCGCGTTCGACGAACTGCTCAACTCCATCCTCCAGGCGCATCTCGCGCAGGTGACGGTCGCGCAGAACGAGGACATGCGGAAGATCACGGCGTGGGCCGCGGTGGTCGCCGTTCCGACGATGGTGTGCGGGGTGTACGGCATGAACTTCGATCACATGCCGGAACTGCACTGGCGGTTCGGCTATCCGCTGATCATGGGCGTGATGGCGGCGGCGTGTCTGGTGCTGTACCGGGGCTTCCGGCGTAACGGCTGGCTCTGAGCGCCGAAGCGTTGGGGCGCGGGCGCCCCTCGACAGCCGGCCGGACTCGGCCGGTACGCCGGGTCACGCCGAGAAGGACACGGCCTTCTGCGGGACGATCCTGATGATCACACGGATCTCGTCCTCCTTCTCGGCCGGCGGGTCGACGCCGAGGTACTTGTGCGACAGCTCGTACGGGAGCCGCTTGCCCTCGTCCGGCAGGATCTCGGCGACACCCCGGATCTCGGCCGAGTGATAGGGGTTCGCCAGGTCGAAGACGGAGAGGCTGATGCGCGGGTCGCGGCGGAGGTTGCGGACCTTCTGGCGGCGGTCGACGGACGAGAAGAGCACGCGGTCGCCCTCGCGTTTGATCCAGACCACGGAGTTCTGCGGGGCGCCGTCGGGGCCGAGGGTGGCGACGCTGGCGAAGTTCTTGCCGTCCAGCAGAGCGCGGAGGGATTCGTCGAACGTGACCGGAGCAGCCGGTGAGGTCGTCATGAACACCACCCTAGTTACATGCACGCGCATATAAAAGGGGCTGTCTGAATCTCCCTGCCGACTTTCCCGGCCCGGTCTCCGGGCGCGCGTCCGGTCAGCCGCTCCAGGCGGGGTGGCGCGGGTCGTCGGCGCGAACCAGGACGTCCGCCGTTCCGGCCGGGTCGGTCTCGGCCTCGTAGCGTTCGAAGGCGGGGAGGGTCCAGTGGTCGGCCTCGGGGGTACGGCGGCGCAGGGCACCCGGGGAGAGAAGGAGGTGAATGGTCAGGTCGAAGGGGAACCAGTGACGCAGCAGGAGGGGGCCGTGGAGCAACAGGATTCCCCGGGGCGGGAGTTGGACGTACGGGCTGCGGGTGGCCCGGTCCGTGGCCGGGTCCCACAGGTCGGGCAGGACCCGCCCGCTGCCTCCGGGTTCGAGCGGGCCGAAGACCTCGCGCCACAGGGCGCCCGTGTCGAACCATCCGCCGTAGTACGACTCCGCGTCACGCCGCCCGTGCTCCAGGCGCAGGGAGGCGGGGCGCAGGAACCCCTCGGTGCCGATCACAAGCGAGGGCCGGCCGCGCACCCGCAGCGCTTCCCCGACACGCGCGGCGAGATCTCCGGGATGAGCGGCGGGGGCCCCGTCGAAGCCGACGCGCGGCCAGGCCCCGCCGTCGTCCGGCGCCACACCGGCCAGCCGGTCGGCGAGCTGCTCGGCGAGCCGGTCCCAGGTGATCGCTTCGAGTCGCACAGCGCCCATGATGCCGGGTGCGCCGGGCAGGGGGCGAGGTCGGTCAGGCGTGGGTGCGGCCGCGCGGCGGGCGGCGAGGGCAAGAACAGGAGGAGTGCGGGACGGAGGAGGGCCGGTGGACGAGGAGGAGACGTAGGCGGCGTGGGAGGCGTGGGCGGTGACGGGGAAAGTACCGCGTATGGCGCTTCCCGCAACCCCCCACTCCCCCGGGCGGCTTGTCGTCATCCAGCCGCTGAAGCAGAAGCGGTGTGCCGGCTGCCGGCGCGGTCCGCTGTCGCTGCTCGTGCTGGAGGACGGAGCACCGCGGTGCCTGGACTGTGCCGACCTCGGGCACCTGGTGTTCCTGCCGCGCGGCGACACGGCCCTGACCCGCAGGTCGCGGGAGGAGAGCACGCTGTCGGTGGTCGTGGTGCGGTTCAACCGGCGCAAGAGCCGTTACGAACGCCAGGGCGTGCTCGTGGAGGAGGCCGCGCTGGCCCGGGCCGAGGCCCGGTGTCTGGCGGATGCGGAGGCGCGGCGTCGGCGGCGGGCGCGGGACGCGCGGCGCAGGGCGGCGGAGGACGAGCGGTTCGCGGCGGCGTTCACAGCCGAGATCCTCCGGCTGTTCCCCGGGTGTCCGGTCGAGCGGGCCCGGTCGATCGCGGCCCACGCGTCGGTGCGGGGCAGCGGGCGGGTCGGGCGCAGTGCGGCCGGGCGGGCGTTGTCCGAGGGGGCGGTGATCTCGGCGGTCGTGGCAGGCGTACGGCATGTGGACACGCCGTACGACGAGCTGCTGATGAGCGGGGTACCGCGGCATGAGGCACGGCGCCGCATCGCACCGGTCGTGGAGAGCGTGCTGCGGGCGTGGCAGGGGGTAGGGGAGGACGCGGGTTGAGAAGACGGAGGAGACCAGACTCGGGCGGTCTCGGACCGGATGGGGGCGTGGAGATGATCGACGGGCCGTTCTTCGTGCTGGTCGTGGCGGGAATTCTCGGGACCGGGCTGGTGGCCGGCGTCTTCTGCGGGTTCTCGACGTTCGTGATGCGGGGGCTCGCGGCGCTGCCGCCCGCGCAGGGTGTCGCGGCGATGAACGCGATCAATGTCGCCGCGGTGCGGCCCGCCTTCATGACGGTGTTCATGGGATCGGCGGTGCTGAGCGTGCTGATAGCGGTGGTGACGTTCGTGGTGTGGCCGGGCGAGGGGAAGGTGGAGCTGCTGCTGGGCAGCGCGCTGTACCTGGCCGGCTCGTTCGGGCTGACGGTGGTCGCGAACGTGCCCCGCAACGACCGGCTGGCCCGGCTCACCCCGGGTGCGCCGGAGGCCGCCGTGTACTGGCCGGCGTACGTGCGCGAGTGGACGTTCTGGAACCACGTCCGGACCGTCGCCTCCGCCGCGGCGGCCCTCGTCTACATCGTGGCGCTCACCTGACCCCCTACCCCCGCAGAAAGCGCTGTCCGCCACTCTGCGCGGCCGCCCGAGCGGACGTATCGTGGCCGGAAGAGTGCCGCCCGATGACGAACGGCCTGTCGTACACCCGGTGCCTTCGGTGCCCGTACGCGAGGAAGACGCCCATGGCCGATCCCAAGGGGTTCATGACCACGCCGCGCCAGGAGTGGCCGCGGCGGCCCGTCGAGGAGCGGGTGCGGGACTGGGACGAGGTGTATGTCCCGGGAGCGCTGCTGCCCATCATCAGCAAGCAGGCCGACCGCTGCATGGACTGCGGTGTCCCGTTCTGCCACCAGGCCTGCCCGCTGGGCAATCTCATTCCCGAGTGGAACGACCTGGTGTCGCGGGAGGACTGGCGGGCCGCGAGCGACCGGCTGCACGCCACCAACAACTTCCCCGAGTTCACCGGGCGGCTGTGTCCGGCACCGTGCGAGGCGGGGTGTGTGCTGGCGATCAACCAGCCGGCCGTCACGATCAAGAACGTCGAGTGCGCGATCGCCGACAAGGCGTGGGAGGAGGGCTTCACGCCCGCCCGGCCGCCGGAGCGGCTGACCGGGAAGACGGTCGCGGTCATCGGCTCCGGGCCGACCGGGCTCGCCGCGGCACAGCAGCTGACCCGGGCCGGGCACACGGTCGCGGTGTTCGAGAAGGACGACCGGATCGGCGGGCTGATGCGGTACGGCATCCCCGAGTTCAAGATGGAGAAGCGGCATCTGGAGCGGCGCATCGAGCAGATGCGGGCCGAGGGGACGAAGTTCCGTACGTCGACGGTGGTCGGCCGGGACGTTCCGGCGGCGGAACTGCGCACCCGGTACGACGCGGTGGTGATCGCGACGGGTGCGACGGCGTGGCGGGAACTCCCGGTGCCGGGCCGGACGTTGAAGGGGATACACCAGGCGATGGAGTATCTGCCGCTGGCCAATCGGGTGTGTGAGGGGGATCTGGAGGTTTCGCCGCTGTCGGCCGCCGGAAAGCACGTCGTGATCGTCGGCGGCGGGGACACCGGGGCGGACTGTCTGGGCACCGCGGTGCGCGAGGGGGCCGCGTCCGTGACCCAGCTGGACATCTACGCCCAGCCGGGTGACGAGCGCGACGAGGACACCGAGCCGTGGCCGACGTACCCGAAGATCTACCGGCTGTCGGCCGCGCACGAGGAGGCGCGGGAGCTGCGTACGGCGCCGGCGGCGGATGCGGACGCGCGGCTGTTCGCGGCGTCCACGCTCCGTTTCACCGGGGACGAGAGGGGGTGGGTGCGGTCACTGCATCTGGTGGAGGTGGACGAGCGGCGGGCTCCGGTGCCGGATACCGGGCGGGCGCTCCCCGCCGACCTCGTGCTGCTCGCCCTCGGTTTCTCCGGGCCCGACCAGGAGGACGGCCTGTGCGAGCAGTTGGGGCTGGCGCTTCAGCCGCGCGGCACGATCGCCCGGGACGACGGCTTCGCGACCAACGTCCCCGGGGTGTTCGTCGCGGGAGACGCGGCGCGCGGGCAGTCGCTCATCGTGTGGGCGATCGCGGAGGGCCGGGCGGTCGCGGCGGCCGTCGACCGGTATCTGACGGGCAGTTCCCGGCTCCCGGCCCCGATCGCCCCGACGGACCGGCCGATGGTGGCCTGAGACGCGGTCCGCGGGAGCCGCTGGGTACCGGGGATCGGGTGTCGGCGGAATCGTCAGCCGGTGCGCTCGTCCGTGCCCGCCACCTTGCCCGTCGCCAGGGCCACGCGGTTCCACGTGTTGATGGTGAGGATCAGGGCGAGGACCCGGGCCAGTTCCCCTTCCTCGAAGTGGGCGGCGGCCTCGGCGTAGACGGAGTCGGGGACGCCGCCGTCGGCGACCAGGGTCACCGCCTCCGTCAGCGCGAGGGCGGCCTGCTCCTTGGGGGTGAAGAAGTGGCGGGCCTCGCGCCAGACGGCGACCATGTGGAGCCGGTCCTCGCTCTCGCCGGCCTTGCGGGCGTCGTTGGTGTGCATGTGCAGGCAGTAGGCGCAGTGGTTGAGATGGGAGGCGCGGATCTGGATCAGTTCGACGAGGGCCGGGTCGAGGCCCTCGCGGGCGGCGGCGTCGAAGCCGATGATCGAGCGGAAGACCTTCGGCGCGGCCTTCGCGAAGTCCAGGCGGGTGCGGGCGCTCTCGGCGGCGGCGATTCCGGCGGTGCGGTTGCTGGTCGGGGCGGTGTGCGTGTGCGTCGTCATGTGGATCAACCTAGGGGCCGGAAAGACCGGTTGTAGGGTGCATTTCCATGACGGAATCGTGGGTCAATTCCGCGGAGCGGATCGGCGCCGACCTGCATCTGGAGCTGTCCGGGCCGGGTGGGCGCCGGGCCGCGCTGATCCGGGCGCTGCGAGAGGCCGTGCGCAGCGGACGGTTGGCGCCGGGCACCCGGCTGCCGCCGTACCGGTCGCTCGCCGCGGACCTGGGCGTGGCCCGCAACACGGTGGCCGACGCCTACGCGGAGCTGGTCGCCGAAGGCTGGCTGACCGCACGGCAAGGGTCGGGGACCCGGGTCGCAGAGCGTGCCGAGCCACTGCGGCAGGCCGTACGGACGCCCGTGAAGGTGCCTCTGCGCGCGCGGGGGCCGCGGCACGATCTGCGGCAGGGCACGCCGGACGCGTCGGCCTTTCCGCGCGCGGCCTGGTCGGCCTCCTACCGACGGGCGCTGGAGGCGGCGCCCAGCGAGGCGTTCGGGCCGGGTGACCCGGCCGGGCGCCGGGAACTGCGGGAGACGCTGACCGAGTACCTGGCACGCGCGCGGGGGGTGCGTACCGAGCCGGACCGGATCGTGATCTGCTCGGGGTTCGCGCACGCGCTGCGGCTCCTCTTCGGCCGAGGCGCGGGGGACGGACCGGCCGCAGGCGGGGTGCTGCGCGGTCCGCTCGGCGTGGAGGCGTACGGGCTGGGCTTCCACCGGGAACTGCTCGCTGCGGCCGGCGTGCGCACCGTAGCGCTGCCGCTGGACGAGCACGGTGCACGGGTGGACGCGCTCGGGCGGGAGCGGGCGGTGCTGCTGACGCCCGCGCACCAGTTCCCGACCGGCGGCCCGCTGCACCCGGAACGCCGGGCGGCCGTCATCGACTGGGCACGCGCGCGTGGGGCGGTGGTGCTGGAGGACGACTACGACGGCGAGTTCCGGTACGACCGCCGGCCCGTCGGTGCGCTTCAGGGTCTCGATCCGGAGCGGGTGATCCACATCGGGTCGGTCAGCAAGAGCCTGTCACCGGCGCTGCGGCTGGGCTGGATGGTTCTGCCGCAGCGGTATGTGGAGCCGGTACTGGCGGCGAAGGGCGAGCGGGAGGGGTGGGCGAGCGTCCTGGACCAGCTCGCTCTCGCGGACTTCGTCGCCTGTGGGTCGTACGACCGTCATGTGCGCCGTATGCGGCAGCGGTACCGGCGCCGGCGTGACCGGCTCGTCGCCGCGCTCGCCGCGCACGCGCCGCACATCGAGGTGACGGGCATCGCGGCCGGGCTGCACGCGGTGCTGCGGCTGCCGCCCGGAACGGAGCGGTCGACGGTGCAGGCCGCCGCGTGGCAGAGCGTCGCCCTCGACGGGCTCGCCGCCTTCCGGCATCCGCAGAGCCCGACGGAGGCGGGCGACGGCCTGGTGGTGGGCTACGCGGCCCCCGGCGAGCACGCCTACGGGGCGGCGCTGGAGGCGCTGTGCGAGGTGCTGCCGCCGGGGTGACTGCCCGAGACGGGCCGGCGGGGGTGACTCTCCGAGACGGGCCGGCAGGAGGGATGTCCGAGACGGGCCGGCCGGGGTGACTTCTGCGTCAGGCCGGCCGGGGGGGGAGGCCCCGGGACCGGTTCGGAGGGCGGTTCAGAGATCGAGGGTCGGCGGCGGTGACGTGACACTCGCGTGCCGATGGCCGGCACCCGACCGGCCCTCGGCATTGATCCGCCCGACCGGGAGCATGACCGGCCGCCCGGAGGGGTAGCGAGTACCTGCGGCGGAAGGAGCCGCTGCCTGCGCACCTGAACCGTGACCACCGTAAACGCGGCGCACGTGCACCGCAGCCGAATAGGGGCGGGCGTGTCTACGGCTTGCGCGCCACCGCCGTGTATCCCGGGCTGCCCGCCGCCTTGGCCCGGCACCGGCCCCCGGCGCGGGGCCCGTTGGCCATCGGGTGCCGTCCGGCCGTGCGGCACTCCGCAGGCGTCGGACATGTTGGATGATCAAGCCACTGTCACCAAAAACAAGTTGAGCAAGAGACAAAAACGCCGTCGCAGAACCCGGCGAGTTCATGACAGCAGGAAGTCGGCCTCCCCCGCCTTGGCGCCCTCGATGAACGCGGTCATCTCGTCCATGGTGTAGATCAGCGCGGGCCCGTCCGGATCGGTCGACTGGCGCACGGCGATCCGGCCGTCGGCCAGCTTCATCGCCTCCAGGCAGTTACCGCCGTTGCCGCCGCTCCAGGGCTTGTGCCACCCCTCGCTGCCCAACTCCCGCGCGGGCATGCCGTTGTAGACGTGTCCGCGCGGCTTGATGCGATCCATTCACAGCTCCTTGCGGAGATCCCGGAGGATCTCCTTCGTGCGTTGTGCCGTAGCGGCCTGCGCCGCCATGCGGTCCATGACCTCCAGGTGGGTCGCCACCTCGGTGCGTGCGTCCAGATAGACGGCGCCGGTCAGATACTCGCTGTAGACCATGTCCGGCAGTTCTGACATGGCAAATCGGAACAGCACGAAGGGCCCGTACGTGCCCGGGTGCGGCCCGTTGGCGAACGGCGCGACCTGGAGCGTCACATGGGGCATCTTCATGGCCTCGAGCAACTTGTCGATCTGTGCACGCATCACCTCCGGGCCGCCGACCGGGCGGCGCAGGGCGGTCTCGTCCATCACCGCCCAGAAGCGGGGGGCGTCGGGCCGGGCGAGCAGTTCCTGGCGTTGCATGCGCAGCGCCACATGCCGCTCGATGTCGTCCGGGCTCGTCTGGCCGATGGCGCCGGATTTCAGCACCCCGCGCGCGTAGTCCTCGGTTTGCAGCAGGCCGGGGACGAAGTGCGGCTCATAGGAGCGGATGAGGCTGGCCGCGCCTTCCAGGCTGACGTACATCGAGAACCAGCCCGGCAGGATGTCGTGGAACCGCTGCCACCAGCCCGGCCTGTTCGCCTCCTCGGCCAGCTGGACGAAGATCTCGGCCTCGCCGTCGGGCACGCCGTACGCCTTCAACAGCAGCTGGACATACGGGATTTTGAGGGCGACCTCGGCCATCTCCATGCGGCGGACGGTGGCGGGGGCCACGTGGAGGACGCGGGCGGCTTCCTCTCGCTTGAGTCCGGCGCGTTCCCGCAGGTCCAGCAGGCGCCGGCCGAGGACCACCTGGCCCACCGTCGGCGCGGACCGCGGTTCGCTCACGCTCCCACCTCCACCGAAAGCCTCCACCGAAAAGTTTCCTGACAGCCCTACGGCGCCATTCGAAGGTTCATTCGAAGACCGAGACGGACTTCGACGACTCCAATTGGCGCCGCGCTACGTGCTGTTGCGAGCAGTGTGCCACGGCCTCTGACCGAGTCACACAGCACTCTGCATTTTTCAGAGTGACTCTTGCCAAGTGTCCGCGCCGGGGAGATAGTGGCAGACGTGATTCCGTCCGCGCCCTTAGGAACAGACGCCGCCGCAGACCGCCCCGGTCTCGGCGCCGATGGGGGTTCCCCCGCTCGAACGTTTTCGAGAGTGGGGGAAGGAACAGTTCCCCACGGGGGCGCTGCCGAGCGCCGGTTCCGCTTCGAGCTGGCCGCGCATCCCGGTTCCGCCGCCCAGGCGAGACGTCTGGCGCGTGCCCGGCTGTCCGGCTGGTCGGTCTGCGCGGACACCTGCGACAACGCGGCCCTGGTCATATCCGAGCTGGTCACCAACGCGATCGTGCACACGGCGAGCAGCCGGGTCGTGTGCGAGCTGCACGACCACGACGACATGGTGCGCATAGCCGTACGCGACGAGGGCTGTGCTCCTGGTGAACCCCACCCGTCTCCGCAGCGACCCGATGAGGAGCACGGGAGGGGGTTGCTTCTCGTCGACGCGCTGTGCCGGGCCTGGGGGGCCCAGGAGCACGGTCCCGGCCTGCTGGTCTGGGCCGAGCTGCCCCGCCAGAACGACACCGCCCCGGACACCGCCGGGCCGTGCAACGACCTGGGCTGGGGCGCCCGCCCCAAGCCGGGCCGTCCGGACGACTCCGACGCGGACCGGCCTGCGGAGGCGACCGGGCGGACACCGGAGCAGTGCCGGCGGGAGGAGCCGGGGCCGCGCGCGGGCGGGGCCGCGGAGTGGCTCTGGTACGGGGCCGCGGACGTGCAGGACGACGGGGACCGGCACGCACACCGAGGCGACGGTGAGCGGCAGCACGCACGCCGAGAGGACTTCGCCGACCGGCAGGGCCAGGCCACCGCGGGCTCGGCCGGGCATGCCGGCGCAGGGCAGCACGGGCCGGTGGCAGTGGAGCACCACCGGCATCCGACCGCGGGGCAGCCGCTGCGCCGGTCACCCGAGCAGCACCGGCACACGTCGCATTCCGAGCAGCACCCGCACGGGACGCATCCCGAGCAGCACCGCCGCGCGGGACACCCGGACCAGCACCGGCACATGCCGCCGGAGCAGCACCTTCGCGAGGAGCGGCCGTGACTCGCGGCGAGGCCGACCGCCCGGCCGGCACCGGTGCCGGCCTTGAGCACGTCATGGGCCTGGACACCCTGGTGCGTCTCCAGCGCCGGCGGCCGGCCCCGGAACCGGTCCGCCGGCTGCCGGTGCCGGACGGCATGACGGCTCCGCTCGGCTGTGACGCCGTGGCCGTACCGGACCGCCTCGGTCCGCTCGTCGCCCCGCTGCTGCCGCGGGTGGGATGCGTGTACGCCGACGGCTCCCACTGGTGGTGGATCGTTCCGTCGGACTCGGACTTCGCCCTGCCCTGGCCGTCCCCGGCCCACTACGCCGTCGGCGCCCTGGTCACCGGCACCGTCCGGCTGATCCACCGCCCGCAGGACACGGTTCCGTACACCCCGCCGATCCCGCTGTACCTGGCGTTGTGCCGTGTGACGGGGACGACTCCGGACTGGTCGCAGGCCGTCTCGGCGTAACCACAGCACTCGGCTCGGCCGGGGCCCCACGGAGGGAACTCCGCGACCGGGGCACACCCGGGCAAGCGGCGCTGCTCCGGAGCCGCGCCGATGCGGGCGAAGGCGCGCCCAGCCGAGCAACGAGCCGCATCCCCGAGAGCGGAGCCACACCCTCCGGCAGCGGTGCCCACGTCTTCCGACGAACGAGCCGCACACCCCGCCGACAACCGAGCCGCACACCCCGGAAAGGCAATCCGCTCACCCCCGCCGGACGAACCGCACCCCTCCCCCCGTCACCCCGCGCTCCCTCCGCGCCCTCGATGCATCCCCTCACGCCCTGCCGGGCCGCCGCCCCGGCCGCGATAGTGGCCGTTCCGTCGGGGTTCGGGAGGTCACGGTGAGGAAGAGACGGGAGGCGGCCGAGCCTGTGGTGTCGGCGTCCGAGCGGCTGCTGTTCGGCGGGCCGCTGCGATACGACATGGGCTGGAACCAGCACGCGGACGCCTTCCTGGCGCTGAGCTTCCGGGCGATGATGGTCCGGCTGCCCGGCATGCTGGGGTCCAGTCTCCGGCTGGCCCGGCAGGCCGACGCGGGGGCCGCGCGGGTGGTGCTGGCCGCCGAGATGGGCCGGGGCGCGGCCCAGGCGGTGAGCCTGCTGGCCGTGAACAACGCGCTCGGCAAGCTTCTCACCGGCCCGGACATCGCACAGCGGCTGCGCTCGGCCGCCCCCGCCCTCGTCGTGATGGCCGCCGTCATGATGGTCGCCGCGCTGCTGCGGGCCGCCTCCACCTACGCCACCGGACGGCTGGAGCCCAAGGTGGAGCGGGTGGCGACCGAGCTGTACCTGGAGCGCGCGGCCAACGTCGAACTGGCCGCGATCGAGGACCACGCCTTCCACAAACTGCTGGACACGGCCCAGTACGGCGCCCGGTCCGCGCGGCACATGATCGGCTACAGCACCCGGGTGATCAACGCGATGATCTCGCTGGTCGCCGCGGCGGGCGTGCTCACCGTGCTGCATCCGGCGCTGCTGCCGCTGCTGGTCACCATGACCCTGCCCAGCGCCTGGAGCGCGCTGACCAACGCCCGGCGCCACTACGAGTCCTTCCACACCTGGGTGCAGCACGCCCGGGCCGGCCAGCTGATCAGCTCGCTGCTCACCGAGCCGGCCGCCGCCCCCGAGATCCGGGTGCACGGCGTGGGGCCGTTCCTGCTGCGCCATTTCCGGGCCATGTCCGAGACCGCGGAGGCGGAACAGGCCCGGCTGTCCCGGCTGGCCGCCCGGACCGGTCTGATCGCCGCCGCCTGGACGGGTCTCGCGACACTCGCCACGTACGCGACGCTGGGCGCGCTGCTGCTGGCGGGCGCGATGGCCCTGTCGGTGGCCGGTACGGCGGTGATCGCGATCCGTACGGGTGCGGCGAGCCTGGACACGCTGGTGCTGGAGATCAACCAGCTGCACGAGGAGGCCCTGTTCGTGGGCGATCTCCAGCGCATGTACGCAGCGGCGGCCGAGCGGGCCATCCCGACGGGCGGCGAGCCGCTGCCGGAGGACCCGAAGGAGATCCGCTTCGAGAACGTCACCTTCAGCTACCCGCGCGACGCGCATCCCGGTGACGCGTATCCAGGTGATACGCACGCCGGTGACGCGTATCCAGGTGACACACATCCCGGTGACACACATTCAGGTGACACGCATCCGGGGGACGCGCACCCACGTGACGCATCACCCCGTGCCACCGCGTGCCCCGCTCGCACCGCGCGCCCCGCCCTCGACGACGTCACCCTCACCCTTCCCCTCGGCCGGATCATCGCGCTCGTCGGGGAGAACGGCTCGGGCAAGACCACGCTGGTCAAGCTGCTCGCGGGGCTGTACACGCCGGACCGGGGCCGGATCCTGTGGGACGGCGTGGACGCCGCGCGTGCCGACCGGCGGCTGCTGGCCGAGCGCATCGCCATGGTGGCCCAGGACTTCAAGCGCTGGCCGTTCACCGCCCGGGTGAACGTGGCCGTCGGCCGCTCCGCCGCGCCCATGACCGAGGAACGCCTGGCCGCGTCGATCGCGGAGGCGGGTGCCGAGGAGGTGGTGGCGGATCTGCCGCGCGGCCTGGACACCCTGCTGGCCCGGAACTTCAGCGGCGGGCACGAGCTGTCCGGCGGCCAGTGGCAGCGGCTCGGCATCGCCCGGGCCGCCTACCGGCGCGGAAGCATCCTGATCGTGGACGAGCCGACGGCGGCACTGGACGCGCGGGCCGAGCTGGAGGTGTTCGAGAAGATCCGGGCACTGGCGGGCAGCGGGCAGACGGTTGTCCTGATCACCCACCGGCTGGCCTCGGTCCGGCACGCCGACCTGGTCCATGTGCTGGAGCACGGACGCCTGGTCGAGTCCGGCACCCCGGAGGAACTGCTGGCCAGGGGCGGTGTCTACGCCGAGCTGTACACGCTCCAGGCAGAGCAGTTCACGGCGAGGGTACCGGCACCGCAGGAGGCACCCACGAGACATCCGGAACCCGCGCCGAAGGCACTCACGAGCCACCCGGACCCCACGCCGAAGCCGGCCTGAGCCGATCGCGCAGCCCCATGCCGGTGCCCGCGCCGGTTCACTCGGCGGCCTCGCCCCCGCGGACGATCACCAGGAACATGTCCGTCGCGAGGTCCATGACGACCTCGGCGGGCATGCCTTCCAGACGCCGCGCGTGCGCGAACTCCTCCGCGGGCCAGGAGCCCCGCGGACCACCGGCGGGAAAGCGCTCGAGCACCGTTCGCCCGTTCACCATCTCGCACCTCCAGGAAGCGTCGTACGTATAGGAGTTAACGCCCTGGAGAGGGGAAACGCCTCGCTCGGTGACGCGACTGAGACATTACCGACACGGGTTCGGGGCGGACGGTGAGGGTCCGTTCACCTTGTGACATGAACCGCACGCTCCGTGTCAGCAGTCGTACACGTCGTGTCAGAAGTCGTACTCGTCGTGAAGGCGGAGCCGGTCGCTGCCCGCGGGGCTGCGGCCGAGCGCGGTCAGGTCCAGCAGCGCGGCGGCGGTGCCCAGTCCGTCCAGCCCGTCGTCGTACACCGAGTAGGTGTGGAAGACCCTGTCGTGGTCGCGCAGGAAGCAGCTGACGCCGGGTCGCTCCACGAGATCCCCGCCCGACTCGACCGTGCCTCGAGGCCGCGGTTGAAGTCGCTGAGGCAGGAGGAGTACCAGGGCGCCGCCCAGCCCATCCGCGCCTTGAACGGCAGGATGCGGGTGAACGGCGCCCGGGAGACGGCCGCGAAGGAGGTGTTCCGGGCGCGCAGGTGGGCGAGATGGCCGACCTGGTCGGGGAAGGCCGCGCAGCATGCGCAGCCGGTCTCCCACTCCGGCGTGAACATGAAGTGGTGGACGACGAGCTGGGCCCGCCCCTCGAAGAGGACGGGGCCGTCCGTGGCGAGGCCGACGGGGACGCCGGCCGCGCGCAGGGCCCGTACCGGAGTGGTCGTCGGTCAGGCGAACACGAGGTAGCCGCGGGGCGCGGTGGCCACAGCTGTACGGCCGCCCGTGCGTTCCAGCAGTGGAAGGTCCGTGCCACGATGCCGGTGCCGTGGGCGATGAGCAGGTCGGTGTCCAGCAGCCCGGTGCGGTCCAGGATCTCGACGGGGGTGCGGCCGTGCCGGGCGAGGCTGGTGTCGGTCTGGTCGCGGTTCTCGGCGGCGTGGATGTGGACGGGCAGGCCGTGCTCGGCGGCGACGGCGGCGACCGTGTCCACATCTGGCGCACCGGGTGATGGAGGCCGGCACCGGCCTGCCCGCCGGCCCCGCACCCCGGCTGCCGTCGGTCGGCCCGGACCCGGCGCAACGGCGGGACACACTCGGCTCGGACCGCGCGCCGGTCCGGATCCGGATCGCGGCCTGGCGGCACGGCTGCACGGCGGCGCCGGCAGTACGTGCGGACACGGCTGTGCGGTCCGCGCGCGGCTACGCGGCGGCCGGCACCGGTACCCGTACGCCCTGCCGCTCCAGCTCCCCCAGCGCCTCCCGCAGCTGGTGGAGGTGCCGTGGGGTGAGCCGGCCGGTGTCGTCGAGGTGCACGGCGCAGGCCGTGGTGGTGTCGACGAGCCGTTCCAGTGCCTCGGCGACGGCGTCCGTGCCCGCCGTGTGCCGGGCGAGCGCGGGCAGTTCGGCGGCGGCGTGCGCGATGGCGGTACGGGCCTCGGCGAGGGTGCGGTACGCCTCCCGGCGCAGCGCCCAGCGCTCGGCGCGGTCGTCGGACTCGCCGAGGACGTGCAGCAGATAGACGTGCGCGGCGCCGCCGGCCGTCGCGAGCCGGTCCCGTACCCCGCCGCCCCGCTCCCCCGGCATCGGCAGATGCCCTACGACCAGCACGAGCGCGCAGGCCAGCAGGGTCTCGCCGATCCGGCTGACCGATGCCTGCGGTTCCCCGCCGGCCATGACCAGGGCGAGGACGAGGACGGTGACGACGGCGGTGAGCGCGGCGAAGTGCCGGACGGCGACGGGGATGAGGGCGCCGCACACCGCCACCAGCACGATCAGCCCCGCCGGGCGGGGCAGCAGCGCGGCGAAGCCGGCGAACAGTACGGCGCCGAGCACGGTCCCGGCGGCCCGGCACAGCACCCGCGAGACCAGCGGACCGAGGTCGGGCTTGACGAGGAAGACGGCGGTGACGGGCAACCAGTACCAGTGCGTGTGCTGTCCGTACCAGCGGGTGTGGTGCAGCGCCTGGGCGATGGCGGCGCTGGCACCGAAGCAGAGGGCGACGCGCAGCCCGTACTCGCGTCCGCCGGCACCGAGCGCGGCCCGCAGCGCGTGCCGGACGTCCCGGCGGCGGCCGAGCAGCCCGCGCGCGGCGCCCTCGCCCCGGTCGAAGGACACGGCGGCGCGCAGCAGGGCGTCGTCCAGGGCGCGCAGGGCGGGGGCCATCGGAGTCGCCCCGCGCGAGCACAGCCGACCGTGCGGGAGGTGGGGTGCGGGCAGTGGGCCGGTGCCGGTGTTGCCGCGGACGGCCGCGGCGAGCCGCCGGGGCCCCTCGGCCGCCCGCGCCGGCACGGGCTCCCCGGCCCAGTAGAGGGCGGTGGCGGCCTCGGCGAGGGGCAGGGCCGCGGCGAACTGGGCGTGCAGCCGGCGCTCGGCCGCGGAGCCGGCGTACGGGCGCAGCCGGGGTCCGGCGAGAGCGTCCTGGGCATGGTCGAGCGCGGCGGTCAGCGCGGCCCGCCGGGCGGTGGCCCGCGCGCCGCCCACGGCCTCGACCAGCGCCGCGATCGCGTCGTACACGTCGGCGACCGCGGCCCGCTCGCCGTCGAACCGGAAGTCCCCGGCGAGCGAACCGGGGGTGGGCAGGGCGAGCCGCAGCACCAGCAGCCAGCCGGCACCGGCCAGAAAGGCCAGGGCCCGCTGCCAGCCGCTCTCGGCCGCCGGCATTCCGGCGCCGATGGCGGCGGTGACGAGCAACTGGGTGCCGGCCGCGGAGGCGACGGGCCCGACGGCGCTGACGCCGCCGGCGACCAGCCCCAGCGCGGTGAGCGCCAGGGTCAGCGGTACGGCGGCCAGCCCCTGTCCCGCGTACGTCCCCACGAGCAGCCCGAGCGCCCCGGCCAGCGCGGGCACCCCGAGTCGCTGCACGGACGCCCGCCGGCTGCCGGGCCGGTCGTTGATCCCCGCGAGCATCGCCCCGATGGCGGCGAGCACCCCGCCGGCCGTGCGCCCGGCGAGCACCCCACCGAGCAGCAACGGCCCGGCGGCTAGCGCTCCCCGGCACACCGCGCTCCAGGGAACGGGACCACGCTGGGCACGAAAGGCATGGGCAAGCCAGGCAGGCACGGCGAACCGGGACACAGGGCTCCTGTTCATACGAGGGCGGATGCGCCTTCGGACGACGGTGGCCGGTGGGCTGTGGGCTGTGGACTGTGGACTGTTTCCACGATAGATCGCGTTCCCCGAGCACAGCGCACGCCCACGTTTCAGGGAGGTGAAAGGTGCCCGGGAGGGCGGGTTCTTTATGAACGCAATGCCCGTTCGATGATCTCCTCCGCTTCGGTCACAGCGTCGGCGAGGGCGCCGGGCTCGGCCCGCAGCGCGCCCACCACCGCGTCGATCCCGCGCAGCCCGGCCCGCTCCAGCAGGCGCTTTTCGTTCGTCACCCATGCGCCGCGGGCCGCGAGGATCGCGTGGGCGGAGTGGGTGGCGGCTGTGGCGAGGGCGCCGGCGGTTTCCGTGAGGCGGCCGTGGGGGGCGTGGTTGGCCTTGGCGTAGGAGAGGGTGGCTCGGGCGGTGCCGGACCAGCGGTCGGCGGCCGTGCGGCGCAGTTTCGGCGGGTATCCGGCCGGGCGCGGCAGTTCGCCCCGCAGTACCCGGTTCAGCGCCAGTTCGGCGACGACCAGGTAGCTGGGGATCCCGGCCAGGTGGAACAGCAGCGGTTCCACCCGGAAGCGGCCCTCCCGCGCCTCCGCGAGTTCCTGTTCGACGACGTCCAGGTCCCGGTAGTGCACGTCGACCCGGCGGCCGTCGACGGTCAGCCAGGCGCCGCCGTTGAACACCCCGCCGCCCCAGCCGCCGATGTCGGAGACCTCGCCCGGCCAGCCGAGGGCGCGCAGGTCGCCCGGGTCGAAGGGGCCGCGGTAGTAGACGGCCAGGTCCCAGTCGCTGTCCGGGCGGTGGGTGCCCTCGGCACGTGAGCCGCCGAGGGCCACGGCCCGGACGGCGGGGAGGGCGGCCAGGCGGTCGGCGGTGTCGGCGAGGAAGTCTGCGTCGGAAGACGGGGGCATGCGCTCAGCCTGGCGTACGCCCGGCGAGGTCGCTTCTGAAATTCCGGGGACGACGGTTCGACAGAGGTCGGGGAACGCGTCATCCGGCTTTCGGGACGCGTCGTCCGGATGCGTGCCCGCGAAATTCGGATGCGCTCGGGGCCGAGGGGCCCGATCATCGGGAGGTCGTCCGTCGAGCCTGGTAGGAGCCGCTTCCGTGATCCGACGCGTCACCGTTCCCGCACTCTTCCCTCCCCCCACCTACTCCCACGCCTCCGTCGTGGAGGCCGGCACGAAGCTGGCGTTCCTCGCCGGGGCGGTGCCGCTCACCGCCGACGGCGAGCTGGCGGGCCCGGGGGACCCGGTACGCCAGGCCGAGCAGGTGATCGCCAACCTGCGCGAACAACTGCACGCGGTCGGCAGCGACATGGAGCATGTGCTCGCGACGGAGGTGTACGTGGTCAGCAGCGAGCCCGCGACGCTGTCCGAGGTGTGGAAGGTGGTCGAGGCGTCCGGCCTGAGCCGGGGGCCGCACTCGTCCACACTGCTCGGCGTCTCGTGTCTCGGGTACACCGGACAGTTGGTGGAGATCACGGCGACGGCCGTGGTGCCGGAGCGGGAAGACGGCGACCGGTGACGGACGCGGTCGCGCTGCGCCGTGCCGTGGCGGCTGACGCCCGCGCCGTCGCCGACGTCTATCTGCGGTCCTTCGACGCCGCGCTGCCGACCGTCGTCCGAGCGCACACCGACGACGACGTCCGGACCTACATCCGGGACGTGGTCGTACCGGCGCGCGAGACCTGGGTGGCGGAGGCGACCGGAACCGGTGTCGTCGGCCTGCTGGTCCTGGACGGGGAGCTGTTGTCCCAGCTGTACCTGGACCCCGGGTGGCGTGGGAGGGGCATCGGCGACCGGTTCGTCGCGCTGGCCAAGGAGCGCAGCCCGGGCGGGCTGACCCTGTGGACCTTCCAGGTCAACAAGCCCGCCCACCGCTTCTACGAGCGCCACGGCTTCACGGCCGTGGAGTTCACCGACGGCAGCGGCAACGAGGAGCGGGAGCCGGACGTCCGTTACATCTGGCGCCCCTGAGCCCCTGAGCCCCTGAACCGAGCGTTCCGGCTTCCCCGGACAGCCGCCGCCCGCCCCCACACCTTCTCGATGGGCAGCGGCTCCCCATAACCACCCGCCCGGCTGGGCGTCAGCCCCAGGCCCACCCGGGACTCCGCGCACTTCACCGCCGCGCCGACGCCGTCTCCCGCCGCCCTCTACGGCGACAGCCCGGCCGCCTCCGCCGCCGTGCGCAGCACCTCGCGCAGCATCTCGGAGGTGAGCCGGCCGGTGAAGGTGTTGCGCTGGCTGACGTGGAAGCAGCCGAAGAGGTCCAGTCCGTCGAGTGCGACCCGGGTGCCGTGCGCGAAGGCCGGTCGGGGGCGGGGCACGGTCCAGCCCGCCTCCCCGAACGCGGGCAGCGCGGCCTGCCAGCCGAAAGCGCCGAGCACGACCGCGGCCCTCAGGGTCGGCCGCAGCAGTCTCAGCTCCTGGACCAGCCAGGGACGGCAGGTGTCGCGTTCCCCCGGGGTCGGCTTGTTGGCGGGCGGGGCGCAGTGCACGGGCGCGGTGACGCGCACGCCGTGCAGTTCCAGACCGTCGCCGGCGCTGACGGAGGTGGGTTGCGAGGCGAGCCCCACGTCGTACAGCGCCTGATAGAGCACGTCTCCCGAGCGGTCGCCGGTGAACATGCGGCCGGTGCGGTTCCCGCCGTGTGCGGCCGGGGCCAGCCCGATGATCACCAGCCGGGCATCGGCCGGGCCGAAACCGGGCACCGGCCGCCCCCAGTACGTCCAGTCGGCGAACGCGGCCCGCTTCGTACGGGCCACCTCCTCACGCCAGTCGACCAGCCGGGGGCAGGCCCGGCAGTCGGCGACGCGCCGGTCGAGCCGGGCGAGGGCGCTGCTGTCGTCCATACCGCCACCGTATGCCCCCGGCGCTCAGCTGAATGCGCTGCCCAGCGGCCCGGATCCGCAGACCTCGCGACCGACGGCACCGGTGGCGACCAGGGGGACCACGGGTTCGTGTCGTAGCGCGCCATGGCCGCCGCCACCCCGCCGAGGATGACGGCGGTCGTCGCCACGGCCGCCGCTCAGGCCGCCGGGCCATCGGGCCGTCGGGCCGTCGGCGCCCGGGGTGCGAAGATGCGCCGTGTCCGGGGTGAGCCAAGGCGGTCGGGGGCGCGGAGGGGGACGGGGACCTGCGTGCGCGCCCGGGAAAAGGCGCCCGGCTCAGCGGGGCCGTGGCGCCCGGAAAAAGGCGTCCGGCTCAACGGGGCCGTGGCGCCCGGAAAAAGGCGTCCGGCTCAACGGGGCCGTGGCGCCCGGAAAAAGGCGTCCGGCTCAACGGGGCCGTGGCGTTAAGGTCGGGGCATGGCTTCCGAGGATGCGGACGAGAACGTGGACCGTGAGTCCGGCGAGGTGACCGGCGGGCCGGGCGGAATGAATCCCGCCCCCGCCGACCAGCCGCTCGATCCCAAGATCGCCGCTGCGGTGGCCGCCGCCGAGGCCGCCGGGCCCGCCAACGGCGAGACCGTCCGCATCGACAGCTGGATCTGGGCCGTCCGCCTGATGAAGACCCGCTCCCTCGGCGCCACCGCCTGCCGGGGCGGGCATGTGCATGTGAACGGCGAGCGGGTGAAGCCCGCCCACTCCG
Organism: Streptomyces sp. NPDC036984; assembly: GCF_055607665.1. Classification (NCBI taxonomy): domain Bacteria; kingdom Bacillati; phylum Actinomycetota; class Actinomycetes; order Kitasatosporales; family Streptomycetaceae; genus Streptomyces; species Streptomyces sp. NPDC036984. The sequence continues at coordinate 246,179 of NZ_JBVJRL010000007.1, forward strand.
TGCGCGTCGGCGACGAGGTCCGGCTCCGACACGAGGGCCGGGAACGGGTCGTGATCGTCAAGCGCCTGATCCGCAAGCGCGTCGGCGCGCCCGTGGCCGCCCAGTGCTACATCGACAACTCCCCTCCGCCTCCGCCCCGCGACGCCGTCGCCCCCGCCGGCCTCCGCGACCGCGGCACCGGCCGCCCCACCAAACGGGACCGCCGCGAGATGGAACGCCTGCGCGGCCTCGCAGGTCCCGGCGCCGTCCCGGGCGCTGTCCCGGGAGGCTTCGCCGGCTCCGGCGGCCTGGCGGGCCCGGGCGGACCCGGCGGCCGTGGTGGCAGCGGCGGCCGAGCCGGAACCGGCAGGCCCGGCAGCCGTGGCGGACGCGGCGGCTCCGGTGGTTCCGGTGGCTCGGGCGCCCCTGGTGGCACCGGCGGCTCGGGCGGCTTCGGCGGACGGCCCCGCGGACGGTGAGCTGACGGGCCGGGCCCACTGTCCACGGGCGGCCATCCCCCGACACCGCCCACTACCACCGTCAGCCGGCCCCCGCGTCCCGGCCGATCGGAGTCGCGGTGGAGCCGGCGGGGGTGTCACCGTCGGCGCAGCAGCCGCTGCAGGTCCCTGTTGTGCGCACGGCGGGTCCAGGCGATCAGGGCGAGTGGCGCCATCAGGATCAGTGGGGTCGCCGCGTTCTGGCCGTCGAACGCGGTGAGCTGGACGATGAACGCGCCCACCATGAGCGCGCTGAGGGCGATCGCCGCCACGGACTGGAGCACGGGTGTCAACAGCGCGACCGCGCCGGCGAGTTCGAGCGCGCCGATGGCGTACATGGCCCCACTGCCCCAGCCGATCCGGTCGAAGGACTCGACGGCCGACGGGTGCGCGATGAGCTTGGGCAGGGCGCTCGCGAAGCCGTAGAACAGGGCGAGCAGTATCTGCACGGCCCGCAGGGCGACCCGGGCTCCGCGCGCCCGGCCGGTGAGCCTGCCGGCGGGGGCCGCCGACGTCGTGGAGGTGACGGGGGCGGCGGTGGTCTCGGACATGGGGTCTCCTGGTGAAGCGGTCCCGGTTGCTTTCACCGAGGTAGACCGGCCAGGGGCCGAGAACTCATCGCTGTCCGCCGAGGCTCGTCCTAGGCCGTGGGCACTGCCCGCACCCACATCCCGTCCGGGGTGAGACAGGCGTCCACCTCCAGTCCCGCTTCCGCCAGCGCCGCCTCGAACTGCTCCTGCGTCAGGGGCCTGGACAGGAACCTCTGCGTCCAGACCGCGTCCGGGAACACATACTCCGCGCGGACCGCGTTCACCCCGTCCCCGACCGGCTCCAGCGAGGCGATGCGTACGGTGAAGCCACTCGGGTCGGTCCGCTCCCTGGGCACGCTGGTGTGATAGTCCGCGCCCTCCCGCTGGATGAGCACACAGCCGCCCTCCGCCACATGCCGGACACAGGTGCGCAGCAGGCCCCTGCGCACCTGCTCGTCACCGGCGTGCACCAGGAACGACGCGAGCATCACCACGTCGAACTTCTCGCCCAGGTCGAGATCCTCGATGGCGCCGCATATCGTGCGCGCCCCGCGGACCCGGGCCAGCATGTCGGCGGACTCGTCCACCGCCGTGACCCGGAAACCGCGCTCCAACAGCGGGTGGGTCACCCGGCCGACCCCGCTGCCCAGCTCCAGGATGTGTGCCCCGGCCGGTACCGCCGCGGCGATGATGTCCGGCTCATCGCCCACCGGCAGGCGCGTGTACAGCTCGACCGCGCAGCCGTCCGGTGTGATCACGCCCGGTCCCGTGCCCTCGTGCCCCTCGCGCATTTCGATCCTCATGCCCGCACAACGGCCCGCTCCCGCACGCCCGTTCCCGTCCTCCCCCAGTTCACTCGTTCTCGTTATTCGGCCCGGAACGGGAACCATCCGTGCCCGATGTACCAGTGGCCGCCCGCCCGCAGATGGTCCCCGACCGCCCGCTCCACGGACGTACGCCGGGGCAGCTCGGCCACCGGCAGGGCCGGGTCCCCGAAGACGAACTGAACGGGCTCGGTGTCGGCCGGCTCGCTCTCCTGGCAGGCGATACGGAAGCGCTCCTGGAAGCGGACGATGTTGGAGTCGGCGGGCAGGTACCGCCGCAGCTGCGGGTCGAGCAGCCAGGAGTGGCACAGCACCTGCGCCGGCCGTTCCTCGGGGAAGTACCGGGGGAAGAAGTCACGGGCCAGCGCCAGCGAGCGGTCACAGGCGGACGGGGTCAGCGGGCCGTGGAATTCCGGGATGTGCAGGTTGAGGCAGGGTGTTCCGGGTGCCGCGTCCAGTCCGGCCGCCACCATCACCCGCGCCGTGTGCCGCCCGAGCCTTCCCCGCTCGAACTGGAGCCGTCCCAGCTGGTACAGCTCGCCGCGGAAGTGGCGGACCAGCCAGCGCCGCGCCTGGACCCCGGCCCTGCCGTGCCGTCTGCGGTGCAGGGCGATGTGCCGGCCCAGGTCGGCCAGCGTGCGCCGGGAGATCTCGGCCGGGATGCCGCGTGCTCGGTGGTACGCCTGGGTGCGCGGGAGCGCGGCGAGGAAAACGTGGACGGGGAAGACGTCGGCCCATTCGGCCGGCGTCTCGGCGAGCAGTTCGCCGAGTGCGGGGGTGCGCCCCGTGTCGTCCGGCTCGCGGAACAGCTCCTCGACGCATTCCGCGAGGAGTCCGAGCGCCCCGGGGTCTTCGGTCAGTCTGCGCCACTGTGCGACGAGGTCGTTGATGTCCTCGTGCGGTACGGCCAGGTCGAGGAGCAGTTCGGGCAGGTCGTCGGCGTCCGGCAGCACAGGCGGTCCCCCTTCGGCCCCGTGGAGCGTCGATCAACCTCGTCTCGCCGAGCCTGGATCGGCACCGCCTCGTCGAGCGTTGATGCACGTCGTCATCGAAGAGTACGTTGCAAGGAGGAGTGGTGATCCGATGCGTACGGGCAATGAACCGGCGACCGCGCGCAGCGCTCTGCGGGCGCGGTTCTGGCTGAGCGTGTGGGGACTGGTCTGGGCGGTCTTCGGCACGGCGGCGTTCGCGCTGGCCGGGCGCCCGGGCTGGGCCGCGGCCTGCGGGGTGCTCTGGCTGCTGGTCACCTTCGACATGACCGTGATCCTCCGGCACATCCGGCAGGGCCCGCACTACCAGCCGGGCCGGAACATTCCGCCGTACAGGCCGCCGGACGGCGGACCGCCACCGCCGTATCCGGGCCCGCGGAGGCACCGCCGTCCCTGACCGAAGGCTTCCACCGCTCCGCCGCCCCGCCATCAGCCGGCCCTGAACGATCAACCGTCAGCCGTCAGCCGTCAGCCGTCAGCAAGTCTTGAGCGATCAACCGTCAGCCGCCAGACACCCTGGAGCGATCAGCTGTACGCCGAGGCCGTCAGCCGTCGAAGCGTGCCGCCTTCAGGTACTCCGGGTTCGGGTCGAGCGCGGCCGCCAGCCGAAAGTGGCGCTTGGCCTGGTCCGGGCGGCCCTGCCGTTCATAGGTGCGGGCCAGTGCGAAGTGCGCGAACGCGTTGTCCGGTTCGCGCTCAAGCACGATGGTGAACTCCAGCTCGGCGGGCCGCAGTTGCGCCGCAGCGAAGAAGGCACGCGCGCGGAGCAGCCGGGCGGCGGTGTTCTCGGGGTGCGCGGCGATGACGCCGTCGAGCAGCTTCACCGCGCCCCGTGGGTCCCGTGCGTTGAGCAGGTGCTCGGCGGCACGGAAGTCGATGACATGCGTTTCCGGAGTGCGTCCGGTGGAACCGCTGGTCTCGGGCACGGCAGAGTCCTTCCCTTGCTCCAGCGCTTCAACGCCCCGCGCGGGACCGCTATTCCACGCCCGGGCCGCTCCCTTGCCCCGGTGCCCGCCTGGCCCGGCGGGCGAGGTCGTCCCACACCTCGGCGACGCGCTGCCTCAGTGTGTCCAGGGGTACGTCGTTGTCGATCACGATGTCCGCGATCTTCCGGCGCTGCTCGCGCGTCGCCTGCGCGGCCATACGCGCGCGTGCGTCTTCCTCGGCCATCCCGCGCTGCCGTACCAGCCGGTCGAGCTGGGTCTCGGGGCTCGCGTCCACGACGACCACGAGGTCGTAGAGCGGCGCCAGGCCGTTCTCGGTGAGCAGCGGCACGTCGTGGACCACCACGGCGTCCTCGGCCGCGGCGCTCTCCAGCTCGCGCGAACGCGCGCCCACCAAGGGGTGCACGATCGAGTTGAGGACGGCGAGCTTGTCGGGGTCGGCGAAGACGATCGAGCCGAGTCGGGGCCGGTCCAGGCTGCCGTCGGCGGCGAGGATGTCCGGTCCGAAGGCGGCGACCACGGCCGCGAGACCGGGGGTGCCGGGCGCCACGACCTCGCGCGCGATGCGGTCCGCGTCGATCAGTACGGCCCCGTGCTCCACGAGCAGCCGCGACACCTCGCTCTTGCCGGCGCCGATCCCGCCGGTCAGGCCCACTGTCAGCATGAGCGGAAGCTTAGGCCCTGGCACCGACGAGCCCGCCGACAGCCCCACCTCCCGGAAGCGGTCACCCCGGTGACCCGGGACTAGTTGTCGCCCTCGCGCTCCGCCAGGAAGCGCTCGAACTCCCGCCCGATCTCGTCGGCCGAAGGGATCTCCACGGGCTCGGCGAGCATGTTGCCCCGGCTCTCGGCGCCCGCCGCGGCGTCGTACTGGTGTTCCAGGCCCTGGACGAGCACGGTCAGTTCCTCGTCGCCCTCCTGGATCTGCCGGTCGATCTCGGTCTGCGTGCGGTGCGCGTCCGTGCGCAGCGCGTGTGCGACGCCGGGCAGGACCAGGCCGGTGGCGGCGGTGATGGCTTCCAGGACGGTCAGGGCCGCGTCCGGGTACGGGGAGCGGGCGATGTAGTGCGGGACGTGCGCGGCGACGCCCAGGACGTCGTGCCCGGCCTCCATGAGGCGGTACTCGATCAGCGACTCGGCGCTGCCGGGCACCTGGGCCTCCTCGAAGGGACTGCGGTGGCCGGGGATGAGGTCGGCGCGGTTGCCGTGCGGGGTCAGGCCCACCGGGCGGGTGTGCGGGACGCCCATGGGGATGCCGTGGAAGTTCACGGACAGGCGTACGCCGAGCCGCTGCACTATCTGCCGGACCGCCGCCGCGAACCGCTCCCACTCCACGTCCGGCTCCGGACCGGACAGCAGCAGGAACGGGGCACCGGTGGTGTCCTGGACGAGGTGGACCTCGATCGCCGGGACCTCGTAGCCTGCCCAGCGGTCCCGCTTGAAGGTCAGCAGGGGCCGGCGGGCCCGGTAGTCCACGAGCCGGTCGTGGTCGAACCGGGCCACGAGCTGGTGGGGCAGCGAGTCGAGCAGCCGCTCGACGATCTGGTCGCCGGTCTCCCCCGCGTCGATGTATCCGTCGAAGTGGTAGAGCATGACAAGGCCGGCCGACTCCTGGGCGAGCGCCATGTCGACCACGGCGAGGCCCTTCGGCTCCCATGCGTACAAACCCTGCGGATCAAGCACTGTGACCGCTCCTCCTCGTGTTCCTCCTCGACAACGCCCCCTGAAACGTGGGAATTCCCGCGACACGCCGCTGATCTGCGATCTCGCGCGGGACATCTTGACGACCCGTCACCTGGTCCGTACCTTCACGGCCATCGGGGTTCATACCGGCGTTCATCGTTCAGGTACGAGAAATGGCCCCGCCCAGCCCGGGAACTCGACCACCATCACGGTGACCCCCTGGGGCGCGCGGCTGTATCGATATGCGGCATCGCCGCGTGGGCGCGCCAAGCCGCAGCCGGCCCGCGGCCGGAGAACGACCCGCGGTCTCCGCAAACGCCCGGGAGAACAAACACCCGAGGGGGGCAAACGTCTGAGGGGCCGTACCTCGAAAGGTACGGCCCCTCAGCAGCTATCGGCTAAGCCTCAGCGGCAGCGATCAGCTCTGGCCGCCGGCCAGCTTCTCGCGCAGCGCGGCCAGTGCCTCGTCCGAGGCCAGGGCACCGGAGGTGTCCGCGCCCTCGGAGGAGTACGAACCGCCGGTCGCGGCCGGAGCCGCAGCCTCGCCGCCCTCGGCCGCGGCAGCGGCGTCGGCCTCGCGGGACTTGATGACCTGCTGCTGGTGCTGCTCGAAGCGGGACTGCGCCTCGGCGTACTGGCGCTCCCACTCCTCGCGCTGCTTCTCGTAGCCCTCGAGCCAGTCGTTGGTCTCGGGGTCGAAGCCCTCGGGGTAGATGTAGTTGCCCTGGTCGTCGTAGGACGCGGCCATGCCGTACAGGGTCGGGTCGAACTCGACCGAGGCCGGGTCGGCACCGAAGGACTCGTTGGCCTGCTTCAGCGAGAGGCTGATGCGACGACGCTCGAGGTCGATGTCGATGACCTTGACGAAGATCTCGTCGTTGACCTGGACGACCTGCTCCGGGATCTCCACGTGGCGCTCGGCCAGCTCGGAGATGTGGACCAGACCCTCGATGCCCTCGTCCACGCGGACGAACGCACCGAACGGAACCAGCTTCGTGACCTTACCGGGCACGACCTGGCCGATCTGGTGGGTGCGGGCGAACTGCTGCCACGGGTCTTCCTGGGTCGCCTTCAGCGACAGGGAGACGCGCTCACGGTCCATGTCGACGTCGAGAACCTCGACGGTGACCTCCTGGCCGACCTCGACAACCTCGGAGGGGTGGTCGATGTGCTTCCAGGACAGCTCGGAGACGTGGACCAGACCGTCGACGCCACCCAGGTCCACGAAGGCACCGAAGTTGACGATCGAGGAGACGACGCCGGAACGGACCTGACCCTTCTGGAGGGTCGTGAGGAACGTCTGGCGGACCTCGGACTGGGTCTGCTCGAGCCAGGCGCGGCGGGACAGGACCACGTTGTTGCGGTTCTTGTCCAGCTCGATGATCTTGGCCTCGAGCTCCTTGCCCACGTAGGGCTGGAGGTCGCGAACGCGGCGCATCTCGACCAGGGAGGCCGGGAGGAAGCCACGGAGGCCGATGTCGAGGATGAGACCACCCTTGACGACCTCGATGACGGTACCGGTGACGATCCCGTCCTCTTCCTTGATCTTCTCGATGGTGCCCCAGGCACGCTCGTACTGGGCGCGCTTCTTCGAGAGGATCAGGCGGCCTTCCTTGTCCTCCTTCTGGAGGACAAGGGCCTCGATCTCGTCACCGACGGCGACGACCTCGTTCGGGTCGACGTCGTGCTTGATCGAGAGCTCGCGGCTCGGGATAACGCCTTCGGTCTTGTAACCGATGTCGAGCAGGACCTCGTCCCGGTCGACCTTCACGATGACGCCGTCGACGATGTCGCCGTCGTTGAAGTACTTGATCGTCTCGTCGATCGCGGCGAGGAAGGCTTCCTCGTTACCGATGTCGTTGACCGCTACCTGCGGGGTGGTGGCGGTGGTCTCGGTGCTGCTCGTCATGTGGGAAAGGGCTCCGGTACGGACATTGAAGTCGTAGGTACTGCTTACGCCGGGAGCCCGTTTCGCTCTGATGAAGCCGGACAGCCAAGGAAGCGCCACATTGAGCACCGGGTGCCCGGTGGCGCCTCGACAACCGAGGGGACATACAACAGATGCGAGCGCAGCCTGCTACGTCTGAGGTGCGCAGGCCCGCAGCGCAACTTGTAGCATACGGGGGCAGCCGGGCAGGGTCAATGCGCGAAGACGCACACCCGGGGCGGATCGCCGCATTCCCGGCAGAAAAAACGTCCCGACAGGCCGCACAGACCTAGGGGAGCCCTCCCGTGAGGACCCCCGGGCGGGTTGGACGGAAGAGTACGACGAGGGAGCCGATCATCCAAGAGCCGGAAGCGCACGACCGCGAGGGGTCCGAGCCGGAAGCGACGCGGCGTGACACGAGCGTCACGGAGAGCGCGCGGGCCAACCGTGGCTGGTGGGACCGCAACGCGGACGAGTACCAGATCGAGCACGGCACCTTCCTGGGCGACGACCGCTTCGTATGGGGCCCGGAGGGCCTGGACGAGGTGGAGGCCGAGCTGCTCGGCCCGTCGGCGGAGCTGAAGGGCAAGGAGGTCCTGGAGATCGGCGCGGGCGCGGCGCAGTGCGCGCGCTGGCTGGCCGCCCAGGGCGCGCACCCCGTGGCCCTGGACCTCTCGCACCGCCAGCTGCAGCACGCACTGCGGATCGGCGGATCGTTTCCGCTGGTCTGTGCCGACGCCGGCGCGCTGCCCTTCGCGGACGGCTCCTTCGACCTGGCGTGCTCCGCGTACGGGGCGCTGCCCTTCGTGGCCGACCCCCGGCTGGTGCTGCGCGAGGTCCGCCGGGTGCTGCGGCCGGGCGCACGGTTCGTTTTCTCGGTGACCCATCCGATCCGCTGGGCGTTCCCGGACGAGCCGGGTCCCGAGGGGCTGTCGGTGTCCGCGTCGTATTTCGACCGCACGCCCTATGTGGAGCAGGACGAGGAGGGCCGCGCGGTCTATGTGGAGCACCACAGGACGCTCGGCGACCGGGTGCGGGACATCGTGGCCTCCGGATTCCGGCTGGTGGACCTGGTGGAGCCGGAGTGGCCGGCCTGGAACACCGCCGAGTGGGGCGGCTGGTCGCCCCTGCGCGGGAACCTGATCCCCGGCACGGCGATCTTCGTCTGCGAGAGGGACTGAGGCCCGTCTTTCAATGGCGCGAGCCGTCTGCTCGGCTACGCGCGCGTGGAGGACCGTTCGCGCCGTCGTACGACACTGGGGGCGTGATCCGTTACGACGCTCTGGACGCACTGCCGGTGCGCTCCGCGCTGCCCGCCCTGACCGACGCCCTGGAGGGTGACGGCACCGCCGTTCTGGTGGCGCCGCCCGGTACCGGCAAGACGACGCTGGTGCCGCTGGTGCTCGCGGGGCTGATCGGGGACGGTGCCGGGCGGCGGGTCGTGGTGGCCGAGCCGCGGCGGATCGCGGCGCGGGCGGCGGCCCGGCGCATGGCGTGGCTGCTGGGCGAGAAGCCCGGCCGGAGCGTCGGCTTCACGGTGCGCGGCGAGCGGGCGGTGGGGCGGCACACGCGCGTGGAGGTCGTGACGACCGGTGTCCTGCTCCAGCGGCTCCAGCGCGACCAGGAGCTGGCCGGGGTGGACGTCGTCGTCCTGGACGAGTGCCACGAGCGGCATCTGGACGCCGACACGGTGGCCGCGTTCCTGTGGGACGTCCGGCAGGCGCTGCGGCCGGAGCTGCGGCTGGTGGCCGCGTCGGCGACCACGGACGCCGAGGGGTGGGCGCGGCTGCTCGGCGGGGCGCCGGTGGTCGAGGCGGCGGGTATGACTCATCCGGTGGATGTGGTGTGGGCCCCTCCGGTCCGTCCGGTACGGCCGCCGCACGGGATGCGGGTGGATCCGGCGCTGCTGGCGCACGTGGCGGCGGTGGTGCGGCGGGCGCTGGCCGAGCGGGACGGGGACGTGCTGTGCTTCCTGCCCGGGGTGGGCGAGATCGCGCGCGTGGCGGGTCTGCTGGGGGATCTCGGTGACGTCGACGTGCTCCAGGTGCACGGGCGGGCGCCGGCCGCGGTGCAGGACGCGGTGCTGGCGGGCGGGGAGCGGCGGCGGGTGGTGCTGGCGACGTCCGTCGCGGAGTCGTCGCTGACCGTGCCCGGGGTGCGGGTGGTGGTCGACTCCGGGCTGGCCCGGGAGCCGCGGGTGGATCACGCGCGCGGGCTGAGCGGGCTGACGACCGTACGGGCGTCGCGGGCGGCCGGGCGGCAGCGGGCGGGCCGGGCCGGGCGTGAGGCGCCGGGCGCGGTCTACCGGTGCTGGGCGGAGGCCGAGGACGGCCGTCTGCCGGCTTTCCCGGCGCCGGAGATCAAGGTGGCCGACCTGACCGCGTTCGCCCTTCAGGCGGCCTGCTGGGGCGATCCGGACGCCGCCGGGCTGGCGTTGCTGGATGCGCCGCCGGCCGGCGCGATGGCGGCGGCGCGCTCCACGCTGACGGCGGTGGGGGCGGTGGACGCCGTCGGGCGGGCCACGGAGGTCGGGGTGCGGCTGGCCCGGCTCGGGGTGCACCCCCGGCTGGGGCGAGCGTTGTTGGATACGTCCGGCGAGGGGGCCTCGGTGGTGGCCCTGCTGTCCGAGGAGGTGCCGCGGGATTACGGGGATGATCTGGCGGGTGCTCTGCGGCGGGCCCGGGGTGGTGGTGACGCCTACGCGGGGCGGTGGGCTGCGGAAGTGCGGCGGCTGCGGGCCGTCTCGACGGAGTTTTCCCACCCGCCCGCCCGTGACCGCCGGACAGAAGCGACCGCCGCAGCCGGACCGGTCACCGGTGACGACAAGCTCACCGAGCCCGCCTCCAGGCGTACCGGTGATGGCAAGCTCGCCGGGGTCGCCGCTGGGCCTGCCGGCGATGACAAGCTCACCGAGCCCGCCTCCAGGCCTGCCGGTGACGACAAGCTCACCGAGCCCGCCTCCAGGCCTGCCGGTGACGACAAGCTCGCCGTGTTCGCCTCCGGGCCTGCCGGTGATGGCAAGTTCGCCAGGGTCGTCGCCGGGGCTGCCCATGATGATCGGCTCGCCGGGCTTGTCGCTGCTCTGGCCTTTCCCGAGCGGGTGGCCAAGCTGGACGGTGGGTCGTACCTCATGGCGTCCGGGACGCGGGCCGAGGTGGCGGACGGGTCGGCGCTGCGGGGCGCTCCCTGGATCGTCGTCGCCGTCGCCGACCGGCCCGCCGGGAAGGGGCACGCGCGTGTGCGGCTCGGGGCGGCCGTGTCCGAGGAGGTGGCGCTCGCCGCGGCCGGGACGCTGCTCGCCGAGCAGGACGAGGTGCACTGGGCCGGCGGGGACGTCGTGGCCCGCCATGTCGCGCGGCTGGGGGCGATCGAGCTGGCCGTACGGCCGCTGAAGGACGCCGGCCCGGCCCTCGTACGCGCCGCTCTGCTCGAAGGGCTCCGTCAGGAGGGGCTCGGGCTGCTCCGCTGGTCGCCCGAGGCCGAGGTGCTGCGCCGGCGGCTGGCGTTTGTGCACGCGCACCTCGGGGAGCCGTGGCCGGACGTGTCGGACGCGGCGCTGCACGCGCGCGTGGACGAGTGGCTGGAACCGGAGCTGGGCAGGGCCCGGCGGCGGGCCGATCTCGCCCGGATCGACGCCGGACAGGCGCTCGTGCGGCTGCTGCCCTGGGCGAGTGGGGAGGCCGGCCGGCTGGACGAGCTGGCGCCCGAGCGGATCACCGTGCCGAGTGGGTCCAGAATCCGGATCGACTATCAGGACCCGGAGCGGCCGGTGCTCGCGGTGAAACTCCAGGAGATGTTCGGGCTGCGGGAGACGCCGACCGTGGCGGGCGTGCCGCTGCTCGTGCATCTGCTCTCCCCCGCCGGGCGGCCCGCCGCAGTCACGGCCGACCTCGCCTCCTTCTGGAAGGACGGTTACCAGGGCGTACGGGCGGAGCTGCGCGGGCGGTATCCGAAGCATCCGTGGCCCGAGGACCCGGCGACCGCCGAGCCCACCCGGCACACCAACGCCCGGCTCAGGCGCTGACCGGCTCTGGGTCCGCCGCCCGTTCCGGCTCCGGGTTCTGCGGGCGGCGGGCGCGGGCTTCCAGGTAGAGGGAGAGGGCGAGGAGCAGCAGGCCGAGGGTGAGGGAGCCCCGGGGGACGTACGAGGTGAGTGCCAGCACCAGGGTGCGGTTGTGCTTGACCAGGGCGACCGTGTGGTCGATGTAGTCCTCGCGGATCTTCACGTGCCCGGCGAACGCGGTGACCTTGGCGCGCCCGCCGAGGAGGGTGCCGCCGCGCAGCTCCTCCCTGTGCAGCTCCTCGCCGTAGACGGGTGCCCCGGTGACCGGCTCTACCCAGAACCGGCGGACCGTGGAGTACCAGCGGGTCGTGCCGGTCCTGGCGACCGACTCCGGCGTGATGCCCTGTACGGGCATGGTCTTCGGCATGGGGACCTTGGTCCAGGGGACGGTCTGCTCGAAGTAGTAGACCGTCAGGCCGCGGAAGGTCCGGGTGCCCCGGTAGTGGATGGGGCTCGTGGTGCGGGTCTGTGCGTCGAAGTACGCGTAGTCCCGTCTCTGCGTCAGGAAGGGCCACTTGAACTCGATGCCCGTGCGTGTCACCGGGTCGCCGTCGACCGTCTCGCCGGAGGCGTGGACGGGGTCCTGGCTGTGGGCGTCGAAGATGTAGCGCTCGGGCACCTTGGAGACCATCTTGCCGTCGGGGCCCTGGACGTAGGACAGGCCGTCCCAGACGACGACCGGCCGCCCCGCCGTCTTCTCGATCTTCTTCGCGGCCTCCACGTTGCCCTTGAGGGTCTGCACGACGGTGACCTTGGACACCTTCTTCGCGCGCATGGTGCCGTAGTCGAGGAGGGTGGCGCCCCGGGCCTCCAGGACCATGTCCTGGTACTGATCGGCGGGGATCCGGGCCAGGCGCGGGAAGGCGTGCCAGCGCAGCAGCGGGGACAGCGCCGCGAAGAACACGGCGAAGGCGAGCAGGACCAGGCTGGCCGTGCGGCGCATTTCGGCCTCCCTCCCGGACGGGTGCGGCTACGGGTGCGCGGGCACCGTCGTCAGCAGCGGCTTGGGCGACGTCCGACCCGACGGTGGGCCCAGCGCGCTGATCGTGAGGACAACGACGAGCGCGAGGGCCAGACCGGTCGCGGCGGCGATCAGGGCGCGCATGCGGGGCCTCCCGGCGGACGGTCGGTGTCGTGACCGGATCCTGATGGATCGTCAGGTGCGGCACCGTAGCAACGCGCGTGCGAGAAGAGAACAGCGGTGCGCACACGAACGAGGGCGCCCTTCCCGCCGGAGCGGAGAGGGCGCCCTGTCGCGGTGCGGGTCCTCAGGAAGAGGCGGACGGGCTCGGGGCCGGGGTCTGAGAGGCGCCGGCGGCAGGCTCGACCTTCAGCTCCACGGTGAGCGTCGCGCCGCCCGTGGTGGTGATGCGGAGCAGGAACGTGCCGGTGGTGTCGTCCGCGTACAGCTTCGGCAGGGTGAGCAGGCCCTCGGCGTCCGTCTGGAGGCCGGTGAGGGTGCGTACGGCCTTGCCGTCGGCGTCCTTGAAGTAGGGGCCCTTGTCGTTCTCCGTGGCGTCGTCCGCGGACTTGATCAGGGTGGCGGTGGCGGCGACCTTGTCGGCCACGGCGCCCTTGTAGGTCGCCTTCACCTGGACCTGGTCGGCGAACTCGCCACCCGGGGTGCAGGTCAGCGCGGTGTCGCTGGTGCGGGCCAGGGTGTCGGCGGCGCGGGCGGTGACGGTGGCGGTGTAGTCGACGCCCTTGACGGTGCGGCCCACGACGGCCGCGGTGACCTTGAAGTCGCCGGTCTTCTCGCCGGCCTGGAGCGCCGGGGCGAGGGCGACACCCTTGGCGTCGGTGGCGACCGTGGCCACGGTCTCGCCGCCGGCGAAGGTGGCGTCCGTGTCACCGGTGATGGTGAAGCGGATCCTGACCTTGGCGACGGACTTGCCGACCTTGGTCTCGGCGCGGACGCCGATCCGCTCGGTGAAGGCGTCGCCGGCCACCGCGGTGACCTTGCCCGTGCCCATGCCCTCCAGGTGGTCCACCAGGTCGGTCGTGGACGGCGGCGTCGGCGGCGTCGGCGGGACGGGCGGCTTCGGCGGCTTCGGTGACTCGTTCCCGCCGTTGCCGTTACCGCCGTTGCCGTTACCGCCGTTGTCGCTTCCGCCGTTGTCGTGCCCTGGCTTGTCGGGCTTCGGGGCCGGCTTGGTCTTCGGCGGGTCGGAGGGCTTCGGGAACGTGGTGTGGTGGGAGTCGTCGTCGCTGCGGTGCTCGGGCACGCCGCCGGTGCCGTCGGGGATGGAGTGGCTGCCCCTGCGGTAGTACTCCATCCAGTTCAGGACCAGGTTGAGGTAGTCCTGCGAGTTGTTGTAGCTGAGGATCGCCTTGTGCAGGTCGGCCTCACGGGACAGGTCCCAGCCGTTGCGGCACAGGTAGTGGCCCGCGGCGAGCGCGGCGTCGTAGACGTTGTTGGGGTCCTTCTTGCCGTCCCCGTTGCCGTCGCGGCCGGCCCAGGCCCAGGTGGACGGGATGAACTGCATGGGGCCGACGGCCTGGTCGTAGGTGCTGTTGCCGTCGTACGCGCCGTCGTCTGTGTCCGGGATGAGCGCGAATCCGTTGCCGTCGAGCTGGGGGCCCAGGATCGGGTGCAGTGTGGTGCCGTTCGCGTCGACCTGCCCGCCGCGGGCCTGGCCCGACTCGACGTTGCCGATGGCGGCGAGCAGTTGCCAGGGCAGGTTGCAGCCGGGCTTGGAGGTGCGGAGTTCGGCTTCGGCCTTCTTGTAGGCGTCGAGGACCGTCGCCGGGATGCCGGCCTCGGAGCCGCCCCGGGAGACCGGGGTGCCGGCGCTCGAGGAGGGGCTGGGCTTGGGGCTGTTCAGCGGCGGCAGGTCCGTGTAGTACGGCGAGTTGCCGGTGGCGTTGCGCGCGGATCCGTCGGGTACGGGGGTGGTGGCACCGGCCGTTGTCGGTCTGCCATGGTCCTCGCCGGTCGCTCCCGGGGCCTGGGACGCGGAGAGCGCCGCGACCGCTGCCGCGGCCACGGCGGTGGTCGCCGCTCCCTTGCGGAGCCGCCTGCCGAAATGCGCCGCCATAGAGTGAACCCCTCCCGTGGACGCCCGTCGCGTCCGTCTCCGTCTGTCTGCCTCGCTCTGGTGTGACGGTTGACCCGGTGCTCTGGTTGCCCCTGTTCCGCCTTTCCATCTGTGCGATGTGCGTGCGACCGTGCACCCGGCACGGCGACGCACGTGACCCTACGACAACTTGCTTTGAACGGGCACCCGTTCGCGCCCGGTTTTCACCGGTTGGCCAACTGTCGTCGTCGTGAACGCCCCCAGGCGGGGGTCACGCATACTGGGCGGACCCGCTCACCGGTGCCGAAGCGGGCCGTCGACCGCTTCGGGGGGCTCTGTTGCCGTTCACACTCAGCCATGCGGCGGCCGTGCTGCCCGCGATCCGCCGGGACGGGGGCGGCCGGGGCCGGCTGGTGCCCGCGGTGCTCGTCGCGGGGTCCTTCGCGCCCGACATGCCCTATTACGCGGCCGGTGCCCTGCCGGGCGGCATGGAGTGCGGCACGGTCACGCACGCGTTCGCCGGGGTCGCCACCGTCGACGTGCTCATCGCCTGGGCGCTCACGGGGCTGTGGCTGCTGGTCCGGGAGCCGCTGCTCGCGCTGCTGCCACGGAAGCGGCAGGGCCGGCCGGCCGCCCTGCTGCGCTGCGGTGCGCCACGCGCGCGCGTGCGGGCGGCATCGGTGGGGTGGTGGTACGGCTCCGCGGTGCTCGGTGCGCTCACCCATGTGGTGTGGGACGCGTTCACGCATCACGACCGGTGGGGTACGCGGCTGATTCCGGCCATCGGACGGGACCGGCCGGCCGGCATGCCGCTGTTCACCTGGCTGCAGTACGGCACGTCCGTGGCGGGTGCCGTGGCGCTCGCGGTGTTCGTGGTGCGCGCGCTGCGGTGGGCGCCGGGCGCGGCACCGGCGGGAGTGCCGGTGCTGTCCGTGCGGGACCGGTGGCGGGCGCTCGCGGTGATCTGCGGATGTGCGCTGGCCGGGGCGGCGCAGCGGACGGCGCAGTGGTGGGAGCACACGGGTACGACCGCGCGGCCGTGGGAGCTGGTGCCCACCCTGTGTTTCGGCGTGGGCGCCGGGGTGGTCCCGGGGCTGCTGCTGTATGCCGTCGGGGTCAGGGTCTGGCGTCCGGCCGCTGGTCCCGGGGCATCCGGGGCTCCTGGTGAGGTGGCCGGTGAGAGCCTCGGGCGGCCGGTCGCTCGGTGAGGGAGGCGACGAAGACCGTGAGGGTGCGCCGGGGGCCCGTGCGCGGGATCGCGGTGAGGGCGAGGGCGAGATAGCTGCGGGCCACCTCGGCCCACTGGCGCCAGTCGGGGGTGTGGGCCGGGCGGCCGGCGAGTCTTCGCCGCAGCTGCTTGGTGACCCTGCGGACGGTGGCGGCCGGGTCGGCGGGGATGCGGGCGGTGCTTGCGTCGGCAGCGAGGGCCGGGACCGGCGCGGCGGGCATGGCCTGCGCCGAGGCGGCGGCCGCCCAGGCCCCGGTGGCTGCATGGGGCGTCCGGCGGTGAAGCATGCGTATACCCATGCCCGCAGTGTTGCGGCTGCGGGGGGTGGGGGGCGTTTTGGCGGGGGCCACGAGAGTGACGGTCCCTCCGGGGGTTCGGCCGGCCTTTCGGTACCGGGCCGTCTTGCCGCGCGGGTGGGGCGGAGCCGTTCGCGGTGCGGTGGGGGCGGCACCGCCGGATGCCGCCGTTCGGGTTGATCGCCGTTGCGGCGGAGACCAGGCGCGGGCTTGGCAGGAGGACGAGCCTGTCGGGCCACTCGGGGCGCGGGTGGGGTGGAGCCGTTCGCGGTGCGCCCGTCGGCTACAACCCGGCGCCGAACCGGGTGGGTGGAGAGTGCGGTGGGGGCGGCACCGCCGGACGGTGCCGTCGGGGTTGGTGGCCGTCGGCGGAGACGAGGCGCCGGGCCGGGCGGAAGGGGGCGTTGGGCTCGGGTCGGCCGCAGCGCCCCCTTCACCTGCCTGGCGCGGGCTAGTGGGCTGCCGATTCCCAGTCGGGGCCCACGCCCACCGAGACGTCCAGCGGGGCCCTCAGCTGTACGGCGCCCGCCATCTCGCGGCGGACGATCTCCTCCGCGGCCGCCCGCTCGCCGGGGGCGATCTCCAGGACGATTTCGTCGTGGACCTGGAGAAGCATGCGGGACTTGAGGTCGGCTTCCCGCAGCGCGCCGTCCACCTTGAGCATGGCGATCTTCACGATGTCCGCCGCCGTGCCCTGGATGGGCGCGTTCAGGGCCATGCGCTCGGCCGCCTCGCGGCGCTGGCGGTTGTCGCTGTTGAGGTCGGGGAGGTAGCGGCGGCGCCCGAACAGCGTCGCCGTGTAGCCCGTCGCCCGCGCCTCGTCGACCGCGCGGCGCAGATAGTCCCGGACCCCGCCGAAGCGCTCGAAGTAGGCGTCCATCAGGGCCCGGGCCTCGGCCGCCTCGATGTTGAGCTGCTGGGAGAGGCCGAACGCGGACAGGCCGTAGGCGAGGCCGTACGACATCGCCTTGATCTTGCGGCGCATCTCCGCGTCCACCGCGCCGGGCTCGACGCCGAACACCTGGGAGGCGGCCGTGGTGTGCAGGTCCTCGCCGGAGGTGAACGCCCGGATCAGGCCCTCGTCCTCGGAGAGGTGGGCCATCACGCGCAGTTCGATCTGGCTGTAGTCCGCGGTCATCAGGGACTCGAAGCCCTCGCCGACCACGAAGCCCCGGCGGATCGCCCGGCCCTCGTCCGTGCGGACCGGGATGTTCTGGAGGTTCGGGTCCGTGGACGACAGGCGTCCGGTGGCGGCCACCGTCTGGTTGAAGGTGGTGTGGATACGGCCGTCACCCGCGATGGTCTTGATCAGGCCCTCGACGGTGACCCGCAGCTTCGCCTGCTCGCGGTGCCGGAGCATGATCACCGGCAGTTCGTTGTCGGTCTGGGTGGCGAGCCAGGCCAGGGCGTCGGCGTCGGTGGTGTAGCCGGTCTTGGTCTTCTTCGTCTTCGGCAGGGCCAGCTCGCCGAAGAGGACCTCCTGGAGCTGCTTGGGCGAGCCCAGGTTGAACTCGCGGCCGGCCGCCGCGTGCGCCTCCTTCACGGCCTGCTGCACGGCGCCCGCGAACATCTGTTCCATCGCTTCGAGGTGCGGACGGTCGGCCGCGATGCCGTGCCGCTCCATGCGGGCGAGCAGCGCGGACGTGGGCAGCTCCATGTCCCGCAGCAGCTCGGCCGCGCCCACCTCCTGGAGGCGGCCCTCGAAGGCCGCGCCGAGGTCCAGGACGGCGCGGGCCTGGACCATCAGGGCCTCGGCCTCGGCACCGTCGTCCGCGCCGAAGGCCAGCTGGCCGTCGGCCGCTGCGGCCGGGGTCAGCTCGCGGTGCAGGTACTCCATCGACAGCGCGTCCAGGTCGAAGGAGCGGCGGCCGGGCTTGACCAGGTAGGCGGCGAGCGCGGTGTCCATGCGCACGCCCTCGACGCTCCAGCCGTGCTCGGCGAAGACGCGCATGGCGCCCTTGGCGTTGTGGAACACCTTGGGGCGGTCCGCGTCGGCCAGCCAGGCCGCGAACGCGTTCTCGTCGGCCTCGTCCAGCTCGGACGGGTCGAACCAGACCGCCGCTCCCCCGGCCGCGGCGAGGGCGACCTCGGCGACGGAGCCGGCACCCAGCGCCCAGGTGTCGACGGTGGCGACGCCCAGGGGCTCGGCGCCGTGCTCGGCGAGCCAGGGGGCCAGCTCGCCGGTGCGCAGGATCCGCCCGTCGATCTCCACGCCGTCGGCGGCGACGGGGGCGGCCTCCACCTCCTCCGTGCCCGGGTCGACGGCGAAGAGGCGCTCGCGCAGGGAGGGGTTGCGGATCTCCAGGGTGTCCAGGACCATCACGACGGCCTTGCGGTCGTACGGGGCCCGCTCCAGGTCGGTGACCGACTTCGGCAGCTCGACCTGGCGCTCCAGCTCGGTGAGGACGCGGTTGAGCTTGACCGCCTCCAGGTGGTCGCGGAGGTTCTGCCCGGCCTTGCCCTTGACCTCCTCGACCCGCTCGACCAACTCGGCGAACGAGCCGAACTGGTTGATCCACTTCGCGGCGGTCTTCTCGCCGACGCCGGGGATGCCGGGGAGGTTGTCGGACGGGTCGCCGCGCAGGGCCGCGAAGTCCGGGTACTGGGCGGGCGTCAGGCCGTACTTCTCGAAAACCTTCTCCGGGGTGAACCGGGTCAGCTCCGAGACGCCCTTGGTCGGGTAGAGCACCGTGATGTTCTCGGTGACCAGCTGGAAGGAGTCGCGGTCGCCGGTGACGATCAGCACCTCGAAGCCCGCGGCCTCGGCCTGGGTGGCGAGGGTGGCGATGACGTCGTCCGCCTCGAAGCCGTCGACGGCGAAGCGCGGTGCGTGCATCGCGTCGAGCAGCTCGCCGATCAGCTCGACCTGCCCCTTGAACTCGTCCGGGGTCTTGGAGCGGTTCGCCTTGTACTCGATGAACCGCTCCGAGCGCCAGGTCTTGCGGGAGACGTCGAAGGCCACCGCGAAGTGCGTGGGCGCCTCGTCACGCAGAGTGTTGGCCAGCATCGACGCGAAGCCGTAGATCGCGTTCGTCGGCTGGCCGGTCGCGGTCGTGAAGTTCTCCGCGGGCAGCGCGAAGAACGCGCGGTAGGCCAGCGAGTGCCCGTCCATGAGCATCAGCCGGGGACGGGTACCGCCGGGGGTCTTGTCGGTCTGCTTCGCTGCTGTCTCTGCCACGCACCCGATCCTGCCACGCCCCACTGACAGTCCGAGCCGCGCGCCTGCGGCGGGCGTGAGCCACGGCACAGCGGCCGAGAGCCGGCGGCCGGCGGGGAAGGGGGCGGTGCCCGTGTCGGTGGGGCGTGGGAGGATCGTCGGCGTACTTCTCACACGCAGCCGAAGGAGAGCGTGCGATGGCGACCAAGCCGCCCAAGGGTGATCCCGTTCAGGACGCGCCGCAGGTCGCGGAGCCGAAGCACGCGGCGGCGGGGCTGCCGGCCATCGGGCACACGCTGCGCATCGCCCAGCAGCAGATGGGTGTGCGGCGCACCGCGCTGACGCTGCTGCGCGTGA
Organism: Streptomyces sp. NPDC036984; assembly: GCF_055607665.1. Taxonomy (NCBI): domain Bacteria; kingdom Bacillati; phylum Actinomycetota; class Actinomycetes; order Kitasatosporales; family Streptomycetaceae; genus Streptomyces; species Streptomyces sp. NPDC036984. The sequence continues at coordinate 265,670 of NZ_JBVJRL010000007.1, forward strand.
ACCAGAAGGACGGCTTCGACTGCCCGGGCTGCGCCTGGCCGGAGCCGGAGCACCGGCACGCGGCGGAGTTCTGCGAGAACGGCGCCAAGGCGGTGGCCGAGGAGGCCACCCTGCGCCGGGTCACGCCCGAGTTCTTCGCCGCGCACTCGGTCGCGGACCTGTCCGGCCGCAGCGGGTACTGGCTGGGCCAGCAGGGCCGGCTCACCCACCCCATGTACCTCGCCGAGGGCGGCACGCACTACGAGCCGGTCTCCTGGGAGCGGGCCTTCGACATCATCGCCGAGGAGATCGCCGCCCTCGGTTCCCCGGACGAGGCCGTCTTCTACACCTCGGGCCGCACCAGCAACGAGGCCGCGTTCCTCTACCAGCTCTTCGCGCGCGAGCTGGGCACGAACAACCTGCCGGACTGCTCGAACATGTGCCACGAGTCGTCCGGCTCGGCGCTCAACGAGACCATCGGGATCGGCAAGGGCAGCGTCCTTCTGGAGGACCTGTACCAGGCCGATCTGATCATCGTCGCCGGCCAGAACCCGGGCACGAACCATCCGCGCATGCTCTCGGCGCTGGAGAAGGCCAAGGCGAACGGCGCGAAGATCATCAGCGTCAATCCGCTGCCCGAGGCGGGCCTGGAGCGCTTCAAGAACCCGCAGACCCCGCAGGGCCTCCTCAAGGGCGCCGCGCTCACCGATCTGTTCCTCCAGATCCGCATCGGCGGCGACCAGGCGCTCTTCCGGCTCCTCAACAAGCTGATCCTGGAGACGGACGGCGCGGTGGACGAGGAGTTCGTCCGCGAACACACCCATGGCTTCGAGGAGTTCGCCGAGGCGGCGCGCGCCGCCGACTGGGACGGGACACTGACCGCGACGGGCCTCACGCGCGCGGAGATCGAGCAGGCGCTGGGCATGGTTCTCGGCTCCCGGCGGACCATCGTCTGCTGGGCCATGGGGCTCACCCAGCACAAGCACGCGGTCCCGACCATCCGCGAGGTGGTCAACTTCCTGCTGCTGCGCGGCAACATCGGCCGCCCGGGCGCGGGTGTGTGCCCGGTGCGCGGGCACAGCAACGTCCAGGGCGACCGCACCATGGGCATCTTCGAGCGGCCCGCCCCGGCCTTCCTCGACGCCCTGGAGAAGGAGTTCGGCTTCGCTCCGCCGCGCGAGCACGGCTTCGACGTCGTACGGGCCATCCGCGCGCTGCGCGACGGCGAGGCGAAGGTCTTCTTCGCCATGGGCGGCAACTTCGTCTCCGCCTCGCCCGACACCGAGGTCACCGAGGCCGCGATGCGGCGGGCGCGGCTGACCGTGCACGTGTCGACGAAGCTGAACCGCTCGCACGTGGTCACCGGCGCGCGGGCGCTGATCCTGCCCACCCTGGGCCGGACGGAGCGCGATGTGCAGGCCGGCGGCGAGCAGTTCGTGACGGTCGAGGACTCCATGGGCATGGTGCACGCCTCGCGCGGGCGTCTGAAGCCCGCGAGCCCCCGGCTCAGGTCCGAGCCGGCCATCATCTGCGGCCTGGCGCGCCGGGTGCTCGGCGAGCGCAGCGTCGTGCCGTGGGAGGAGTTCGAGAAGGACTACGCGACGATCCGCGACCGTATCGCGCGCGTGATCCCCGGTTTCGAGGACTTCAACGCGCGCGTGACGGGTTCTTCCGGTCGCCCTGGCGGCTTTGCGCTGCCGCACGCCCCGCGCGACGAGCGCCGCTTCCCGACGGCCACGGGCAAGGCGAACTTCACGGCGGCGCCGGTGGAGTATCCGGAGCTGCCCGAGGGCCGGCTGCTGCTGCAGACCCTGCGCTCGCACGACCAGTACAACACCACGATCTACGGGCTGGACGACCGCTACCGGGGCATCACGGGCGGGCGCCGGGTGGTGCTGGTGCACCCGGAGGACGCGCGGGCGCTCGGGGTCGCCGAGGGGTCGTACGTCGACCTGGTGAGCGAGTGGCGGGACGGGGTGGAGCGGCGGGCGCCCGGCTTCCGGGTCGTGCTGTACCCGACGGCCCGGGGGTGTGCGGCGGCGTACTACCCCGAGACGAACGTGCTGGTGCCGCTGGACGCCACCGCCGACACCAGCAACACCCCGGCCAGCAAGTCCGTCGTCGTACGCCTCGAAACTCGTTCCGAGTCCCGTCTGGAACAATCGGCGACCGACTGAGCGTTTGCTCAGCCAGTGGAACACGTGGACGAAGAACGGAGCCGGGCCATGGGCGAGCAGCAGCGAGTGAAGTTCCCGCAGAAGGTCATCGACGAGTACGCGGCGCTCGGCGTGGACCTGCCCGCCCTGTTCTCGGCCGGGCACCTGGGCACGCGTATGGGTGTGCAGATCCTGGAGGCCTCGGCGGACAAGGTCGTCGGGACCATGCCGGTGGAGGGCAACACCCAGCCGTACGGCCTGCTGCACGGCGGCGCCTCCGCGGTGCTCGCCGAGACCCTGGGCTCGGTCGGCTCCATGCTGCACGGCGGCAGCTCGAAGATCGCGGTCGGCGTGGACCTGAACTGCACGCACCACCGGGGAGTCCGCTCGGGCCTGGTGACGGGCGTGGCCACGCCGGTGCACCGCGGCCGGTCGACGGCGACGTACGAGATCGTCATCAGCGACGAGGAGGGCAGGCGGGTCTGCACCGCCCGGCTGACCTGCCTGCTGCGCGAGGTGGGGCCGGGCGACGGGGCGCCCGCGGAGCCCGCGGGAAGCTGAACGGGGCTCCGCAGCGGGCGAGCCGCCAGAACCACTGATTCCGCTCGCCCGCCGAGCCGCGCCGAGTCCGCCGGAAGCCGGACCGCCCGCGCCGGAGCGTTGCCCCTCGCCGTCCCTCCCCTTAGCTTCGGCACATGGGACGGCGAGGAGGCCCCCGCCGGGGGGCGAGTTTCCTGATGCTCGGGGTGGCGCTGCCGGCGGCGCTGGCCGTGACGGCCTGCGACGGACCAGGCGGCTCCGCGCACTCCGCACACTCCGCCCCGGCCCCCGCCGCACCTCCCCCCACCTCTCCGTCGCCGCCCTCCCCCGCCGATCTCTGTACCGAGCTCGTCGTCTCCTGGTCGCGCGAGGTGCTCGACGGCGACACCTACGGTGACTACCAGTCGATGGGCCTGTCCCACGGGCAGTACGAGATCCTCAGGGATGTCGTGGCCGCGGGACGGGCCGCCAGGCGGCGTCAAGGGGAGTCCGCGGCACGGGAGTTGATCGGCCGTCAGGCGCGCCACGCGTGTGCCGAACGGTACCGCCACGGGACCCCGACCGAGGGGCCCTGGTCATGAGCGGGATCGGTCCGCCGGAGCCCGGTGAGGGCACGCACGCGTGGGACGACCGGCAGCCGGAAAGCCCGCGTTCGGGGAGTTGGCAACGCTCGGCCCCGGCCGCCTGGCACCGCCGCCACCGGCGGATGGCGTTCGCCCTGGCCGCCGCGACCGCCCTTGTGGGAGGCGGCGGCTATCTCTACGCCACCCGGCCGCAGCAGCCGCCACCGCACGCGGCCCGCGCGCACGCGATACGCCCGCCCGCCCAACCGCCGTATCCCGCCCAGGCGGTGGAGGTGACCTACCTGGACGAGCGGACCACTCCGGCGGACGCCCCGCCGCGCAGCTTCAGCTTCGCGGTCCTGGTGAGCGTGGCGTCGGGGCCGCCGGTCACCGTGACCCGGGTGACGCAGCCGTACGCAGGGCTGACGCTGACGACGGAACCGCGCGCTCCGTTCCGGACGAAGGCCGGTTCGGCCCGCAAGATCACGATAACGATGCACGTGGCGGATTGCGAAAAAGCCCCCAGGGACGCCGACCTCCCTTTCCTGGACGTAACTCTGCGTAATAAGCGCGCAATGCAGACGCAGAGCTTCATCCTGGGCCGGCGCTACGCGCAGGACCTCTCCCACGCCCTGGAAGTAGCTTGCAGCAACGGTTTTAGGTAATCACCAAAACGGCTGAGACGCCTGGAATGATCATGGCGAGTCCTGCGGGTTCTCAGAATGTGGACAGAGCGAATCCACCTGAATTCCTCCTTCTCCCCCACGGAGTACCGCTCTGCATTACGTCGTGTCATAACAAGAGAGTCACAGCCTTGGCCAGACACTCCTCCACGTTCCCCACACACGCCTAGAGTCACGGCCAGTCACCGCGCCTTGGGATTCACAAATTCAGCGCGGCGCGCGACTCGACCGCTTCCACGGGGAGGCGGTTGTGCCTGGGGAAAGGACTGATCGTGCGTCAACGTTCGCTTATCGCCATCACCGCCGCGCTGGCGGCGGGAGCGCTCACCCTCACCGCCTGCGGCTCGCGCGACAGCGGCGACAAGGGGTCGGACTCCGACAACGGCGGCACCACCGTCGTGATCGGCGTCGACGCCCCCCTGACCGGCGACCTGTCCGCCATGGGCCTCGGCATCAAGAACTCGGCCGACCTCGCCGCCAAGAAGGCCAACAAGACGAACTTCGTCAAGGGCGTCACCTTCAAGGTCGAGGCCGCCGACGACCAGGCCCAGCCCTCCGCCGGCCAGCAGAACGCCTCCAAGTTCGTCGGCGAGCAGGAGGTCATCGGCGTCGTCGGCCCGCTGAACTCCTCGGTCGCCGAGTCGATGCAGAAGGTCTTCGACGACGCCAAGCTGGTCCAGGTCTCTCCGGCCAACACGGGCCCGGCCCTGACCCAGGGCACGGACTGGCAGAACAAGAAGGTCCGCCCGTACAAGGCGTACTTCCGCACCGCGACCACGGACGCCATCCAGGGCCCGTTCGCCGCCCAGTACGTCTACAACGACGCCAAGAAGAAGAAGGTCTTCGTCATCGACGACAAGAAGACCTACGGCGCCGGCCTCGCCGCCACCTTCACCGAGGAGTTCAAGAAGCTCGGCGGCAAGGTGGTCGGCACCGAGCACATCAACCCCGACGCCAAGGACTTCTCCGCGGTCGCCACCAAGGTCAAGAACTCGGGTGCCCAGGTCGTCTACTACGGCGGCGAGTACCCGCAGGCCGGCCCGCTGAGCAAGCAGATCAAGGCCGCCGGTGCCAAGATCCCGCTGGTCGGCGGCGACGGCATCAAGGACGACACCTTCATGAAGCTGGCGGGTGCCGAGAGCACCGGTGACCTCGCCACCTCCGTCGGCGCCCCGGTCGAGGACCTCCCCTCCGCCAAGCAGTTCGTCGCCGACTACAAGGACGCCGGCTACAAGGAGGAGTACTCGGCCTACGGCGGTTACTCCTACGACTCCGCCTGGGCGATCATCGAGGCCGTGAAGAAGGTCGTCGACGACAACGGCGGCAAGCTGCCCTCCGACGCCCGCGCGAAGGTCACCGAGGCCATGCAGAACGTGTCCTTCGACGGTGTGACCGGCAAGGTCTCCTTCGACGAGTACGGCGACGCCACCAACAAGCAGCTCACCGTGTACGCCGTGAAGAACGGGGCCTGGGCGCCCGTCAAGTCCGGTACCTACACGGGCTGATCACGCCCGCACCCTCTCGATGAGCCGCGCGGGGCGCTGTTCCACTGGCGCCCCGCGCGGACTCGCATCCGGCCACATCCCTCGCACTTTCCGAACGTCTCGGAGGACATGCGGTGAACGAACTGCCGCAGCAGCTGGTCAACGGCCTGCTACTAGGATCCATGTACGGGCTGGTCGCCATCGGCTACACAATGGTCTACGGCATCGTCCAGCTCATCAACTTCGCCCACGGCGAGATTTTCATGACAGGAGCCTTCGGCGCGCTCACCGTCTGGCTCTGGCTACCCGGCGGCACCACCATGTGGATCGCACTGCCGCTGATGATCATAGGCGCCGTCATCGTCGCGGTCGCCATCGCCGTCGGAGCGGAACGGTTCGCCTACCGGCCCCTCCGCAACGCCCCGCGGCTCGCACCCCTGATCACCGCCATCGGCCTCTCCCTCGCTCTTCAGCAGGCCGTGTGGGCCTGGTACCCGGAGGCGAAGTCCGCGCGCACCTTCCCGCAGATCGAAGGCGGCCCCTTCGAGATCGGCAGCGTCACCATCCAGACCGGTGACATCTTCCTCGTCGTCGCGGCCCCGCTCAGCATGGCGGTCCTCGCCTACTTCGTGATGAAGACCCGCACCGGCCGCGGTATGCAGGCCACCGCGCAGGACCCGGACACCGCCAAGCTGATGGGCGTCAACACCGACCGCATCATCGTGATCGCGTTCGCCCTCGGCGCCGCGTTCGCCGCGGTCGGGGCCGTCGCCTACGGCCTCAAGTACGGCGAGATCAACTTCCGTATGGGCTTCATCCTCGGTCTGAAGGCGTTCACCGCGGCCGTCCTCGGCGGCATCGGCAACATCTACGGCGCCATGATCGGCGGCGTGGTCCTCGGCGTGGCCGAAACCCTGGCCACCGCTTACATCGCCGACATCCCGGGCATGGACAAGTTCGGCAGCCAGTCCTGGGCCGACGTCTGGGCCTTCGTACTCCTCATCCTCGTACTGCTGTTCAGGCCACAGGGCCTGCTCGGCGAGCGCGTCGCGGACAGGGCGTGAGACCGATGACCACACAGACCACCGCACCCGAGACTCCCAGCGCCCGCAAGGCCGACGCCCCGGCCGGTCTGCTGCCGCTGCCCGAGAACGCCGCCCGCGGCCTCGCCCTCGGCGGCAGCGTGCTGACCATCGTCTCCACGTTCCTCGCCTGGACCTGGACCGCCAAGTTCCCCGGCGATCTCACCGTCTACGGCTACCCGGGCGGCCTCCAGGTCCTCGTCCTCATCGGCGCGGCCCTCGCCGCCCTGTTCGCGCTGGCCGGCTACGGCCTCCGGGGCCTCGGCTGGCTGGTGCCCGCCGGTCCCCACGCCGCCCTGAAGTTCGCCACCCTGGCCACCTTCGCCACCAGCTGGTACACGGTCCTCGCGATCAGCACCGACCTCGGCGGACTCGTCAACCTCGAGCCTGGTGGCTTCCTGGTCGCCGTCAGCAGCCTCGCCGCCCTCGCCGGCGCGCTCTCCCTGCCCTTCCAGCGGCCCGAGCCCGACCCGATCGACCCGGACGACACCGGCTGGGAGAAGTTCAAGCACGGCGCCGCACACAAGTGGGAGACGACCAAGGCGGTCTTCGCCGGCGGTGCGCCCCGGCCTGTGGGCACCCTGCCGTCGTACGTCGAGATCCTGATCATCGTCGCGATCCTCGGGCTCGGCCTGACCGTCTTCACCTACGGCATCGGCACCGAGTACGACGAGCAGTTCATCGGCTTCCTGATCACCGCGGGCCTCGGCTTCGCCGCGCTCAACAAGGCCGGCCTGATCGCCCACGCCTCGCAGATCGCCTCCCGGCACACGAACATCACCATCTGCGGCGCCTTCATCGCGGCGGTGCTGTTCCCCTTCACCCAGACCAACGACCAGTACGCGACCCTCGGCGTCTACATCCTGATCTTCGCCACCGTCGCCCTCGGCCTGAACATCGTCGTCGGCCTCGCCGGCCTCCTCGACCTCGGTTACGTCGCCTTCCTCGGCGTCGGCGCCTACGCGGCGGCCCTGGTCTCCGGCTCCCCCAGCTCGCCGTTCGACGTGCACTTCCCCTTCTGGGCCGCGGTCCTGGTCGGTGCCGCCGCCTCGCTGGTCTTCGGCGTGCTGATCGGCGCCCCGACGCTGCGGCTGCGCGGCGACTACCTCGCCATCGTCACCCTCGGCTTCGGTGAGATCTTCCGCATCACGGCGAACAACCTCGACGGCACCTCCGGACCCGACCTCACCAACGGCTCCAACGGTGTCTCCTCGATCCCGAACCTCGACGTCCTCGGCTTCGACTTCGGCGCCCAGCACGACGTCGGCGGCTTCACCATCGGCCGGTTCGCCAATTACTTCTTCCTCATGCTGCTCATCACCGCGGTCGTGGTGCTGGTCTTCCGGCGCAGCGGCAACTCCCGTATCGGACGCGCCTGGGTGGCCATCCGCGAGGACGAGACCGCCGCGCTCGCCATGGGCATCAACGGCTTCCGGGTCAAGCTGATCGCCTTCGCCGTCGGCGCCTCGCTCGCCGGTCTCGCGGGCACGGTCCAGGCCCACGTCACCTACACGGTGACGCCCGAGCAGTACCTGTTCGCCGGCCCCATCCCGCCCAACTCCGCCTTCCTGCTCGCCGCGGTCGTCCTCGGCGGCATGGGCACCATCAGCGGCCCGCTGATCGGCGCGGCCCTGCTCTTCCTGATCCCGAACAAGCTCCAGTTCCTGGGCAACTACCAGCTCTTCGCCTTCGGCCTCGCGCTCATCCTGCTGATGCGGTTCCGCCCCGAGGGCCTCATCCCCAACCGGCGCCGCCAGCTCGAGTTCCACGAAGAGGCCGAAGCGCCGACCCTCCTGACGAAGGCGGGGGCCTGACCACCATGACGACCGACACCACCACGAAGGACACCGCTTCCGGCGCCACCGCGCCCGGCGAGACCGTCCTGGACGCCCGCGGCGTGACCATGCGCTTCGGCGGCCTCACCGCCGTCCGCGGCGTCGACCTCACCGTCAACGCCGGCGAGATCGTCGGCCTGATCGGCCCCAACGGCGCCGGCAAGACGACCTTCTTCAACTGCCTGACCGGCCTGTACGTCCCCACCGAGGGCGAGGTCCGGTACAAGGGCAACGTCCTGCCGCCCAAGTCCTTCAAGGTCACCGCGGCCGGCATCGCGCGCACCTTCCAGAACATCCGGCTGTTCGCCAACATGACGGTCCTGGAGAACGTGCTCGTCGGCCGGCACACCCGCACCAAGGAGGGCTTCTGGTCGGCGGTGCTGCGCGGCCCCGGCTTCCACAAGGCCGAGAAGGCCTCCCGGGACCGGGCCATGGAGCTGCTCGCGTTCGTGGGCCTGGAGCACAAGGCCGAGCACCTCGCCCGCAACCTGCCCTACGGCGAGCAGCGCAAGCTGGAGATCGCGCGCGCCCTGGCCAGCGAGCCCGGCCTGCTGCTGCTCGACGAGCCGACGGCCGGCATGAACCCGCAGGAGACCCGGACCACCGAGGAACTGGTCTTCGCCATCCGGGACATGGGCATCGCCGTCCTCGTCATCGAGCACGACATGCGCTTCATCTTCAACCTGTGCGACCGCGTGGCCGTGCTCGTACAGGGCGAGAAGCTGATCGAGGGCGACAGCGCGACCGTCCAGGGCGACGAGCGCGTGGTCGCGGCCTACCTCGGCGAGCCCTTCGAGGACGCGCCCGGCGCCGAGGAGGTGGCCGAGGTGGAGGCCGCCGAGGCACACGCCGAGATCACGACGGACGCCGCGCCCGGCAAGGAGAACGACCGATGACCGCACTGCTCGAAGTCGAGGACCTGAGGGTCGCCTACGGCAAGATCGAGGCCGTCAAGGGCATCTCCTTCAAGGTCGACGCCGGCCAGGTGGTCACGCTCATCGGCACCAACGGCGCCGGCAAGACCACCACCCTGCGCACGCTGTCCGGCCTGCTGAAGCCGGTCGGCGGACAGATCAAATTCAACGGCAGGTCGCTGAAGAAGATCCCGGCCCACCAGGTGGTCTCGCTGGGCCTCGCCCACTCCCCCGAGGGGCGGCACATCTTCCCGCGCATGAGCATCGAGGACAACCTGCGCCTCGGCGCGTTCCTGCGCAACGACAAGCCGGGCATCGAGAAGGACATCCAGCGCGCCTACGACCTCTTCCCGATCCTCGGGGAGCGCCGGAAGCAGGCCGCGGGCACCCTCTCGGGCGGTGAGCAGCAGATGCTGGCGATGGGCAGGGCGCTGATGTCCCAGCCGAAGCTGCTGATGCTGGACGAGCCGTCGATGGGTCTGTCGCCGATCATGATGCAGAAGATCATGGCGACGATCGCCGAGCTGAAGTCGCAGGGCACCACGATCCTGCTGGTCGAGCAGAACGCCCAGGCGGCGCTCTCCCTCGCCGACCAGGGTCATGTGATGGAGGTCGGCAACATCGTCCTGTCCGGCACGGGCCAGGACCTGCTGCACGACGAGTCGGTCCGCAAGGCCTATCTGGGCGAGGACTGACCGTTCGCTGCACGACGAGGCCCGCGCCCCTCTTCTCCGGGGGCGCGGGCCTCGTCGTAGCCGGGTTGTTCAGCCCTTCTTCGCGGCCTTCTTCTCCTCGTTGTCCGCGATGACCGCCTCGGCGACCTGCTGCATCGACATGCGGCGGTCCATGGAGGTCTTCTGGATCCAGCGGAAGGCGGCCGGCTCGGTCAGGCCGTACTCGGACTGGAGGACGGACTTCGCACGGTCGACCAGCTTGCGGGTCTCCAGCCGCTGGGTGAGGTCGGCGACCTCCTTCTCCAGCTGCTTCAGCTCGGTGAACCGGGAGACGGCCATCTCGATCGCCGGGACGACGTCGCTCTTGCTGAAGGGCTTCACCAGGTACGCCATGGCACCGGCGTCCCGGGCGCGCTCGACGAGGTCGCGCTGCGAGAACGCGGTGAGCATCAGGACCGGGGCGATGGACTCCTCGGCGATCTTCTCGGCCGCGGAGATACCGTCCAGCTTGGGCATCTTCACATCGAGGATGACCAGGTCCGGCTTGTGCTCGCGGGCCAGCTCGACGGCCTGCTCACCGTCCCCGGCCTCGCCGACGACGGTGTACCCCTCCTCCTCCAGCATCTCTTTCAGGTCCAGCCGGATCAGGGCCTCGTCCTCGGCGATGACGACTCGGGTCGTCAGCGGAGGCACGTGCGACTTGTCCTCGTCTGGCACGTCTACGGGCTGGGGCGACTCGGCGGTCACGGGGGCTCCTCGTTCAGGGCAGGGGTACTGCTGACAAGAGCCTACCTAGCTACGGTAAGGTGGGGTCACGGCGGGTGCCCGTCGACCTTGCTTTTCAAGGGAGCCCCGGTAGCCCAGCGGTAGAGGCAATGGTCTCAAACACCATCCAGCGTCGGTTCGAATCCGACCCGGGGTACTTTTCCTAAGAAACGAAGGTTCCCTTAAAAAGCGGACGTTCACGTTCTCGTGAACATCCGCTTTTTCTGCGTGTCGCTGCGATCGGCCTCGCAGGGTTTTCACATGTACGACCTCGGTACACGTAGACGAGCCCTCGCGCTGGTGGCGCAGGGCCGCAGCCTGAGCTCCCTCAGCAAGGAAATGAGCATCTCCCGACATGCGATCACCTGCTGGCTGACCCGGAACCGCTGTCTCGAACACCGCCCTGCATCCGACGCCGGGACACGCCGGGAATCCCGGAAGATCCGGCATACGCCTACCTGCTGGGTCTCCACCTGGGCGACGGCTACATCGCCTCCAAGCCGAGGCAGCACTGTTACTTCGGGCTGTCGTCCTCGCCGATGTGGTGCACCCGGACCATGTTGGTCGAGCCGGAGACACCGGGCGGTGAGCCCGCCGTGATCACCACGACGTCGCCCTTCTCGCAGCGGCCGTACTGCAGCAGCAGCTCGTCCACCTGGTCGACCATGGCGTCCGTGGAGTCCACGTGGGGACCGAGGAAGGTCTCCGCTCCCCAGGTCAGGCTGAGCTGGGAGCGGGTGGCCGGCTCCGGGGTGAAGGCGAGCAGCGGGATCGGCGAGCGGTAGCGGGAGAGCCGGCGCGCGGTGTCTCCCGACTGGGTGAAGGCCACCAGGAACTTCGCGCCGAGGAAGTCGCCCATCTCGGCGGCGGCCCGGGCGACCGCGCCGCCCTGGGTGCGCGGTTTGTTCCGCTCGGTCAGCGGCGGCAGGCCCCCCGCCAGCATGTCCTCCTCCGCCGCCGCGACGATCTTCGCCATGGTGCGCACGGTCTCGACCGGGTAGGTGCCGACGCTGGTCTCGCCGGAGAGCATCACCGCGTCCGTGCCGTCCAGGACCGCATTGGCGACGTCGGAGGCCTCGGCGCGGGTCGGCCGGGAGTTCCCGATCATCGAGTCCAGCATCTGGGTGGCGACGATCACCGGCTTGGCGTTGCGCCTGGCGAGCTTGATGGCGCGCTTCTGGACGATCGGCACCTGCTCCAGCGGCATCTCCACGCCGAGATCGCCGCGCGCGACCATGAGCCCGTCGAAGGCGGCCACGATGCCGTCGAGGTTCTCCACCGCCTGCGGCTTCTCGACCTTGGCGATCACCGGGAGGCGGCGGCCCTCCTCGGCCATGATCCGGTGTACGTCGGCGGCGTCGCCGCCGCTGCGGACGAAGGAGAGGGCGATCACGTCGAAGCCGGTGCGCAGCGCCCAGCGCAGGTCGTCCTCGTCCTTCTTCGAGAGGGCGGGGACGGAGACGGCGACGCCGGGGAGGTTCAGGCCCTTGTGGTCGGAGACGACACCGCCCTCCACCACCCGGGTGTGCACACGGGGACCGTCGACCTCGGTGACCTCCAGGCAGACCTTGCCGTCGTCCACGAGGATGCGCTCGCCGGCGGTGACGTCGGCGGCGAGGCCGGCGTAGGTGGTGCCGCACCGGTTGCGGTCGCCCTCGACGCCCTCCTCCACGGTGATGGTGAAGGTGTCGCCGCGTTCAAGGAGTACCGGTCCTTCGGCGAAACGGCCGAGCCGGATCTTCGGACCCTGAAGGTCGGCGAGGATTCCGACACTGCGGCCGGTTTCGTCGGCCGCCTTCCGCACGCGCTGATAGCGCTCCTCGTGCTCGGCGTGCGTGCCGTGGCTGAGGTTGAACCGGGCAACGTCCATTCCGGCCTCGACCAATGCCTTGATCTGGTCGTACGAGTCGGTGGCGGGCCCCAATGTACAGACGATCTTTGCTCGGCGCATGGTTCGAGCCTAGGCCCTACCCGTGGGTAGAGAATTGGCGCCGAATGGCCACACAACAGACTTTGGGCAAAGGGTTATTGACAAGTGTTGAATTGTGCGGCCGCCCGCTCCTATGAGCGATGGTCACCAGATCGCAACCTCCCGGCCCTGTTGCCGTAGGTCATGCTCAGGTCAGAATCTACGCGCGTTGTTGAACCATGCGCCAAGGAGACCTGAAGATGCCGTTGAACCGCCGGAAGTTCCTGAAGAAGTCCGCAGCCACCGGGGCAGGAGTGGCGGTCGCCGGTGCGGCGGCGGCTCCGGCGGCCGAGGCGGCGGAGGCCGGCAAGCCCGGGCACCCCGTGAAGCGGTACTCGCTGACCGTCATGGGCACCACCGACCTGCACGGCCACGTCTTCAACTGGGACTACTTCAAGGACGCGGAGTACGCCGACAAGGCGGGCAACGCGATGGGCCTCGCCCGTATCTCCACCCTGGTCAAGCAGGTGCGGAAGGAGAAGGGCCGCTGCAACACGCTGCTCCTGGACGCCGGTGACACCATCCAGGGCACCCCGCTGGCCTACTACTACGCCAAGGTCGACCCGATCACCGCCAAGGGCGGCCCGGTGCACCCGATGGCGCAGGCGATGAACGCGATCGGCTACGACGCGGCGGCCCTCGGCAACCACGAGTTCAACTACGGCATCGAGACGCTGCGGAAGTTCGAGGACCAGCTCGACTTCCCGCTGCTCGGCGCCAACGCCGTGGACGCGAAGACGCTGAAGCCCGCCTTCCCGGCCTACTTCATGAAGACGTTCCACGTGCCGGGCGCCAAGCCGGTCAAGGTCGCCGTCCTCGGCCTGACCAACCCGGGCATCGCGATCTGGGACAAGGCCTACGTCCAGGGCAAGCTGGCGTTCCCGGGTCTGGAGGAGCAGGCCGCCAAGTGGGTGCCGAAGCTGCGGTCGATGGGCGCGGACGTGGTCGTCGTCTCGGCGCACTCCGGCTCCTCGGGCACGTCGTCGTACGGCGACCAGGTGCCGTACGTGGAGAACGCGGCGGCCAACGTCGCCAAGCAGGTGCCCGGCATCGACGCGATCCTGGTCGGCCACGCGCACGTGGAGATCCCGGAGCTGAAGGTCGTCAACGAGCAGACCGGCAAGACCGTCGTGCTCTCCGAGCCGCTGTGCTACGCCGAGCGGCTCACCCTCTTCGACATCGAGCTGGTGTTCAGCAAGGGCAAGTGGGAGGTCGAGTCGGTCTCCGCCTCCCTGCGCAACTCCAACTCCGTCGCCGACGACCCGGAGATCACCCGGCTGCTCACCGACGAGCACAAGAAGGTCGTCGCGTACGTCAACCAGGTCGTCGGCCGCGCGACCGAGACCCTGACGACCGTCGACGCCCGCTACAAGGACGCCCCGATCATCGACCTGATCACCAGGGTGCAGGAGGACGTGGTCAAGGCCGCGCTCGCGGGCACCGAGTACGCCTCGCTGCCGGTGATCGCCCAGGCCTCGCCGTTCTCCCGGACCTCCGAGATCCCGGCCGGCGATGTCACCATCCGGGACCTCTCCGGCCTGTACGTGTACGACAACACGCTGGTCGCCAAGCTGCTGACCGGCGCCCAGGTCCGCGCCTACCTGGAGTACTCGGCGGAGTACTACGTCCAGACGGCCGCCGGCGCGCCGGTCGACGTCGACAAGCTGACCAATGCGAACAACCGCCCGGACTACAACTACGACTACGTCTCGGGCCTGGGCTACGACATCGACATCGCCCAGCCGGCCGGGTCGCGGATCAAGAACCTCACCTTCAACGGGGCTGCGCTGGACGACGCCCAGCAGTTCGTGCTCGCGGTGAACAACTACCGTGCCAACGGCGGCGGCGCCTTCCCGCACGTCGCCACCGCCAAGGAGCTGTGGTCGGAGTCGACGGAGATCCGCACCCGGATCGCCGAGTGGGTGACCGCGAAGGGCGTCCTGGACCCGAAGGACTTCGCGTCGGTGGACTGGAAGCTGGTGCGCAACGGCACGCCGGTGTTCTAGAGGTCCAGCAGGGTCACGTCCACGGCGTCGGCGATCGCCTTCGCGCCGGCGTCGTTGACGTGCAGGCCGTCGCCGCTGTCGAACTCCGCGCGGATGCGGTCCGGTTCGGCCGGGTCCGCGACGGCGGCGGCGACGTCCACGACCGCGTCGAAGGGGTGCGCGTCGCCGAGCAGCCAGGTGTTGACCTCGCGCCGTACGGCCTGGCCGTCCTCGGTGTCGTAGCCCTCGTAGACCGTGCCCCGGTACGGGCCGAGAGTGGAGCCGATGACGGTGAGGCCGGCAGCGCGCAGCCGCTCGGCGAGGGTGGTGAGCCCGGCGATGAGGTCGGCCGCGGCGGGACCCTCGGCCGGTTCGGGGTGGGCGAGGAAGCCGGGCTGACCGAGGTCGTTCAGGCCGATGTGGACCAGGACGTGGCTGACGCCGGGGACGGCGAGGACGTCATGGTCGATGCGGGCGAGCAGGTGTTCGCCGATCCCGTCGGTGAGCAGCCGGTTGCCGGAGATGCCCCGGCCCACGATCCAGCCCCGGCCGAGGCGGCGGCTGAGCTGGGCCGGGAAGCTGTTGTCGCGACCCGGGGTGGTCGCCGCGCCCTCGATCCAGGAGTCGCCGAAGGCGACGGCGATGCGCGTGCCCTCGGGGGCCCGGACGTCGGCGCCGATCCCGAAGTGGCCGGTCGGCACCTCCTCGGCGTCCCGCAGGCGCTCGGCGGACAGCTGGTCGCCGGGCGCGGCGTGGCCGAGGTCGTAGGGCACCCCCGAGTAGGCGGTCGGGCCGGTGTCACCGGGCAGGTGGAGGGTGACGGTGAGTTCCTGCCCCGCGGTGACGGGCCGCTCGACCGGATCACTGACGAGTTCCCCGCCGGCCGGGATCTTGGCGGTGGGGCTCCCCTCGAAGGTGAGCGTGATGCCGGTCGCGGGGTCGATGCCGTGGCCGGTGGTGCGGGTGGCGAGGTGCGCTCCGCCGATCTCGACGGGTTCCCTGCCGTAGCGGTTGCCGAGGATGATCCGTACCGCCTCACCTCCTCCGGCCAGGCGCAGGGACTGTCTCAGGGTCTGGTCGGCGAAGCCGCGCGGTGCGAAGAGGTGGAACGGCTCGTCGGGGCTGATGACGGCGGTGCGGTGGGCGGCGATCCAAGTCGTGTTCATGGCACGCACCAACACCGCCGTCGGCCGGCTTGTTCCGGTCCCTGCCGCTCACCTTCCCTCGACGAGCGGTGTGAGCCGTCTCGGCCGCCGGACCTGCGGCAGCCGGGCCGCCGGCTCCTCGAGCCCGAACGACGTGAAGGCCGTGCGCAGCGGCAGCGGATACGGCTCTTTGCCGGTGAGCGAGTTGAGGATGGTCGCGCTGCGCCAGGCGGCGAGGCCCAGGTCCGGGGCGCCGACGCCGTGTGTGTGCAGCTCGGCGTTCTGGACGTAGACCGAGCCGGTGACCGAGGGGTCCAGGACGAGCCGGAACTCCTCGTCGATGCGCGGGCGTTCGCTGCTGTCGCGGCGGATGTAGGGGTCGAGCCCGGCGAGGATGCGGCCGAGGGGGCGTTCGCGATATCCGGTGGCGAGGACCACGGCGTCGGTGGTGAGCCGGGAGCGGCTGCCCTGCTGGAGGTGCTCCAGATGCAGCTCGATCCTGGTGGTGGCGATCCGGCCGGCGGTGCGGACGCGGACGCCGGGGGTGAGGACGGCGTCCGGCCAGCCGCCGTGCAGGGTGCGCCGGTACAGCTCGTCGTGGATGGCGGCGAGGGTGCCGGCGTCGATGCCCTTGTGCAGCTGCCACTGGGCGGCGACCAGCCGGTCCCGGACGGGCTCGGCGAGGGCGTGGAAGTAGCGCGTGTAGTCGGGCGTGAAGTGCTCCAGGCCCAGCTTGGAGTACTCCATCGGCGCGAACGCCTCGGTACGGCCGATCCAGTGCAGCTTCTCCCGGCCGGCCGGGCGGTGCCGGAGCAGGTCCAGGAAGACCTCGGCGCCGGACTGACCCGAGCCGACGACGGTCACATGCCCGGCGGCGAGGACGGTGTCGCGGTGCTCCAGGTAGTCGGCGGCGTGGACGACGGGCACACCGGACGCGTCGGCCAGGGGCCGCAGCGGGTCGGGCACGTAGGGGGCGGTGCCCACGCCGAGGACGATGTTGCGCGTGTACGTACGGCCGAGGGCCTCGGCCTCGCCGACGGCGTCGAGCTGGGTGAAGTCGACCTCGAACAGGTCCCGTTCGGGGTTCCAGCGGACGGCGTCGACCTGGTGGCGGAAGCGCAGTCCGGGCAGCGCTTCGGCGACCCAGCGGCAGTAGGCGTCGTACTCGGCGCGCTGGATGTGGAAGCGCTCGGCGAAGTAGAAGGGGAAGAGCCGCTCGCGGGCCTTGAGGTAGTTGAGGAAGCTCCAGGGGCTGGTGGGGTCGGCGAGGGTCACCAGGTCGGCGAGGAACGGCACTTGGACGGTGGCGCCCTCGATGAGCAGCCCGGGGTGCCAGTCGAAGCCGGGGCGCTGCTCGTAGAAGACGGCGTCGAGTCCGGCGAGCGGGTGGGCGAGCGCGGCGAGGGAGAGGTTGCACGGGCCGATGCCGATGCCGACCAGGTCGCGCGGGCAGGCCGGCTCGTGGCGTGGAGGGTGGGTCATCCGGGGGTGCTTCCTTCGGCGAGTTCGGCGAGTTCGGCGAGTTTGAGCAGGTGGGCCAGGTCGTCCGGCCGGGTGTGGGGGTTGAGGACGGTGGCCTTGAGCCAGAGCCGGCCGTCGAGCCGGGCCCTGCCGAGGACGGCCCGGCCCTCGTGCAGCAGCCGCCGGCGTACGGCGACCACGGCGGCGTCGTCGGCGGCGGCCGGGCGGAACAGGACGGTGCTGATGACGGGCCGGTCGTACAGCTCGAAGCCGGGGTGCTCGCGGATCAGTGCGGCGAACTCGCGGGCCCGGGTGCAGACCTGGTCGACCAGGGCGCCGAGCCCGCCGCGGCCCAGCGTCTTCAGGGTGACGGCGATCTTCAGGATGTCGGGGCGGCGGGTGGTGCGCAGGGAGCGGCCGAGCAGGTCGGGCAGGCCGGCGTCGGTGTCGTCGTCGGCGTTCAGATAGTCGGCGCGCTGGTGGAGCGCGGCGAGCTCGTGCGGGCGGGCGACGGCGAGGAGTCCGGCGGCGACCGGCTGCCAGCCCAGCTTGTGCAGGTCGAGGGTGACGGTGTGGGCGGCTTCGAGGCCGGCGAGTTTGTCGCGGTGCCGGTCGCTGAAGAGGAGGCCGCCGCCGTAGGCCGCGTCGATGTGCAGCCGGGCGCCGTGGGCGGTGCACAGGCCGGCGATCTCGGGCAGCGGGTCGATGAGTCCGGCGTCGGTGGTGCCGGCGGTGGCGGCGACCAGCAGCGGGCCGGGGAGGAAGGTGAGGGCCTGGTCGAGGGCGGCCGGGTCCAGGGTGCCGTTCGGCGCCGGGATGACGACCGGGTCGGGCAGGCCGAGCAGCCAGGCGGCGCGCGGCAGCGAGTGGTGGGCGCCCGCGCCGCACACCAGGCGCACGCCGGCGCCGTGCGCCTCGCGGGCGAGCAGCAGGGCGAGCTGGTTGGACTCGGTGCCTCCGGTGGTGACGAGGGCGTCGGCGAGGCCGGTCGTGCGGGCGAGGGTGCGGGTGACCGCGGCCTCCAGGGCGGAGGCTGCCGGCGCCTGGTCCCAGGAGTCCAGGGACGGGTTGAGGGCGCTCGCGGCGAGGTCGGCGGCGGTGGCCACGGCGAGCGGCGGGCAGTGCAGATGGGCCGCGCACAGCGGGTCGGCGGGGTCGGCGGCGCCCGCGGCGAGGGCGTGCACGAGCGTGCGCAGCGCGTCGGGGTCGCCGGTGTCCGGCAGGACGTCCCCGAGGGCGTCGGCGACACGTGCGGCGACGTCCTCCGGTCCGCCGCCGGGCAGCGGTCCGCCGCGCTCGCGGCCGCCGGCTTCGAGCGCGTCGAGCACGGTACCGAGGAGGGGCCGCAGGGCGTCGGGGCCGGCGGGGCCGGAGGCGAGGGGCGGCAGGCTCATGGGCTCTCCTCCGGGCAGGGGAACGTCCGGCGGGCTTTCGGGGCCCGCGGGTTCCGACTGTGGGTGGAGTTCCAGCTTGTACCGGAAGAGAGCCCTGTGTCCCGAAAGCCCGGCGAACGGAACCCGAAAGTGTGTACTGCCTTACCGGGAAGAGGCGTTGGGGCCGCTCGGGGCCTATGCCCGGAAGTCCCCGGCGTGGTCCCGGGCCCACTGGGCGAAGCTGCGGGCCGGGGCGCCGGTGAGCTCCTCCACCGTGCCGGTGATCTCCGGGGGCACCCCGACGGTCTCCGCGAAACTCGCCAGCAGCCGTTCGAGCATGGGCGGCGGCACGTGCGGGAACAGCTCCGGACCCACCTCGGCGGGGTCGGTCTCCACGAACGTCAGCTTCCTGCCGAGCGCCTCCCCGATCGTCGCGACCTGGTCGGCGTTGCTGGTCGCGCCGGGTCCGGTCAGCCGGTGCACGGCCCCCTCGTGCCCGCCGTCGAGCAGGACGCGCTCGGCGACGGCCGCGATGTCGTCCTCGTGGATGGGTGCGAAGAGCCCGTCGGCGAAGACGCCCCGGACGGTGTCGCCCTCCCGGATCTGCGGCGCCCACTGGAGCGCGTTGGTGGCGAACGCGTTGGGGCGCAGGAAGGTCCAGGCGAGCCCGCTGTCGCGGATCTGCCGCTCGACGGTGGCGTGCATGACGTGGATGGGGTGGGTCTCGTCGGCACCCTCCTGGATGATGCCGCTGGAGAGCAGGACGACGTGCCGCACCCCGTGCGCACGGGCCGCCTCCAGCAGCGGCGCGGTGCCGGCCTGCGCGTACAGGAAGAGCTGTGCCGCGCCGGCGAACAGGGCGGCGGGGTCGTCGGGTCGGAACCGCACCACCTCGGCCGCCTCGGGCAGCGCGGCCCGCCGCGGGTCGCGGGTCAGCGCCCGGACGGGCTGCCCCGCGGCGAGGAGACGGTCGACGAGGGCACGGCCGACGTTGCCGGTCGCGCCGGTCACTACGATCATGGTGCTGCCTCCACAGGCTCGGTCGATCACTGACCGCCCGAGCCTAGGAAGGCCGGCCGGCCCGCCGCATCGTCGGCAGGGACCAGCCGCGTCCTACGTCGCCGGACCTACTCCGCCTCCTGCTCCGCCTCCTGCTCGCCGCGCACCCGCAGCGCGCGGGACAGGTCGTCCAGCCGGTCGGCGAGGGTGCGCCGCAGGGCCGGGGTGAGGTCGGCGTCGCGCAGGCATGCCTCGCCGAGCCGCAGGTTCTCGGCGTCGACGGCGTGGGCCGGGAAGCAGTAGCGGCCGACGGCGACGGCGATGGCGGGACCGCGGCGGGCGGCGAGGGCGACCGCGTCCTCGTAGAAGCGCGGCACGTACGCGCGTACCAGCTCGGCCTGTTCGGGCTGCCAGAAGCCCTGTGCGGTGGCCCTGAAGAGGTAGTTGGACAGGTCGTCGCCGGTGAACATCGCCTCCCAGGCCGCGCGCTTGGCCTCCGCGTCGGGCAGCGCGGCCCGGCAGCGGGCGGCGCCCTCCTGGCCGGTGGCGCTCGGGTCGCGGTCCAGTTCGGCGGCGATGGCGGCCTCGTCGGTGGCGCCGAGCACGGCGAGCCGGGCGAGGATGCGCCAGCGCAGCTCCGGGTCGAGTTCCGGTCCGCCGGGCACCGTGCCGTCGGCGAGCCAGGCGGCGATGGTCTCCGGGTGGGCGGCCACGCTGATCAGGTGCCGTACGGCGATCAGCCGGAGGCCGGGGTGGTCGCCGTCCTCGGTGCGGCGCAGCAGGTCGCGGCAGAGCGAGGTGAGGGTGGCCAGGGCGGCCGGGCGGTCCTGGGGCGCCAGGTACTGCTCGGTGAGCTGATCGACGGCGAAGGCGAGGACACCCTGGGCGAGGGCCAGGTCCGTCTCGCGGGGCAGGTGGGCGCGGGCCGTCTCCAGGTAGGCGACGGGCGGGAGTTCGCCGTCGCGGACGGCGTCCCTGAGGGCGTTCCAGACCACCGCGCGGGTGAGCGGGTCGGGCAGGCCGGACAGGCTGGTGCGGATCGTCTCGAAGGACGAGGCGTCGAAGCGGACCTTGGCGTAGGTGAGGTCGCCGTCGTTGAGGAGGACCAGCGCGGGACGCTTGCCGATGGGCTGCGGGGCGGCCTGCGGGACGTCGAGGTCGATGCGCTCGCGCAGCACCAGCCGGCCCTCGTCGGCGACATCGTGGTCGTACAGGCCGGCGCTGAGGCGGTGCGGGCGGCTGCCCGCGCGGTCGGCGGTCAGCGTGCAGGTGCCCTCGGCGGCGGCGATCACCGGGGTGAGCGTGTCGACGCCGGTGGTGCGCAGCCAGCTCTCGGCCCAGGCGTGCACGTCGCGGTCGGTGGCCGAGGCGAGCGAGTCGATGAAGTCGGCGAGGGTGGCGTTGCCGAACTTGTGCCGCTTGAAGTGGGTGTTGATGCCGGCGAGGAAGTCCTTCTCGCCGAGCCAGGCGGCCAGCTGGCGCAGTGCGGAGGCGCCCTTGGCGTAGGAGATGCCGTCGAAGTTAAGCAGGGCGGAGGCCGTGTCGTCGACGTTCTCGGGGGCGACCGGGTGGGTGGTGGGCCGCTGGTCGGCGTCGTAGCCCCAGGCCTTGCGGGTGACGCCGAACTCGGTCCAGGGGTCGGTGAAGCGGGTGGCCTCGGCGGTGGTCTGGTAGCCCATGTACTCGGCGAAGGACTCGTTCAGCCAGATGTCGTCCCACCACTTGAGGGTGACGAGGTCGCCGAACCACATGTGGGCCATCTCGTGCGCGATGACCATGGCGCGGGTCTGCCGCTCGGTGTCTGTGACGGCGGAGCGGTAGACGAAGTCGTCGCGGAAGGTGACCAGGCCCGGGTTCTCCATGGCGCCCGCGTTGAACTCCGGGACGAACGCCTGGTCGTAGGAGTCGAAGGGGTACGGCTCCTCGAACTTCTCGTGGTAGCGGTCGAAGCACGCGCGCGTGATGTCGAAGATCTCGTCGGCGTCGACGTCGAGGTGGGGCGCGAGCGAGCGGCGGCAGTGGATGCCGAAGGGCAGCCCGCGGTGCTCGGTGCGCACCGAGTGCCACGGGCCGGCGGCGACGGCGACCAGGTAGGTGGGGATCAGCGGGGTGGGCGCGGCCTGCCAGAGGCCGTCGCCGCGGTGCTCGGTGACGCCGTTGGCGAGGACGGTCCAGCCCGCGGGCGCCTTCACGGAGACCTCGAAGACGGCTTTCAGGTCGGGCTGGTCGAAGGCGGCGAAGATGCGCTGGACGTCGTCCATGAACATCTGCGTGTAGACGTACGTCTCGCCGTCGCTCGGGTCGGTGAAGCGGTGCATGCCCTCGCCGGTGCGGGAGTAGCGCATGACCGCGTGGACGCGTAGCTCGTGCTCGCCGGCGCCGAGGTTCTTCAGCGGCAGCCGGTCCTCGCTCAGCGACTCGGGGTCGAGCGGCTGTCCGTCGAGCGTGACGCTGCGCAGCTCGGCGGGCTTCAGCTCGACGAACGTGTCCCCGTCGGACCGGGCGGTGAACCGGATCTCGGTACGGGAGTCGAAGGTCTCGTCACCGGTCGTGAGGTCCAGTTCGACCGTGTACCGGTGGACGTCGAGGAACTGTGCTCGGAGCTGCGCTTCGCCGCGCGTGAGTACGGACATGCAGGCCATGCTGCCTGATAGGACCGACAGCGCACAGGGGTGGATCGGTACACGGCATTTGTCCCCCGCGTGCGCCCCGCGTCGGTTCCCCGGTCAGCCCCGTGCCGAGTGCGCCGACCTGCCCCCGCTCGCGTGCGCCTGCCGGGCCGTTCCCGCGCGCGCCGGTCAGTCCTGGTCCGCCGGCTGCCCGTTCTGGGTGTCCTCGGCGATCCGCTCGTGGTGCCGGATCACCTCGGCGATGATGAAGTTCAGGAACTTCTCGGCGAACGCAGGATCGAGCTTGGCGTTCTCGGCGAGGCGGCGCAGCCGTTCGATCTGCCGGGCCTCACGGGCCGGGTCGGCGGGCGGCAGCTGGTGCAGCGCCTTGAGCCGGCCCACCTGCTGGGTGGCCTTGAAACGCTCGGCGAGCATGTGGACGACGGCCGCGTCGATGTTGTCGATGCTGTCGCGCAGCCGCTCCAGTTCCTGGCGGACCTCGGGGTCCACGGCACCGGTCCCGGTGTTGCTGGTGGTCATGAGGGTCAACCCTATGCGCTGCAGGGGCCGGGCCCTACGGGGTGTCCGGAGACTGGATCATCGGCGGATCGCCGGGATCCGGAACGCGGTCGCTCCAGCCTCCGGGGACGCTGCGGCCCTGCTGGGCCCGGAACCGGACGGGGGCGAGGCCCACCCGGCGGGTGAACAGCCGGGAGAAGTAGGCGGGGTCGTCGTAGCCGACACGGCGGGCGACGGCCGCGACGGGCAGATCCGTGCCGGCGAGGAGTTCCTTGGCCCGGCCGAGACGGATGCCGAGCAGATAGTCCTTGGGGCTGCACCCGGCCGCCCGGCGGACCGCGCCGCGCAGCTCGGCGGTGCTCATGCCGTGCCGGGCGGCGTGGTCGGCGACGCTCAGCCGGGTGCAGGCGTCCCGGGCCAGGGCCGTGAGCACCTGGTCGCCGTCGGGGGCGAGGTCGGCGCGGGCCCTGCGCAGGGCGACGAGGAGTTCGTGGACGGCGGCGCCGGTCTCCACCTCGAGCAGCGGGTTGCCGCGGCGGGCGGCGCGGGCGATGCGGGCGATGACCGTGCGGGGGCCGGCGGCGTCGGAGAGCGGGACGACGGGCCGGTCGGGTTCGATGTAGCCGAGGTCGCGGTAGGCCGCCGTGGCGGGCCCGGCGAAGTCGACGAAGCCCTCGTCCCAGCCGGTGTCCGCATCGGGCGCGTAGTGGTGGGGCACGCCGGGGGTGAGCCAGAGCAGCGCGGGCGCGGTGACGGTCGTACGGCGGCCGTCGGCGCCCCGGTACCAGCCGCGGCCCGAGCTGATCACCACGGCCACGTGGTGGTCGAGGGTGCGCGGGCCGACCGTGGGCAGCGCGCCGTGCTGGAGACCGACGCCGAGGCAGACCAGGCCGAGGCGGTGGTGGGCGGGGCCGGGGCTGAAGAACCGCATCCAGGTCTGGTACATCGGCGCTCCTCCCGGCGTGCTGTGCGGCGCGTTTTTGTCCAAGCAGCGCCGATCTTCGTCCATGGTGCTGATCGCCGGAAGGGGTGAGGCTGGAGCGCATGAGCGAGGTCGCGTGGGGGGAAGGCGCATGAGCGAGTTTTCGGTGGGGGGATCCGAGTTCCTGCTGGACGGGCGCCCGGTGCGGCTGCTGTCCGGGGCGCTGCACTACTTCCGGGTGCACGAGGCGCAGTGGGGGCACCGGCTGGCGATGCTGCGGGCGATGGGCCTGAACTGCGTGGAGACGTACGTCCCGTGGAATCTGCACCAGCCGCGCCCGGGGACGTTCCGGGACGTGCAGGCGGTCGGCCGGTTCCTCGACGCGGTCCGCGAGGCGGGTCTGTGGGCGATCGTGCGACCGGGGCCGTACATCTGCGCCGAGTGGGAGAACGGCGGGCTGCCGGCCTGGCTGACGGGCGAGCCGGGCACGCGCGCGCGTACGCGTGACGAGCGCTACATGTTCCACGTCCGGAACTGGTTCCGCCGGCTGCTGCCCGAGATCGTGCCCCGGCAGCTGGACCGCGGCGGTCCCGTGATCATGGTCCAGGTGGAGAACGAGTACGGCAGCTACGGCAGTGACACCGGCTATCTTGAGGAGCTGGCCGGCCTGCTGCGCGACGAGGGGGTCACCGCTGCGCTGTTCACCTCGGACGGTCCCGAGGACCACATGCTGACCGGGGGCTCGCTGCCCGGGGTGCTCGCCACGGTGAACTTCGGCTCCCACGCGCGCGAGGCGTTCGGCACGCTGCGCCGCCACCGCCCGAACGGCCCGCTGATGTGCATGGAGTTCTGGTGCGGCTGGTTCGACCACTGGTCCGGCGAGCACGTCGTACGGGATCCGGCCGAGGCCGCGGAGGAACTGCGGGAGATCCTGGAGTGCGGGGCGTCGGTGAACCTCTACATGGCGCACGGCGGCACGAGCTTCGGGGGCTGGGCGGGCGCCAACCGGGGCGGCGGCGAGCTGCACGAAGGCCCGCTGGAGCCGGATGTGACCTCGTACGACTACGACGCGCCCGTGGACGAGTACGGCCGGCCCACGGAGAAGTTCTGGCGCTTCCGCGAGGTGCTGTCCGCGTACCACCCGGGCCCGCTGCCCGGCCTGCCGCCGCGGCCCGCCGTGCTGGGCGCCCCGGCCGAGGCCGCGCTCACGGACTGGGCGCCCCTGGCCGGCGTGCTGGAGGCGCTGGGCGGCGCGGAGACGGTGTCCCCGATGCCGCCCGCCTTCGAGGAACTGGGCGTCACCCGGGGCCTCGTGCGCTACACGGTGGACGTGCCCGGACCGCGCCGGCCGTACCCGCTGACCGTGCGCGGGCTGCGGGATCTGGCGGCGGTGTACGTCGACGGTGAGCGGGCCGGGGTGCTCACCGAGGAGGAGCCGCGGCTGAAGGAGCCGGTCGCGGGCCCCGCGCGCGTGGAGCTGTGGGCGGAGTCCCTGGGACGGGTGAACTACGGTCCGCGGCTGGGCGAGCCGAAGGGCGTCACCGGAGGCATCCTGCACGAGCGGCAGTATCTGCACGGGGTACGCGCGCGTGGGCTGGATCTGGACGCGTTCGCCGGCGGAGTGGGCGCGGTGCCCTTCGGCGCGCTGCCGGGGGAGGGTGCGCCGGGGCTGTACCGGGGCACGGTCACGGTCCGCGGGGCCGGGGACGCCCGGCTGGAGCTGCCCGGCTGGACGCGCGGTTTCGTCTGGATCAACGGCTTCGGCCTGGGCCGCTACTGGTCGGCCGGCCCCCAGCGGGCGCTGTACGTGCCCGGGCCGGTGTTGCGGCAGGGCGGGAACGAGGTGTGGCTGCTGGAGCTCCAGGAGGCGGACCCGGACCTTCCGGCGCCCCGTCTGCTGCCCGTGTGACCGGCTGCCTTTCCCGCCTCCCGTCAGGGGTCCCGCCTACAGTGGAGGAGGAGTTCCGGCGTCTTTGGGGGTGCCGACGTGGCGAACGGCAAACCGGTCGAGCACGGCTACCCGCACCTGGAGACGGTGCGGGCCGCCGTCACCGCGCTGTACCGGCGCCTGTCCCGCGACACCATCCAGATGTTCTCGGCCAGCGTGGCCCCCGCCGAGGTGGCCTTCTGCGACACCGACGACCTGTATCTGGGCGCGCAGCGCGTGGCCCGGGAGATCGTGCGGCACTTCCGGCTGCCGGACGCGCGGGTGATCGTCGGCTTCCGGGAGATGACTCACGCGGCGAACGTCGAACTGGCGGCGGGCCCCGAGTACTTCGTGGAGCTGAACGACCGCTTCCGCACCCACCGCAGGGACATCGGCGCGGCGCTCGCCCATGAGGTGGCGCACGTCTATCTGCACCGCCTGGACCTCTCGTTCGCCACCACGGCGGAGAACGAGATCCTCACGGACACGGCGACGACCTACCTGGGCGCGGGCTGGCTGCTGCTGGACGCCTACCGGGAGGACGGGGTCTCGTCGCAGAAGCTCGGCTATCTCACCCCGGAGGAGTTCGGTTACGTCCTGGCCAAGCGGGCCCTGCTCTTCGACGAGGACCCGTCCGTGTGGTTCACCAGCCCGCAGGCATACACCGCCTACGTCAAGGGGATGGGCCAGGCCCGCCGGGACGAGCAGCAGCCGCCGCTGACCGGGGCCGGCTGGGCGGGCCGCCGCCGCTACGCCCACGACCGCCGGCACGCCTCCGGCGCCCCGCCGTCGGCTCCCTACTCCTTCGTTCCCGACCCCGCCGGGCAACTCCGGGTCTCCTTCCCCTGCCCGACCTGCCACCAGCGGATCAGGGTGCCGGTACGGGGGCGAGTACGGGCGCGGTGCGGGTTGTGCCGGACTGTGCTGGAGTGCGACACCTAGGGGGCGTGGTGGCGTGCCCGGCCGGCAGGGGTGCGGTCGGCGTGGCTCGGGGCCGGGTGGGCTTGGCCGCGCTCGACCGGCGTGGCCGGCGTGACCGGCGTGACCGGCGTGACCGTAAGGCATCGTCGTCCTTCACCCGCCCCGTCGTCGCTTAGCACGGCGCCCCCGCGTACCACGCCCTCGCCGCGTCACACACGCCACCGCTCCCCGCTCCGCCACCGCTCCCGCTCCGTCAGCGCTTCACGCCCGTCATCGCTTCACGCGCCGTACGCCCGTCCCGGCGGCTGCGCCGCGGCGAGGAGTTTCCGGGCCGCCTCTCCCGCCTCGGCCGGTGTCCAGCGGGTCCCCTTGTCGGTGGTGGGGCCCGGGCGCCAGCCCTCCATGACGGTGATCCGGCCGCCCTCCGCCTCGAAGACGCGGCCGGTCACCCCGGCACTGTCCGGCGAGCCGAGCCAGACCACGAGCGGGGAGACGTTCTCGGGTGCCATGGCGTCGAAGCCGGTGGCCGGCGCCGCCATGGTCGCCGCGAAGGTGCCTTCCGTCATCCGGGTGCGGGCGGCCGGCGCCACGGCGTTCACCTGGACGCCGTAGCGGCCGAGTTCGGCGGCCGCGACCAGGGTGAGCCCGACGATCCCGGCCTTGGCGGCGCTGTAGTTGCCCTGGCCGACCGAGCCCAGCAGGCCGGCCCCGCTGCTGGTGTGCACGACCCGGGCCACCGGGGTGCGCCCGGCCTTGGCCTCGGCCCGCCAGTGCGCGGCGGCGTGCCTCAGGGGCAGGAAGTGTCCCTTGAGGTGGACCCGGATCACGGCGTCCCAGTCGTCCTCGCCGAGATTGACCAGCATGCGGTCGCGCAGGAATCCGGCGTTGCTGACGAGGGTGTCGAGCCGGCCGTAGGTCTCGACGGCCGTGCGGATCAGGTCGGCCGCGCCCTCGCCGGTGGCGACGTCGGCGCCGTGGGCGATCGCGTCGCCGCCCGCCGCCCGGATCTCGGTCACGACGGCGTCCGCCGGACACTCGGCGTCCGGGGCGCCGTCCAGGGCGACGCCGAGGTCGTTGACGACGACCCGGGCGCCCTCGGCCGCGAAGGCGAGGGCGTGGGCGCGGCCGAGGCCTCGGCCGGCGCCGGTGACGACGACGACCCGGTCCGCGCAGATTCCGCTCATGTCAGTTCTCCTTGCGGGCAGTCGACGGGTCGGGGGCGCGGCGTTCGGCGGCGGCCGGCGCGGCGGTGTCCGGCACGGTGACGGCGTCGAGAAAGGCGGGGCGTTCCCCGCCCCCGTGGACGTGCAGGCTCGCCCCGCTGATGTAGCCGGCGGCGTCGGAGGCGAGAAAGACGGCGGCGGCGCCGACATCGTCGGGGCGGGCCAGCCGGCCCAGCGGGACGGTGCGGGAGACGGCGTCGACGCCGCCCGGGCCGCCGTAGTGGAGGTGGGCGAGTTCGGTGCGGACCATGCCGACCACGAGCGTGTTGACGCGGACCTCCGGCGCCCACTCCACGGCCATGGAGGCGGCCAGGTTCGCGAGTCCCGCCTTCGCCGCGCCGTAGGCGGCCGAGCCGGGCGAGGGGCGGCCCCCGCTGACGCTGCCGACCATCACGATCGAGCCCCTGCTGCGCTTGAGGTGCGCGTAGGCGGCGAGGGACGCGGTCAGCGGGGTGATCAGGTTCAGCTCGATGACCTTGGCGTGCCGTTCGGCGTCGGCGTCGGCGAGGCGCCGGTGCGGGGTGCCGCCGGCGTTGTTGACGAGGACGTCGAGACCGGGCAGTCCGGCGAAGAAGGCCCGGACGGCGGGCGCGTCGCGCAGGTCGAGGGGGATGAACTCGACCCCGTCCAGGGGGCGTTCGGGAGGTCTGCGGGCGCAGGCCAGGACGTGCGCGCCCGCCTCGGCGAAGGCCCGGGCGAGCCCGGCACCCACCCCTCGGGTGCCGCCGGTGACCACGACGGTGCTGCCGCGCAGTGAGTTGTCCACAGGCCCTCCCGCTTGTCTGCGCCGACTGCTAGCTTCGAAGCCGCACCTAACAAATGTTTGGTGGAAAGGTAGCTGATGCGCCCATGGGTGTCTCCCGTTCGTCCCCGGAAAAGGGGATTTCCGTGGTCACCGTCGACTACCCGCCGGTCAACGCGCTGCCGGTGGCCGGCTGGTTCGCGCTCGCCGACGCCGTGCGCGCGGCCGGCCGGGACCCGGAGATCCGGTGCGTGGTCCTGGCCGCCGAGGGGCGCGGGTTCAACGCGGGCGTGGACATCAAGGAGATACAGAGGGCCGGGCAGGAGGCCCTGATCGGCGCCAACGAGGGCTGCGCGGCCGCCTTCGCGGCGGTCTACGAGTGCGAGACGCCCGTCGTCGCGGCGGTGCAGGGCTTCTGCCTGGGCGGCGGGATCGGCCTGGCGGGCACCGCGGACGCGGTGGTGGCGAGCGAGGACGCCACCTTCGGGCTGCCCGAGCTGGACCGGGGCGCGCTGGGCGCGGCGACCCATCTGGCCCGGCTGGTCCCGCAGCACCTGATGCGCACGCTGTACTACACCGGGCGCACGGCGAGCGCCGCCGAGTTGCACGGGCACGGCTCGGTCTGGCGGGTGGTGCCGCGCGCGGAGCTGTCGGCGGCGGCTCTGGAGCTGGCCCGGGAGATAGCCGCCAAGGACGGCCGGCTGCTGCGCATGGCCAAGTCCGCCATCAACGGGATCGATCCGGTCGACGTGCGCCGCAGCTACCGCTTCGAGCAGGGCTTCACCTTCGAGGCCAACCTCAGCGGCCTGGCCGGCCGGGTCCGCGACACGTTCGGGAAGGAGGGCGCGTAGATGGGCGACAAGACGATGACCGCCGAGGAGGTGGTCTCCCGGCTGAGAAGCGGGATGACTCTGGGCATCGGCGGCTGGGGCTCCCGCCGTAAGCCGATGACGCTGGTCCGGGCGCTGCTGCGGTCCGGCATCCGCGATCTGACGGTCGTCTCGTACGGCGGCCCGGACGTCGGCATGCTGGCCGCCGCCGGCCGGATCCGCAGGCTGGTCACCGCGTTCGTCACTCTTGACTCCATCCCGCTGGAGCCGCACTACCGGGCGGCGCGCGAGAGCGGCGGTTTCGAACTGACCGAGGTCGACGAGGGCATGTTTTCGTGGGGTCTCCAGGCGGCCGCGCACCGGCTGCCGTTCCTGCCGGTGCGGGCGGGGCTCGGCTCCGACGTCATGCGGGTGGGTCCGGACCTGCGGACGGTGACATCGCCGTATGCGGACGGGGAGACGCTGGTGGCCATGCCGGCCCTGCGGCTCGACGCGGCCCTGGTGCATGTGAACCGCGCCGACCGGCTGGGCAACGGGCAGTACCTGGGCCCGGACCC
This sequence comes from Streptomyces sp. NPDC036984, assembly GCF_055607665.1. NCBI lineage: Bacteria > Bacillati > Actinomycetota > Actinomycetes > Kitasatosporales > Streptomycetaceae > Streptomyces > Streptomyces sp. NPDC036984. The sequence goes on from NZ_JBVJRL010000007.1 coordinate 295,527, forward strand.
GTACTTCGACGACCTGTTCTGCGCGGCGGCGGACGCGGCCTACGTCTCGTGTGAACGGATCGTGCACACGGCGGAGTTGACCAAGGCGGCCGCCCCGCAGTCGCTGCTGCTCAAGCGGCTCACGGTGACCGGTGTGGTGGAGGCGCCGAACGGCGCGCATTTCACGTCCTGCGCGCCGGAGTACGGCAGGGACGAGGAGTTCCAGCGGCGGTACGCGGCCACGCCTTGGCCGGAGTTCGCCGAGCGGTTCCTCGGCGGGGACGAGGCCGCCTACCGGGCGGCGGTCGGGGAATGGCGGCAGGAGCAGGGGCGATGAGGGCCACCCGCGCCGAGTACTGCGTGCTCGCCTGCGCGGAGGCCTGGCGCGGGGCCGGGGAGATCCTGGCGAGCCCGATGGGCCTGATCCCCTCGCTGGGGGCGCGGCTGGCCCGGCTCACCTTCGCCCCGGACCTGCTGCTGACCGACGGCGAGGCCCTGCTGGTCCGCCCGGACGGCACCGCGGAGGGCTGGCTGCCGTACCGGCAGCACCTGGCGCTGGTGGCGGCCGGCCGGCGGCACGTGATGATGGGCGCGAGCCAGCTCGACCGGTACGGCAACCAGAACATCTCATGCATCGGCGACTGGCCGCGCCCCCGCAGACAGCTGCTCGGCGTGCGCGGCGCCCCGCTCAACACGCTGAACAATCCGACGAGTTACTGGGTTCCCCGGCATTCCCGGCGGGTGTTCGTGGAACGGGTCGACATGGTGTGCGGGGTGGGGTACGACCGTGCGGCGGAGCTCGGGGAGGCGGCCCGCTTCCATGGCCTCGTCCGGGTCGTGTCCGATCTCGGAGTCTTCGACTTCGCCACTCCGGACCACTCGATGCGGCTGGTCTCGCCGCATCCCGGGGTGAGCGTGGAGCAGGTGCGGGAAGCGACGGGGTTCCCGCTCGCCGTGCCGGACGAGGTGCCGTGCACACGGGAGCCCGAGGCGGAGGAGCTGCGGCTGATCCGTACGGTGCTGGACCCGGACGGGGCACGCTCGCGCGAGGTGCCGGAGGGGGTGGGGGGCTGATGGAGACCGCGCTCACCCGGCTGGTCGGGGTCCGCCATCCGATCGTGCAGAGCGGGATGGGCTGGGTGGCCGGGCCGCGTCTGGTCTCGGCGGCGGCGAACGCGGGCGCCCTCGGCATCCTGGCCTCCGCCACGATGACGCTCGACCAACTGCGCGACGCGATACGGGAGGTGCGGTCCCGTACCGACGCGCCGTTCGGGGTGAACCTCCGGGCCGACGCGGGCGACGCGGCCGACCGGGTGCGGATCCTGCTGGAGGAGGGCGTCCGGGTGGCTTCCTTCGCCCTGGCCCCCTCCCCCGGGCTGATCGCCGAGCTGAAGGCGGCGGGAGTGGTGGTGATCCCGTCCGTCGGCGCCCGGCGGCACGCCGAGAAGGTGGCGGCCTGGGGCGCGGACGCGGTGCTCGTCCAGGGCGGGGAGGGCGGCGGGCACACCGGCGAGGTGGCGACGAGCGTGCTGCTGCCGCAGGTGGTGGACGCGGTGCGGATACCGGTGGTGGCGGCGGGCGGCTTCTTCGACGGGCGGGGTCTGGTGGCGGCGCTGGCCTACGGGGCGGCCGGGGTGGCAATGGGCACGCGGTTTCTGCTCACCTCCGACTCGACGGTGCCGGACGCCGTGAAGGCGAGGTATCTGGCGGCGACGGTCGGGGACATCACGGTGACCCGGGCGGTGGACGGCCTGCCGCACCGGATGCTGCGTACGGATCTGGTGGCGGCGCTGGAGCGGTCGGGCCGGATACGCGCGTTCGCGCACGCGGCGCGGCGGGCGGCCGGCTTCCGGCGGCTGTCGGGGCTCACCGGGCGGCAACTGATCCGCGACGGCCTCGCCCTCAGGCACGGCAAGGAGCTGTCCTGGAGTCAGATGCTGCTCGCCGCCAACACGCCGATGCTGCTGAGGTCGGCGATGGTGGACGGCCGTACGGACCTGGGAGTGATGGCGGCCGGGCAGGTCGCCGGGGTGATCGACGACCTGCCGTCGTGCGCGGAACTGGTGGAGCGGGTGATGAAGGAGGCGGAGGAGGTGCTGACCGGACTGGCGGGGCTCAGAGCCGCTCGGTGATCGTCACGTCGGCCTGGCCGCCGCCCTCGCACACCGGCGCAGGCTTCCGGAGTTCGTGAGGCCCCCTGGGCCGAGCGGTGCAAGGGGCCTCGTCGTTGCGGTCAGAGCCGCTCGATGATCGTCACGTTCGCCTGGCCGCCGCCCTCGCACATCGTCTGGAGGCCGTATCGGCCGCCGGTGCGCTCCAGTTCGTGGAGGAGGGTCGTCATCAGGCGGGCGCCGGTGGCGCCGAGCGGGTGGCCGAGGGCGATCGCGCCGCCGTTGACGTTGACCTTGTCGGGGTCGGCGCCGGTCTCCTTCAGCCAGGCGAGGACGACCGGGGCGAACGCTTCGTTGATCTCCACGAGGTCGATGGCGTCGATGGTCAGGCCGGTCTTCTTCAGGGCGTGCGCGGTGGCGGGGATGGGCGCCGTGAGCATGCGGATGGGGTCCTCGCCGCGCGCGGAGAGGTGGTGGACGCGGGCGCGCGGGCGCAGTCCGTGGTCGCGGACCGCCCGCTCGGAGGCGAGCAGCAGGGCCGCGGCGCCGTCGGATACCTGGGAGGAGCAGGCCGCGGTGATGGTGCCGCCGTCGAGGACGGGGCGCAGGGCGGCCATCTTCTCCAGAGAGGTGTCCCGGCGCGGGCCCTCGTCCACGGTGACCTCGCCGCAGGGGACGGTCTCGCGGGTGAAGCGGCCGGTGTCGATCGCCCAGATCGCCCGCCGGTGCGAGCGCAGGGCGAACTCCTCCTGGGCCTCTCGGCTGATGCCCCACTGGGCGGCGATCATCTCGGCGCCGGAGAACTGGTTGACGGGCTGGTCGCCGTAGCGGGCGCGCCATCCGGTGCTGCCGAGGAAGGGGCCGTCGGTCAGGCCGAGCGGGACGGTGGCCTGCCGGGAGGCGAAGGCGATGGGGACCTGGGACATGTTCTGCACCCCGCCCGCGACCACCAGGTCCTGGGTGCCGGAGAGCACGGCCTGCGCGGCGAAGTGCACGGCCTGCTGGGAGGAGCCGCACTGCCGGTCGACGGTCACGCCCGGCACCTCCTCGGGGAGACCCGCGGCCAGCCAGCAGGTGCGGGCGATGTCCCCGGCCTGCGGCCCCACCGCGTCCAGACAGCCGAAGACGACGTCCTCGACGGCGGCCGGGTCGAACCCGGCCCGGTCCACCAGCGCTCTCAGCACCTGCGCGCCGAGGTCGGCCGGGTGGACCGCGCTGAGTCCTCCCCCGCGCCGCCCGACAGGTGTGCGGACCGCTTCGACGATGTAGGCCTCGGCCATGGCGACTCCCTCGTGAGGAAAGGGGTGTTATCCGCTGTGCTCTTCGCGTACGGCGATGCCGTCCAGCACCATCGACAGGTACTGGCGGGCGATCTCCTCGGGGCTGTGCCGGCCGCCGGGCCGGTACCAGGACGCGGCGACCCACACGGTGTCCCGCACGAACCGGTAGGTGAGCCGGACGTCCAGGTCCGCGCGGAAGACCCGCTCGGCGACCCCGCGTTCCAGCGTGCTGAGCCACGCCTTCTCGAACCGGCGCTGGGACTCGGCGAGGAAGGCGAACCGGTCCTGGGCGACGAGCTGCTTGCTCTCCTTCTGGTAGATCGCGACGGCCGCGCGGTGCCGGTCGATCTCCCGGAAGGACTCGGTGACCAGCGCCTCCAGCGTCCCGCGGGGCCCGAGTCCGGAGGCGAGGACGGTGTCGTAGCCGTCCCACAGCTCGTCGAGGAAGGTCCGCAGGATCTCCTCGAGCATCGACTCCTTGGAGTCGAAGTGGTAGTAGAGGCTGCCCGCGAGCATCCCGGCGTGGTCGGCGATCCTGCGGACGGTGGTGGCGTTGTAGCCGTGCTCGGCGAAGACCTCGGCAGCGGTGCTGAGGATCTCGCCGCGCCGGGCCGCTGCCGCGGTCACCTGGGGCTTCTTCTTGGTCGGCACGCACCCATTGTGGTCTGCTCCGGTCGTCAGGGGTGCTGGCTGCTGACGGCGACGACCTCGCCGGTCATGTAGGAGGAGTAGCCGGAGGCGAGGAAGACGATCACGTTGGCGACCTCCCAGGGCTGTGCGTACCGCCCGAAGGCCTCCCGTTCGGTCAGCTCGGCGAGCAGCTCGGCGGAGGTGACCTTCACCAGGTGGGGGTGCAGGGCGAGGCTGGGGGCAACGGCGTTGACCCGCACGCCGAACGCGGCCGCCTCGATCGCCGCGCACCGGGTCAGCGCCATCACGCCGGCCTTGGCGGCGGCGTAGTGGGCCTGTCCGGCCTGGGCGCGCCAGCCGACGACGGAGGCGTTGTTGACGATCACCCCGCCGCCGGTCTCCCGCATGGCGCGCAGGGCGGCCCGGGTGCAGCGGAAGGTGCCGTTCAGGGTGACGTCCAGGACGCGGGACCACTGCTCGTCCGTCATGTCGACGAGGGCCGAAGTGCCGCCGAGCCCGGCGTTGTTGACGACGACGTCCAGCCGCCCGTGCGCGGCCACGGCCGCCTCGAACAGCGCCCGCACCTGGGCCTCGTCGGTGACGTCGCACGGCACCGCGGCGACCGCGCCGGGGAACTGCCGGCCCAGTTCGGTCTCGTGCTCCTTCAGCCGGCGCGGGTGGGCGTCGCTGATCAGCACCTGGGCGCCCTCCTCCAGGAAGCGGCGTGCGGTGGCCCCGCCGATGCCGGTGCCGGCCGCGGCGGTGATGACGGCGGTGCGCCCGTGCAGCAGTCCGTGCCCGGGCTCGTAGGCCGGGCTCTCGACGCCTGTCATAGGGCCACGCTAACCTACCAAACACTTGTTAGGGAAGGCGGCGGAAGGAAGGGCGGCGACCGTGGACCTGACCCACTCTCCGGCCGACGAGGAGTTCCGTGCCGAGGCCCGCGCCTGGCTGACCGCGCACGTCCCGCGCACGCCGCTGCCGTCCCTGGAGACGGCGGAGGGCTTCGCGGCACACCGCGCGTGGGAGGCGGAACTGGCCGCCGACCGCTGGTCGGTGGTGTCCTGGCCCGAGCGGTACGGCGGGCAGGACGCCGGGCTGCTGGGCTGGCTGGTGTTCGAGGAGGAGTACTGGGCGGCGGGCGCGCCGGGCCGGGTCGGCCAGAACGGCGTCGGCCTGCTCGCGCCGACCCTCTTCGAGTACGGCACGGAGGAGCAACGCGCGCGCCTGCTCCCGCCGATGGCCACCGGCGAGGTGGTCTGGGCGCAGGCCTGGTCCGAGCCGGAGGCGGGATCGGACCTCGCCGCGCTGTCCTCCCGGGCGGTGCGCACGGACGGCGGCTGGCGGCTGCGCGGGCAGAAGACCTGGTCGTCGCGGGCTGCCTTCGCGGACCGGGCCTTCGGCCTGTTCCGCAGCGACCCGGAGGCGGCGAAGCCGCACCAGGGGCTCACGTACCTGATGTTCGACCTGCGGGCGCCCGGTGTCACCGTCCGCCCGATCGGCCGGCTGGACGGCAGGCCGGCCTTCGCGGAGCTGTTCCTGGACGACGTGTTCGTCCCGGACGAGGACGTGATCGGCGAGCCGGGCCAGGGCTGGCGGATCGCGATGTCCACCGCGGGCAACGAACGCGGGCTCACCCTGCGCTCCCCGGGCCGTTTCCTCGCCTCCGCCGCCCGGCTGCGGGACCTGTGGCGCGCCCAGGGCTCGCCCGCGCACGCCCGCGCCCGGGTGGCCGACGCCCTGATCGCCGCCCGGGCCTACCAGTTGTTCACTTATGCCGCCGCCTGCCGGGTCCTGGACGGCGCCCGGCTCGGCCCGGAGTCCAGCATGAACAAGGTGTTCTGGTCGGAGCTGGACCTCGCGCTGCACGAGACGGCGCTCGACCTGCTCGGTGCGGAGGGCGAACTCGCGGACACCGCCTGGTCCGAGGGATACGTCTTCTCCCTCGCCGGACCCGTCTACGCCGGCACGAACGAGATCCAGCGGGACATCGTCGCCGAGCGGCTGCTCGGCCTGCCGAAGGGACGCCGCTGATGCGCTTCCTCCTCGACGCCGACCAGCGCGCCTTCGCCGATGCGCTGCACGCGATGCTGACCGCCGCGGACACCCCGGTGGTCATCCGGGACTGGAGCCGCGGCGACCACGCGAGCGGCCGCGCGCTGTGGTCGCGGATCGCCCGGGCGGGCGTGTTCGGTCTCGCGGTCCCCGAAGAGTACGGCGGACTGGGGTCGCGTCCGGTGGAACTGGCGGTGGCCTTCGTGGAGTTGGGGCGGCACGCGGTGCCCGGCCCGCTCGCGGAGACCGTCGCGGCGGCCGTACTCCTCGGCGAGCCCGCGCTGGCCGAGCGCTTCCTGCCGGGGCTCGTGGCCGGGGCGGAGCCGGCGACCGTGGCGGCGCCCGGCGGATACGCCGTCGACGGCGACGCGGCCTTGCTCCGCCTGGTCCCGGCCCCCGACGGCCTGTATCTGTCCACGGCGGCCCCCGGCCCGGTGCGCCGCTCCCTGGACCCCGCCCGCCGGCTGACCCCGCTGACCGCCGGCGAGCTCCTCACCCCGCGGGCGCCGTACGAGGAGGCCCTCACCTGGGTCCGGCTGGCCACCGCCGCCCAGGCCCTCGGCGTCGGACTCGCCCTGCTCGACCGGACCGTGGCCTACGTGCGGCAGCGCACCCAGTTCGGCGTCTCCATAGGCTCCTTCCAGGCGGTCAAACACCGTCTGGCCGACGCCAGGACCGCCCTGGAGTTCGCCCGCCCCCTGCTCTTCGGCGCCGCGCTGTCGCTGCGCCCCGCGGAGGTGGCGGCGGCCAAGCTCACGGCGGGCGAGGCGGCGTACACGACGGCACGTACGGCGCTGCACCTGCACGGCGCGATCGGGTACACGGCGGAGTACGACCTGTCCCTGTGGCTGACCAAGGCGCGGGCGCTGCGCACGGCGTGGGGCACGCCGGAGGAGTGCCGGGACCTGGTGCTCGCGGCCGGGCTCTAGGAGGCGGGGGGCGTGACTCGGTCCGGTCGCACGACGCCCGCCGCGCGTGCGGCCGTGAGCCACTTCGGGAATTCGCCGACGAGCCGGTCGTACAGCTCGGCGTCGGAGACCCGCAGCGGGTCCCGGCCCGCGTGGAAGAAGCCGGCGTTGTCCACGATCCGTTTGCCGGGCACCGCCAGTTCGTCCAGCTTGCGCAGGAACTCGAACTGCCGGCTGTCCGGATCGCCGAAGCCGACGAACTGCCAGAACAGGGGAAGCTTCGCCGCCTTGCACAGGTAGCGCTCGGCGGCGAGCTTGTTGACGGGCCCGCCGTCGGTCTGGAAGACGACCAGGGCGGGGGCGGTGGCGCCGCTGTCCAGGTAGTGGTCGATGACGGCGTCCATCGCCAGGTGGTAGCTGGTCTTGCCCATGTGCCCGAGCCCGGCGACGATCCGCTCGATCCGGCCCTCATGGCCGGCGAGGGCGATGTCGGTGACCGCGTCGACGTCCGTCGAGAAGAACACCACGGGCACCCGCCCGTCGTCGTCCAGGTGCGCCGACAGACCCAGCACCCGGTCGGCGAGCGTCTGCACGCTGCCGTCCTTGTAGTACGGCTTCATCGAGCCCGAGTAGTCGACGACGAGGTAGACGGCGGCCCGCAGCCCGTCCATGCCGTGCTTGCGCAACGACACCCCCGCCGACCGGTAGGCGCCGACGAGCGCGGGCGCGGCCTCCTCCACCTTGCGCAGACTGATCGCGGCCATGATCTCCCCCTGGCTTGTTCGGGCGCCCGAGCGTACCGGTCACGAGGACATGCAACGACGCCTGCCCAGTCGTCCGGTCGGGGACAGGCGGGCAGGCGCCGTCAGTGTTCCGTACGCCGTTGTACGGGACGTCTATGCGGGACCTGGGGTCCGTTGTGTGCGCGTCAGACCGCCAGGGCGCGGTCCGTCGGGCGGATCGGGGCCGGCAGCTCGCTGGCTCCGGTCAGATAGCGGTCGACTCCGCGGGCGGCCGAGCGGCCCTCCGCGATCGCCCACACGATCAGGGACTGGCCGCGGCCGGCGTCGCCGGCGACGAACACACCCGGCACGTTGGTCTGGAAGTCGGCGTCGCGGGCGATGTTACCGCGTTCGTCGAGGTCCAGGCCGAACTGGTCCACGAGACCGTTCTCGCGGTCCGTGCCGGTGAAGCCCATGGCCAGCGTCACCAGCTGGGCGGGGATCTTGCGCTCCGTGCCCGGCTTCGGGGTCAGCTTGCCGTCCACGAACTCGACCTCGGAGAGGTGCAGCCACTGGACGTTGCCGTCCTCGTCGCCCTCGAAGTGGGTCGTCGAGACGGCGTAGACCCGCTCGCCGCCCTCCTCGTGGGCGCTCGTGACCTTGTAGAGCATCGGGAAGGTCGGCCAGGGCTGGTTCGTCGGGTGCCGGTCGTCGTTCGGGCGGGGCATGATCTCCAGCTGGGTGACGGAGGCCGCGCCCTGGCGGTGGGCGGTGCCCACGCAGTCCGCGCCGGTGTCACCGCCGCCGATGACGACGACGTGCTTGCCCTCGGCCGAGATGGGGGGCGCCACGAAGTCGCCCTCCTGCACCTTGTTGGCCAGCGGCAGGTACTCCATGGCCTGGTAGATGCCCTTGAGCTCGCGTCCCGGCACCGGCAGGTCGCGGGCGGTCGTAGCGCCGGCGGCGATGACGATCGCGTCGTACCGCTTCTTCAGGTCGCGGGCGTTGACGTCGCGGCCGATCTCGACGCCGGTGCGGAAGCGGGTGCCTTCCGCGCGCATCTGCTCGATACGGCGGTTGATGTGCCGCTTCTCCATCTTGAACTCGGGGATGCCGTACCGGAGGAGGCCTCCGATGCGGTCCGCGCGCTCGTAGACGGCGACCGTGTGGCCGGCCCGGGTCAGCTGCTGGGCGGCGGCGAGACCCGCCGGACCCGAGCCGATGACCGCGACCGTCTTGCCGGACAGGCGCTCGGGGATCTGCGGGGCGACGTCCCCGGTCTCCCACGCCTTGTCGATGATGGAGACCTCGACGTTCTTGATGGTGACCGGCGGCTGGTTGATGCCCAGCACGCACGCCGACTCGCAGGGGGCCGGGCAGAGGCGACCGGTGAACTCCGGGAAGTTGTTGGTCGCGTGCAGCCGCTCCTGGGCGGCCGCCCAGTCCTCGCGGTAGGCGTAGTCGTTCCACTCGGGGATCAGGTTCCCCAGCGGACAGCCGTTGTGGCAGAACGGGATGCCGCAGTCCATGCACCGGCTGGCCTGCTTGCTGATGATCGGCAGCAGGGAGCCGGGGACGTAGACCTCGTTCCAGTCCTTGACCCGCTCGGCGACGGGGCGGGTCTTGGCGACCTCACGGCCGTGGTTCAGGAAGCCCTTCGGGTCAGCCATTGATCGCCGCCTCCATCATCTTCTCGGTGATCTCGGTCTCGGAGAGACCGGCTCGCTCGGCGGCGTCCTTGGCGGCGAGCACTGCCTTGTACGTGCTGGGGATGATCTTGCTGAACCGCTCCACGGCCGCGTCCCAGTCGGCGAGCAGCTTCTCGGCGACCGTCGAGCCGGTCTCCTCGGCGTGGCGGCGCACCACGTCGTGCAGCCACTGCTTGTCCGCCTCGTCCAGCGCCTCCACCGACTCGGCGTTGCCGACGTTGACGTTGTCGCGGTCGAGGTCGATGACGTAGGCGACACCGCCGGACATGCCCGCCGCGAAGTTGCGGCCGGTCGGGCCGAGTACGACCGCGTGACCGCCGGTCATGTACTCGCAGCCGTGGTCGCCCACGCCCTCGGAGACGACCAGCGCGCCGGAGTTGCGGACGCAGAACCGCTCACCGGTACGGCCGCGCAGGAACAGCTCGCCGCCGGTGGCGCCGTAGGCGATGGTGTTGCCCGCGATGGTCGAGTACTCGGCGAGGTGGTCGGCGGCCCGGTCCGGGCGGACGACGACCCGGCCGCCGGAGAGGCCCTTGCCGACGTAGTCGTTGGCGTCGCCCTCCAGGCGCAGCGTGACGCCGCGCGGCAGGAACGCGCCGAAGGACTGGCCGGCGGAGCCGGTGAAGGTGATGTCGATGGTGTCGTCGGGCAGGCCCGCGCCACCGAACTTCTTCGTCACCTCGTGGCCGAGCATGGTGCCGACCGTGCGGTTGATGTTGCGGATGGCGACCTGGGCGCGCACCGGCTGGGCCTCGGTCGCGTCGTTCGCGGCCAGGGCGTCGGCGGCGAGCTTGATCAGCTCGTTGTCCAGGGCCTTCTCCAGGCCGTGGTCCTGCTCGACGATCCGGTGGCGGACGCCGCCCTCGGGCAGGTCGGGCACGTGGAACAGCGGCTCCAGGTTCAGGCCCTGCGCCTTCCAGTGGTTCACCGCGCGCTCGACGTCCAGCACCTCGGCGTGGCCGACGGCCTCCTCGATGGAGCGGAAGCCCAGCTCGGCCAGCAGCTCGCGGACCTCCTCGGCGATGAACCGGAAGAAGTTCACCACGTGCTCGGCCTTGCCGGCGAAGCGGTCGCGCAGGGTCGGGTTCTGGGTGGCGATGCCGACCGGGCAGGTGTCCAGGTGGCAGACGCGCATCATGACGCAGCCGGAGACGACGAGCGGAGCGGTGGCGAAGCCGAACTCCTCGGCGCCGAGCAGGGCGGCGATGACCACGTCACGGCCGGTCTTCAGCTGGCCGTCGGTCTGCACGACGATACGGTCGCGCAGGCCGTTGAGCAGCAGGGTCTGCTGGGTCTCGGCGAGGCCGAGCTCCCAGGGGCCGCCCGCGTGCTTCAGCGAGGTCAGCGGGGAGGCACCCGTACCACCGTCGTGACCGGAGATCAGGACCACGTCCGCGTGCGCCTTGGAGACACCCGCGGCGACCGTGCCGACGCCGACCTCGGAGACCAGCTTGACGTGAATCCGCGCCTGCGGGTTCGCGTTCTTCAGGTCGTGGATCAGCTGGGCCAGGTCCTCGATGGAGTAGATGTCGTGGTGCGGCGGCGGGGAGATCAGGCCGACGCCCGGCGTCGAGTGACGCGTCTTGGCGACCCACGGGTAGACCTTGTGGCCGGGCAGCTGGCCGCCCTCGCCGGGCTTGGCGCCCTGGGCCATCTTGATCTGGATGTCGTCCGCGTTGACCAGGTACTCGGAGGTGACACCGAAGCGGCCGGAGGCGACCTGCTTGATCGCCGAGCGGCGCGCCGGGTCGTACAGGCGCTCCGGGTCCTCGCCGCCCTCACCGGTGTTGGACTTGCCGCCCAGCTGGTTCATGGCGATGGCGAGGGTCTCGTGCGCCTCCTTGGAGATGGAGCCGTACGACATCGCGCCCGTCGAGAACCGCTTGACGATCTCGGAGGCCGGCTCGACCTCCTCGATCGGGATCGGGCCCCTGCCGGACTTGAAGCCGAACAGGCCGCGCAGCGTCATCAGGCGCTCGGACTGCTCGTTCACGCGGGACGTGTACTTCTTGAAGATGTCGTACCGGCCGGTGCGCGTGGAGTGCTGGAGGCGGAAGACCGTCTCCGGGTCGAACAGGTGCGGCTCACCCTCGCGGCGCCACTGGTACTCGCCGCCGATCTCCAGCGCGCGGTGCGCGGGAGCGATGCCGGAGGCCGGGTAGGCCTTGGCGTGGCGGGCGGCGACCTCCTGGGCGATGACGTCGATGCCGACGCCGCCGATCTTGGTGGCCGTGCCGTCGAAGTACTTGCCGACGAAGGCGTCGTCGAGGCCGACCGCCTCGAAGACCTGGGCGCCGCGGTAGGAGGCGACGGTCGAGATGCCCATCTTGGACATGACCTTCAGGACGCCCTTGCCGAGCGCGTAGATCAGGTTGCGGATCGCCTTCTCGGGCTCGATGCCGCTGATGAAGGTGCCCGCGCGCAGCAGGTCCTCGACGGACTCCATCGCCAGGTACGGGTTGACGGCGGCGGCGCCGTAGCCGATGAGCAGGGCGACGTGGTGGACCTCGCGGACGTCACCGGCTTCGACCAGCAGGCCCACCTGGGTGCGCTGCTTGGTGCGGATGAGGTGGTGATGGACGGCCGCGGTGAGCAGCAGCGACGGGATCGGCGCGTGCTCGGCGTCGGAGTGCCGGTCGGACAGGACGATCAGCCGGGCGCCGTTCTCGATGGCGGCGTCGGCCTCCGCGCAGATCTCCTCGATGCGCGCGGCGAGGGCGTCACCGCCGCCGTGCACCCGGTACAGACCGGAGAGGGTCGCGGCCTTGAAGCCGGGCATGTCGCCGTCGGCGTTGATGTGGATGAGCTTGGCCAGCTCGTCGTTGTCGATGACCGGGAAGGGCAGGGTGACCGAGCGGCAGGAGGCGGCCGTCGGCTCCAGCAGGTTGCCCTCGGGGCCCAGCGACGAGCGCAGGGAGGTGACCAGCTCCTCGCGGATGGCGTCCAGCGGCGGGTTGGTGACCTGGGCGAACAGCTGGGTGAAGTAGTCGAAGAGCAGCCGCGGGCGCTCGGACAGGGCCGCGATCGGCGAGTCCGTGCCCATGGAGCCGATCGGCTCGGCGCCGGCGCGGGCCATCGGCGCGAGGATGACGCGCAGCTCCTCCTCGGTGTAGCCGAAGGTCTGCTGGCGGCGGGTGACCGAGGCGTGGGTGTGCACGATGTGCTCGCGCTCGGGCAGGTCGCCCAGCTCGATCTCGCCGGCCTCCAGCCACTCGGCGTAGGGGGCCGCGGCGGCGAGCTGCGCCTTGATCTCGTCGTCCTCGACGATGCGGTGCTCGGCGGTGTCGACGAGGAACATCTTGCCGGGCTGGAGGCGGCCCTTGCGGACCACCTTGGCAGGGTCGATGTCGAGGACGCCGACCTCGGAGCCGAGGACGACGAGGCCGTCGTCGGTGACCCAGTAGCGGCCGGGGCGCAGACCGTTGCGGTCGAGCACGGCGCCGACCTGGGTGCCGTCGGTGAAGGTGACGCAGGCGGGGCCGTCCCAGGGCTCCATCATCGTGGAGTGGTACTGGTAGAAGGCGCGCCGGGCCGGGTCCATGGAGTCGTGGTTCTCCCACGCCTCCGGGATCATCATCAGCACGGAGTGCGGCAGCGAACGGCCGCCGAGGTGCAGCAGCTCCAGGACCTCGTCGAAGGAGGCCGAGTCGGAGGCGTCGGGCGTGCAGATCGGGAAGATCCGGTCGAGCTTCTCGCTGCCGAAGAGGTCGGAGACGAGCTGCGACTCACGGGCGACCATCCAGTTGCGGTTGCCCTTGACGGTGTTGATCTCACCGTTGTGCGCGACGAACCGGTACGGGTGCGCGAGCGGCCACGACGGGAAGGTGTTCGTGGAGAACCGGGAGTGCACGAGCGCGATCGCGGAGGCGAAGCGGCGGTCGGACAGGTCCGGGAAGAAGGGCTCCAGCTGGCCGGTGGTCAGCATGCCCTTGTAGACGATCGTCCGGGCGGACAGCGACGGGAAGTAGACCCCGACCTCCCGCTCGGCGCGCTTGCGCAGCGCGAACGCCTTGCGGTCCAGCGCGATGCCCTCGCTGGCGCCGTCGGTGACGAAGACCTGCCGGAACACCGGCATGGTGGAGCGGGCGGTGGCGCCCAGCAGCTCGGGGGCGACCGGAACCTCACGCCAGCCGAGGACGGTGAGGCCCTCCTCGCCGGCGATCGTCTCGATACGTGAGACGGCGTCCTCGGCCCCCTCCTCCGGCAGGAAGGCGATGCCTACCGCGTAGGCACCGGCCGCGGGAAGGCTGAATTCGGCCACTTCGCGGAAGAAGGCATCCGGCACCTGACAGAGGAGGCCCGCACCGTCGCCGGAGTCGGGCTCGGAGCCGGTGGCACCCCGGTGCTCCAGGTTCCGCAGCACGGTGAGCGCCTGCTCGACCAGGGTGTGGGACGCCTCGCCGGTGAGGGTGGCGACGAAACCGACGCCGCACGCGTCGCGTTCGTTGCGGGGGTCGTACATACCCTGCGCAGCAGGGCGAGCATCCATGAAAGACCAGTTCTGGCCATTCGCGGAATGCTGGGACGGCTGGCGCGGCGTACGCATCGGCTCTCCCGTCGTCGTCATGTGGCATGTGGCAGCTGCCGAGGGACGACGTTGGCCCTCTGCGTGAGATCAAAATTTCGTGCAGGTTACATGATGGAGCGGTTCTCGGGAACCGGATACACCGTTCCAACATGCGGACGCCGCGGTCGCGGCGGGGGTGCCGCGCGAGAGCGGCGAGTGCCGTGCGGATGACGGCCGGGAGGTGCCGCGCGGTGGCGGCCGGCGTATGAGGGAACCGCGACGGACAAGATCGGTCGGATCGGCGTCCGGCGGCCCGAAAGGGGCCGGGGGGAGCGTCATCGCCCACCCCGAAAGGGTGCGGCAGGCGTCATTGCCCACAGCGCTTACGGCTCATGCCCGGTGGTCAAGCACTCGAAACCCGCAAGTAACGGCTACTTATGCGGTCCCGCGCATAAGTAGCAGCCGAACTATCCTACGGCCGTTCCGAACAAGCTGCCCAGGGCGTACGTCACACCGGCCGCCGCGCCACCGAGGGCGAGCTGCCGCAGACCGCTGAACCACCAGGTGCGCGCCGTCACCTTGGCCACGACGGCACCGCACCCGAAAAGCCCCGCGAGGGCGAGCAGGACGGCCGGCCACAGCACGGTCGCGCCGAGCAGGTACGGCAGGACGGGCAGCAGCGCGCCGAGGGCGAAGGAGCCGAAGGACGACACGGCGGCGACCAGCGGCGAGGGCAGATCACCGGGGTCGATGCCCAGTTCCTCCCGGGCGTGTATCTCCAGGGCCTGCTCGGGATCCTTGGACAGCTGCCGGGCTACCTGCCTGGCCAGCCCCGGTTCGACCCCGCGGGCCACGTACAGCGCGGCCAGCTCGTTCTCCTCGTCCTGCGGATGCCTGCGCAGCTCACGGCGCTCGACGTCGAGTTCGGCCTCGACCAGTTCACGCTGGGAGGCGACGGAGGTGTACTCGCCGGCCGCCATGGAGAAGGCGCCGGCGGCGAGCCCCGCGAGACCGGTGATGATGATGGTCTGCTGGCCCACGGCTCCGCCGGCCACACCCGTCATCAGGGCGAGGTTGGAGACGAGACCGTCCATGGCACCGAAGACGGCGGGCCGCAGCCATCCGCCGTTCACGTCGCGGTGGGTGTGGTTGTCCCGGTGCGCCACGTGCAGCGCGGCCTCGGTTTCGATGATGGCCATGCGGGCCCCCCAGGGAAGCTTAGCCAAAGCTAACTTTGGACGAGTTCTACTTTTCGACAGCACCGAACCTACGCCGATAATTCCCTCTTCGCCAGCAAGGAAAGGCTGGGCTAACCTGCACCTTCGTCTCCCAACGCTCACATGTGCGATTGCTGGCTCAGATGGCGAGCGGGTGACACGAGCCCGCCCCAGGCTCGCGCGGACACCTCCCGTGGGACACATCCGCAAAGGGTCCCGTGCGACCCCGCCGAAGGAGGCCGCCCATGGCATCGATCGCCTGCACTCCCCCGGTCCCGGCGCCCGAAGGCGCCACCGGACTCCGCGAGCGGGCCCGCGGTGCGCTGCTCGGCCTGGCCGTCGGGGACGCACTCGGGGCGCCCGCGGAAAACCTCCGGCCCTCCGAGATCCGAGCCCGCTGGGGGCGGATCACCGGGTACGTCACCGAGCAGCCGTGCGGCACGGACGACACCGAATACGCGATCTTCTCCGGGCTGCTGCTGGCCCGGCACGGCTCGGCACTCACCCCGGCTCATGTGGAGGCGGCCTGGCACGAGTGGATCGCCGACCGGGCCGAGGGCCCCTTCCGCGGCGCGGGCTTCAGCGAGCGCGGCACCCTGGAGAACCTCCGCCGGGGCCTGGCCGCCCCCATCTCGGCCCAGCACCGCCACGCCTGGAGCGACGGCCTCGCCATGCGGGCGGCACCCTTCGGCGTCTTCGCGGCCGGGCGCCCCGCCGAAGCGGCCCGCCTGGTGGCGATCGACGGCTCGGTGAGCCACGAGGGCGAGGGCATCTACGGCGGCCAGGCCGTCGCGGCCGGAGTGGCCGCGGCGATGACCGGCGCTCCGGTGCCGGTGGTGATCGCCGCCGCCCTCGCGGTCGTCCCGGACGACTCCTGGACGGCTCGCTCCCTGCGGCGCGCGGTGGCCGTGGCACACCGCGGCGAACGCGCGGTCCGCTCGGCGGTCGTCATCGGCGGCTATCCCTGGACCGACCTGGCCCCCGAGGCGGTGGCCCTCGCCTTCGGTGCGTACGCGGCGGCCGACGGCGACTTCCGGGAGGCGGTCCTCACGGCCGTGAACATGGGCCGCGACGCGGACACCACGGCGGCGGTGGCCGGCGCCCTCTCCGGCGCGACCCAGGGCCTCTCGGCCATCCCCCCGGCCTGGGCGGCGGCAATCGAACCGGTCCGCGGCCGCTGCCTGCCGTCCATGGCCGGGCATCACGTCCTGGAGGTGGCGGAGTTGCTGGTCAGCGGGGTGCGTGAGAGCGGTGGCGGGGACGGTGGGGACACCGGGAGGCCAGTGGCGGTCGAGGCCGAGCGGACGGACGTGGCCGGGCTGCCAGGCGATGCCGCAGGACAGCCCGGCGTCCCGCTGGTCGCGGTGCGTGATGCGGCCGGGCTGCCGGGCGTCCCGCTGGTGGCGGTGGCTGATACGGCCGGACTGCCGGGCGTCCCACCGGTGGCGGTACCCGATACGGCCGGACCACCCGACGTCCCGCTGGAGGCGGTACTCGATATGGCCGGACCACCCGACGTCACCCTGACGGCGCTACCTGATACCACCGGGCTGCCCGACATCCCCCTGACGGCAGCACCTGATACATCCGGACCACCCGACATCCCACCGAGGGCGGTGCCCGACGCGGTGGTCGGGGCGGGGCACTCCGGGTGCCCGGACAGCGAGGGCCGGTCATGAGCGCGGCGAGGGCACCGCGTCGTATCGAGGGACTCCTCCTCGGCCTCGCCGCAGGGGACGCCGCCGGCTGGCCCGCCGCGCGCCACCGCGCCGCCCGGATGCCCGAGTGGACCCGCCGCCTCACCCGGGAACTGGACACCTTCGCCGAGCAGAACGCCACCACCACCCTCCCCGTGCCCATCGCCCTCAACCAGCCCCCCGAACCCCTCCGCCTCGGCCCCTCCGACGACGCCGAGTGGGCGGTGTTCGCCGCGGAGGCGGTCCTGCGGGCCGGCGACGACGACGTCCTCGGCGACCTCAGCCGGGCCCGCCGTATGCGCGCCGCCATCGATCTCACCTGGACCGCCGTGGCCTCCGAGGTCGCCGCCGCCGCGGAGCGCGCCCCGGAGATCGAGTCCGCCGTCCTCCCCCTGCGCGCCCGCATCTCCGTGCGTACCGGCCTCGGCAACCTCGCCACCGGACTGCGCCCGCCCGCCACCGGCCACGACAATCCGCACTACTTCGACGACGCGGCCTGCGTCCGTGCCTGTGTCCTCGCCGTGGCCCACCCCGGCGACCCGCAAGAGGCCGCCGCGCTCGCCGAGTTCGACGCCCGCTACACCCAGGACGGCGACGGCGTGCACGGCGCGCGGGCCATGGCGGCGGCCCTCTCGCTCGCCCTCGCCGACGCGGACACGGACACCTGCGTGACCGCCGCGCTCGCCGAGCTCCCGGCCGACACGGAGATCGGCCGCAACACCCGCCACGCACTCGCCCTGACCGAGGGCGGCGACTCCGCCTTCGCCCTCGTACCGCTCCTGGAGCACCAGATCGTCGACCACGTCTACAGCTACGGCGTCGCCGCCGCCGAGACCGTCCCCGTCGCCCTCGCCCTCGCCGCCGCCGCCCGGGGCCGTATCGCCGAGGCCGTACCGGCCGCCGCCTGCCTGTCCCGGGTCGCCGACTCCGCCCCCGCCCTCGCGGGGGCGCTCACCGGCGCGCTCGGCGGCGGCGCGGCCATCCCGCAGACCTGGCGGGACGCCTGCCGCACCCTGCCCGGCTGCACCCTGCCCCGCCTCACCGGCACCGACCTGGTGGAACTCGCCGGACTCCTGGAAGCCGCGCAACCGGCCCGTCCAGGAGGATGATTCGGGGCATGACGCCCAAGGAGTCCAAAGGACCCGAAGAAGAAGAAAGCAGCCGGCCGGCTTCGCACGGCCTCGGGGACCGGATCACCGGCGCCCTCGTCGGGGCCGCTGTCGGGGACGCCCTCGGCGGCCCGGTCGAGGGCTACTCGCCGGACCAGATCGCCGAGCGCCACGGCGGCCGCGTCCACGGTGTCGTCGGCCCCTGGCACGGCGACGCCTGGCGCACCGCCCGCCCCATCGCTCCGTATCACAAGGGCGACGGCCACGTCACCGACGACACCTTGATGACCCACGCGCTGATCCGGGTGTACGACCGCGTCCGCGACCACCTCGACGCGTACGCGATCGCCGAGCACCTCGTCCCGGACCTGATGACGACCCCGCGCTGGATCCCGGAGCTGGAGGCCGAGGCGCTGCCGCTGCACCGCCTCTTCCTCGCCGAGAAGTGGCTGGTGACCCGGCTGGCCTACGGTCACGCCGACCCCCGGGAGGCGGGCGTCGGCAACATCGTCAACTGCGGCGCCGCGATGTACATGGCCCCGGTCGGCCTGGTCAACGCGGCCGATCCGGCCGCGGCCTACGCCGAGGCGCTGGACGTCGCCGGCGCGCACCAGTCGTCGTACGGCCGCGAGGCGGCCGGTGTGTTCGCGGCCGCCGTCGCCGCCGCGACCGCACCCGGCGCGACCCCGGACTCGGTCGTGACGGCCTGCCTGTCCCTGGCGAAGGACGGCACCCGCACGGCGATCGAGCAGGTCTGCGAAGTCGCCTCCCGGCACCGGGACTTCGAGTCGGCGCTCGCCCCGCTGCGCGCGGCGGTGGCCCCGTACGACACCGTCGGCCCGGACTACCGCGCCCCCTCCCTCGCCGCCCGCCGTCCCTCCCGGCTCCACTCGATCGAGGAACTTCCCGTCGCGCTCGGCATGCTGGTCGTATCCGGCGGCGACTACCGGCACGCCGTGCTCGGTTCGGTCAACTACGGCCGGGACTGCGACTCGATCGCCACGATGGCCGGTGCCCTCGCGGGCGCGCTCGGCTCGCCGGTCCCGGAGGAGTGGGCGAAGACGGTCGCGGACGCCAGCCGCCTGGACCTGTGGGCACCCGCCCGCACGCTCACCGAGGTCGCGTACGAGGTCTTCGACCGGGACGTCCGCCGCCGGCGCGCCCATGAGGAGGCGTTCCTCTCGCTCGGAGGCCGGCCGTGCTCCGACTGACCTGGGTCCAGCCGGAGGACCTGCTGGGTCATGAACTGCGTCAGGCCCGGCTGGACGGGCGGGAGCCGTCGGCGGTCGAGGCGCGCTGGCGGGCGGCGGGCGGTCCGGAGGCCCCCGAGCGGGCGGGCGCGTCCGGGCACCGCGCGTCCCGCTATCTGCGCCTGCTCGCCGAGGACCTGCTGGACGAACTCGCCGATCTGCCCAGCGCGTTGTCCGACGACGAGCCGACAGAACTGGGCCGCATCAAGTCCCGGTGTCCGGACTGGCCGACGACGCCACCGGGCTGCCAAGAACGGTTGCCGAGCGCCTGCGGGCACGATGTGGCCGGCCGCGCCCACGCGGCGGAGCCGCACACTGTCTCGCCCCGCGCCCCTTCGGGGCGCTTCCAGACCGCCCTCGAAGCCGCCTGGCTCGGCCGGGCGATCGGCTGCCTGCTCGGCAAACCCGTCGAGAAGCTCCCGCTCGACGGCATCCGCGCACTGGCCCGGGCCGCCGGCAACTGGCCGCTGACCGGCTACTTCACCATGCGGGGCGTTCCGCCGGAGCTGCTGGAGGCGCACCCCTGGAACCGCCGCTCGGCCGCCACCTCCCTCGCCGAGACCATCGACGGCATGCCCGAGGACGACGACCTGAACTACCCGCTCCTCAACCTCCTCCTGCTGCAGCGCCACGGAAGGCACTTCACCACCGACGACGTCGCCCGGCTCTGGCTGGACGAACTGCCGCCCGGCCGCACCTTCACCGCCGAGCGCGTCGCCCACCGCAACCTCCTCAGCGGCATCGAACCCCCGCAGACGGCTCGCCACCGCAACCCGTTCCGCGAGTGGATCGGCGCGCTGATCCGCGCCGACCTGCACGGTTGGACCAACCCCGGCGACCCGGCCGCCGCCGCCGAACAGGCGCACCGCGACGCGGTTCTCACCCACACCGCCAACGGCGTCTACGCGGCGATGTTCGCGGCCGCCACGATCGCCGCGGCCGCCACCGGAACCCAGGACATCCACGCCTGTCTGCGCACCGGCCGCACGGTGGTCCCGGCCCGCTCCCGGCTCGCGGCGGCGCTCGACCACGCCGTCGGACTGGCCGCGCACACCCGCGACTTCGACGACGTCGTGGACGAACTGCACGCGGTCTACGGCCCCGCCCACCACTGGGTCCACGCCGTCCCCAACACCGCCCTGATCGCCGCCGCCCTCACCCACGCCGACGGCGACTTCAGCGGCTCCATCGGCCGTGCGGTCTCGGGCGGTTGGGACACCGACTCCAACGGGGCCACCGCGGGCAGCATCGCCGGGCTCCTCGCCGGCACCCCGACCAAGCTCCCCGACCACTGGCGCACCCCGCTGAAGAACCGGCTCGCCACCACCGTCGCCGACTTCCGCGGCACCGGCTTCGACACCCTCGCCCACCTCACCCACCGGGAGGCCACCCGCTCATGACCCACATCGCCGTCCTCGGCAGCACGAACATGGACCTCGTCACCTATGTCGCCAAGGCCCCGCAGCGCGGGGAGACCGTGACGGGACGGGAGTTCCGTACGATCCCCGGCGGCAAGGGCGCCAACCAGGCGATCGCCGCGGCCCGCGCCGGCGCCACCGTCTCGATGATGGGCGCGGTCGGCAACGACGCCTTCGGCCTGCGGCTGCGCGACACCCTCGAACACTCGGGCGTGGACACCGACTTCCTGCGCACGGTGGAGGGCCCCTCCGGCACCGCGCACATCGTGGTGGACGAGGAGGGCGGCAACGCGATCGTCGTCATCCCCGGCGCGAACGGCACCGTCGACCATCTCTCCCCGGGTGACGAGGGGGTGATCGCCACCGCCGACGCGCTGCTGCTCCAGCTGGAGATCCCGCTGGCGGCGGTTGTCGCGGGCGCGGAAGCGGCCCGCCGGCACGGCGTCCGTACGGTCCTCACCCCGTCCCCGGCCCAGCCGCTGCCGTCCGAACTCCTCGCCGCCACCGATCTGCTGGTGCCGAACGAGTACGAGGCGGTCACCCTCACCGGCCGCACCGACCCGCGGGAGGCGGCGGCCGCCCTGCTGGATCTGGTGCCGGAGGTCGTCGTCACCCTGGGCGCGACGGGCTGTCTGTATCTGACCCGGGGCGCCGAACCGCTCGTGGTCCCCGCGCCCCGTGTGACCGCCGTCGACTCCACGGGCGCGGGCGACACGTTCGTCGGCGCGCTCGCCGTGGCCCTCGCCGAGGAGAAGCCGGTGCGGGAGGCCCTGTCCTGGGCAGCCGCCGCGGCGGCGATCTCGGTCCAGCGGGCCGGCGCGTCGGTGTCGATGCCGTACCGTCCGGAGATCGAGGCCCAGTACAGCGCATGAGTACGACGACACGGACGCCCCCGGCCCTGGCCGGCCTGCGGGTGCTGGACCTGGCGACCCTCTTCGCCGGGCCGATGGCCGCCACGCTGCTCGGTGACTTCGGCGCCGAGGTGATCAAGATCGAGCATCCCCGGCGGCCCGACCCCTCCCGGGGGCACGGCCCGGCCAGGCACGGCGTCGGCCTGTGGTGGAAGGTGCTCGGCCGCAACAAGCGGACCGTCACCCTGGACCTGTCCACGCCCGGCGGCCGTGCGACCCTGCTGCGGCTCGCCGCGACCGCCGACGTGGTGATCGAGAACTTCCGTCCGGGCACCCTGGAGAAATGGGCCCTCGGCTGGCCGGAGCTGGCGGCGGCCAACCCCCGGCTGGTCCTCGCCCGGGTCACCGCCTTCGGCCAGGTCGGCCCGTACGCGCACCGCCCGGGTTTCGGCACCCTCGCCGAGGCGATGAGTGGTTTCGCCGCGGTCACCGGTGAGCCGGACGCACCCCCGACGCTGCCGCCCTTCGGTCTCGCCGACTCGGTCGCGGGCCTGGCGACCGCCTACGCCGTTCTGACGGCACTGGCCGCGCGCCGGCACACCGGCACGGGACAGGTCGTGGACATGGCGATCATCGAGCCGATCCTGTCGGTCCTGGGCCCCCACCCGACCTGGTACGACCAGCTCGGCTACGTCCAGGAACGCACCGGGAACCGGTCCGCGAACAACGCCCCGCGCAACACCTACCGCACCGCCGACGGTTCCTGGGTCGCCATCTCCACCTCCGCGCAGTCGGTCGCCGAACGGGTGCTGCGGCTGGTCGGCCGCCCGGAGCTGATCGAGGAGCCGTGGTTCGCCACCGGCGCGGGCCGGGCCGCCCATGCCGACGTCCTGGACGAGGCGGTCGGCTCGTGGATCGCCGCCCGCACCCGCACCGAGGTGCTGGCGGCCTTCGAGAAGGCGGAGGCAGCGGCCGCTCCGGTCCAGGACGTGCGGGACGTCATGACCGACCCCCAGTACCAGGCCCTGGACACGGTCACCACCGTCGACGACCCGGAACTGGGCCCGCTGCGCATGCAGAACGTGCTTTTCCGGCTGTCCGCCACACCCGGCGCGATCCGCTGGGCCGGCCGCCCGCACGGCGCCGACACCGAGGCCGTGCTCACGGAGCTGGGCCTCGCCCCGGCCGACATCGCGGCCCTGCGCGCGGAGGGAGCCCTGTGACCCGCTTCCCCCTCACCTGGCTCTACGTCCCCGGTGACCGCCCGCATGTCGTGGCCAAGGCCCTGGTCACGGGCGCCGACGTGGTGGTGATCGACCTGGAGGACGCGGTCGCCCCGGACCGCAAGGGGTACGCCCGCGCGGCCACCGCGGAACTCCTCGCGGAGCCCCAGCCGGTCCCTGTGCACGTCCGCGTCAACGCGTTGGACAGCCCCTGGTCCGCCGCCGACCTCACGGCTTTGGCCGGCCTCCCGGGCCTGTCCGGGCTGCGGCTGTCGAAGGTCTCGGCGCCGGAGGAGGTACGGCAGGTGGCCGTGGTCACCCCGGTCCCCCTCTACGCGCTCCTGGAGTCGGCTCTCGGGATCGAGCACGCCTACGCCATCGCCACCGCCCACCCCTCCATGCGGGGCATCGCCCTCGGCGAGGCGGACCTCCGGGCCGACCTCGGGGTACGGGCCGAAGCGGGCCTGGACTGGCCGCGTTCCCGGGTGATCGTCGCCGCCCGTGCGGCGGGCCTCGCCCCACCGCCGCAGACGATCTACCCGGACATCCGTGACCTCGACGGCCTGTCCGCGTCCTGCGCCCACGGCCGTGCCCTCGGATTCCTGGGCCGCGCCGCGATCCATCCCCGGCAGCTGCCGGTGATCGAGCGGGCCTACCTGCCCACGGAGGCCGAGATCGAACACGCCGAGACGATCATCAAAGCGGCGTCGGCGAACGAGGGCGCCCAAGCCCTCCCCGACGGCCGCTTCATCGACGCGGCGGTGGTGGCGATGGCCCGGCGAACGCTGTCGCTGGCGGGCAGAGCTTGAGCACGCGCACGTAAGGCGGAGGACGCCAGACCATCCCCGCCGGGTGTGCCCGCTCTTCCTGAATCCACCGCATCTGTTCGCCCGCCGCTCCCTCTCCCCGCCCACCACCTCTTCCTCCCGCCCGCCGCTCCCTCTTCCTGCCCGCCGCTCCCTCTATTCCGCCGCGACGGCGATCAGCCACCGCGGCGGTGACCGGCGGTGCCGACCCCGCCGCCGTCCGGCGCCCGGACGCACCGAGGGCGCCCGGAAAACTCCGGGCGCCCTCGTGTCGTAGAACCGGCGGTCAGCTCTTCTTGGCCGACTCCGCCTCGTCCTTCGGTGCCTCGTCGGAGACCTCGGCCTTCTCCTCGCCCTCGGCGACAGCCTCCGCAGCGTCGGCCGAACCGCCGGAGGCGACCGCGGGCTCGACCACGGCTTCCCGCCCCGGCCGCTTCTTCGACGACACCACGATGTACGCCACCGCCAGCAGGAAGACGACCAGCGCGGTCCAGTCGTTGAGGCGCAGACCCAGGATGTGGTGGGCGTCGTCCACCCGCATGTACTCGATCCAGCCGCGGCCCACGCAGTACGCGGCGACGTACAGGGCGAACGCCCGGCCGTGGCCCAGCTTGTAGCGGCGGTCCGCCCAGATGACCAGCAGGCCCACGCCGATGCACCACAGCGACTCGTACAGGAAGGTCGGGTGGTAGTAGCCCGGCACCCGGCCGCCCTCGGCGGAGGTGATGTGCAGCGCCCAGGGGAGGTGCGTCTCGCGGCCGTACAGCTCCTGGTTGAACCAGTTGCCCCAGCGGCCGATGGCCTGAGCGAACGCGATGCCGGGCGCGACGGCGTCGGCGTACGCGGGCATCGGGATGCCCCGGCGCCGCGCGCCGATCCACGCGCCGAGCGCGCCGAGCGCGATCGCGCCCCAGATGCCCAGGCCGCCCTCCCACACCTTGAAGGCGTCCACCCAGTCACGGCCCTCGCTGAAGTACAGCTCGTAGTCCGTGATCACGTGGTAGAGCCGGCCGCCGACGAGGCCGAAGGGCACGGCCCAGACGGCGATGTCGGCGACGGTGCCGGACTGCCCGCCACGGGCGATCCAGCGCTTGTTGCCGAGCCAGATGGCAACGAAGACGCCGATGATGATGCAGAAGGCGTAGCCGCGCAGCGGGATGGGGCCGAGGTACAGCACCCCGTGCGACGGGCTGGGGATGTAGGCAAGGTTCATGGCAAGTCCGACGCTACCGTGCCGGGCCGTGGGGACGGCAAGCAGCCCGGCTACGGGTCCATAACGGGGGCGTGAGAGACGCTTACCCGCGGTCGGCCGCCTCCACCATCTCCTTGAGCTTGGCCGGGGTCATCGTCTGGTCCTGGTAGATGTTCTTGCCGCCGAACAGCACCGTGGGCGTGCCGTTGAATCCGCCGGCCCGGAACGCCTGGTTGGACTTGTCCACCCAGGCGTCGTGGGTGCCGTCCTTGACGCACTTCCGGAAGGCCGGGGTGTCCAGACCCGGTACCTTGCCGGCCAGCGCGATCAGCTTGTCGTTGTCCCCGAAGGCGTCGTCGATCTCCTTGGGCTGGTTCGCGTACAGCACGTCGTGGTAGTCGCGGAACTTCCCGGCGCTCTGGGCGCAGGCCGCGGCGTTGGCGGAGCGCAGCGAGCCGCTGCCGCCGAGGTTGCCGTCGATCAGCCGGACCAGGTGGTAGTCGATGCTGAGCTTGCCCGCGTCGGCCAGCTCGTGGAGCGTCGGCCGGTACGCCGTCTCGAATGCCTGGCAGGCCGGGCAGCGGAAGTCCTCCCAGACGGTGAGCGTCGACTTGGCGCCGTCCTTGCCGACCGGGATCGCGAGGCTGTCCTTGCCCTTCGCGCCCGAGGGAGCCACGACCGGGCCGGCCTTGCCGCCCTTGTCCTTGCCGACGTTCGCGGCGACCACGCCGATCACCGCCGCGAGGCCCAGGACGCAGGCGACGCTCGCGCCCACGATCAGCGCCCGCCGTCGCTTCTCCGCGGCCTTCTGCTTCTCGCGCTCGACCGCCAGCCGCTCCCGGGCGGTGCGCTTTCCGTCACGGTTCTTCTCGCTCACACCCCCAGAACGAACCGGGGAGGCGCAGCGCGCCTCCCCGGCCCGAGGTCCACCCGTTCGAGTGACCTAATCGCCCGATACGGGACATCGCAGGCGGTTACGCCTGCCCGCGCACGCCCTTCGCCAGCTCTCCGGCCAGCTCACGGACCGCCGCCAGGCCGGCAGCACGGTCCGGGGCGTCCAGCATCCGCTTCACGAACGCCGAACCGACGATGACGCCGTCGGCGAAGCCGGCGACCTCGGCGGCCTGGGCCCTGTTGGAGACGCCGAGCCCGACGCAGACGGGCAGTTCGGTGCCGGTGCCGCGGGTGCGCTGGACCAGGTCCTGGGCCTGCGCGCCGACGGACTCACGGGTGCCGGTGACGCCCATGAGCGAGGCGGCGTATACGAAGCCGCTGCCCGCCGCGGTGATCTGGGCGAGCCGCTCGTCCTTGCTGCTGGGGGCGACGACGAAGACGGTGGCGAGACCGTGCTTCTCGGCGTGCTCCCGCCACAGGGCCGACTCCTGGACCGGCAGGTCGGGCAGGATGCAGCCCGCGCCGCCCGCCTCGGCCAGCTCGGCGGTGAAGCGCTCGACGCCGTAGCGGTCGATGGGGTTCCAGTACGTCATGACGAGCACCGGCTTCCCGGTGGCCTGGTGGGCCTCCCCGACCGTCCGCATGACGTCGGCGATCTTCACCCCGCCGCGCAGCGCGATGTCGTCGGCGGTCTGGATGACCGGGCCGTCGAGCACCGGGTCACTGTGCGGCAGCCCGACCTCGACGACGTCGGCGCCGCCGTCGAAGACGGCCTTGATCGCCTCGATGCCGCCGTCCACGGTCGGGAAGCCGGCCGGGAGGTAGGCGACGAGTGCGGCCCGGCCCTCGGCCTTGGCGGCGGCGAGGGTGTCGGTCAGCAGCTGGCTCTTTCCACCCTTGAATTCATCCCCGCTCACTTGGCGTCCCCCTCGATCTCGGCGGTGTCGGCTTCGTTGGCCGCCACTTCGGCGTCGGTGTCGTACAGGCCGAAGTAGCGGGCGGCGGTGTCCATGTCCTTGTCGCCGCGGCCGGACAGGTTGACGACGATCAGGCCGTCCTTGCCCAGCTCCTTGCCGACCTCCAGGGCGCCGGCCAGCGCGTGGGCGCTCTCGATGGCCGGGATGATGCCCTCGGTGCGCGACAGCAGGCGCAGGGCCTGCATGGCGGCGTCGTCGGTGATCGCGCGGTACTCGCCGCGGCCGGAGTCACGCAGGTAGGAGTGCTCCGGTCCGACACCCGGGTAGTCCAGACCGGCCGAGATCGAGTACGGCTCGGTGATCTGGCCCTCGTCGTCCTGGAGGACGTACGACCGGGAGCCGTGCAGGATGCCGGGCTCGCCGGCGGTGAGGGTGGCCGCGTGTTCGCCGGTCTCGACGCCGTGCCCCGCAGGCTCGCAGCCGATCAGGCGGACGCCGTCGTCGGGGATGAAGGCGTGGAAGAGGCCGATGGCGTTGGAGCCGCCGCCGACGCAGGCGACGGCCGCGTCGGGAAGACGGCCGGCACGCTCCAGGAGCTGCCGGCGGGCCTCTACGCCGATGACCCGGTGGAAGTCGCGGACCATGGCCGGGAAGGGGTGCGGGCCGGCGACCGTGCCGAACAGGTAGTGGGTGTGGTCGACGTTGGCGACCCAGTCCCGGAACGCCTCGTTGATGGCGTCCTTCAGGGTGCGGCTGCCGGACTTCACGGCGACGACCTCGGCGCCGAGCATGCGCATCCGGGCCACGTTGAGGGCCTGGCGCCGGGTGTCGACCTCGCCCATGTAGATGGTGCAGTCGAGGCCGAACAGCGCGCAGGCGGTGGCGGTGGCGACGCCGTGCTGGCCGGCGCCGGTCTCGGCGATGACGCGGGTCTTGCCCATGCGCTTGGTGAGCAGGGCCTGGCCGAGCACGTTGTTGATCTTGTGCGAGCCGGTGTGGTTGAGGTCCTCGCGCTTGAGGAACACGCGGGCGCCACCGGCGTGTTCGGCGAAACGGGGGACCTCGGTGAGCGCCGACGGGCGGCCGGTGTAGTTCAGCAGCAGGTCGTCGAGCTCTCGGGCGAACTCGGGGTCGTTCTTGGCCTTGTCGTACTCGACGGCCACCTCGTCCACGGCGGCCACGAGGGCCTCCGGGATGAACTTGCCGCCGAACGCGCCGAAGTAGCCTTCGGCGCTGGGGACCTGACCCTCCGGGTCGGGAATGAAGAAGTCGCTGGGCATGCGGATACCTCACGGTGAGTGTGGTGAAAAGACACTGATCGCCGTGGGGAGCGGGCTTGCCGGTCGGCCTCAGGTCGTCTGTGGCGTGTCGCGCAGTTCCCCGCGCCCCTGAGGGGCGCGCTGCCATCGGCGCCCGTTCACCTGACCCGGTTCGTCACCGATGACGTACCGCACCCTGCGGCCGTGGACCCGGCGTGCGGGCGCGCGGCAGCCACGGGGCCGGCAGCCGCGCGCGAGGCGGGCGTACGGGTCCCGGGTCGGCAGGGTGTGGGTGGTCATCGTCGCTCAGCCTACCGGTGTTCAGCCCCGGCCGTGCCGCAGTGCGGGATGCTCGCCCGCGGCCACCAGGTCGGCCACCGCCGCCTTCGGGTCGCGGCCGGTGACCAGGGACTCGCCGACCAGGACCGCGTCGGCGCCGGCGTTGGCGTAGGCGATCAGGTCGTGCGGGCCGCGGACGCCGGACTCGGCGATCTTGACGATGTGGTCCGGGATCTCCGGGGCGACCCGCTCGAACGTGCCGCGGTCGACCTCCAGCGTCTTCAGGTTGCGCGCGTTGACACCGATGACCTTGGCGCCCGCGTCCACCGCACGCTCGACCTCGTCCTCGTCGTGCACCTCGACGAGGGGGGTCAGGCCGATGGACACCGCCCGCTCGATCAGCGACTCCAGGGCCGACTGGTCCAGGGCGGCCACGATCAGCAGCGCGAGGTCGGCGCCGTACGCCCGGGCCTCCCACAGCTGGTACGAGGTGACGATGAAGTCCTTGCGCAGGACCGGGATGTCGACCCGCGAGCGGACCGCCTCCAGGTCGGCCAGCGAGCCGCCGAAGCGGCGCTGTTCGGTGAGGACGGAGATGACGGCCGCGCCGCCCGCCTCGTAGTCCGCCGCGAGTCCGGCCGGGTCGGCGATGGCGGCCAGCGCACCCTTGGAGGGGCTGGAGCGCTTCACCTCGCAGATCACCTTGACGCCGTCGCCCTTGAGCGCGGCCACCCCGTCCTTGGCGGCGGGGGCTTTGGCCGCACGCTCCTTGAGCTCGTCGAGGCTGACGCGTGCCTGCCGCTCCGCGAGGTCGGCACGGACTCCGTCGATGATCTCGTCGAGCACACTCACGCGAGCGGCCCCCTTTCAGACGGTTGTTCCTTCAGGTCTGGAAAACCTGTGGTCACTGCGATGGTATCCGCAGCAGGGCCGAGGGTTCGCATCCGGTAAATGCCGGTCCCACTACCTGGACATTCGCTGTTCGATCAAGGGTGGAGCCAGCCACCGAACGGCAGGTTCCGGACGACGGTGAACACCAGCAGCAACGCGCCGGCGGCCCACAGCCCGGCCGGTCCGAGCTCGATCCGCAGCGGCCGGCCGCGCGCCGCGCGGACCACCCAGACGGTCCACAGCACGGCGAAGCCCAGGTAGCCGGCCACGCCCAGCGCGTTGTCGCGCGAGGCGGTGAGAAGGTCGCCGTGGACGAAGGCGTGCGCGCTGCGCAGTCCGCCGCAGCCGGGGCAGTACAGGCCGGTGAGCTGGTACAGGGGGCAGACGGGGTAGTGGCCGGGTTCGTTCGGGTCGACGGCACCGACGTACGCGAAGGCTCCGGCGACGGCCGCGAACAGCCCCGCCGGGACGGCGACCCGCCGCCAGAGGGGCGTCGGGGGCGGTACCGGGCACGGGTCGCGCATCGCTGCCTGGGGCGGGACCGCACGGCTGTCAGCGTTCACGCGGGAATTCTCCCCTGCCGAACCCGGGCGCGCGCGCCGTCGCCGCGAACGGAAAGCCGTCGCCGCGGCCGGAAACGCGAGGGGCGGCCCGCCGCACCCCCTTGGATGCCGGACCGCCCCTCGCGGGAAACCTGAGGGCTCAGCTCTCCACGGTCACCGGCTCACGGGTGGCCGCAGGCGCGGTGTGCGGCAGGGCGCGAGCCTCCTTCGGCTGGCCGAGGCCCATGGCGCGCATGATGGCGCCGACCACACCGCCGAGGAGGGTGAGTGCCATGCCGGCCCAGAAGCCGACGGGCTGGGCCATCACCATGAAGGCACCCGCGACGCAGAAACCGATGAAGGCGATGATGACACCGGTCCAGGCGGCCGGGGTGTGACCGTGGCTGCTGCCCGCCATGACTTGCTCCTCGTTGCTGTCTGTGTGTCGTACGAGCCGGACGCTCGCCGTCCATTGTCCCGTACGTGCACGCGTGCCCGACGCGGGGGTCGCGTCTGTTTCACCACACTCGGGGTTCAGGCGCCCGTCGGGTCCTCGCCCCGGTCCAGGGCCTTCCAGATCTCCTCGGGACGCTCCGGGTCGGCCGGCCGGGCCGTGCGGCGCGGGCGGGCGGCGCCGCGCTCGTAACGGCCGGACATCGCGGGCCACAGGCTGCCGTAACGCAGGGCGAGCAGGCCGGCGAGGAGGAGCAGCAGGCCGCCCGCGGCCGCCGCATAGGGCCAGCCGGTGTGGGTGAGCGCGGCGACCGTGGCGGAGGTGTCACCGCTCGCCTGGGCGGCCTTCTCGTCCAGCGCGGAGCTGTCCGAGGCGCTCACCAGGGCCGCGACGACGATCCCGGCGCCGGACAGCGCGAGCAGCCCCGAGACGAGGAGGCGGCCGGCCCTGCGGACGGCGAAGACGGCGACGAGCGCAGCGAGGCCCACTATGGCGAGGGCCGCGGGGACGCCCGTGACGTCGCTGCCCTTGGCGGTCAGCGGGAACGCGCCGCCGGCCACCGTCGCGGTGCCCTCCGCCCAGCGCTGCCGGGTCGCGAGCAGCGCCACGGCCGCGCCGAGGGCGCCACAAAAGAGGGCCACGGCGAGGCTCCGCCGGCCGGACCGGGCGGGCGCGGCGGCTTCGGAACGGGGGTGCGGTACGGCAGTCACGTACTCCACTATCGCCTGAACCCCGGGCGAACCGGCACCCGGGGTTGCTATGAGAAGCGTCCTAGTGCCCCAGGCGGTTCGCCGTGTGCACCGCCCGCAGCACCGCCGCCGCCTTGTTGCGGCACTCCTGGTCCTCGGCGACCGGGTCGGAGTCGGCGACGATGCCGGCTCCGGCCTGGACGTAGGCCGTGCCGTCGCGCAGCAGGGCCGTACGGATGGCGATCGCGGTGTCGGAGTCGCCGGCGAAGTCCAGATAGCCGACGCAGCCGCCGTACAGGCCGCGCCGGGAGGGCTCCAGTTCGTCGATGATCTGCATCGCGCGGGGCTTGGGGGCGCCGGAGAGGGTGCCCGCCGGGAAGCAGGCGGTGAGCACGTCGAAGGCCGTGCGGCCCGCGGCCACCTTGCCGGTGACGGTCGAGACGATGTGCATCACGTGCGAGTAGCGCTCGATGGACATGAAGTCGACCACCTCGACCGAACCGGGCTCGCAGACCCGGCCGAGGTCGTTGCGGCCGAGGTCGACCAGCATCAGGTGCTCGGCGCGCTCCTTGGGGTCGGCGAGCAGCTCCTCGGCGAGGGCCTGGTCCTCCTGCGGGGTGGCCCCGCGGTGCCGGGTGCCGGCGATGGGGTGCACCATCGCGCGCCCGCCCTCGACCTTGACCAGCGCTTCCGGGGAGGAGCCGACGACGTCGAAGGCGCCTCCTTCCCCGTGGGGGAACCGGAACAGGTACATGTACGGCGACGGGTTCGTGGCCCGCAGCACCCGGTAGACGTCCAGGGCGCTCGCCGTGCACGGGGTCTCGAAGCGCTGGGAGGGCACCACCTGGAAGGCCTCGCCCGCGCGGATGCGCTCCTTGACGTCCTCGACGGCGCGCTGGAAGTCGGGGCCGCCCCACAGGGCGGTGTACTCGGGCAGCTCGGAGGGCGGAAGGTGCGCCGGGGGCTGGGCGACCGGACGGGAGAGGTCCGCCTCCATGGCGTCCAGGCGGGCCACGGCGTCCGCGTAAGCCTCGTCGACGCCCGTCTCCAGGTCGTTGTGGTTGATCGCGTTGGCGATCAGCAGGACCGAGCCCTCCCAGTGGTCCATCACCGCGAGGTCGCTGGTGAGGAGCATGGTCAGCTCGGGCACGCTTGTCGGATCACTGCCGTCCCGCTCGCCGGGGCCGATCTTCTCCAGGCGGCGGACGATGTCGTAGCCGAGGTAACCGACCATGCCGCCGGTGAAGGGCGGCAGGTCCTCCTGGTGCGGGGTGTGCAGGACCTGGAGGGTGGCGCGCAGGGCCGCGAGGGGGTCGCCCTCCGTGGGGGCGCCGACGGGCGGGGTGCCGAGCCAGTGGGCCTGTCCGTCCCGCGCGGTGAGGGTGGCGTCGCTGCGGACCCCGATGAAGGAGTACCGGGACCAGGACCGGCCGTTCTCCGCGGACTCCAGCAGGAAGGTGCCCGGGCGCTCGGCGGCGAGCTTGCGGTAGAGCGCGACCGGGGTGTCGCCGTCGGCGAGGAGCTTGCGCGTGACCGGGATGACACGGCGGTCCGCGGCCAGCTTGCGGAAGGTCTCTAGGTCCATGTCCGCTGACCTTACTGACCGGACCGGGTGGGACCGGAACCGGCGTCCTTCAGCAGGACGTCGGCGTCGAAGCACGTGCGTGCGCCGGTGTGGCAGGCGGCGCCGACCTGGTCGACCTTGACCAGCAGCGTGTCGGCGTCGCAGTCCAGCGCGACCGACTTCACCCACTGGAGGTGGCCGGAGGTGTCGCCCTTGACCCAGTACTCCCGGCGGCTGCGCGACCAGTAGGTGCAGCGGCCGGTGGTCAGCGTGCGGTGCAGCGCCTCGTCGTCCATCCAGCCGAGCATGAGCACCTCGCCCGTGTCGTACTGCTGGGCGATGGCGGGCAGGAGGCCGTCGGCGCTGCGCTTGAGCCGCGCGGCGATCTCCGGGTCGAGGCTGCTGGGCCCGGGGGCACCGGTCGTACTGGTCATGGGTGCCATTGTGCCGCGCGGGACCGACAGTGACGGGCCGTGTCCACGGGCCGGACGGTCGGGGGCCGGGCGTCCGGTGCCCGCTGGGCGGAGTGTTCACGTGGTCGTAGGCTGACTGCATGTCGACCTTTGCCAAGCGTGAACGGCTGCTGCTCGCCGACCTCTTGGAAACCGTCGGTCCGGACGCCGAGACACTCTGCGCGGGCTGGCGGACCCGGGACCTGGCCGCGCATGTGATCGTGCGCGAGCGCCGCCCGGACGCGGCGGGGGGAACGCTGATCAAGCAGCTCGCGCCGCGCCTGGAGAAGGTGATGGCCGAGTACACCGCGAAGCCGTACGAGGAGCTGATCCAGCTGATCCGTACCGGCCCGCCGCGCTTCTCGCCCTTCCAGCTCAAGCAGATCGACGAGGCGGCCAACATCGTCGAGTTCTACGTCCACACGGAGGACGTCCGCCGTGCCCAGCCGGACTGGAGCCCGCGCGAGCTGGACCCGGTCTTCCAGGACGCGCTGTGGTCCCGGCTGGAGCGCGCCGCGCGGCTGATGGGCCGGGGTGTGCCGACGGGTCTGGTGCTGCGCCGCCCGGACGGCCAGACGGCGGTGGCGCACCGGGGCGCCCCGGTGGTCACGGTCACCGGTGAGCCTTCGGAGCTGCTGATGTTCGCGTACGGCCGGCAGAACGCGGCCAAGGTACAGCTGGACGGGGACGCGGACGCGATCGAGAAGCTGCACGAGTCCAGGCAGCTGGGCATCTGAGAGGACCGGCCCATGATCAAGGTGGCGATGACCGGCGTGTACGTGGACGACGTGGCGAAGGCGCACGCCTTCTACACCGACGTCCTCGGCTTCGAGACCCGCACCCACATGGACCTCGGCGAGGGCACCCTCTTCGTGACGGTCGGCGCGCGGGGCGGGGCCCAGCCGGATCTGCAGCTGCTGCTGGAGCCCGGCCAGGGCCCGATCGCGGAGCCGTACCGCAGGGCGCTGCACGAGGCGGGGCTGCCGTGCATCGTGTTCTCGGTGGACGACATCCGGGCCGAGTACGAGCGGCTGAGCGGACGCGGCGTCCGGTTCACGCATCCGCCGCAGGAGCAGGGCCCGGTGCTGGCGGCGGTGTTCGAGGACACGGTGGGCAATCTGGTGCAGCTGGTGCAGCCGAACGGGTGAGCCTCGGCGGGCCTCCCTACCGGACGGGGTGCCCCGCCTCGCGCAGCGCCTGCTTCACCTCGCCGATCCGCAGGTCACCGAAGTGGAACACCGACGCGGCCAGCACCGCATCCGCCCCCGCCCCGATGGCCGGCGGGAAGTCGGCCAGCTTGCCGGCGCCGCCGGACGCGATCACCGGGACGGTCACGTGCTTGCGGACCGCCGCGATCATCTCCAGGTCGTAGCCGTCCTTCGTGCCGTCCGCGTCCATGGAGTTCAGCAGGATCTCCCCCGCGCCCAGCTCGGCCGCCCGGTGCGCCCACTCCACGGCGTCGATGCCGGTGCCGCGCCGGCCGCCGTGGGTGGTGACCTCGAAGGTGCCCTCGGGGGTGCGCCGCGCGTCCACCGAGAGGACCAGCACCTGGCGCCCGAAACGCTCGGCGATCTCACGGATCAGCTCGGGGCGGGCGATGGCCGCCGTGTTGACGCCCACCTTGTCGGCGCCCGCCCGCAGCAGCTTGTCCACGTCCTCGGCCGTGCGGACGCCGCCGCCGACCGTCAGCGGGATGAACACCTGCTCCGCGGTGCGGCGCACCACGTCGTACGTCGTCTCCCGGTTACCGGAGGACGCGGTGATGTCCAGGAACGTCAGCTCGTCGGCGCCCTCGGCGTCGTACACCTTGGCCATCTCGACGGGGTCGCCCGCGTCGCGCAGGTTCTGGAAGTTGACGCCCTTGACGACCCGGCCGTTGTCCACGTCCAGGCAGGGGATGACTCGGACCGCCAGGGTCATGACTGCTCAGGCTCCTCTGAATGCTTCTAGTTCTACTTCGACCAGGATCCGCGGATCGACGAATCCCTCCACGACCAGCAGGGTCGAGATGGGGCGCACCGAGTCGAACATCTCCTTGTGCGCCCGGCCCACCGCGTCCACGTCCCGCGCATGGGTCAGGTACATCCGCGTGCGGATCACGGACTCGATGCCGAGCCCGAGCTCGGCGATCGCCTCGACCGCGCTGGTGAACGCGACCTTCGCCTGTTCGTACGGGTCGCCCTCCCCGTACAGCACGGTGCCCTTGAAGGACGTCGTGCCGCCCACCAGCACACGGTCACCCGCCGCGACGGCGCGTGCGAACCCGAAACTCTCTTCCCAGGGACTTCCGCTCTGCACGCGCCGCACGGCTTCGCTCATGACGACACAGCCTCCAAGGCCTCTTCCAGGGTGAACGCCTTCGCGTACAGGGCCTTCCCGACGATGGAGCCCTCGACACCGAGGGGTACCAGTTCGGCGATGGCGCGCAGGTCGTCGAGCGACGACACGCCGCCGGAGGCCACCACCGGGCGGTCCGTCGCCGCGCAGACGTTCTTCAGCAGCTCCAGGTTCGGGCCCTGGAGGGTGCCGTCCTTGGCGATGTCGGTGACGACGTAGCGGGCGCAGCCCTCCTTGTCGAGGCGCTCCAGCGTCTCGTAGAGGTCACCGCCGTCGCGGGTCCAGCCGCGGCCGCGCAGGGTCGTGCCGCGCACGTCCAGGCCGACCGCGATCTTGTCGCCGTGCTCGGCGATGACCTTGGCGACCCACTCGGGGGTCTCCAGGGCGGCGGTGCCGAGGTTCACCCGGGTGCAGCCGGTGGCGAGGGCGGCGGCGAGGGTGTCGTCGTCGCGGATGCCGCCGGACAGCTCCACCTTGATGTCCATCGCCTTGGTCACCTCGGCGATCAGCTCACGGTTGTCCCCGGTGCCGAACGCGGCGTCCAGGTCGACCAGGTGCAGCCACTCTGCGCCGGACCGCTGCCAGGCGAGGGCGGCCTCCAGCGGGGAGCCGTAGGAGGTCTCGGTCCCGGACTCGCCGTGCACGAGGCGGACGGCCTGGCCGTCGCGGACGTCGACGGCGGGGAGGAGTTCGAGCTTGGCCATGGTCTACAGGGTTCCGATCCAGTTGGTGAGGAGCTGGGCGCCGGCGTCGCCGGACTTCTCGGGGTGGAACTGGGTGGCCCACAGGGCGCCGTTCTCCACGGCGGCCACGAACGGCTTGCCGTGCGTCGACCAGGTGACCTTGGGGGCCTCGATCACCGGGTTGTGGGTCTGCAGGGTCCACTCGTGGACGGCGTAGGAGTGCACGAAGTAGAAGCGGGCGTCGGTGTCCAGGCCGGCGAACAGCTGCGAGCCGGCCGGGGCGTCGACGGTGTTCCAGCCCATGTGGGGCACGACGTCGGCCTGGAGCGGCTCGACCGTGCCGGGCCACTCGTCCAGGCCCTCGGCCTCCACGCCGTGCTCGATGCCGCGCGCGAAGAGGATCTGCATGCCGACGCAGATGCCCATGACCGGGCGCCCGCCGGACAGCCGGCGGTCCACGACCCAGTCACCCCGGGCGGCGCGCAGGCCCTGCATGCAGGCGGCGAAGGCGCCGACGCCCGGCACGAGCAGGCCGTCGGCGTTCATGGCCTTGTCGAAGTCGCGCGTTATCTCGACGTCGGCGCCCACGCGCGCGAGGGCACGCTCGGCGGACCGGACGTTACCGAAGCCGTAGTCGAAGACGACGACCTTCTTGGTGCTCAATTCCACACCTCCAGCCGCATGACGCCCGCCAACAGGCACAGGCCGGCGCCGATCGAGAGCAGCACGATCAGGCTGGTGGGCATCTTCTGCTTGACGAAGGAGATGATGCCGCCGACCAGGAAGAGGCCGACGACGATCAGGAGGGTCGACAGACCGTTCATGGGGTTACAGCGCGCCCTTCGTGGAGGGGAGGATGCCGGCCGCGCGCGGGTCGCGCTCGGAGGCGTAACGCAGCGCCCGGGCCAGCGCCTTGAACTGGCACTCCACGATGTGGTGCGCGTTGCGCCCGTACGGCACGTGCACGTGCAGCGCGATCTGCGCCTGGGCGACGAAGGACTCCAGGATGTGCCGGGTCATCGTCGTGTCGTACTCGCCGATCATCGGCGCCATCTTCTCGGGCTCGGTGTGCACGAGGTAGGGGCGGCCGGAGAGGTCGACGGTGACCTGGGCGAGGGACTCGTCCAGCGGGACCGTGCAGTTGCCGAAGCGGTAGATGCCCACCTTGTCGCCGAGCGCCTGCTTGAAGGCGGCACCCAGCGCGAGGGCGGTGTCCTCGATGGTGTGGTGGGAGTCGATGTGCAGGTCGCCGTCGGTCTTCACGGTCAGGTCGAACAGACCGTGCCGGCCGAGCTGGTCGAGCATGTGGTCGTAGAAGCCGACGCCGGTGGCGATGTCGGTCCGGCCGGTGCCGTCCAGGTCGATCTCGACCAGGACGGACGTCTCCTTGGTGGTGCGCTCTATGCGTCCTACGCGGCCCATGCCTTACAGCTCCTTCTTCAGTTCCCGAACCGCGTCGAGGAACGCGTCGTTCTCCTCCGGGGTGCCGGCGGACACCCGCAGCCACCCCGGTACGCCGTTGTCCCGGACCAGGACGCCCCGGTCGAGGATCTTCTGCCAGACCTCGTGGGCGCTGTCGAACCGGCCGAACTGCACGAAGTTGGCGTCGGACTCGGTGACCTGGTAGCCGATCGCGCGCAGCTCGCTGACGAGCCGGTCGCGCTCCGCCTTCAGCTGCTCGACGTACCCCAGCAGCGTGTCGGTGTGCTCCAGCGCGGCCAGGGCGGTCGCCTGGGTGATCGCCGACAGGTGGTACGGCAGGCGGACGAGCTGGACGGCGTCCACGACCGCCGGGTCGGCGGCGAGGTAACCGAGGCGCAGGCCCGCCGCGCCGAACGCCTTCGACATCGTGCGGGAGACGACCAGGTGCGGGCGGCCCGCCAGCAGCGGCAGCAGCGAGTCGCCGTGGCTGAACTCGATGTACGCCTCGTCCACGATCACCATCGACGGCTTGGCCGCCTGGGCCGCCTCGTACAGCGCGAGGACCGTCTCCGGCGGGACCGCGTTGCCGGTGGGGTTGTTGGGGGTGGTGATGAAGACGACGTCCGGCTTGTGCTCGGCGATGGCCCGCTCGGCGGCGGCGAGGTCGATCGTGAAGTCCTCGCCCCGCGGACCGGAGATCCAGCCGGTGCCCGTCCCGCGCGCGATGAGCGCGTGCATCGAGTACGACGGCTCGAAGCCGAGCGCCGTACGGCCCGGTCCGCCGAAGGTCTGCAGCAGCTGCTGGATCACCTCGTTGGAGCCGTTGGCGGCCCACACGTTCTCGGTGCCGAGCGGGTACTTGGCGGTCTTCGTCAGGTAGGCGGCCAGCTCGGTGCGCAGCTGGACCGCGTCCCGGTCGGGGTAGCGGTTGAGGCCGCGGGCGGCCTCCCGCACCCGCTCCGCGATCCGCTCGACCAGCGGCTCGGGCAGCGGGTAGGGGTTCTCGTTGGTGTTCAGCCGTACGGGGACGTCCAGCTGGGGCGCGCCGTAGGGGGACTTGCCGCGCAGCTCGTCACGGATGGGGAGCGCGTCCCAACGGGACGAAGAGGGGTTGCGAGTCACGTGCCTTCTGGAACCTTCCACCCGAAACGGGCCTTGATCGCCGCGCCGTGCGCGGGCAGGTCCTCCGCCTCCGCCAGCGTCACCACGTGGTGCGCGACGTCGGCGAGCGCGTCCTGCGTGTAGTCCACGATGTGGATGCCGCGCAGGAAGGACTGGACGGACAGGCCGGAGGAGTGGCAGGCGCAGCCGCCGGTGGGCAGGACGTGGTTGGACCCGGCCGCGTAGTCGCCGAGCGAGACGGGGGCCCAGGGGCCGATGAAGACCGCGCCGGCGTTCTTCACCCGGTCGGCGACCGCGGCCGCGTCCGCGGTCTGGATCTCCAGGTGCTCGGCGCCGTAGGCGTCGACCACCCGGAGGCCCTCCTCGATGCCGTCCACCAGGACGATCGCGGACTGCTTGCCCTCAAGGGCGGGCACGATCCGGTCGTCGATGTGCTTGGTGGCCGCGACCTGCGGCGCCAGCTCCTTGTCCACCGCGTCCGCCAGCTCGACGGAGTCGGTGACCAGGACGGCCGCCGCGAGCGGGTCGTGCTCGGCCTGGCTGATCAGGTCCGCGGCGACGTGCACCGGGTCGGCGGTGGCGTCAGCGAGGACCGCGATCTCGGTCGGGCCGGCCTCGGCGTCGATGCCGATCTTGCCGGTGAAGTAGCGCTTGGCGGCGGCGACCCAGATGTTGCCCGGGCCGGTGACCATGTTGGCGGGCGGGCAGGACTCGGTGCCGTACGCGAACATCGCGACGGCGGTGGCGCCGCCGGCCGCGTACACCTCGTCCAGGCCGAGCAGGGCGCAGGCGGCCAGGATCGTCGGGTGCGGCAGGCCGCCGAACTCGGCCTGGGCCGGGGAGGCGAGCGCGATGGACTCGACCCCGGCCTCCTGGGCCGGTACGGCGTTCATGATCACGGAGGAGGGGTAGACGGACCGGCCGCCCGGGGCGTACAGCCCGACACGCTCGACCGGCACCCACTTCTCGGTCACCGAGCCGCCGGGCACGACCTGAGTGGTGTGCGTCGTACGGCGCTGGGCGCGGTGGACCAGCCGGGTGCGGCGGATGGACTCCTCCAGCGCGGCGCGCACCGCCGGGTCGAGACCGGCGAGCGCGTCGGTGAGCGCCTGGGCCGGGACACGGACGGATTCCAGCCGTACTCCGTCGAACTTCTCGGCGAAGTCGATCAGCGCCGCGTCGCCACGATGATGCACGGCTTCGCAGATCGGACGCACCTTCTCCAGGGCGGCCGATACGTCGAAGTCGGCTCGGGGCAGCAGGTCGCGCAGGGCGGGGCCCTCGGGAAGGGCGTCGCCGCGCAGATCGATTCGGGAAATCACAGTTCCAATTCTCTCAGACCGGTGTCGGGAGCCGTCCGCGCGTATCAATGGCTGATACAGAACGTGGGCCAATGACTGGTACATAGGCTGGCCGGAACCCGGAAGATCACCTTCACGTGTGGTGTTCGGGGGGTCACGCAGCGGGCATGAACGGCTGTACGAAAACCGCTGAAAACCACTGAACCGGGAGAGGAGAGCGGTGACCGAGGGGGCCGGCATCCGCGCCGGGGACCTGCCGGACGACCTGACCGCGGCAGAGGCGGGCATGTGGCAGGCCTTCCGCAACGGCAGCGTGTACGACCTGAGCAGCGGCGACGCCGTGGTGGACGATCCGCACGGCGGACACCCCTGGGGTCCCGAGCGGACCGTGCGGGCCCGCATCGTCGCCTGGCTGCTGCTGGACGGCCCGCCGGCGCTCGCCGGCCGGGTGTCCGCGCTGAAGCTCGTCGGCGTACGGATCAGCGACCCGCTGGACCTGGCGGGCGGCCAGGTCACGCCGTACGTGGAGCTGCGCGGCTGCCGCTTCGACGAGGAGGTCCGGCTGCCGGAGGCCCGGTTCACGACCGTACGGCTGGTGGACTGCGCGGTGCCCCGCCTGGAGGCGGCCCGCGTGCACACCGAGGGCGACCTGCACCTGCCGCGCTGC
The DNA here is from genome assembly GCF_055607665.1 of Streptomyces sp. NPDC036984. Classification (NCBI taxonomy): domain Bacteria; kingdom Bacillati; phylum Actinomycetota; class Actinomycetes; order Kitasatosporales; family Streptomycetaceae; genus Streptomyces; species Streptomyces sp. NPDC036984. The sequence goes on from NZ_JBVJRL010000007.1 coordinate 335,664, forward strand.
CGGTTCCGCAACGGCGTCCGGCTGACGGACGCGCAGATCGGCACGGATCTGCTGCTCAACCAGGCGATCGCGTACCGCGACCGCAGCGGACGGTCGATCTCGGCGGACGGCATGACCGTCGGCCAGGACCTCCAGGCGGAGCTGCTGGAGTCGCACGGCGAGGTCAGCCTGCGCGGCGCCCAGATCGGCGTCTCGCTGAGCCTGCGCGGCGCGAAACTCGCCAATCCGCACTCCCGCTTCGCCCTGAACGCCCCCCAGATGACGGTCGAGCGCACCCTGTACCTGACCCCGGCCGGCGTCGGCAGCCCGCTGCTGAGCGGCACCACCCCCGCGCGCGGGACGCGCATCCAGCGCTTCGAGTGCCGGGGCGGGGTGCGCCTGGACGACGGGCGGTTCGGGGACGCCGTCGACCTGGAGCGGGCCCGGTTCGTCCTCGGCGACGACCAGGAACTGTCGCTGCGCCGGGTGCACGCGCCGGAGCTGCGCTTCCTCGGGGACAAGCCGCAGCGCGGGAAGGTGGTGCTGTCCGGGGCGCGGATCGAGAACCTGGTGGACCGCGCGAGCAGCTGGCCGGACCCGGGCAATCTGCACATGGGCGGGTTCACCTACGAAGCCCTGGTGCCGAAGGGCCCGTTCCCGCTGACCGAGCGCCTGGACTGGGTGGCGGCGGCCACCGCCGAGTACGCGCCGGAGCCGTACGAGCGGCTGGCCGCGGTGCTGAAGGCCGCCGGTGAGGACGAGGACGCGCGCGAGGTGCTCCTCGCCAAGCAGCGCCGGCGACGCGAGACGCTCCCCCTGACCGGCAAGTTCTGGGGATATGTCCAGGACCTGGCGGTTGCCTACGGCTACCGTCCGGGCCGGGCCGCGGTGTGGATGGCGGTGCTGTGGGCGGCGGGCACGCTCACCTTCGCCCATGCGGACCATCCGCCGGTGAACCCCGGCGGCCATCCGGTCTGGAGCCCGGCGCTGTTCACGCTGGACCTGCTGCTGCCGGTGATCGACCTGGGCCAGGCCGGCCAGTGGCAGCTGAGCGGCGGCTGGCAGTGGCTCGCGGCGGTGATGATCCTGCTCGGCTGGGTCCTGGCGACGACGGTGGCGGCGGGGGCGACCCGACTGCTGCGGCGCAACTGACGGGAGACGCGGGTCCGGCTGCTGGGGCGCAACTGACGGAGGAGAGGGTTCCGACTACTGGGGCGCAACTGACGGAGGAGAGGGTTCCGACTACTGGGGCGCAACTGACGGAGGACACGGCTCCGGCTGCTGGGGCACAACTGACGGAGGAGACGTCCCGGCTGCTGTCGCAGTGGACGGAGCACACAGTTCCGCCACACTTGCATGGTCACCTTTACCGGTCCTTGACCTTCCGCCGTACAACCTTACGTAACTTGCCCCGGCCCTCTGGCGCGGCCCCGACCTGCGGACTTTCAATGGTCGGCACCATGGCTCTGCTGCCCTCGTTCATCCGCCCCACCCGGATGGCCAAACGCTCCGCGCGCTCGGCCGGCCGACCGCCGGCCGGGGACGAGCCCGTGCTCGACGCGCCCGACCACCGCCTGTCCCCCGCGCTGGTCGCGGCCGGCCGGGGCGAGTACACCGGCGCGGCCGGGCTGCTGGCCGCGACCCGGGCCACGGCCGAGTGGGAGATCCGCGACCGGTACGTCAGGCGCCTCGCCGCCTTCGCCCGGTCGCGTCCCGAGTGGTTCGAGGAATGGCGCACGGCCGCCCCCGAGGACCCCGACGCGCTGCTCCTGGGCGCCCAGCTGGCGGTGGACCGCGTCTGGCCCTCGCCGGCCCGCGCCGAGCTGCTGCGCGAGGTGAGCCCGTTCATCACGGCGGCCGCCCGCGCCGACGACCGCGACCCGGTGCCCTGGCGGATCGCCCTGGACCACGCCCGCGGTTCCCGGGCCGGGCACCGGTACTTCGAGGAGCTGTGGGAGGCGGCGGTCCGGCGCGCCCCGCACCACTACGGCTGCCACGTGGCCGCACTGCGTTACCTGGCCACCTTCTGGCACGGCTCGCACCGCGAGTGCTTCGACTTCGCCGACCGGGCCGCTCAGGACGCCCCGGCGGACTCGCTCGTCCAGGCCCTGCCCGCGCGGGCGGCGCTCGGCTATCTGACCGACGGCTGCGGCCCCCAGGTGCCCCGGGCCCGGCTGGACGCGGCGGCCGACCGCGCGATCGCCCTCTCCGCCCACTTCCCGGCGGCCGACCCGTGGCCCGCCGAAGTCCGCAACAAACTGCTGTACGTCCTGCTGCGGCTGGACCGCCGGGAGGACGCCCGGGCCCAGCTGCGGCTGATCGGCCCGTACGCCACGTCCTTCCCGTGGGACCGGTTCTGCGAGGACCCGCTCGGCCACTTCCTGCGGCTGCGCGAGCACCTGGAGACGGCCGGCCCGCGGCCCGCCCCGGCGGGGCTCCTGCCGGCCCCCGGCGAGCCCCTCGGCGGGCACGGCGGACACGTCTGCGCCACCGACCACTAGGCTGGGGCGCCGTGACCACCGCCCGTCTCCCCCTCTTTCCGCTGAACTCGGTGCTGTTCCCGGGGCTCGTGCTGCCGCTGAACGTCTTCGAGGAGCGTTATCGCGCCATGATGCGCGAGCTGCTGAAGACCCCCGAGGACGAGCCGCGCCGGTTCGCCGTCGTCGCCATCCGCGACGGCCACGAGGTCGCGCCGAGCGCCTCGGGCATGCCTGATCCGACGGCACAGCCCGAGCGCGGCCCGGCCGCGGGCTTCGGCCCCGATCCGCTCCGGTCCTTCCACGCGGTGGGCTGTGTGGCGGACGCGGCGACCATCCGGGAGCGGTCCGACGGCACCTTCGAGGTGCTGGCGACCGGTACGACCCGGGTGCGGCTGCTGTCCGTGGACGCGTCGGGCCCGTTCCTGACCGCCGAACTGGAGGAGCTGCCGGAGGAGCCCGGCGACGAGGCCGGCGCGCTGGCCGAGGGCGTCCTGCGCTCGTTCCGGCAGTACCAGAAGCGCCTGGCCGGCGCCCGGGAGCGTTCCCTGTCCTCGGGGGCGGAGCTGCCGGACGACCCGAGCGTGGTGTCGTATCTGGTGGCGGCGGCGATGGTGCACGACACGCCGACCAAGCAGCGGCTGCTCCAGGCCCCGGACACCGCCTCCCGCCTGCGCGACGAGCTGAAACTCCTGCGCGCGGAGACGGCCATCATCCGTAACCTGCCGTCGTTGCCCGCGTTCGAGCTGACGCGGACGCCGACCAGCCTGAACTGAGGAAGACCGGCCGACCTGATGGCGAAGAAGTCGAAGAAACAGCAGCAGTCCGGCGGAACGCCCGCCACGGTGGCCCTGACGGCGTCCGGCGTGGACTTCACCGTCCACTCCTACGACCACGACCCGTCCCACCCGTCCTACGGCGAGGAGGCGGCCGAGGCGATGGGCGTCTCCCCCGACCGCGTCTTCAAGACCCTGGTGGCCGACGTGGACGGCTCGCTGGTGGTCGGCGTGGTGCCGGTGGCCGGCTCCCTGGACCTGAAGGCCCTGGCGGCCGCGGTGGGCGGCAAGCGGGCGGCCATGGCCGACCCGGCCCTCGCCGAACGCACCACGGGCTACGTCCGCGGCGGGATCTCCCCGCTGGGCCAGCGCAGGAAGCTGCCGACGGTCCTCGACGACTCGGCGGAGGGCCACGCCACGATCTGCGTGTCGGCGGGCCGGAGAGGGCTGGAGGTGGAGCTGGCTCCGGGGGACCTGGCGAAGCTGACGGAGGCGGTACTGGCACCGATCGGGCGGGGCTGACCGCTTCACTGGTTCAGCCGGCCGAGACGGGTGGGCGGACGGGAAACGGGGGTCCAGGCGGAGCCCCGGCTACGGCTGCTGCGGGTACGGCGGCTCGGGATCCCGGGGACCGAACAGCGCCGTGAGCCCCAGGTGCACCAGCAGCCCGGCCAGCGGCCAGGCCAGCAGCGCCCCCTTGGCCGACAGCTTCAGCGGCGCCGAGAACGTCACGCCCTTGCCCACGGCCTGCGCATGCGCGAGCACGTCGGACTCGGGTCCCAGCCAGACCCCCAGCCGCCAGGCCAGGAAGGACCCGAGCAGCCCGCCCAGGCCCAGGGCCACCACGAGCGGCACACCGCCACGCCGCCGCAGCAGAAACACCACGACCGCGCTGACCAGCCCGAAGGCGAGGCCCAGCAGGGTGAACGTACCGTCCACCCCGACCGCCTGCTCCCCCTCGGTGTCCTTGAGGTAGACGACCCAGCTCTTGCCGATCCGGTCACCGACGAGCGGCACATGCGGCGCCAGCCACCACCACAGCAGCCCCAGCAGCACCCCGCCGAGCGCCCCCGCCACCGTGATCACGGCGGCCTCCCGCAGCTCCGTCCTCATGCCGGGGCCGTCCTGTTCGTATCCATCCCCGACGGGTGCCCCGGCAGGCGGCGGAGCCTGCCGGACCTGGTGCGCGGAGTCGTCGTGCGGCGGCGGAGTCAGCGGTGCGGTCACCCTGACATCGTGCCAGGTCGTCCCGTGCGCCGCGTCACCGGACGGCGGCCCTGCGGTACGCCCAGGTCGCCACGGCCAGCGAGATGACTCCGACACCCGCACACACCCCCAGGTCGGCGAGGACGACGGCCCAGTCGGGGTGGGCCCCGAAGGTCCGGGCGTACGCCTCCACGCCGTAGGTCGACGGCAGCAGATCACGGGCCAGCCGTACGACCCCCGGCATCCGGTCGGCCGGCAGCACGCCCAGCAGCAGCGCCGCCGACATGCCCAGCTGGCCGAGCAGTGTGGCCAGCTCGGGGCGGGGCGCGAGCAGCCCGCAGGCGGCGCCGAGCCCGGCCAGCGCGGCCCCGGCGAGCGGAATGACGGCCACCAGGATCCACAGGTTGGCCAGCGGCAGCCCGAACAGCACGCAGCCGAAGACGGCGGTCACCAAGGTCCCCGGCACGGTGAAGGAGGCGTACGCCGCCGCCACGCCCAGCACCACGGCCGCCGGCGGCACCGGCAGGGTGGCGTAGTGGTCGAGCCCGCCACTGGCCCGCAGCTGCCCGAAGTACTGGGCGAGCAGGTTCAGCGCGACGTAGGCGACGACCAGCACGGACGACCCGGCCACCACGGACTGGGCCTCACCGCCGCTGTCGACGACACCGCGCATCATCACGGTGATGCCGACGGACTGGAAGGTCGCCACGAACAGCAGCGGGATCCGCGCCACCCGGGCCCGGGACAGCTGGGCCCGGTAGACGGCCGCCAGCGACGGCCACAGCCGCGCGGGCGGCCCGAGCTCGGCCGCGCCGGGCGCCGGCTCCGGCACGGCCCGGGCACCGCCCGGCAGAACCTCGGCGGGTACGACACTCACGACGAGCTGCTCCTCTTCCGTACGGCTCTCGCGCACACCCCTGCGCATTCCGCGGCCCGCGCGCTCACGCCCGCACCAGCCCCTGCCGGGCCGCCCCGCCCAGCGTCAGATAGACGTCCTCCAGGCTGGGCGTGGCGAGCGTGAAGTCGTCCAGGGCGGCGAACGCGGCCCCGCCGGTCACCGTGGCGACGACGGCCCGGGCCTCCTCGGGCGCGAGCCGGAGCGTCCAGCGCCGGCCGGACTCCACGGCCCGCTCGCGCAGGACGGCGACCTCGGGCACGTCCAGCGGCGCCCGGTCCCGCCACACCAGCTCGACCCGGACCTCGCCGGCGACCCGCGCCTTGAGGCCGGCGGGGGTGTCGCAGGCGATGACCCGGCCCTGGTCGAGCACGGCGACCCGGTCCAGGACCGTCTCGGCCTCGATGACGTTGTGGGTGACCAGCAGCACGGTCGTACCGTGTTCGGCCCGCCGCCGGTCCACGGCCGCCCAGACCGCGCGCCGGGCCACCGGGTCCATGCCGGTGGTCGGCTCGTCCAGCACGAGCAGCGGCCGCTCGCCGACGAGGGCGGCGGCGAAACAGGCGAGCCGCCGCTGCCCGCCGGACAGCTTCTTCAGCGCCCGCCCGGCGAGGGGGGTGAGCCCCAGCTCGTCCAGTACGGCGTCCCGCTCGGCCCGCGCCCGCCGGACGTCCAGGCCGCGCAGGCGGCCGGTGGTCTCGACGGCGAGGGAGACGGTCAGCTCGTCCAGGGCGGTGGACTCCTGGCCGAGGTAGGCGAGGATCCGGGAGGCCCGCTCGGGGTGCCGCACGATGTCGTGGCCGAGGATCTCGACGCTGCCCGTGTCCGGCCGCAGCAACCCGGTGAGCTGCCGTACGAGGGTGGACTTGCCGGCGCCGTTCGGCCCGAGCAGTCCGAAGACCTCCCCGCGCCGCACGTCCAGCTCCACCCCGTCGGTGGCCCGCACCTCGGGGGTGCCCGGAGTGCCCCGCCGGCCCTTCACGGCCGGGTAGGTCTTGCCGAGCCCGCGCACGCGTACGACCTCGTCATACCGAAGTGCCTGTCCCGCGCGCGTACTCACAAGGGACGAGACTACGGGGTCCGGGGGCTTTACTCGCCTTTGGGGGCGGCTACGGGGATTCAGTCGGCGGCGGGCGCGTGCTGTTCGGCCGCCGCCGGTACGTCGAACTCTCTCCAGAACCCCGCTCTGATGGCGTAACGGTCGTGCTCGTCGATCTGGTCGTCCTTGTGCGCGAGCAGCCCGAACCGCGCCGCGTATCTCAGCAGCTCCCCGTCGATCCGGTGCGGGATGCGCGGATACATCTGCGACAGCCGCTGGAGATGGCTCGGGTCGCCGAGCCGGGACATCCAGCGGCGGGCGAAGACCTGCCCCACCTCGTACGGGTCGCCGCCGACCGTGGTGATGTCCTCCTCCCGGTCGGCCCACCGCTGCTCGGCGGTGGTGAGCTGGGCCAGCGTCGGCATGGAGGCGACCTCGGGCGGCTCGGAGACCGCGCCCGGCCGGTCGACCCAGCCCTTGTCGGAGGACCAGCGCAGGGTCGCGGTCGCCGGATGCTGCACGGACTGGGTGCCGGGTGCGCGCAGCGCGGCCAGGTCCTTGGGGGTGGGCACGCCCTTGACGGCGGGGGCCCGCTCCGGGGTGCCGTTCTCCGCCCCCGCGGCGGCCGGCGGGTGCGCGGGCTGTTCGGCGGTCCGCTCGGCCGAAGCGGCGAGCGCGGACTCGGGCAGCGGCGCGGAGAGGATCGCGGCGATCTCCGGGCGGGGCGCGGGCGGCGGGGCGCAGACGCCGGTCAGCTCCTTGGCGCGGACGGCCTGGGTGATCCAGGCCCGGTCCAGCACGCGCCGCTCGTCGGCCTCCGCGACCAGGTCCTCGGACTGGTTGTAGTCGCCGTCGGCGGCCTGGACGGCCCACAGGTGGACGGCGACGCCGTGCTCCTTGGCGGCCATCATGCCGGGCAGCAGATCGCCGTCGCCGGTGACGAGGACGACGTCGGAGCAGGCGCGGTTGCGGGCCAGCTCGGTCAGCTCGGCGTGCATGGCGGCGTCGACACCCTTCTGGGCCCAGCGTCCGTCACTGCGGGTGAGCGCGCCGAGCCGGACGGTGACCCGGGGCATCACGCGCAGCCGGCGGTGCTCCGGCTGGGGGACCCGGTCGGGGGCGCCGTCGAACCAGTAGATGCGCAGCAGGGGGCGTTCGGTGTCGGACTCCGCGCGTTCGCGCAGGGCCTGGATCAGTGCGGTGTGATCGACGGTGATCCGGGACCGCGAGGGCTCACCGGCGAGGAGGCTGGCGGCGGCTCCCAGCAGATACCCGGCGTCCACCAGGACGATGCAGCGGTCCACGCGACTCACCCTCTTCCCGGGAGGTTTTGCTTCGGACTTGCTTCGAGTCTGCCCGACTGCGCGGGGGTTAACGGCCGGAACTCGATCTTCGGCGTGGCGTTTGTGGATCCCGCGCGCCCACCGACCCTGTCACACACGGTAATTATCCGACATGCGCCTGATGTCAGCGTATGTGAATCTGGTCCCGGCCCTGGCCCCTAGATCCCCCACAGGAGGCAGATCACCATGGCCAAGAACAAGAACCGCAAGCAGGCCGGCCCGCAGAACCGCGCTCAGCAGAACGAGCACGCGCAGCGTCCTCCGGCGGAGGAGCACGAGTCGCCGGTGTCGCACATCCAGGGCGGCCCCGCGGATGGTGCTCGCAAGAAGCAGAAGAGCTTCGGCCACAACTAAAGGGCAGTTGAAGCCCAGGCACATGGAAGGGGCGCACCCGTCATGGGTGCGCCCCTTCGCGCTGCCGCGTGCCGCGAGGCTCAGCCGGCCAGGCAGGACGGGCCGAGGAGCACCTTGAGGTCGCCGAACAGGGCCGGGTCGGGCTTGACCCGGTGCCGGTCCAGGCGCAGGACGGTGGTCTTGCGCGGGCCCTGGAGCTTGATCCGGACCTCGCTGTCGCCCTTGTGGTGGCTGAGGATCTCGCCGAGGCGGCTGACCATCGGCGGGGTGACCTTCACAGCTGGGATGGTGAGCACCACGGGCGCGTTGGTGCCCGCGTTGGACAGGTCCGGGACCATCAGCTCCATGGCGACGAGCCGGGGCACGTCCTCACGCTTGTCGAGCCGGCCCTTGACGAACACCACGGCGTCCTCGACGAGTTGGGTCGACACGAGCTGGTAGGTGGCCGGGAAGAACATGCACTCGATGGAGCCGGCCAGGTCTTCCACGGTGGCGATCGCCCAGGCGTTGCCCTGCTTGGTCATCTTGCGCTGGAGGCCGGAGATGATGCCGCCGATGGTGACGACCGCGCCGTCGGCGTGCTCACCGCCGGTGAGCTGGGCGATGCCCGCGTCGGCCTTGTCGGACAGCACGTGCTCCAGGCCGAAGAGCGGGTGGTCGGAGACGTACAGACCGAGCATCTCGCGCTCTTGGGCGAGCAGATAGGTCTTGTCCCACTCCTCGTCGGCGAACTGCACGTCGAGTCCGAAGCCGGGCTCGCTGCTGGTCTCCTCGCCCATGCCGCCGAAGAGGTCGAACTGGCCCTCGGCCTCCTTGCGCTTGACCGCGACCACGTTGTCGATCATCGGCTCGTACTGCGCCATGAGTCCCTTGCGGGTGTGGCCCATCGAGTCGAAGGCGCCGGCCTTGATCAGCGATTCCGTGGTGCGCTTGTTGCAGACCACCGCCTCGACCTTGTCGAGGTAGTCGGGGAAGGAGGTGTACTTCCCCTTGGCCTTGCGGCACTTGATGATCGACTCGACCACGTTGGTGCCGACGTTGCGGACGGCCGAGAGGCCGAAGAGGATCACGTCGTCGCCCTGGGCGGCGAAGTTCGCCTCCGACTCGTTCACGTTCGGCGGGAGCACCCGGATGCCCATGCGGCGGCACTCGTTGAGGTAGACCGCCGACTTGTCCTTGTCGTCCTTGACGGAGGTCAGCAGGGCGGCCATGTACTCGGCGGGGTGGTTCGCCTTCAGGTAGGCCGTCCAGTACGACACCAGGCCGTACGCGGCCGAGTGCGCCTTGTTGAACGCGTAGCCGGCGAACGGGACCAGCACGTCCCACAGCGCCTGGATCGCTTCGTCGCTGTAGCCGTTCTTGCGGGCGCCGGCCTGGAAGATGACGAAGTTCTTCTCCAGTTCCTCCGGCTTCTTCTTGCCCATCACGCGGCGGAGGATGTCGGCCTCGCCGAGCGAGTAGCCCGCGATGATCTGGGCGGCCTTCTGCACCTGCTCCTGGTAGACGATCAGGCCGTAGGTGACGTCCAGGACCTCCTTGAGCGGCTCCTCCAGCTCGGGGTGGATCGGCGTGATCTCCTGCTGCCCGTTCTTGCGCAGCGCGTAGTTCGTGTGGGAGTTCATGCCCATCGGGCCCGGGCGGTACAGGGCCGACACGGCGGAGATGTCTTCGAAGTTGTCCGGCTTCATCAGACGCAGCAGCGAGCGCATGGGGCCGCCGTCGAACTGGAAGACGCCGAGGGTGTCGCCGCGCTGGAGCAGCTCGAAGGTCGTGGGGTCGTCGAGCGGCAGGGAGAGCAGGTCGATGTCGAGGCCCTTGTTGGCCTTCACCATCTTGACCGCGTCGTCCATGATCGTGAGGTTGCGCAGGCCCAGGAAGTCCATCTTCAGCAGGCCGAGCGACTCACAGCTCGGGTAGTCCCACTGGGTGATGGTCACGCCGTCGGTGTGCCTGACCCAGACCGGGACGTGCTCGGTGATGGTCTCGCTGGACATGATCACGCCGGCCGCGTGCACACCCATCTGCCGGACCAGGCCCTCCACACCGCGGGCGGTGTCGATGACCTTCTTCACATCCGGCTCGTTCTCGTACATCCCGCGGACCTCGCCGGCCTCGCTGTAGCGCGGGTGGCTGGGGTCGGTGATGCCGGACAGCGGGATGCCCTTGCCGAGGACGTCGGCGGGCATGGCCTTGGTGATGCGGTCGCCCATCGCGTACGGGTAGCCCAGCACGCGCGCGGAGTCCTTGATCGCGTTCTTGGCCTTGATGGTGCCGTACGTGCCGATCATGGCGACCTTGTCGGCGCCGTACTTCTCGGTGACGTACCGGATCACCTCGACGCGCCGGCGCTCGTCGAAGTCGATGTCGACATCGGGCATCGAGATGCGCTCGGGGTTGAGGAACCGCTCGAAGATCAGGCCGTGCGGGATCGGGTCGAGGTCGGTGATGCCCATGGCGTAGGCGACGATCGAGCCGGCCGCGGAGCCTCGGCCGGGGCCGACCGCGATGCCCTGCTTCTTGGCCCACATGATGAACTCGGCGACGACGAGGAAGTAGCCGGGGAAGCCCATCGAGATGATGGTGTCCATCTCGTAGTCGGCCTGCTTCTGGCGGTCCTCGGGGATGCCGTC